>CAKQIY010000001.1 GCA_934247115.1 uncultured Coprococcus sp.
ATTTCATCTTGTTTCTTCATTGCAATTATTCCTCAAATAAATTTATAAACTGTCGGATAACTAAAAATTATCCATTAGCCACATTATACTATATAACACGCAAATTTTCATTCTCATTTTGACCAAAATTAAAGAGCCCTAAAATGAATTCTTAAATTCCACTGCCCACTGGGCGGTGGAATTTACTCTCGCACAGTAGATATTTACTCTTTCACACAATAATGTTATGGTTGTATCTCCTTCTGACAGCAGTAGAAGGAGAATTATCATGAGTAAATATATACCAGGAAATCAAAAACACTTAACATTAAATGACTGCATTTACATCGAAAACGAATTAGCAAAAGGAACATCTTTTAAAGACATTGCTGCTTTTCTATGCAAAGATCCAACAACCATATCCAAAGAGATACGCGCTCACCGAATCTCTGATTGGTATCACAAAGGCACTTTTTATAATTCAAAGAATTTTTGCATCCATCGATACCACTGCAAGAAGCCTAATGCTTGGGCTGGATGGAAAAGGATTAACAATAGAATATAGGTTATTGAGACAGGGACTGTGTAGAAATACATGGTCCTTATTTTTTTGCCTGTAAATGTTGTAATGCCTGCCGGTATAAAACGACGGCAGAAATAATAAGAGACTGAACAATCCGACGGCAGTTACTTAAAATGCCGTAATAATCCGACGGCATGGAACCTAAATGAAATGCATTCTGTACTAATGCCTCATCTTCCTCATAATCTTCCGATTCCTCATCCAATATGCTTTTCGTTACTGCCCCCACCGCAACATTATCTGGACTTATTACCGGCATAGTGCCACCACCAGCCTGAATTGCAGCCAGCAGACTTCCTACCATAGTCATCACTTCCTTATTCGCTTCCTGACGTGCTTCTTCTTTTGCAGCCTGCCTGATTCTTTGCTCTATTGCATCCATATCCTCTGTTGATACAAACTCTGGCTCTTTCTCTTTCTTTGGCTGCGTTAATTCTTCCTGCCCATAATTCTCAATATAATAAGTTGCCGCATCTATAAAAAACCGATTCTTTGACTTAAATATATCCAAATTCAACTCATTCAGAATCTTATTAATAGTTACATGAGCCGGATTAAGCATATTTAATCTCACTGTAAACTTAACTGTCCTATCTATCGCCATAATTACTCCTCCTCATAATCTTTCTTTACATATAATCCCAACAAAGCAGGAAGATTGGAAAGTACTTTGCTTTCGACCTTGCCAACTATCCTGTCTGCAAATGCATCTTCTTTTTCCATTATTTCCAGATATGGATCTTCCTGTATACGCATAACTCTCTCATAATAATAATTGATTGCTTCAATCACGAACCTGTTTTGTGACTTAAATCTTTTACCCACATCTTTGCTGTTAAGGCTCTCCCATGCCATAATATCTGATTCCTTATCCATATTAAATCGTATATTCTGATTTTTATTCATATAATCACCTGTTCCTTTCCTTATCTTTAATCTGTTTTTCATGCCATTCTTTTACGAGCCGCTCTATAAGTTCCACCTTCTGCTTTGGAGTAAAATCATCCGGAAAATACTCCTCAAGTGTACTGGCACGAATCTTAATCTGTTCTCGCTGGTTCGGTTTTTCCTCTTCCAATATTGAATAGATTTCATCAATATCCAGCTTTCCGCTCTGACTTATACGTTTCATCCTGTTTGCCTGCGACAATGATGGTGTGCACTGCTCTAAATCCATGACTGCATGAATCTCATACTGCTCATCCTCTGACAGATAAGACAGTTCTACTGCAATCGTGAATGCAATCTTCCCATCATCAACCATATCAAGTATCTTTGGGATAAGCTTTGTAAGCCTTATATATCGTTTTATCTGTGCCACACTCTCTTCCACCTGTCTTGCAAGTAATTCATTACTATTTATTATACTTGTATTATTACCCCTCTCATTTAACGGACTTCCATCTATAAACTTTGGTCCAACTTGAGCCAAAGTCACACTGTTAAGGTGCTTTCCCTGGTGCTTCATGGCATCAAGCTTCATCTTATATGCAAATGCTTTCTCGCTTGGTTTAAGATTTTCCCTATGCAGATTAGAATCAACCATCGCCACAACAGCCTGATCATCATCCAGTTCTCTTATCACAACCGGAATCTTCGTCTCTCCTGCCCAAATTGCTGCCGCCTTCCTTCTATGTCCTGATATAACTTCATATCCATCACCATATGGATTAGTCCTTACAAGAAGTGGTACAAGCACCCCTTCTTTTTCAATACTTCTCATAAGCTCACACAATTCTGTATTCATCTCTACTTTGAATGGATGATTTTTGAAATCATGCAATCTGTTTACATCTACATTCCGGATCGTCTCCATAATATCGCCTTTCTCGAACACATCGAATCAATCCTTCAAAACATCTTAATAAAAATCCGTTTTAGAGGTATAAAAAAAGACCACTCACTTTCAATTTTTCTTGAAAATGAACGGTCTTTCACGTTTCTTTTATTCTGTTGAATGATAAAAATATTAC
Source organism: uncultured Coprococcus sp. (assembly GCA_934247115.1). Classification (GTDB taxonomy): domain Bacteria; phylum Bacillota; class Clostridia; order Lachnospirales; family Lachnospiraceae; genus Coprococcus. The sequence goes on from CAKQIY010000001.1 coordinate 2,536, forward strand.
TTTTTCTTTGATGTGTTTCCGAAGCCGCAGTCCAATACCACAGACACGTTTACTCCATCAGGAATTGCCTTTTTATACGTTTTTCAGTCACTCTGGTCAAACCTGAAAAACCTCTCAAAGTGCTTAAAATCAAAGATTCTTACAAATCTGTCCGATGTAGTGCAACTATTGTCTCTACATGGACAGTGCCCGGAAACTGATCGACGGCACAAGCCTTGGTCACAAAATATCCGTTCTCCTGCAGTGTCACCAGATCCCTTGCAAGCGATGTGGGCTTGCAGCTTATATACACAAGCTCCTTCACACCATAGTTGATAATCTTTGTCAGAGCCTTCGGATTGATACCATCACGAGGTGGATCAAGCACTATGAAATCCGGCTTGTCCTCAATGTCGTCTATTACCTTGAGTACATCTCCGGCGATAAACTCACAGTTGTCAAGGCCGTTGAGCTCCGCATTAACACGAGCGGCCTCAACGGCTTCCTCGACTATCTCCACACCGATGACCTTATTTGCGACAGGCGCAAGAAGCTGGGCTATGGTTCCGGTTCCGCTGTAGAGGTCGAATATGACTGCATCCTTTGTGTCACCCACATATGAACGAGCCCTGTCATAGAGTCTCTCTGCGCTCCTTGTATTTGTCTGGAAGAAAGAGAACGGTGATATCTTGAACTGAAGTCCAAGAACAGTCTCATATATATACTCTGTTCCGTATAGCAGATTTGTCCTGTCGCTGATGACCGCATCCGCCAGGGAGTCATTCTCCGTGTGGAGTATTCCCGCGATCTTGCCCTCAAGCGGCAGCTCCATCAGCCCCTTCACGTATGCGTCAAGGTCGAGAGCCGCCAGATTCTGGGTGGTTGTCACCAGATTCACCAGCAGATCGCCATTTGTCGCCGAACGTCTGATAACCAAATGGCGCAGAAGCCCCTCGTGCTGCATCTTTTTGTAATATGGGAGTCCTGCCTCCTTGCAGAACTGGACAGTATATTTCACTATCTTGTTCAGATCATCATTCACTATATAACAGTCATCCATCTGTACGATGTCGTACGTGCTGTTCTTCTTGTGAAGTCCCAGTGCCAGCGGGCCATCCTTGTACTCATCGCCAAATGAGAACTCCATCTTGTTCCTGTATCCCTTTGTCACGGGAGATGCAAGTATCCCCTGCCACTCATAAGGGTGAGCCTCGCTGTCTATCACACCGTCAAGCAGACCTTTGACAAGCTCCTCCTTCACCTTGAGTTGGTTCTCGTAGCTGAGCGTCTGGTAACTGCAGCCACCACACATTCCAAAATGCGAACAAACCGGCGAAGCATCCTCAAGGTCCGACTTCTCCAAAACCTCAAGGAGTCTGCCGTCGGCCTTGCCCTTCTTCAGCTTCGTTATGCGGCAGCTCACCTTCTGGCCTTTTATTGCGCCCTTAACTGTAACTTTTCTGTCATCCATATGAAAGCTTCCCTTGTTTGGAAACTCATATGTATCTATCACACCTTCAACTATATCGTGCTTCTTCATATCATTTTACCTGCCATCATCTTATTCGTTAGTCTTGTGGGGACGGAGGTGCCTGACCCCTTTTGCCCCACTACTGTAAATCTTTTGGTGTTGGACCATTTATGCTGCCTCGATGCCACCACGTTGTTCCGTCAATGCTTGACGCCGATGCATCTATTCCATTTCTCCTGTTCCATTCATCCTTCACAGCCTGTGCAGCCGCTTTAAAATGTTTATAGTGTGCAAAACCATCTGACGTTGTACTATCTCCAATTGCCCATGCATCCTTCTCCGCAACTATGAAATAATATTCACCGTTTTCTTCCTTCAGATCTGCCTCAAACACACCCTCTCTGCCCTTGTGATAAAATTCGTCATTCACACTTATGCGTTTTGTCATAACCAGATATTTGACCAGATCCTCGCCCTGGAGATTAACTGTCGGTGTAATGCCCTTCACAGACAGAAATATCTCATCAAAAACGGGTTGATATTTCTCATATAATTTAAACTCCACAGAATTCACATCTGAATCCTTACTCTTAGTCGCACCTGCAAATATTTTATCAAACAAATTCTGATATTTTCTATATAACTTCTCGCATTCTTCCTTCGCTGGCAACGCCAGGGCACGCTTTGTTTTATTCGACTTCTTTCTCAGATTACATACATATTGCTCTATCAAATATCTGGCTTCAGAGTTGATTTCCGGATTCTTCAACGATTTTAAAATTACAGCATCGTAAAATTCCTGATAAGTTATCTTCATGAAATGCTCATCAAATGGCCTCGTATCATTGGCAGTCAGGTAAATATATATTTTCTTCGCATTTTTATATTTTTCCTTTTTTGAAAAATAATCGTAATATATATATGTCTGCCCTTTTTCCGTGTTGTCTACGGCAATCATTCTCTCGTCTGCATCTACCTTATTTTCAATGACAATGATATACTCATCACTTTTACCCAGAATATCTATAGAGCCCTGTGCGATTCCGTTGATTCCCTGTTCCGTTTTGAATACCAGCTCATCGCATTTCGAATCCAGAATATCTGTAAGCTCCAGCTTTTCACATCCTGCATAGCTATTGCTTTCAAGCTTATTCACATACAATGACAGTAATCTGCAGATTGGGAAATCTCCTAACCCATGATTCGCATCCGGCGACAACAGCCAGCATACAAATGCACTATGCCAATGTTCCGTATGTGTCTGCCCTACAATATCAAATATCCCTTTCTGCTTCTGTTCACTTGCCAGTTTCATGAAATAATCATCTGTAATCAACTGTTCATACATGATAATGCCCCTTCTGTTTATCAATAACTTTTCCTATCCCCACAGATCCTCAAAAAACTTCTTCCGTTTCTTCTCCTCCGGAGACTCAGCCTTAGGCAGCTCATTCTGTGCAAAAAACGGTGTTCCGTGCTGGTCAAAATCAAGCAGCATATACGTTCCGACCCGGTTGTCTCTCGGCAGAGCCAGACTTCCCGGATTCACTATATATGAACCCTTGTAGCTCGTCAGGTCACGGCGGTGGGTATGTCCATACATCACGAAGTCATATCCTTCTGTATCAATGAGCTCCTCCAGATATGCGGTGCCGCTGTTCACACTGTACCTGTGTCCATGGGTTATAAATGCCTTCTTGTCTCCGATGTTAAACTCATCATATATTGGGAGCTCCGCGTTGTAGTCGCAGTTGCCCCTCACCATGTGGATCTCACAGTCAAACAGGTCATGTATCAGCTTTTCATCCCCTTCAACGTCTCCGAGATGTATCAGCATATCCACATCTCCAACTATGTCGTGTATCTGCTGTATGCAGCTGCTCTTGCCATGGGTATCACTTATTATCAGTACTCTCATCTATTCCTCCTGACGGGAATCCCCGTCTTCTGACCGACTTATGCCTGTTCCCTACTTGCTTTCCATGTGCTCTCTTATGACATTCTTCATGAGTCTCAGTGCATTTCCCCTGTGGCTGATCTTGTTCTTCTCCTCAGGATCAAGCTCCGCAGTGGTCTTGCCCAGCTCTGGAAGGTAAAATATAGGGTCATACCCGAAACCATTCTCGCCGCGCTCCTCGTAGCCTATGATTCCCTCTATGGTTCCGCGTCTTGTGTACTCGCTTCCATCCGGGAACACTGCTGCTATGGCGCACACGAATCTTGCTGTTCTCTCAGGATCTGGAACTCCGGCCAGCTGGTCTATGATGTACTGGTTCTTGATGCGGTATGAGGTGTCCTCACCAAGGAATCTGGCACTGTATATTCCAGGTGCCTTATCCATGTAATCGACCTCCAGGCCTGAGTCATCGGCAAGGACCAGGCATCCCGTCTCCTTGCTGATCGCTCTTGCCTTGATAAGGGCATTCTCCTCAAATGTCTGTCCGTCCTCAACTATATCTATATTGATCCCAGCCTCCTTCATGGACTGTATCTCAAATCCGAGGTCTGCAAGTATCATACGGACCTCCTTCATCTTTCCTTCATTTCCCGTTGCAAATATCAGCTTATCCATAATATTCTCCTTTCCCACAGGTTACTTATCCGTCTTATCTGTAAATGCCTTCAGGCACACATTACATTTTCTCTCGCTCTCCGCACTATACCACTGACTTCCATACAGACTTATATAGCCCTCTCCATCCTTTATATCAAAGCTGTCCGTCATGGAATCAGCATCGTACTCTATGGCCACAGGGTACTTGGTGTCAGGTGTTATGATATGCACCACCACAGCGAATTTACTGTCGTCCGGCAGCTTCACAGTCTCGTCCAGATTCACTGTATAGTATCCGGCATACTCCATCTCTCCTGATGCCACAAGTCTTCTGTCTGACAGATCATCCACATCATTGAAATCCGTCACTACATATACCTCGTAAGTTGTCTTTGCACCCGTCGCATAGAACGATACTGCCTTGAGTTCCTCAGACTTTCCGGCGGTATACGCATTTGCGAAATACGCCTCCTCATTGTCGTAGCCAAGGACTCCCACCCAGCCCAGTTTATCTGACTGGTATATTTTATCGTAATTGTCCGCCGGCTCCAGTTTGGTGTATACCACACTGTCCTCACATATATGGGCATCATAATACGATATATAGAAGTAGCCTTCTTCACCAAACTCTGTTCCCCAGCTGTTCTTACAGATAAATGCTCCGTCTTTCTTCGGCGTCTTATTGAAATTGTTCTTACTGTAATTGTCATCCCAGCCGACTATGACCACATCGTGGTTGATGCCCTCTGAACCATCGTAATAGTAGGCATGAGTCTCTTCATTGTAATACTCCGAGCTGCTGTCTGCATCAAGCATATCGCTGTAGATCGCAGTCTCAACACCGCCCTTGTAATACACTGCCTCCTTCACAGCCTTCAGATCCTTATCCTCCATGATCTGAGCCTCCTGAAGATGCTTCACCGCCTTTAGTTTTGAGTTGGTCTCATCATCTCCATATGGATCATCCTTCTCAAGGACAGGTCCCTTCCACGATGCCAGATACGCTATACTCATCCTGTACTGGCCGCCTTCAAACTGCTCTATGCCAAAGCCGTTATTCATGGTCATGTTGTCCACCGAGAACTGCAGCTTCTCCTCAGGCATGAGGGTTGTCTCCAGTGCAGCCAGTGAGGCAAATGCCCAGCAGGTGCCGGAATCACCCTGATCCCTGACCTCTGTAACCCGGCCTTCCTTTCTCATATCATATGAAGCAGGCAGCTTCACATCCTCCCCGACCTTCTGCAGCGATATCCTTCCCGAATCATAGCTGTATTCACACGTGTAGTCTATATTGTCACTTATATATTCAATTGGAACATATATCTTTTCATTCTTCTTCACCGGCATGGTTGCAAGCTTTACATTCTCGCCATCCAGCACAGCGTCCTGTGAATCGAGGATCAGCTTCACTGTACCCTCATTCCTCCTGATGATAAGACTGCCATTTGCATACTCATCCACTGTGCATCCCAGCTTGTCCCTGACTGTGTCAACAGGAAGCATAACATGGAGATCATCACCGATATATGGCTGGTACTCTTCCTCGCTCACCTCGCTGCCATTGACCATAAGCTTAAGCCCCGCCGCATTATAATCCTCAGCCAGCTTCTCTGACATAGTCTGGGCAGCATGCTGATCGGCATCGTTCTTTTCGAGCCTTCCCGCCGGTTCCTGCACGCCGTAATACACAAGTGCACATATGGCACATATCAGAATCGCATATATCAGCTTCTTCAACTGTCTTCTCTCCTTCTCTTCGGAGGCTTAGGTCCCATGAACTGATAGAAATAGGACTTTATCATTCCGTTGTATATCTTTCTGTTTCTGTCCGCTTTTCTTCCAATATATTTCTCCGCATCTGTGTAAGAGGTTATGAGGAACATTGACCAGTCATCCAGATTCCTGTAGCTCTCTCCTATGGTTCTGTACAGCTCAGGAAGAGCCTCCTTCTCCTCAAGTCTCTCACCATACGGAGGGTTAGTGATTATAAATCCATATTTTTTCGGATTTCTCAGATCCTTCACATCCCTCTGCTGGAAATGTATGTGCTGGTCGACACCTGCTGCCCTGGCATTCTCCATGGCAACCTTCACCATATCTCCATCCAGATCATATCCCTGTATATTCATCTTCACATCGTGGTCTATGAGATCGTGGGCCTCATCCACCGCCTGATACCATATCTTCTTATCGCACACCTTTGTCCATTCCTGCGCTGTGAACTCCCTGTCCATTCCCGGTGCGATATGTGCTCCTATCATGGCTGCCTCTATAGGAAATGTTCCGCTTCCACAGAACGGATCAACAAGAACCCTGTCGTTGTGCCATGGTGTCAGCATGATAAGCGCCGACGCAAGCGTCTCTGATATAGGCGCCTTTCCAACCAGCTTCCTGTAACCTCTCTTGTGAAGCGACACACCTGACGTATCAAGAGCTATGGTTACTATATCCTTGAATATGAACACCCTCACAGGATAGCTTGCTCCATCCTCGTTGAACCAGGACACCTTGTAGGTCTGCTTCATTCTCTCCACCATAGCTTTCTTTACGATGGACTGTATATCAGACGGGCTGAACAGCGCACTCTTGTTGGATGTGGCCTTTGATACCCAGAACTTTGCATCTCTCGTGAGATACTTCTCCCATGCTATCGCCTTTGTGCCCTCAAACAGCTCATCAAATGTCTTTGCCCTGAAGCTTCCACACTTGAGCATGATCCTCTCAGCTGTCCTAATGAATATATTCGCCCTGGCTATCGCCGTCTCATCTCCCGCAAATGTGATCCTTCCATCCTCAACCTGAACTATCTCGTAGCCCAGATCAAGTATTTCCTTTTTTAATACCGACTCCAGTCCAAAATGACATGGAGCTATAAGCTCTACTCTACTCATCTTCTGCCCTTTCTATGGGTTTATCTCAATTTTTTCTGTAATGGTGGCGGATACACGATCCACCACCTTCTCATATTAACATACTTTTCAGCATTTGGCTTATTAATACCTCTAACGTTGTCTGGTGAGCGGTCCCCTGTACTGTGCCAGGCCCCCGATGGTATTGATAACTCTGTAGCCATCCTCGCTCATGATAAGTGCTGCCTTCATACTGCTCACGCCATGCGCACAATACACCAGCAGATATTTGCTCCTCGGCAGGGTATACTCCCTGTCTTCAATCTGCTCAAATGGGATATTGACCGCCATGGGAATATGTCCCTCAAGGAATTCCTCACGGCTCCTCACATCCACGATTATTCCGCCCCTTGCAACAGCTTCCCGTATAATGTTACGGATGGGAATGCTGGTAAATCCCATGTCTCCACCTCCTTCATACCTACAGAAAAACTCTTCTGTTATATGATATGAAGCAGATGTCCCGCCGCCACAAAATTCTGCCTATGGAATCTGGATCACTCCCAGATCATACTTCCATCTGAGTATCCTCACCACCGACTCGTCCAGCCTGTCCTCGCTGATGGTGCCGTCCTTCACCGCCTGTATGACCGCATCATACTGTGTATAGAAATCTGACACTATCATCATGTCATTTCCTGCCTTGATGGCCTGAACCGCCGCCGTGTCTGCTCCGCAGAAATCTGTCACACCGTCCATGGCAAGGTCATCTGTGATAATGACTCCATCAAATCCCAGTGTATCCCGAAGCTCTCTGTGCACCCTCTCAGACAATGATGCCGGCCAGTCGGCATCCATACATGTCACTATATTGTGGCACACCAGCACGCACTCTGCCCCGGCTTCTATCCCGGCTTCGAATGGCAGGAAGTCCTGACTGACAAATGTATTATAGTCCCTGTCATCCGTAATCATATTCGTATGAGTGTCTCCATTGCTTCCATACCCAGGAAAATGCTTGAGGACCGAACCCATTCCGTCATCCTTCATAGCGGATACGATCCGCCCTGCAAAGTCACAGGTCTCATCTATATTATCACCAAATGCTCTGTCATACATAAAATCCCAGCTATCCACTGAATAGTCTACAACCGGAGCAAAGTTTACATTTATCCCCAGATCCAGAAGCAGCGCACTCTTCCTGTGTGAGTCCTCTATAACAGCATCCATTCCGCCTTCGGCATACAGCTGTCTCGGAGACTGGAACGGAGTATCCACCAGATTGGGATTCTGGCTGACACGTGACACAGTTCCTCCCTCCTCATCTATGCCGATGAACAATGGTACACTGCTCATCTGCTGGAAATTCCCTATATAATCCTGTACCTCCGTATAGGTCTTATCCTCCACATCACTTCCGAACAGCAGTATGCCCCCGGGATGATAAGTGTCAAATACGATCTGGTCATATCCGGGATCTCCCCGCACGAAGAACATCTGTCCAGCCTTCTCCTCAAGACTCATGGCATCAACCATATCCGTAAGCTTTTCTTCAAGTATGGCCTCAGGATCTGGTGCCTCCGTGACTTTCTCCGTAGTTGCAGTGCTTTCATCCGAAGTTATGTTTTCAGAACTACTCATACCGCTATCTGTATCTTCACCGTCAGCCGCCATACCGGGCACCGCCTTACCGGCAGCTTCATCAGATCGTCCTGTTCCCGGTGTTGTCTTCATGTACATGTATACCGCCAGAACGCAAGCTGCTGTACACAGCAGGGCGGCTATGACGATAGCCACTCGGCCACCTCGGCTGCTTTTATTTCTTCTCTTTCGTGACGCCAATGCCAATCCTCCAGACTTACTTCCTTATAATGTTAAAGGGTAAAAAATCCCGGCAGGCGAAAAGCCAATTCCGTCTGTCGGGACCATATAATTACTTCTTCAGCTGCGCAAGGCGCTCAGCAACCTGCTCAGACATCTCAGTGTACTTCGCAAGCTTTGCCTTCTCCTCCTCAACCTTTGCGGCCGGGGCCTTGCCTACGAACTTTGGATTGGCGAGCATTCCTGATGCACGCTTGATCTCTCCGGCAAGCTTTGCAGCCTCCTTCTCAAGTCGCTCGATCTCCTTGTCGATATCCACAAGCTCCTCAAGAGGAATGTATACAGCAGCATCGTGGATCAGTGTTGATACTGCGTTCTCATCGATTCCTGCCTTGTCCTCCTGAACATGTACCTCGCTGGCATATCCCAGTGTCGCAAAGAAGCTCTTCGATGACTCAAATATATATCTCACGTCCTCCTTTGCAGATACGACATAAACCTTTGCCTTTCTGCTAGGTGGTACGTTCATTCCTGTACGGAGATTTCTGATCGCGCGGACTGCCGCCTTGATGGTGTCAACAGCTGCCTCGTCAGTCTCGAAATTCCACTCATCTGTGTACTCAGGCCACTTGGAGATCATGATCGACTCCTCCTCGTCCTGAATGTTGCAGAAGATCTCCTCTGTGATAAATGGCATGTATGGATGAAGAAGCTTAAGTGCCTGGATAAGAACTGTCTTCAGTGTCCAGAGCGCTGCTGCCTTTGTCTCATCCTCATCATTGTAAAGACGAGGCTTAACCATCTCGATATACCAGTCACAGAACTCCTCCCAGATGAAATCGTATACCTTGGATACCGCGATACCAAGCTCGAACTTCTCCATGTTGTCTGTCATCTCTTTTGCAAGTGTGTTGACCTTGGACAGGATCCAGCGGTCAGCTATTGTCAGGTCAGACAGCTTCACTTCTGAGAAATCTGCCTTCTCCATGTTCATCATGATGAAACGTGTTGCGTTCCAGATCTTATTTGCAAAGTTTCTGGAATTCTCAACTCTCTCCCAGTAGAAACGCATGTCGTTTCCAGGAGCATTTCCTGTGATAAGTGTCAGACGAAGAGCATCTGCGCCGTACTTATCTATAACCTCAAGTGGGTCGATACCATTTCCAAGGGACTTACTCATCTTACGTCCCTGATTGTCTCTTACAAGTCCGTGGATCAACACATGCTTGAACGGGCTCTTGCCTGTCTGCTCAAGTGCTGAGAATACCATACGGATTACCCAGAAGAATATGATATCATATCCTGTTACAAGCACACTTGTAGGATAGAAGTATTCATACTCAGGTGTCTTGTCCGGCCAGCCAAGTGTTGAAAATGGCCACAGTGCTGATGAGAACCATGTATCAAGTGTGTCTTCATCCTGTGTGAGATGTGTACATCCGCACTTTGGACATACTGTAGGTGTCTCACGGCTGACGATGGTCTCGCCGCACTCGTCACAGTACCATGCAGGGATTCTGTGTCCCCACCAGAGCTGTCTTGATATACACCAGTCACGGATGTTCTCAAGCCAGTGGATGTATGTCTTGTCAAACTGCTCAGGCACAAATGAGAGCTCATCGGTCTTGATGATGTCAAGCGCAGCCTGACCCATCTCCTTCATGCGGACGAACCACTGAGGCTTGATCATAGGCTCTACTGTTGTCTTACATCTGTCGTGTGTTCCTACGTTGTGGCTGTGTGGAACTACCTTTACTAGAAGTCCAAGTGCGTCAAGATCTGCCACCATCTGCTTTCTTGCCTCGTAGCGGTCCATGCCTGCATACTTACCGCCAAGCTCATTGATGGTTGCATCATCGTTCAGTATATTTATCTCCTCAAGGTTATGACGCTTTCCAACCTCGAAATCGTTAGGGTCGTGGGCAGGTGTGATCTTTACACAGCCTGTTCCGAACTCCTTGTCAACATATGGATCTGCGATAACCGGGATCTGTCTGTCTGTGAGTGGCAGCTCCAGCATCTTTCCAACTATATCTGTATATCTCTCATCGTCAGGATTTACAGCAACAGCTGTATCTCCGAGAAGTGTCTCAGGTCTTGTTGTCGCTATCTCGACAAATCTTCCAGGCTCCCCAACTACAGGATAGTTGATGTGCCAGAAATAGCCGTCCTGCTCCTCATGGATAACCTCTGCATCTGATATGGAAGTCTTACATACAGGACACCAGTTGATGATCCTTGATCCCTTGTAGATGTAGCCCTTCTCGTACAGTCTTACAAATACTTCCTTTACGGCCTTGGAGCATCCCTCGTCCATGGTGAATCTCTCTCTGTCCCAGTCAGCAGATGAACCCATCTTCTTGAGCTGGCTCACGATACGGTTGCCGTACTCCTCCTTCCATGCCCATGCATGCTTGAGGAACTCCTCACGTCCGATCTCCTTCTTATCTATTCCCTGCTCCTTCAGCTTCTCTGTAACCTTGACCTCAGTTGCGATGGCTGCGTGGTCTGTACCAGGCTGCCACAGTGCTGAGTAGCCCTGCATTCTCTTGAATCTGATCAGTATATCCTGCATTGTATTGTCCAGGGCATGTCCCATGTGGAGCTGTCCTGTTACATTTGGAGGCGGCATTACGATCGTAAATGGCTTCTTGCTCCTGTCAACTTCTGCGTGGAAATACTTCTTCTCCTCCCACTTTCTGTAGAGTCTGTCCTCTATCTGGGAAGGATCATATGTCTTCTCTAACTCTTTCATCTCATTCTTCCTTTCTATTGTTACTGATTTCTTACATAAAAAACCGCCCTTCGGGCATACAGCCAGAAGGGCGGGTATAATATCCGCGTTACCACCTTGTTTTGTATCTCATCTTATCCTATAACGGGAACGTCCCGGCATGACCTATCCTTATTCATTATCTTTCAGCCACGCAGCTCAGAAGCTACCTTCACATGTATCTGTCAGGAAGGATCTCACAGCTACAAACCCTTCTCTCTGTCTGACTCCTCATGCTACTCCTCTTCGTCACAGCATTTGCATATATCTATATTTATTGTGATAGTACAACATAGGCTGTGCCTGCGTCAAGCACAAAGTCATCCTATCTGATTCCTGAACTGATCCTTCAGCGCGCTGAGCAGCGAATCCATACGCCTGTCATAGTCCTCTATATCTCCGTGCATCCTGTTGTACACAGCCTTCTGGACTTTATTATATATGGACATCTCGTGAACATCCTCCTTAGAATCAGCGATCTCATTCATGAGATCATCAAGGAACCCCGCCGGCATACCTCGCTTTCTTATCTCTCTCTGCAGTGTAGCCGTGTCGACAGTCACCGCCAGTACACAGAAGTATTCTATGAGGGATTCATTGTTCTTATTCAGCGAAAATGCCCTGATAAAGCATTCCTTTGCCTCATCCAGCTGAAGATTGCCCGCCAGCGCAACACCCTTGTTGTGATATATGTTGCCAAGGAACTCATCGAATTCATCGTGGGACTCCTTGTACTCTATGATGTCATCATATATGGCATCAGCCTTGATGTAATGCTTGTACATCATGTAGCTGTCAGCTCTCTTCTTGTCCAGCTCATAAGGCTTCAGGGTTCTGATCCTCTTGCATTCATCCATGAACTCTTTGACCTCATCCTTGCTGTAGAACTCGCCAAATGTAAGTATCTCCACCATGATGTCCTGTATATAAGCATTCTTGGCATTCAGGGCATCTATCTTGTCTGCCAGATCCCCCATATCTATGGCAGTTCTCAGCCAGCCGCTGAGTCTGTCCGCCAGATCGTCCTTACCTATGAGCACCATATTGTTGAATATGTAGTAGCACAGCTCCTCATAAGAATATACCGTTATCTTGGTATTGAGGAATGTGTACGGATTGTCTGCTGTCTTTGTCTTGCAAATTATTATTCCACTCATATGCTTATCACTCCCCCGGATCAAAATGCTGTCCTCTGAGGTATGATGGGATGCTGAATGTTCTCTCCTCATATTCCTCAGGCTCTTCGTCATCCGAAGTGTCCTCTGTTATTTCATCTGTTATCTCATTCTTTTCCAGTTCTGAAGTTTCCGGTTCTATATCTGCTTCTATATCTGCTTCTATATCTTCCGTCTCCGCGAATTCCGTTTCTGTTGTTTCTGGTTCCGGGACTTCCGTTTCTGTTGTTTCTGATTCTGGGACTTCCGTTTCTGTTGTTTCTGATTCCGGGACTTCTGCTTCTGTGATTTCTGGTTCTACAGCTTTATCCTCCGCAACCGGCGAGGCTGTGCCGTAATACATTTCCGGTTCATCCTGATCCTCTGTCCTGTTGTCCACTTTAACCACAGCAGCATCGGCTATATCCTGCCTGTCTATATCATGGACATAATCTGTGACTTCTCGCTTCGCCGGAATATCAGTTTCTGCTGCGCTGCTCTCCACTACAGGATCATCACTTCTTAGTTCCTCAGTGTCACCCATGCGTATCCTGAGTTCTTCCTCTCTGCGGGCCGCCTCCAGCTTTGCCTCGTGCTTCCTCTTTATCGCAGCGATATCAAACTCTTTTCTGTATATCTTATTCGTGCTGGGATACAGACTTCCAAACCCGAGATCCCTTATAACTATGGCTCCCTTGTCCGCTCCGTAGTACTCCACTTCAATTGACAGCTTAGTGGTCTTCTTCGGTCTTGCCGGAAGTCCATATATCTCTATGGTCTCTCTCAGCTCATCCTCTGTCAGTATATCCTGATACACGATCTGAACTCTGCGCGTATCATCCAGGAACAGTTCCACTCTGCCCCGGGTGTTGAACCACTCCAGTCCGCCATATGCGATTGGCCAGAATGTCTTCTTCTCATCCATCAGATTTATTCCGATATTGGTCTTAACTGTCTGCTCTGTATCTATGAAATATCTGCTAAGTGACTCTGTATATATTCCTCCGAGGGATCTGTAGCACGCCCCCTTTGTATATATATTCTGTCCAACAAATACCCTTCTGCCCTTGCAGAGTGCCTCCGCTGACATTTTCATCCAATTCTCGCCAAATCCTATTCCGGTGAGATACACAGATGATATATACACTTGTGACATGCATTCCTTCACAATGTCAAGGAACACCTCATCCATATCCTCGTGATTGCGACCGAATCTCTTGAGGTTCATTCTGTCGTGGAAACTCTCATGTTCAACAGTGACTATGAGAGGGTATTTCCTCGTCATATCTATTCTGTAGAAATCAAGACCGTCTCTTCCGAAGTCAAACAATCCCACACTGTTGTTTCTCAGAGGCTCCGGCTGTGCAAATATATAGCATAACCCACTGTCCAGATGGCTGACTATATTAAACTGATCATCTGTCAGCCTGAGTGCAGTCTTTAATCCTCTCACAGCCCTTATGATCCTTGGGTCTGTGTCAGTCACGGTAACAGTGAGCTTCTTTATGACGAAACTATCAAACTGCTCAGTGAACTGCTTCATGTGAAGTGCCATCATCTTAACAAGCAGGTCTGATGCCTTGAAGTTTCTGCCCTCCACCTCTATGTTCTCATTTGTCAGGGTTTTCTCATATACCTGATCGACTATGACTCCCTTTTCCTCAAACCTGCAGGCCGATGCCCTGGCTCCTGTACACCAGCCCGACAGGTTGATGAACCTGTAACAGTCATTCTTCGACTCGCCAGCCCTCTTGTCATAGGCGCTGTAGAACATGATATTGGGAAGCATATATGTGTCCTTAGCCTCTTTGTGGTATACCGACTCGGGCTCACGTGTCTCCATATTGTAATAACTAAGCTGTGTATACTCCGGACCCAGATCCAGTCCCAGATATAACTGCGTGTCAGCCATCTTAAGTTCCTCCAAATATAATTAAAGCAGCATGAGATTTGCATCGAAGAAATGACTGTTGTACAGATATGTATCCATAGTCTGTATAAGCTCATGGTCATTCCGCGTCTCCTGGCTCACCAGCATGCTGTTGATAAGCTCAAAGCTGCTTCCGCCCTCCTTGTGGAAGGTCTCATTCTTCAATATATCACTCTCAACTATCTTGGAAGTGCCATTTACCCCGTCAATGGAATATATCAGTGTCTCCCCATGGAATACCACCACTTCCTTGACATATATTCCAGGTATGATCTCGTTCATCCTCTCAGACTTGTAATGGGCCATACTGCTGCTCTCCTGTCCGAAGCTGTAGCTCACCCAGACCTGCCTGCCACTTTCTCCCTTGAAGATGACGTATGTCTTGAACCTCATATCTCCCGGAAGCTTAACAACAGACTCAAATCTTCTGAAGAAAGGAAGTATCTTGCTGTACTCTATAAACTGTCTCACATTTGTCCGGATCCACTCTCTCTGCTCCTCAGTGTATCTTCCCCCGCGGTTACTGAAGTAGTACAGAAGGCTCATACGTGATATCTCATCCTTTATATTGCCTCTGGCTATCTCCTTGTACAGATCCTCCATGATGTATGACGGGATCTTGTGTTCCCTGATAAGATACTGATGCGCACAGTACCTCAGGAATGCCTTGACTACCATGCCACGGCTTCTGCCGCGATAGTACACCTCAAATATATCATAGATAGATTCTATATATCCGTCTGCGAACATCATCTGTGCCAGTATATTCTCCGACAGCATATCTATATTCCTGTAATTGGAGTTCACCGCTTTGAACAGGTTAGCCATCTCCTCCAGTGAACCATTGTAATTGTTGATAAGGTAGGACAATATCTTCTGTCCTGCATATCCTCTCCTATATATATACACACATATGGATATCAGCAGTCTGCCCTCATCGTACCGCTTGTCGTCTATTCCGTACTCAGCGATCTTGATAAGCTCATCTATATCCACATCCACATATCCAAATCTGTACATTCCATCAAATGCACAGTCGTACATATCCAGTGCTATATAGTAAGTATTTATCCTTGATGCATATGAAGGATCGACGAAATCCAGATCTATCCTTGACAGATATTTGCCAAGTATGTCTGCATCAAAGTTCTCATGATAATATTCCACCATGTGAGTCAGGGCTTCCTGACGCACTCTGTAGCTCACCTCCGGACAGAGGGCTATATCCCTGGCCAGATTGATCTCCTTTGCATCCCTGTGTGTGAATATATCTATATCATTGTAGAGGAACAGAAGATACCTGTAATCCCTTGGGCTGTACTCCTGACATATATCAAGATAACTTCTCTCATCAACTATTCTCTCCAGCCTGTACGGCACCGTGCTGACGTATCTGCCTCCATTGTCATCCAACAGCGTAATTATAGCTGACGGCGACAGTATCTCCACATAAGCTTCACCATTCACAACCGGAACCTTCACTTCACCGCCCAGTTCACTGTGTGATACCATGATATATGTTATATTCTCGTTGTCACAGACAAACTTTCTCTTGAATATTATGTTGATGAGCTTGGTAGCAAATTCCGGCTTGACTGTCTCAGGATCAAGGAATTCATCGTATATGACCGTAAGATCATCGCTGACCCTGCCCTGGAGTATCATCTTCTCCATAAATCTCTCGATAGCCGGCATAAAGTCTCTGTATACGGATCTCTGGCTCTCCTTGTTCATGATCACATTCGCATAGATATAAGCAAGCTCATCATCACTGAGCACATTCTTATAGCTGAAATATCTGAGTATCGCCTCCGGAATCTCGTCGTAATGTCTTGTATCCATGCTTCTTATAAAGCATTCATTGAGACCGACATACTTGAGATCCATCTCAGATGCATCACTGTAATATCTGTGATACTGAGGATCATACATCCTGTTCTTGATCAATATGCCACATATGGCATCCAATGTCGTCCTGTCATGCCGCATATCGTATATCTGTCCCAGCATCTTAAATGCCTGCTCATCAAAATCCTTCTGTCTGGATGCCGTCTTGACAAACTCAACTATGACATCCTCAGACACGAATTCATTCCTCATGCCCCATCTCAGTGAAGAAATCTCCAGCGGTGCGATCTTCTTCATCATAAGCGGCTGCTTATTGAACATATCACACATCTCAAAATATATAACAGGGCTGTTGACACCCTCGTTGAACAGCTTCTGTATATCATCATACAGAACCCATTTGTCCTCTGTATAGCTCACATCCACAAACAGCAGTATCCAGAAATAGAACAATCTGTTTTTTCCACCGGCTTCAAATCTCTCTCTCACCATTGTGGCCGTCCTGTCTATTAGAAACTTCTCTCTGCGAAGCAGTGACTTCAGATAGCTCAGATAACACTTCTCCATATCATCCATACTGGTAAAGTTCGCATCGGCATCTATCCTGAGAAATTCCTGCTCGACGAATTCCGTGTGGCCCTCAAGTATCTGCATGTGCAGCAATCCCAGTCTGTACATACCATACTCCGGTCTGTACTTTATAAGTGTTCCAAGTGCATCCCTTGTCTCTGCAATATACTTCTTCAGATCGATCTTGTCGGTCCTGAAATCAATATATGCCTTCACCAGTGCCTCTTCCGCTCTCTTGATCGTGAATCTGGTCTGCCTGCTCTTCGGAGTCATCTTGATGACCTCCGGCTTTCTTATGCTGACCTGCACCCTCATATTCTGGTATGTATTCCAAATATATATATATCCCGATGACTCTCCATCATGTATCTTCTGTGGATCTATCAGAAAGCTCAGCTGAAATGTGTTACCATCAAAGCTGTTCCACTTGAGAACACTTGTCTCCGGTATAAGAAAATCACAGTCTGAAGCTATCTTAGTGTTGATGTAGCCCCATGTGTTCTTGGTTATTGTGACCGTAGCTCTGACCAGCTCTGTCGGCATCTCCACAAGCAGATCGTTCTGGGCAACCGACAGTGTGAGTGCCCTCTTCTTGTGGGTATACACAAGGAACTCCTCCATGGCCTGTCCTATGGACAGAGACAGTCCAAGGGTATCGTAGACCCTCTGAAGCTTCTCGTCTCTTCCTATAAATGTGCGCACAAAATCCTCGCTGCCAAATATCCGTATGGCATCCTCCCAGTTCTCCTCTGCATATGATGCGAACTGAAACAGATCCTCCAGCTTCTTTCCCTCAACCTGGATGTATGGCGCCACGATCGTTATGTGATATGGAACTATAAACTCTCCGCCATCTGTAATGATGTTGATATGCCCCTTGAACGATTTGCCACGTTCAATACCGCGGGCATCAAATGAATAACTTATTTTATTCTTCATGCCAATGAAGGTATGACTCTTGAAATCCAGTATATATCGGCTATCGTAAACCATAAGCTTCACCGCACAATTGTTGGAGGAATTAACTGTAAATTCACCCTCATACACCGTGCCTGCCTCAATATTAAGTTCTATCTTGCTGACCGATATGGCTACATCAGGTCTGTCGACCTTGAATTCGCCACGTGCATACTGCTCAACTATTCCCTTCATCGCCTGGTCTCCTGTATCTGATTCTGTGGTCTTTTTGTCAAAATTAACTCATAATGGTTGTATTTGACGTTATCAATCGGTATAATTGACAAAAAGACATATATTCAGATTATAACAAAATATTGTCTTTTTTTAAACAATATAAACAGAAAAATAACTTAAAACAACTGAAAAAGGGGTTTTTTTATGAAAAAAGGGGTTATCAATCTAACTACTGAGAATCTGCTCGGTCAGGTGGAAACTGTCCGTGCCGACCTCAACATGAATCCGCTTGGGATTCCCGAATCTGTTACCAAAGCTATATCAGACAGTATGGGGCAGCTGTCCGTCTATCCGGATCGCAGCATGAAGAAGCTTAAGGAGGCCATTGCCACATATTCAGGCGCCGCTGCAGATGATATCGTGGTCGGCGGAAGTTCCTATGAGTTTATCAAGATACTGTGTGAATTTACTTCACCGAAGAAGGCTATACTGATCACACCAGGAGCACAGAACTATGAAAAGCTGTTGACACTGAATGGATGCGATATAACATTTTACTCCACTCCGGAGGAAGAGAATTTCACCCTTGATATCGCCGATTTTATATCTGTTCTGTCCGAGGATATAGATATTGTATTCATATCCAATCCAAACGGAACAACATCACAGATAATAGACACAGAATCCATGGAATTCATCGCAAAGATATGTGATGGCAACGATATAACACTGGTGGTAGACGAAGAATATATGGATTTTGCAGATGATCTGGAGAGCAATTCTGCCATTCCTCTCACATCGGAATACGAGAATGTTATCGTGCTGCGAAACACAACGAAATTTTTTGCAGTTCCCGGACTCAGACTGGCTTATATGATCACATCGAATCCTGTTCTCAAGAAAACTCTCGAGATCACCGGACTGCCATTTGCAATAGGCAAGCTTGTCGAAGCCGCCGGAGTTGCCATGTTCACCGATGACGAGTACATTTCCGAGTCAAAGGAACTTATAAGGACAGAGCGCAATCTTGTGTACTCAGCTCTATCAACCCACAAGACGATAAAGCTCTACAAACCATCTGCAAACTTTATTCTGATAAAACTGCTCAAAAATGATGTTTCTGCGGGAGATGTTGTGGAGCACTGTCTTCCAAAGGGACTATACATAAGGAGCTGTGCGGATATCAGAGGTCTTGACAACAAATATATAAGATTCTGTTTTATGAACCCTAAACAGGATGACCTGTTGGTCAACACAATTCTCGAAATTGTGTAACGCTGGTTTAATGAAAATACGATCTTTACCAGAATATTCAATCTGCGACCACTCGCAAAATATTCTGCGATTATAATTCAAATTTTAAAAAGGAGAATAAAGGCTATGGAAAACATTACAACAAAGATTACATCATCCTATAACAACGCACTTGATATTAAGGTGGTTGACGGACACTTCGCAACCAACCACTCCCATATCAACAAATACATCGACATGACAACCCTCAAGAGCAGAAGAAAAATGGCTCTTGCTGCTGCCAAGTCTATGGCAACAGAGTACGTTGCAACAACAATCGTCGATACCATCGTATGTATGGATGGCACAGAAGTTATAGGTGCATATCTGGCAAATGCTCTCACAGAGAACGGTATCGTGTCAATGAACCAGCACCAGACAATATACATCATGACACCTGAGGTTCACTCATCAGGTCAGCTGATCTTCAGAGACAATCTCCAGCCTATGATCAAAAATAAAAACATCCTCCTGCTTCTGGCTTCAGCCACAACAGGAAAGACTATAAAGCAGAGTATTGAGTGTATCGAATATTACGGTGGAACCATTTCCGGTATTTCAGCTATATTCTCGGCAACTGACGAAGTAGCGGGACACGAGGTTCACTCTCTGTTCAACAAGAAGGATATAGACGATTACGCATCTTATTCCGTCGACGAATGTCCTATGTGCAAGGCTGGCAAGAAGATCGAGGCCATTGTCAACAGCTATGGATATTCGATGCTGTAGATTAAATAATTACAATATACATAGTCAAAACTGACTATTAGGCACCTGAATGCACATAAAAGTCTAAGCTTTAGGATATCTTTCCTTTGTAAGCTTAGACTTTTTCTTTTCATTTTATTTTTCGAGTTTCCGAACTTAAACCCTATCTCTGATTCACATCTTTTCGCATTCCGCTATCCAAAAAGTAAAATCACCCCTTAAAAAACCTCCTAAATTCGCTTATTTAACGCATTTGTGCCACTCTATTGACTTTAATTTTCCAATAATGTATCGTGTGACCTACCAGCTGGAATACGAATTCTAAGGAGATTTTTATTTGACATATACAGGCAACAACAATATACATAATGAGATGATATTTGATCGTGCTTTCAAGAAAATATTAACCCTCTCATCAAAGGCCGTGACCAATATGATAAATGGTCTTTTTAACACAAACTACGATCCTGATACCACGACCATCAGCTATCACTGGACTGAACACCAAGCCGACAGCACCCTCAAGACCACTCTTGCAGACACTATCCTGATACTAAACAACAAAGACGCATATCATATGGAGGCCCAGATCACCGAGGACCAGGAGATCATATTCCGCGTATTTTCTTACGGGTATGGCTATGCAGATGTCAACAAAGAAGCCATGCCGGCTGGCGATACAGCTCAGCCCAATTTTGTCCTTCATTTTCCAAATCCTTGCATAATATTTCTTGGCGACGTCTCATCAAAAGTGCCAGACAAATATAATCTACAGCTTGATTTTGGGGATCAGAAAATCTATACCTACACTGTGCCAACGGTGAAGCTTGCCGATATCAGTGCGCAGGAACTGAACAACAGAAAGATGGTTATACTCATACCTTTTCACCTTTTAAAGCTCAGAAAGCTCATGGCTAAAAACAGATCACATGACACTATCTGTTCGTTGAAAAAGCTCGTTGAGACTGATATACTTGGCAGTATAGAAACTAACCAGCAGCTAGGAAATATAACTCCTTCTGATGCTCATCAGCTCATATCGCTGACGAAGAAATTATATTCCTATCTGTATGAAACCTATACAGAAAGCGAGGAGGTACATGATATGATCGATCAGTCCCTGGAGCTTGAATCTGATGAACTTGTGTTAAAGATGCAGGCGTTGGAGGAGAAACTTAAAGAATTAAACATCAAAACCGCCGAAGTAGACGCAGCGAATGCCAAGCTAGAAACTACTCGAGCTAAACTAGGCGCTACTCAGGCTGAACTGGACTCTACTCAGAACAAACTAGGCGCTACTCAGGCTGAACTGGACTCTACTCAGAACAAACTAGGCGCTACTCAGGCTGAACTGGACTCCACTCAGGCTAAACTCAGCGACGCCGAATCAGAAATTGCGCGACTCAAAAAGGAGCTTGAGCAGGCAAAGAGATAACACTGTCTTTGTATGTTGCTCCGCACAATTAAAACGACTGCCTAGGTGGCATGTGATTTTCTATTATTGAAAACCACACACCATCAAGGCAGCCGTTTATTTTATATTATTCTATTTCCCAAGATAAAATTTCTTTGACCTTTTATGATATACGATCACTCCGGCCAGTGCACCGATCACCGCTGCCACAATAAACCATGCCCATGTCGGCACATCTTTGATATTGTAGCATCTGATGTTGATCCACATCTGGTTGATATCCTTGGTGGCATCCTCATCGAAATACTCCATGACCGCACTTCTCTCTATGGCGTCCTGTGACGGATACTGAGCCCCAAGCTGTCTGTCGACCTGTTCCGCAGGAGCTCTGAGCACGTAGTCAGGATCTGAGTTGTCCCCTGTGAAGAAATATCCAAGTGGATAATCAACAACATCCTCCTCGTCATCCTCTGCACCATAAGTGTAATCCAGATATGAATATACCGTATCGTCATCCCCACCTGCTATGACTGAGGTATAACCAATGTAATACATGTTGCGGACTGCATTGTCCGGCCTTGACACAAAGTTGATAAACGCCTCGGCCGCCTGCTTTCTGTCAGCATCACCATCTATCCCATTCTTCAGCATAACCCATCCGTCAAAGTACAGATTTGTGCACTCCTCAGGGACCGCAAAGTCAAGCTGCACACCATCCTCCTCAGCCTGATCCATGGCATATACTGCATCACCTGACCACTGGTAATTCGCAACAACCTTTCCTGTTATCATGTCTGCCTTACCACTGTCAGTCTCAAATGAATACACATTATCCTTTATATCCTGAAGCAGATCCTGTGACTTTGCTATCGTCTCAGGACTGACATCGTTCATGATATCCTTTAGCTGCTCTGAGTAATCCTCCTGAGCCCTGAATTCAGGGTCCATCAGCTTATCCCTCTGCAGTGCTCCGACTGCGGCGAAGTAGGAATCCCTGACATTATCTTTTATGGTGATCTGTTTTGCAAACTTAGGGTTGTTGAGGACTGTCCATGTTCCCGCCTCATCAGCAGTCATCTTCTCCGGATTGTACAGAATTCCCGTAATTCCAAACATGAAGCCAGCTGCATATTTGCTCCAGGTCTCTCCATTTATCTCATGCGTCTCAAATGTATCTCTGATGTACGGCGACACACCATTTATATAATAATTCTTGTCGTTGTTCTCATCGAAAAAGTCGTCGGACAAAGGCTCAAGCTTGTTCTCAGACATAAGCTTCATGATCATGTACTCCGAAGGACATACAAGATCATACACATCGCCGAGAGTCAGCATATTATAGAGATCCTCATTGGTGCCGAAGCACGAATACTGAACATTCACCTTCACACCATAATTCTCGTAATACCAGTTCTCGAAATCCTCCACCATGGAATTCTCGCCAAATATAGTTGTTCCATTGTCCAGTTCCATGGCTTCGTCTTCATCCCAGCCGCCCTCGTCAATGTACTCTTCCCAGCTGCACACCCTGAGAGTGACCTCTTTTTCAGTAGCAGATGCACCGTCACTCTTGACAGAAGCCGCATCTCCTGTATCCTCCGCCGCCATTACCGGCAGCATCTGTCCGGCAAGCAATGAAACAGCCATGACTGCTGCCGCCAGCTTTCTGGAAATCGAACGTCCAAAACATCTATGTCTTATCATCGCTCCACCTCCTTCTTTCTTCCGGCCACATTCATAGCCACAACGATTATGACAACCAGTGCAAATATGACTGTTGAGAGCGCCCACAGGGCTGTCTTGATCTCAGTCTGAGAACCCTTTGTCGCATTTACAACGTAAGTACTTATGGTGTCAAATGTCGCAGGCTTGGTGTATGTCGCGATGAAGTAATCATCCAGTGACAGTGTAACAGCCAGCGCAAATCCCGAAATAATACCCGGAAGTATCTGAGGTATCACTACCTTTGTGAGTCCCTGGAAAGGTGTAGCTCCCAGATCCAACGCAGCCTCATACAGACTGCTGTCCATCTGCTTGAGCTTTGGCACTACCGACAGATATACGAAAGGTGCTGACAAAACCACATGGCCGATGACAAGTGGAACATAGCTGTCCTTGCTCATGCCAAATGCAACTATGAGCAGTATACATATAGAGAAACCTGTCACAACATCTGCATTTACAACAGGCACCTCATTCATGGCATTTATCGATGCTGAAGCCCATTTCTTTGAGTAAAATGCACCTATAGCACCGAGTGTTCCGAGAATGGTTGCTATCAGTGCTGAACCTGCAGCCAGAAGCACAGTTCCAACGATCATTGACCTCAGCTCATCCTTGGTGAACAACGTCACATAATTGTGAAGCGACCATCCGTGAATGCTTCCGATATTTGCCGATGTAGTAAAGCTGTACACAGCCAGTATCAGTATAGGCATATATATGAGAAGCAGCATAATGCATATAAATATAATCTTAGACCATTTCTTCATTATAACAACGCACCTCCTCTGCTTCCACCGTCGTCATCCGTGTACTTGTTTGTCACAAGTGTGAATACAAGTATTATCACAAGAAGGACGAGTGCTATCATGGAACCGCCGTTCCAGTTGTATGCTGAGAAGTAGCTTCCTATCAGACTACCCATGATGTATGTGCTGTTGTAAAGCATGTCAAGCACAACATAGTTAGTCATAGATGGCAAAAATACCATAACTATTCCGCTGACGATTCCCGGAACGGTGAGCGGAAGCGTGACTTTGACAAATGTCTGGAAGCTATTTGCCCCAAGATCCACAGCGGCCTCCATAAGGCTGCCGTCAAGCTTCAATATGGTTGTGTATATAGGAAGTATCATAAATGGCAGGAAATCATATGTCATTCCTATAACCGAATTGAGAAACGGGTGGAATGCCAGATTGCCCTCTATAACCGTGAGTACTTCCTTGAGTGCTGTGATCCTCAGTGTGAAGTTGATCCACATCGGGAGCACGAACATCATGACAATTACCGATTTCCTTTTCATCTCACTTCTCGCAAGTATATATGCGATCGGATATGCCAGCAGCAGACACACCAGAGTTGTCACTATGGCAAGCAAAAAGCTGTATGCCAGAGTACCTATGGTGTTCGGGCTGGTAAAGAATCCCGTCAGATTGTCAAATGTAAACCTGCCCTCGCCGTTGGTGAAGGCATAATAAATAATTACAAACAGTGGTGCAACTACAAAGCATATGAGAAATAATGCGTATGGGATGCCCAGCTGTTTTCTTGAAAAACGTAAGCCGTTCATGTTCATCCCTCCATCTATTTCTTAAGTGAAAACTTCATCTTATCCTCTGGAATTATCAGGCTGACTCTGTCCTCCATGTTCCACAGGTACTCGTCATCCACGATAAAGTCCTCCTCATTGTCAGTTCTCACCACATAGCTGTAGTGGTCTCCCTTGTATATAAGATTGATGATATGTCCGCAGAGTATACCAGCTTCCTCGTCATCACTCATGTCGATATCCTCTGGAAGTATAGATACTATTACCTTGACCTTCTCACGGTCTATCGCCTCACCATTTGCATCCACCAGCACGCCATCCTTCATGGCTGAACCCGGAACAATCTCCGTGAGGTCGCATGATACCTTACCGTCAAATACGCCAAGGGCATAATTTCTATTGACTGAGCTCTCAATCTTGTTGATTGCAGTCTCTGATATCATGATGTGGATTCCATCAGGCTCAACATTGAGACCAACCTTATCTCCAACCTTGGCGGACTTTGTGGTCTGTATAACTATCTCATTTCTTCCGGACTCAACGGTGATCTCATAATGAACGCCCTTAAATACTACGGATGTCACAACGCCCTTTACAGCGCCCTGTTCAGGTGTGGTGATTATCACATCCTCCGGTCTTACTACGGCATCCACCTTCGTTCCAATCTCCACGTCATCCAGACAGACAAATTCTGCACCACAGAATCTTACCTTTAACTTGCCCGTCATGATTCCGTTGAAGATGTTGCTCTCGCCTATGAAGTCCGCAACAAATGCGTTCTTTGGCTCATTATATATATCTTCAGGAGTTCCTATCTGCTGTATCTCACCCTCGCTCATGACAACTATCTTGTCTGACATGGTGAGCGCTTCCTCCTGGTCGTGTGTTACATAGATAAAAGTGATTCCCAGCCTGTCATGCATTCCCTTGAGCTCTATCTGCATCTCTTTTCTCATCTTGAGATCCAGCGCGCCAAGAGGCTCATCAAGGAGAAGTATCTCCGGCTCATTGACAAGGGCTCTCGCTATAGCTATTCTCTGCTGCTGTCCACCCGAAAGCGTGGCGACTTTTCTGTCCTCAAAGCCCTCAAGGTCAACCATCTCAAGGACCTTCTTGACCTTCTTCACGATCTCTGCCTTAGGAAGCTTCTTGAGCTTGAGGCCAAATGCTATGTTGTCAAAGATATTCAGATGTGGGAACAGCGCATACCTCTGAAATACCGTATTGATAGGTCTCTTATTTGGTGGAAGCTTGCTGATATCCTGTCCATTCAGTAATATCTCTCCTGAAGTAGGAATCTCGAATCCTGCTATCATTCTAAGTGTCGTGGTTTTTCCGCAGCCTGAAGGGCCTAAGAACGTGACGAACTCGCCTCTCTTCACTTCGAGGTTAAAGCCGTCAACTGCTGTGAATCCATTGTCATAGGTCTTGACAATGTTTTTCAATTCAATGATATTGTTGGAATTATTGTTGTTTTTTTCCATTTATTTCCTCCTTAAGTATCGTGACATACTCCGTCACTTACTTACAGTGCCCCAACAAAGCGCATTTGTCATCTGCCATTCCAAATGGACGACAAGAGCGACCGCCCCGCCATCAGCGGACAACAAATCCACGCTCCATGTATCACTGCTGTATATCTCACCAGCCCGGGGAGCAAATAACGAAAAGCCTATCTGATAGCTCTCCTCGCATGAGCACAACTTTATCTTGCCCTCATACTGTCGGGGAATCAAAAACATGTTAAGAAAAAACCCCTTTATTATAACCGGGTGATGGCATGGATAACGGTTAGTAGCCCTATCCACCTGCCTCTCCATGTCGAGATACATTTTAAGGCATGGTATCCAGGGTAAAATAGCTAACAGACTTCTTATTTTTCCCGAAATCCATGAAGATCATCCTGCATTTTATGCAGAAAAATCGACCCTGTCTACAAACTTTCCGCATTTTCGCGGCTGCATCCCTGCAATTTGAAACAAAGTCGATTTATTCTAACATATAATCATTTGTAATGATATATATTTTCATTTAATTCTTTAACAAAACAGGTCGTTACCTGTTATTTCATTCTGAACAATGCCGGAATGACTATTCTTTGTCAGCCCAGCTACAGACAAGAATGTAAGATGTACTGCTTTTTTGCATTTAGTCTCGTTTACAAAAGCATATATCTTGTTTCTGAGATTATCCTCATATGCTGCATCTATGGCATACTTTGTCATAGTATACTTTATTTCACATACATTGACTACTCCATCTTTTCTATCTATTATCAAGTCTATCTGAGCACCAGGGTTTGATGCCATACTTCTCCAGGCGTATTCATTTGTCTCAACACCAGCAATCCCCAATGTCTTCTTAATCTGATTCACGTGTATAAGACATACCATCTCAAATGCATTTCCAGCCCATGAATAATATCCTGGTGTATTTATATAACTCATCCAGCTATCATATTCTCTGTTCTGTATAAACTTATAGCAGAACATCATAAATGGATCTATAAGCTGAAAATATACTCCATTCTTTTCTTTCATATAATTTTTGTATTTTCTTATAAAGCCACACTGTTCAAGCTCATTCAGTGCTTTTGTAAGCGGAGCTCCATCCCCTATCTGTGATATTCTGGCAAGTTCTGTCCTCAGCATACCACCTTTTTTCGTCGATAGGGCAGTAAGTATCGCCGCATGACGTTCACACTTCTTAAATAAAGAGCCAAGAAGCCTGTCGTATTCATAGAACAACTGACCTGTCTGTTTAAACAAAAGTTCTTCAATATTCTGTGCCAGACTAAGTCTCCTGTCAAAGCAATTCAAATAATATGGAATTCCTCCAAACACCATGTAGCTCTCAATCACCTGCTGTGAAGTTAACGACATCCCATTTTCTTCAAATAACTCCCTGCACTCCTCAAGTGTAAATGGCATAAGATGCATTTGCCTCGTGATTCTATTATAAAAACCACCTCTGTCCGATAATAAATTATCAATAATCCACGATGTCGCAGAACCGCAAACTATCAATAGCATATCTTTCTCAGCAGAAGCCCAGCTGTTCCAGAAATATTCAAGAGCGCTCTTAAAGTCTGATCTAGCCGTATCCATCCACGGAAGTTCATCAAGAAAAACTACCCTTTTCCCACTCGCAGGATCCCTTCTTACATCATCTCTCTGCAACAATTTTTTAAGTTTCACAAATGCATCATACCAATCTCTTGGTACTGTATTATTCTCACCCCCATATTCTAAAAGGCTTCCATCAAAAGCCCTAAGCTGTTCCCTTGTTTTGGCTTTGGATAAGCCGGTTGCATAAAACGAAAAACAATTGTTGAAGTATTCTTTTATCAGGTATGTCTTTCCTACACGCCGTCTGCCATATACTACCAAAAACTCCGCTTTGCCAGAATACAGACAATCATCTAATAATTTTATTTCCTTCTTTCTTCCAATCATGATATTACCTCATAATTCTCTAAAACGCCTTATAAAATATATGTTTTAGAGAATTATGATGTGTTTTTTATATTATAATTCTCTAAAATCTCTTTAATCATATCATTTTTGGGCTTTACATTCAAGAGGCAGTCACATTTTACTGAAGCCATCAAATCCGAATCGCTATTCAGATACTAGCTAATAAATTCTAGATCAGAAGTACCGCCAGCTGCACCAGTGCTGACAGCCATATGAGAACCACCAGATATATCTTTGCCGCTTTTGTCATGTCGAACCTCCACACACATCCCTTTTACAACTTGTTATTATTATGTTCTACGAGAGGGATTTTATGCCTGAACATGCACAAGTTTACGCAAAGATCATGCAAATATCATCTGATAATCATTCTTTCCGTTTTCCCATATTTCCATGTATACACATATGTAAGCTTCATCTGCCCATGCTCTGACTGCCATTCAAGGCGTCCGTCTTTCATACGAAAATCTATGCCCAGCTTGTCCGTGTCTATCTCTCCTAACTGATATGTTCCATCTTGATCATCACATGATACCCCGCTGAAACCAGCGACCTCATATCTAACCTTCTCAACGTCCGCCTCCACCTGCGCTTTGGCCATGTAACCAGCCGCAGAAAACATAGCCAGATCAAAAATCACGGATACAAAGCCAGCCAAAATGACAGTCATTATCTTCTTAAACAGATAGGTTCTTACCTTTCTGTCATCGACTGGTTCAAGCCTTCCTCTATATCTTCTATTGTCAGACTGTCTATAATACACAACTGCCCCAGCCACCCAGAATACAGCAACAATACACAGGCATATTCCAGGAATCGACATTCCGGGGATCCAGCGCCACCACCCTGCATAATACTTTATGACCACCACCGCAAAACAGAGTGCACATGCAGCCGTGACACATGCTGATATCACGCTATCCCTGTCCCTTCCATCAATGATGCAATAAGATTCACGTACTCTCGGTAGATTTTCCAGCACACAATTATATGTCCTTCTGTCATCTGGAACCTCATATCCGGCCTTGCCAAGTTCTCTCAGGTACAGCCATGCGTCCAGGCAGGCAAGCCACAAACCAGCCATAGGACAAAATGTAATAACGCTGGTCACCATCATAACATCGCAAAATGTACTGACAATATCATCAAAAAACACACCACAGATCATTCCTGCAAGTGTAGGAACAGATACCACCACCGCGGTGGTCAGAATTATACGCATTACGCGCCTGTCATATTTTATCTTCATACGACTTCACCCCATTTTTGAACATCAAAAAACTTATTATCTCCTACCTGCTCTACATCAATGCCAGCCCCACAAACATCTTAACTGCTGTCTCTATGATCTCATCCGGGAACTCGAATCCCGCCGTGTGGAGCTGGGCATGATCCTCACCATCACCTACGCCGAAGAATGCTCCCATTGTCTCTTGCAGATAGTATCCGAAGTCCTCCGACCACCTCATCGGCTCAGCAAGTTCTGTGACTACAATATCCTGTTTGGCAGCACATTTTCTAAGTTTATCCACATTTTCAGCATGATTCTCCGTTGCCGGAAACCGCTCTATCTCCTGTATATCAAGGGTGAATCCCCCATCGCCCGCAGTATTTTGTGCAATCCTCTTTATCTCGTCAACATACCCGGCAAATACCTTTTCTCTCTCAGCCCTCACCGTCATGCGCAGCGTTCCTTCTGATGCAGCCACACCATAATTGGCACTTCCAATATTCATTCCGATGAGCGTCATCCTGACAAATCCCCTGCTGCGGTTGTACTCCTCCGTAAGCTTCTCTACCTCCAGCAGCAGCCTGGCAAGCGCAGGTCCCGGATTCTTTCCCGCCTCAGGATATGCCGCATGGCTGGCTGTCCCTGTCATATGTATCTCAAGCCCCGTTGATGCGCATGCAAATGTTCCATCTATCGTCAGCACATGATTTCTCGGATATCCCGGTATGTTGTGAAGTCCATAAATCTCACCTATATTCTTCTCAATTATAAGATCTCTGCACAGCCTTGCCCCGGCACCGATCTCCTCGCCGGGCTGGAAAATGAAATAGACGTCCCTGTGTGTATTTCCGCATTTCTCCATAGCACGGGACAGCCAGGCCGCAGTCCCACACAATATGCTGCTGTGTCCATCATGCCCGCAGTAATGTCCCGGCTTTCCATCCTGCCCACACACTGCATCCATATCTGCCCTGAACGCGATCGGCGGTCTTTCTTCATCCCCTATTCTGTCATAAGAAGATTTCAGCACCGCATAAAACCAAGCGCCTCTATCCACGATCTCAAGGTCAGTATTCTCCCTGAGAAATGACATAAGCACCGCCTTAGTCTGCATCTCATGCATCGAAGCCTCAGGAATGCCATGAAGCCTGTGCCTGAGGTCATATATCTTTGTCATCAGCTCTTTGTCAATTTCCATAATGCCTCCGTGCTCCTTCTCATCTATCACAACCCAAGACACATCCTTATAATACCGAGTATCAGCATATGCACCGGATAGAACAGGTAATTCACCAGCTTATTCTGCCTGCCGCGCTTGCCATTGTATGTCAAATTCAGTCCAAACCCCAACAGTGCCCATGGTTCCTTGAACATCGACAGGTAGCAGAATGGTATTGCAATTACAGGCTTTTCATGAAATATATACAGGAAATATCCTATAAGTATGGCATGGTAGTCATAATCAACGGCAAGATTCATCGATATAAGACACACTATGGCAACTATCGGTATCGTTGCAATAAACCATACCACCTTTGGAAGTTTCTCCATTTTTTTCCTCAGCACATCTATGATCCATATCATTGCCAGCACCATCGCTAATGTAAACATAATATTATTTGCATTCCATTCAAAGAATACGCCACTGGAGAACATGTCATAAGGGATCTCAGATATCACACCAAATATAAGCAGCATCCCAAGATACTTCCACTTGTTTCTCGTATGAAAATATCCTTCCACCAACATATATATGAATATCGGAAAAGCTATCCGCCCCAGAACGTCAAATACATCACTTACAGCCGATATTATTCCACCGTCCAGATACGGATACAGCAATGTCTTATTCGTATGATCTATGAGCATTGAAATAAACGCTATATACTTAAGCTGTGCTCCGGAAAGCAGGCGTATACCGGTTCTTCTTTTATCTGTATTTTTTTCTTCCATATCATCAAATTCCTCCTGTGTAAATCAGTCTTCAACAGGAAACAGATGTTTCCCTTCACTGTATATCTCTTACATAATACCATATTGAATAATGTTAATATAGCGTCGGGTTTTTACCTTTTTTTAATATTTCAACCTGCAAAGAAAAAATATTATCTTTTTTATCACATAAACAGAAAAAAGATACAAAGTTTTCAGGCTTTGTATCTTTTTGAGTTTATTTTACAAAATGCAATAATTTATCAAGGCTATTTTTAATAACGTCAGGCATGCTCAAACTGATGCTCTTTGTAGTGATGAGCCTCCTCCAGCATCATGTCCTTGACCTTCATAAGTCTGACCTGAGTGCTTCGCTCATTCTCATCAAGTTTCATGCTTATATACTTTATACCCTCCCGGGTCTCCGGGATGATGACATGCTCAAGAGCATTTACACGCCTTCGGGTCTTCTCTATCTCCGCTGCGAGCATCTGGCAGGACTTCTCAACCTCCGCCAATCTCAGCATATCAGGAAGTATATCCGAGAGGGACTTCACTGCATCGTCCAGCTCTCCGGATGTAAATGCAAATCCATATGAATATATGTCATTTGAATTTGCGCTTTTCGTCTTATAGTCGTACACCGGAATATCAACACTCATTACATTCCTGTCGCCAAGGGCAATCCGCACCTCCTGCTTCGGAGCCATGAGCGCCGTACTTAATGTCTGCTCATTCATGCCCGCCTTCGCTATTACAAAGTTGGTGTTGGCAGCCTTTATGCCAGCCTCAACCTTCTTTCTCAGTTCCATATTCTCTCTTGCCATGTCAAGGAACTGCCTCATCAGCTCATCTCGCTTATCCTTCAGGAGCTTATGGCCTCTGGACGCCGTGACCAGCTTCTTCTTAAGCCTTGTCAGCTCCATTCTGGTTGGATTAACCACAACATTAGCCATCTGTCTTCTCCTTTCTTCCAAATATATTTTCAAGCTACTTGACATGTATTACAAAGACAACGTGTATATGGAAATTTTGCACGAATGCTTTAAATATATAGCAATCCACTGCATTACCATGAGCAGGACATTTGAGCCCGCCGGTACTCAGGTAATCTTCGATTACCAGCAACAGCCAACTCTCCCACTTCGTGGGTCCCTCTCTATTGCATATACCGCTGCAGGGTGAAACGAGCGAAAGCGCTCCTGCTCAGGTATGCAGTCGAATGCTATATTCCACAATCTTCCCGCAAAATTGCCTACCCACTACTTTCCGTAATACATGTCAAGCCACTTGTCGTCGATACGTTTCAGCTCGGCTCTAGGAAGAATGGAGAGAAGCTTCCAGCCTATGGCAAGTGTCTCCTCTATACTTCTGTCGGTGCCGTACCCCTGGGATACATACTCCTTCTCAAATGCCTCTGCAAACTTTGCATATATGATATCTATATCCGAAAGTGCCGACTCACCCAGGATAGTCATGAGCTCCTTGGCATCCTTTCCTCTTGAATAAGCTGCAAATAACTGGTTCATGGTGCTGGCATGATCTCCTCTGGTCTTGCCCTCACCAGTTCCCTTATCCTTAAGTCTGGACAGTGATGGAAGTACATCGATAGGCGGTGTGATTCCCTTTCTGTACAGCTCTCTTGAGAGAATGATCTGTCCCTCTGTGATATATCCCGTAAGGTCTGGTATAGGATGAGTCTTGTCATCCTCAGGCATGGTCAGGATCGGTATCATGGTGATACTTCCATTCTTGCCCTTCTGTCTTCCGGCTCTCTCATACAGAGTTGCCAGGTCAGTGTACATGTATCCAGGATAACCACGGCGTCCCGGAACCTCTTTTCTTGCGGCTGATACCTCACGAAGCGCATCCGCATAGTTCGTGATATCCGTGAGGATTACCAGAACATGCATGTTCTTCTCAAATGCAAGATACTCAGCGGCGGTAAGTGCCATTCTAGGTGTGGCGATACGCTCAACAGCAGGATCATTTGCCAGGTTGATGAAGAGGACTGTTCTGTCTATGGCACCAGTCTCCTTGAAACTCTCTGTGAAGAAGTTTGCCTCCTCAAATGTGATACCCATGGCTGCAAATACAACGGCAAATGGCTCATCTGTTCCGCGCACCTTCGCCTGTCTTGCTATCTGGGCTGCAAGCTGACTGTGCGGAAGTCCTGAAGCTGAGAATATAGGCAGCTTCTGTCCTCTTACCAGTGTATTCAGTCCGTCTATAGCTGATATACCTGTCTGGATGAACTCAGACGGATAGTTTCTGGCAGCCGGATTCATCGGCAGACCGTTGATATCTCTTCTCTCATCAGGGAGGATCTCAGGGCCGCCATCTATAGGTCTTCCAAGTCCGTCAAATACACGGCCAAGCATGTCTTCTGATACGCCGAGCTCCATACTTCTTCCAAGGAATCTTACCTTACTGTTTGAAAGGTTGATACCTGTTGAATTCTCAAAGAGCTGTACCAGGGCATCCTCGCCATTTATCTCAAGGACCTTGCATCGTCTGATCTCGCCGTCCGCCAGCTCGATCTCACCCAGCTCGTCATAAGCTACATTCTCAACTCCGTGCACCAGCATCAGAGGACCCGCAACTTCCTGTATAGTTCTGTATTCCTTTGGCATAGTCTTAGTCCTCCTTCTCTATAGCTTCCTGAAGCTCTTTGTCAAGTTCCCTGGATATCTTCTCGTACTCTTCATCCACATTCTCAGGAAGCACATATTTGAATCGTCCGATCTTTTCTCTGATCGGCATGTTCAGAATATTTCTTATGCTTGCTCCACCGGCAAGGGCCTGCGCTGACTCCTCGTAGAACGCCATGATGAGCTCCATCATCAGAAACTGCTTGTGAAGCGGTGTGTATGTGTCCACATCATGGAATGAGTTCTGGTGGAGGAAATCCTCTCTGATGGATCTCGCCGCCTCCATCTTCAGCCGGTCTCCCGCTGAAAGGGCATCCATACCTACCATCTTAACGATCTCATCAAGCTCAGCCTCCTCCTGAAGCAGGGTCATCATCTTCTGTCTGTCGGTCATGAACTTTTCATTTACATTTTCCTCGAACCATTTGCCCATATTGTCCACATACAGAGAGTATGAGGTCAGCCAGTTGATGGCAGGGAAATGTCTCTTGTACGCAAGCGATGAATCCAGTCCCCAGAATACCTTGACGATTCGAAGTGTAGCCTGTGAAACCGGCTCGGAGATATCTCCACCTGGAGGAGAAACTGCACCGATAACCGACAATGCACCGGTTCTGCCCTCGCTGCCGAGAGTCTTGACCATTCCGGCTCTCTCGTAGAACTGTGCAAGTCTTGAACCGAGGTAAGCAGGGTAACCCTCCTCACCAGGCATCTCCTGCAGACGTCCTGACATCTCTCTGAGCGCCTCAGCCCAACGCGATGTGGAATCCGCCATGAGTGCCACCGAGTAACCCATATCACGGAAATACTCAGCTATAGTTATACCTGTATATATAGATGCCTCTCTGGCCGCAACCGGCATATCCGATGTGTTGGCTATGAGGACTGTTCTCTGCATGAGTGAATGTCCGGTCTTCGGATCCTTCAGCTCTGGGAACTCGTTCAGAACATCCGTCATCTCGTTTCCACGCTCTCCACATCCGATGTAGACAACGATATCCGCCTCAGCCCACTTTGCAAGCTGGTGCTGGATGACTGTCTTGCCGCTTCCGAAAGGTCCGGGAACCGCAGCCACGCCGCCCTTCGCGATAGGGAAGAATGTATCTACAACTCTCTGTCCTGTGATAAGAGGCATAACAGGTGGTATCTTCTCCTGATATGGACGACCCTTACGAACCGGCCACTTCTGCATGAGTGTCAGCTCCCTGTCACCCTTGTCTGTCTCAACCACACACACAGTCTCCTCAACTGTGAATTCTCCTGCCTTTATCTCCTTGATGGTTCCTGTCACACCATAAGGCACCATGATCTTCTGTGTGACAACCACAGTCTCCTGAACTGTTCCTATCACATCGCCTGCCGACACCTTATCGCCCACCTTGGCAGTAGGCACAAATGTCCACTTGATATCTCTCTTCAGCGATGGGACTTCGACTCCTCGCTTCAGGTTATTGCCACATATCTTCATGATATCATCCAGCGGTCTCTGGATTCCATCGTATATACTGCTTATAAGTCCCGGTCCCAGTTCAACTGACAGGGGCATTCCCGTTGACTCGACCGGTGCTCCCGGTGCAAGTCCCGATGTCTCCTCGTATACCTGAACTGATGCCTGATCTCCGTGCATCTCTATGATCTCGCCGATAAGTCTGCTCTCACTTACACGCACAACATCGTACATATTTGCATCACGCATGCCCTCAGCGATGACCAGTGGTCCGGCGACCTTCTTAATCTTTCCTGTAGCCACTTAACAGCTCACGCTCCCTTCTATACTCACTCGCTCCATAGATAATTGCGAATCCTCTTTCCGATATGATTGAGGCAGTTTAGTATATCAATCAGTGGTCGCTTCCGCTTAACTCAGCCTGCAGCGGTACTAGGATGCCGCTGACGCGCCATCTAAGGACCGGCGGCTTCGTATTCCCCTGATTTGATAATACTAAACGCCTCTATCAAAATCGAATTATACCGATTTCGCAATTACCTATATCCGCTCGTTTCACCATTATTTTCTAATCATTCTTCATTAAATAATATATCCGAGCCTACGGCCTGCTCAACGGATTTCTTTACTCCCGCTATTCCGGCCCCTGTATTGCCGGATATCCCCGGTATGAGAATAATCGCAGGCTTCATAACCTCTCTGTATCTGTCTATCTCTTTATTGAGATCCGAAGCCAGTGCCTCGGTCATATATATGACTGCATAATTGTCCTCCGCCAGCCTTTTCAGCAACGTGGCCCCATACTCCGGATTATCTACAGGGAATGTATCCAGGCCCAGAGTTGCAAATCCGTATATACTGTCATAATCGCCCATAACAGCTATCTTATACATACATCTCCCTTACCCTTTCCCTGATAGCCTCCTCCGGAAGCTGGTTCAGCTTGCATGTCAATATGATCCTGACTGTCTTTATCTCGTTGAGCCTCGCCAGAATGTACGCCACTATCGGTCCCACCGTAAATGGGTTGTACTTCTGAGGCTTTATCGTCTCTATGATACGGTTGTCACACCATCTCTCAAATGCCGATGCCGACTCTGAAAGTGCCTCTGCCCCACCGGCGTATGCTGTGTCCGCGAGGTATCTCTCTATCTCCTCCATGCCAGCCACCGCAGCCGTCGCCAGTCTGTCAATATCCAGCGTGCTGCACTCCGCCATGGCTCTCTTCATGAAATCCTTGTTTTTACCTGTCTTCATGGATCTCACCGCTATCTTGATATCTGCAACTGCCACCGTTGTCTCTGCATAATCCCTGAGCAGGCTGTCATCTGCCTTCTTCGCAGCCTGCATGATCGCCAGCAGTGTGCCTCTGTCTATCACAGCATCGCACATCTGACCATCTCCGGCCTGCGCCATACAGTCCCAGGCCTCCCTCGCACAGTCTCTCATGTGCTCTGGAAGTCTGTCCCACGCCTTGTCCCTGACGATGGACAGCATCTTCTGACCATCTATCTCGGCATTGTCGAAGAACACATGGGCAGGAGTCTCCCCGGCAACCACAGTCTTGATCGCCGCCTTGAGGTTGTGATACAGATCTGGAAGTCTTATAACATCGAACACGGACATATCATCCACCATCTCAGCCACAGCAGCCCACGTCTTGTCAGTCTCCGTCCTAAGTATGTCATTTTCATCCATACTGGCTTTATCACTATCGCCCCAGCCCTTCTCTATGATGAACTGAACCGCCTTCTTGTAGGAATCCGTGGCCACGAGCTGTTCTATGACTGCCTGACTCATAAGCGTCATCTCAAGTGCCCTGATCCTGGCAACTGCATATATATATTTGTCTGCCATCTGCCTACCTCCAGCTATCTGTTATCAACAAATAATAATTCATTTACCTTGTCTGCCAAATGTTCTCTGTTCGCGTCCAGCATTGCCCTGAATGAACAGTTTTCCTCGATTCCTCCGTAGATCAGGATAAATCCTCCATCTATATCACAGTTCTCATCGGACACCTTAAGGCTTCCTCCATGAGCTGCAGCTATCTGCTCTATCTGCTTCTCAATCTGTGGTGTAAGTCGTTTTCTGTCTTTCACAGAGAAACATATCTCTCCGCTTTTCGGCTGTACCGACTTCTCTAAACATTTGACGATCACCTGGAAATACTCCTCATCCGGGAGCGCCACCATTGCGTCATATGCCTTATCCAGCATATTCCCAATTATGGACTGCTTTGCCGCAAGTATCGCCTGTCTCTTCTTGAGTTCTGATGAGGACTTTGCCCTGAATGATCCGGACTTTTCTGCCTGGGCAACCTTCTCACTGGTCTCCTCATTCATCTTATCCACAGTCTTTTGGGCATTTGCAATGATGGAATCCGCATTTC
The DNA here is from genome assembly GCA_934247115.1 of uncultured Coprococcus sp. Classification (GTDB taxonomy): domain Bacteria; phylum Bacillota; class Clostridia; order Lachnospirales; family Lachnospiraceae; genus Coprococcus. The sequence continues at coordinate 40,434 of CAKQIY010000001.1, forward strand.
TGGCAGCCTGAGCTTTGATCTCTTCAGCTTCCTTCTGTGCTTCCTGAAGGATCTGTTCTACGATTGTTTCCAATCCCGTCATAAAGTACATCCTCCTTACAAAAAGTTATAATTTGATTCCATTTACTGCAAGAATTGATACCAGAAGTGCAAGGATCGCATATGTCTCAACCATGGCTGGGAAAAGCATTGCCTTACCAAACTGATCAGGCTTCTTTACAACTATTCCAACTGCTGCAACCGCGGTCTTGCCCTGGTGCATTGCTGATACAAGACCAACAACTGCTATTGGAAGACATGCTGCAAGCATCATAAGTCCCTGTGCTACTGTGAGCTCCTTCGGTGTTCCTGAAAGGATTCCTATGTTGGACAGTGCTATGAATCCAACAAGAAGTCCGTAGATACCCTGTGTACCCGGAAGAAGCTGGATGATAAGAACCTTTGCGAATTTGCTTGGATCCTCACTTACTACACCTGCTGCCGCCTGACCGGCAACTCCTACTCCATATGCAGATCCCATGCCTGCAAGAATTACTGCAAGCGCAGCTCCCACTAATGCCAAAACCGTTCCCATTGTCATAATATTTTCTCCTCCTAAAATTGGTTTACGGACGGCAATGTGAAACCATCTACTTTATGTTAGTCTTCCTTTGGTATATATTGCCTATCCGGGGTCGCTCCCGCTTATTTCGCCCTGCAGCGGTCTATGCAATAGAGAGGGACCCACGAAGTGGGAGAGTTGGCTATTGCTGGTAATCGAAGATTACCTAAGGACCGGCGGGCTCAAATTCCCCTGATAGGTAATATATACCAAACTCGACATAATATAGTTTTACGATGTTTCACATTGCCTGTCTTTGATATTTGTTGACTTTAAATGATATTCTTTTATGTTTCGGATGAGAAAATTTATGATGTGTCTTTCCTATTATTTAACTTTCAACTTCTTCATCATTATTTTCTCATATGCAGGAACTTTACTTCCTTAGTCTCTGAAACATATACCTTGAATATCTTATTCCTACCTTTATTTCTTATTTCTGCACTTCTGTACCACTTACTATATCAACGTACTTCGTATTCTCCCTGAACGGCTTGAATGGATTGCCGCCGCCCTCGTAGAATTTGCCGAAGAACTCTACATACTGGAGACGGCATGTGTGCACGTATGCTCCCAGCATGTTGATCGCAAGGTTGAACAGATGTCCTACTATAAATACGATGATGAACACTATGGCTCCGAATATTCCATCGCCAGCCATGCTTCCCATCTGGTTTATTACCTGTGCTATAACTCCTGTCGCAAGTCCCAATGCAAGAAGCCTTGAGTACGACAGCAGATCTGACAGCCAGCCTGTCAGGTTGTATATGTCATACAGCCCAAGTGCAAGTCTGAGCACCGGATTCTTGTGGTCTCTTCCCGACATGAGCACGATGATCGCAGCTCCCGCAATCGCCAGTCCGTAGCTTGTATTCTTAAGCCAGCCAGGGAAATTGAACTGCATCTGTGCTATGGATGCGAACAGCTCCGTCGGCATGAGCATCAGCACAAGTCCTGTGATGAGCATGAACCACGACAGCACGTCGCATATGAATGATTTCACATCTCCCTTCTTCAGACACATATATCCCTTGAGTGCCAGTCCGCCGAACAAATGTATAAGTCCGAACAGCAAAGAGAATAACAAAAGCTTCATCGGGTCATCCAGAGGTGCAAACCATACAGGCTTGAACGTCACCTCGTGGTGGAAAAACGTCCTCGATACCACCGTTATCAGGTCTCCGAAGAAACCGCCAAATAATATTCCCCATATCAGTGTGGATATACCACAGTACATAAACAGACGCAGAGACTTTTGAAGTCCGATCTCCATCTTAGGGAATTTCTTTATCAATATAAAACATGCCAGGAATATGATGAGTCCATACGCCGCATCGGACAACATAAGTCCGAACAGGAATATATAGAATATCGCCATCGGTGTGGTTGGATCCATCTCACCTTTTCCCGGAAGTCCAAATGACTCCAGCACACCCTCCGCCGATGCGAACATCTTCGGATTCTGAAGCTGTATAGGTGCCGCTTCATCCTCAGGAACATCATATACATCAGCCATCAGGCTAAAATTCTCATTGAGTACAGCCACTACCCTGTCTGCATCTCTCTCCAGCACATATCCCGATATGACAAATGTGCTCTTTGACTGGAGAAGGCTTCCAAGAACCTGATATTTATCCGCCCTTATGCGGTAATAGTCAGCAAGAAGTCTCAGCTTGTCTCTGTCATCAGCCATGGATACAAGTTCATTCTTCTTGTCCTCTATCCACTGTTCGAACTCCCTTATATCCTCCCTGTACTTATCTGTCTTCTGTTCAGGTGTTCTTTTGGAGAAAAACGAAATTCTTGTAAATCCATGGGATCTCAATATCTCCTCCACCCTCTGTGATACAGGTTTAAGGGCTATTGCCACCATACAAGTCTGGTCCTTATCAGATCCTACAACAGTGACTGTGTATCCCGCCATCTCCGGTTCCGCAGAGCTTATATACCCCTGTATATCCGTCTCCGTGAGCCCCGGTGGCATGGTTCCGATCATCACATCCGTCTTCTCGGTCCCTGTGGTATTGATCGGTATGTCCATATTCAGCCACGGCGCCAATCCGTCTATAGCCACCTGACATTTGACTATTCCCGCCTCGCAGCCGGCTATATCCTTGCTGATCTCCTGGATTTTTTTAACCTTACGGTTATAATCCCATCTTCCAGCTACGATCTCCTGAATGTCAGCCTCCGACGCCTCCTGCCGTCCTTCCAAGCTGGCAAATATGGATTTCTCCTCCGGAGCATACTTATTAAGTATCTGTAAGGCTTCATCTGTATTCTGTACTCTCTTCTCGTACTTTGCTCTCTGGCTTGTGGTACTCATCTTCCTGAAGTCATCAGTCTCTTCGTTATCAGTCTGTATCTCAACCATTCCCAGCGACTGGAGCTTCTCAAGAATTGCTTTTCTGTCCCTCTTCATGGCACAGATCTCAATCTTCTTCATAGGAAGTACCGCCATACATTTACCCCCTTTCTTAAAATGCCTGCAGGACTTTTCATCCCACCAGTTCTGCGATGATCATGGAAGTAACCTCGCCTTCCATGGACGCTGCACGTTCCCTGAGATGTGCGATCTCAGCGGTGGCAATATCCATCGCCTTCACCGTGAGCTTCTCCTCCTCAGATCTGCCGGCTCCCTCGGCACTCTTCATGCTTTCTCTCGAAGCTGATCCTGCGGCCGCGATCATATCCGCAGCCTCCTTCTTTGCAGCAGCTACTGTATAGTCGGCTTCTTCCTTGGCCTTGCGAATGATCTCGTCAGCTTCAGACTCTGCATCGGTTATCTTCTTCATAGTCTCCTGCAGCATAACATTCCTCCCTTATCAAAATTTATGAGCAGACTCAATTCCATAAACACTTTATCAAAGCATCACTTTAGATTATTATGTCAAAACTCAAGTAATATTATTTTATAATGAGTTGGCCATATTGTAAATAAACATTTTGTAAAGTTTGTACAAACCCCTTGATATTTTTTTATTGTTAATGTACAATGTGACTATGTTGATAATACTTATGTTTATCCATTAATCATTTTTCTTCCTTTTAACGCGGTTATATGTCGAACAAATGATGCAGTTTGACGAAAGCCGCATAAAAAAAGATCCCATGACAGTCTTGACCATACTGTCATGGGATTCTTTTTTTAGGTGCATGCGCATTATAAGGCGCTATTCAATCATTCCGATTCTTCTCACATGTCTCTCATCGTTTGAGAATGGTGTGTCGAGGAATATGTCGACTATCTTAAGTGCGAGTCCAGGTCCTATGACTCTGGCGCCCATAGCCAGCATATTTGCATCATTGTGCTCTCTTGTCGCCTGTGCTGAGAAGCAGTCGTGGCAGAGTGCAGCTCTGATTCCCTTTATCTTATTCGCTGAGATCGATATTCCGATTCCCGTTCCGCAGATGATGATTCCCTTATCACACTCACCTGAAGCTACTGCCTTTGCTGCTGCCTGTCCATATACCGGATAGTCAACTGACTCTGTGCTGTAACAGCCAAAGTTCTTGTACTCAAGGCCTCTCTCCTCAAGGTGCTTTATAACCTCCTGCATAAGCTCATATCCGCCGTGGTCACATCCAAGTGCTATCATGTTCTGATCCTCCTTTTTATATAATATTTTTTTCGAATTTAACTAACAGCTTATTATCCTGTGTCCTGCAGCCTTGATGAGACGGTTCATGATGGCGTAGCCCATGTCCCCCTCCTCAAATGACTCGCTGTATATATACTGTGCACCTATGTCATCACAGGTTCTGAGCAGACTGTACAGTCCGGCAGACACAGTTATCTCGTTCTTCTTGCTTCCGGCATCGTATACGTTCTCGCATACTCCGTCATCATAAAGGCTGACATTGTCAGTGTCGCACAGTATCGCAGTCTTGTATCCCTGCGCCTTTTTCTCCGCAACAAGACTCCTTATCTTCTCAGCCGCAGCCAGTCTATCGCCCTCTACTATGCTGAGTTCTCCCTTTGGAGCATAGTGTGTGTACTTCATGCCCGGAGCCTTAGGTCTCAGAGCATTGTTCATACCTGTTATCGCCGGGTCAATGGTCACATCGCCAACGATGTCCTTTATCATCTCCGGTGTGATATATCCAGGCCGCAGTATAGTAGGTCTGTCTCCGGTCATGTCCACTATCGTCGACTCTATACCGATTCCGACTGCCCCGCCGTCGATGATCATATCTATCCTTCCATCCATATCCTGCTGCACATGCTGCGCTGTGGTCGGAGATGGTCTTCCGGACAGATTGGCACTCGGAGCCGCAATATACACGCCCGAATCCTTTATAAGTCTCATGGCCACCGGATGTGATGGCATCCTTATGGCCACCGTGTCCAGTCCTCCTGTGGTGGTGTGCGGAACAATCTCTTTCTTGTTGAGTATGATCGTGAGCGGTCCCGGCCAGAATGCTTCCATAAGCTTCTTCGTGTCGTCACTCACCGTCTCCGCCAGCTCATATACGCTTGACGTCTCTGCTATGTGGACTATGAGCGGATTATCCGATGGCCGCCCCTTTGCCGCATATATCCGATGGGACGCATCCGGATTCAGCGCATCCCCTCCAAGGCCATACACGGTCTCAGTCGGGAATGCTACAAGTCCACCTCTCTTAAGTATCTCCGCCGCCTGCTCATACATGTGGTCGTCATCCACGCCTGCTTTTGCAATTATAGTGTTCATCACTTTACCTTCTTCTATAATAACTTGTCGTCGCTTCTATATTTTATTGCATATACGCCCATATTTTAGCCCAGCACCGCATAAGTGTCAAATGTTTAGGAATCATTTGACTTTATATTTCATATAAATTAGTGAATACTTAAAATATCGGGTGTTTTTCAATGAATATCAACCTCCGTCATGCCATTATCATCACACTCATCATACTGGCCGTAGCCATTCCACCAGTTGTATGTTATCTGATATTTGTCCGAGGTGACGGCACATCCGGCCAGCCAGACACATCCGGTCAAAGCACCACGGTTCGTGATGAAGTTACCGAAAACCAGAACGGAACAGAACCGGAATATGTCATTCTGATAGATCCGGGCCACGGCGGCTACGATCCCGGTAAGGTCAGCCCCGACGGAATCAAGGAGAAAGACATCAACCTTGCAATCTCCACGAAGCTTGCCCAGGCACTTAAGGACAGGGGCTACACTGTATTTCTAACCCGCGATTCTGATGTGTCACTTGACAACCCGGGTGTCTCCAGCAAAAAAACATCAGATCTCAGAAGCAGAACTGACATGGCTGTCAAAGTCAAAGCCGACCTATATATAAGTATTCATCAGAACAGCTATTCAGCGGAATATGTGCACGGAGCCCAGGTTTTCTATTACTCCACATCAAAGGATGGCAAAGCCCTGGCCGAGAGCATCCAGAAACACCTCATAGAGGATGCAGATCCGGACAACAGCAGATCCGCAAAGGGTAACTCAGCATATCTCGTACTCACCGAAAGCCCCTGCACCGCAGTCATCGTTGAATGTGGATTTCTCAGCAACAACAGCGAATGCTCAAGGCTCTGCACAGATGATTATCAAAAAGCCCTATCTGACGCAATCTGTAACGGCATTGATGACTGGCTTATCAGATAAAGAGCTCCGCCTTAATATAAGACGGAGCTCCGGTTTTGCATATTATTCTGTGTAATTCTGTGCAGATCTTCAATATCTACATGTTGCATAAAATCCATTATCCACCTATAGGCCTCACCCCCGAAAATATATTTTCTCTTATGCAGTTGTACAATGTGAGTGTTGTGTTGTGATGTATTAACCCATTCATTTACCATATATCTGTATATCAGACTACTGCTTCGAGAATATGTGAGCTGTGATCATTCGTTATCTCTGGGAATTACATCTGAACCGACAGGAATCAGACAGAATTGCAGAACATTTAGAAAATTCAAAGAAATGAGCTCATGATACTGAGCTTACCCCGCCCACAATCTCACAATACATTATTTATTCTGTTTTTCCAATCCCTTTGCCTCATATTTAATGAAATTTTCAGAAAAGTATACATACTGTATATTGTATACCAATTATTAAATTCCAATAATTTCTCCTTGCAGACTCTTTACTTGCTTGACAAATGTGGTAAACTATAATACACATTTTAAATGAGCACTATTAATGCATATAAAGGGGGTCGATTCTATTGAAGATTGAACGTTTAAGCGAAAATCAGATAAGATGCACACTCAACAAAGCAGATCTAAACGAAAAACAACTTAAAATATCAGAGCTTGCCTATGGCTCACCTAAGGCCAAGGAGCTTTTTAAAGATATGATGCAGCAGGCCTCAGTTGAATTGGGATTTGAAGCAGATGACACACCTCTCATGATAGAGGCTATTCCCGTTTCCTCGGACTGCCTGATCCTTATAGTGACAAAGGTCGAAGATCCGGAAGAACTTGATACACGTTTCTCCCGATTCTCCAAGGTCAATGAATATGATCTGGATGAAGACGACGATGACGAGTATCTGGAACAGGATGACCTGGATGAAGACGATGAGGACAGTGACGACAGCGATGAGGGCAATGGTACCATAGCCAGACTGGAGATCAGCGGTTCAGGTGCAGTTCCACAGGGCGTAAGGGATATGCTTGAAGGACTGTTCAGCACGATTTCCGGACTTGCCAGCTCAGCCGGTGACTTTGCCGAGGCTTCAGCAGCGGACGACAGCAAAGCCTCTGACCAGGCGAACTTATCCACCAGCGCAGCTGCAGACAAGAATAATAAAAAGTCTGATACGGAAGAGACAAAGAATACACAGAAGAGAATGTACTCACTGTATACCTTTGACTCCCTCCCTACCATAATAACAGCTTCAAGACAGGTTGCATCATTCTACTTCAGTGAGAATTGTCTGTACAAGAATCCTTCTGACAACAGATACTACCTCTTACTGTCGAACAGCAATAACACTGTTCCGGAATTTACAAGAGCATGCAGTATACTTGCTGAGTACGGAACATATCAGAAGCTCACGTATGCTATGCCTGCTCATTTCAAGGAGCATTTCACAGTGATCATGAGTGAGGATGCACTCCAGACTATGTCTGCGTTGTAATATCTGATAACTTTAACAGACATAAAAAACCTCAACAGATCTGTTATCTGTTGAGGTTTTCTTTACCCAGTTTTTATGTTTCTCTATCTCTATTCCAAGATATATTCATCATATATCAATGTCATCATTCTCTATGACTGCCATCGGATTCCTGTAGAAGAGTTCCTTCATATAGTCCTCACCGAACTTTCTCTCTATGTACTCGGCACACTCCCTGAGATAAGGTGCCTTGTTCTCTGAATCCAATGCATCTGAAGCTACAAAATGAACCAGTTCTTCCTTGAGCAGTTTCCTTGCAAAGCTCTTGATATCATGGCCAAGGTCTCCCACAACTGCAGCCGCGGTAATCTGTATATATGCGCCCAGCTGTATAAGCTCCTCAACCTTGTCTTCATCATTCTCAAGACATTCATACTGCTCAACATTTGCAACTATCGGAATATATCCATCCATATTGATATCCCTTATGGCCTCAGATATTGTCTCAAAGTCTATGTCATACGCAAATCTTATCATGACATACTTGCTGTCAGCCATGGAATCAAGCTGTCCTGAGATGATCTTCTGATGGTTCTCATCGTTATATTCTATCTCTCTTCCAAGATAAACCCTGTAAGATGGATCTATCTTACCTGCTTCCACATTCAGCTGCTCCACTATTCTGTCAAGCTTATCTCCATCCATGATCGGATTCTTCTTGTTGTATGGCGGAGTGGCCACTATAGTTCTTATTCCTTCTTCATATGCTATTCTAAGCATCTCAGATGCTTCCCTGAAATTATCCGGGCCATCCTCAGTTCCCGGAAGAATGTGACAATTAATATCTATCAGTCCAAATGTCTCCTGCCCGGGAGGATTTGTTCCATCTGTTTTCATATATCTCTCCATCCTTTATAGTACAATCGCCGACTTTGGCAAGTATACTACTCTGCCTCCTTTTTTGCAAGGTAATCATTGATCTCCTGCTCAAGCTCCACTGCATCAAGTCCATGAACTGCTGCGGCCTCCTCAAGAGTCTCTCCTGCAGCTGCAAGACAACCTATACAGTGCATTCCTGCAGCCATAAGTATTGCCGCATTGCCTGCGTCTACCGCCAAAATATCATTTATAAGCATTTCCTTACTGATCGTTGCCATTATAATAATCCTCCTTAAATCACACTTGTTCAGCATTCACATTATATTATACCCCATTTTAAATGTCTATCCCTTTTATTCACAATAATATTTACAATACACCTCCCCCTCTGCCGGACTTATTGAATCTTATTGATAAAACCAGTTGTTGATAAATATTATTATTACTTGCTTATTAATGATTTTTGTTTTACAATAAGCGTGTGATTATTTTTACTTTATAAGGAGGAAACAATTATGGCATTCGTTATTGGCGATTCATGTATCGGTTGTGGTTCATGCGCTGGTTCTTGTCCAGTAGGTGCTATCAGCGATAATGGCGGCGTATTTGTTATCGATGGTTCACAGTGTATCTCATGTGGTGCTTGTGCTGGTTCTTGTCCAGTAGGAACAATCTCAGAGGAGTAATTCACCGGATCTGGCAAATGACCGGATCTGTAATAACTTATACTACAACTATTATAAAGAAAACGGAGCATTTCGCTCCGTTTTCTTTTTGCTTATTGATATCTGTTCTAATCATCAACATAGGTATAAGCCTCTCCATGACACTGATTCATCATGTCGGTGTACTCTTCCCTGGATACAACGATCTCCTGATCCTCCACAGGGTCATAATATCTTACATCCTCTTCGTTGTAGCTCACTATGAGCACATATCTTCCGTCATCTATTCTTGATATGACCGGAACACCCTTGCTGACATATCCCAGATACATGCTCAGTGACAATCCAGAGATGTCTATTCCTTCTTTTACTCCAAGCCCACTAAGCGCTGCAACCGGATCTTCATATTCTGCTATGGCATCCTCCGTTGCCGGACTTCCCTCATATGAAAGCACCATGTACAGGCAATCAGCCAAGGAAGAATCCACAGATCTGGTGCTGTGATGGAATATCGCAGCAGCGATGGTATTGTACTCCTGACTCTCCGTCTTCCTGTATATTACCTCACCATCACTTGATACTACTATGCCCGATACCTGCACTGCATAATTTATTGCATCGCCTGCCACATCGTATATCTTTGAAAGGCCAAGATTATCATACACATTGTATGTGACTTTATCTCTCACCGTTGTCATTATCATATTCACCGAACTCTCGGCTCTCTTCTCCCTGGTTATATTAATTCCAGGTATATAACTCAGATATATATTTGACGGCACTGTAAAATACAGCCTGTCATATCCGGTTATGGATGAATTGTGTGTGGTGGCAACAACCGGCTTGGAATCATCCTCCTTAAAGGTTATGAAGTCATCCTTGATAGCAGCAAAACCTGAGCCACTCTTCTCTCCTCTGGTTAGATACAGCAGATTCGTGTCAATATCCACCTGCATAATATAGCAGCCGGACTTTGCATACTCCTTGATCTGCTCTCCATCACTATTTACAATATACAGCCTTGATGCCGGGATATTGTCCCTGGACTCCTCGCTGTATTTTGTTTCGGCAAATGATTCAGAATCCACATCCAGTGATCCATCAGCTATGTCTGACACTCCATATACCATATCAGAATCCTTAAAACCATAGCAAATCAGGCATTCTCCGTCACCAGCATCTATATCGTAGTTTTTGCCCGTTTTCATATTCATCAGAGTGATATTCGTATTCTGGCTTTGATCCTCACTCGTGCCATATGCGATAACCTCCATATTATTGGAAACCTTTACATCCCTTGATGAAAGATTATCAGCTATATAGGACTGTTTCTTCGCAGCTACATCCACCACATTTACCTTATCACCAAGCATGTAATAGAACTTATTGCCGTCATAATATGTCAGTCTGGACGTCTCACTCTTCATAGCCTCATATGGAACATTGCACTCTACGAACAGAAGCTCATCCACTTCAAGGCTGCTGTATGAGAATGTGTACAATGATACTCCCAGTTTGCCCTCATGCTCTCCACGATTCATATATCCATACACCGCAAATGTCAGATCTCCACTCTTATCGAAGCTGATAATATTGATATCATGATTGTCAAATGTATCCAGTTCACTGGTGTAATCATCCATACAGAAGCCATATACCAGCGTTATCATACCGTCTGCATAATCGTACATCCACAGCTGTCCGTTGCGCACAAACGCAATCTTCTTATTATCCTCTGTATATCTATATCCAAGATCATCAGATGACACGATACCTATCTCATATACGTTGTTTATGGAGTCGATTCCACTTCTGTCAAAATATTCATCCACATATCTGTCAAAACTCAGCATGGTGATCTTGGGCTCCATCTCAACGTCGCCCTCATCCGTTGATTCCATGTCCTCAGCATAGTCATCCTCTGTCCATTCAGTGGTTTCCTCGCCACTGTTCACTGGAACCATACCATAACTCACCTTGTAGAATTCCTTTACAGAATAATAGCTGGTCACATCCTGATCTGTGGTAGATGTCATTCCGTATTCCATCTCTATAACCGCATAATTGACATCTATCTCTTTTATATAAGTATTGACATCGCCAATAACAGAAGGCTTCAGTCCATCCCACACAATGCTGCTGTACGAATCCGCCAGATTCGTATGTCCAAGACCATATGAATCCCCCGTTCCACTGCCCATATATTCCTGCTTATAGGTACCTATAACCGAATCCGTTTCAAGGGCATCAAAGTCAAATGTCGCATCATGGAACGCTTTTACTGCATCAAGAAGCTCCGATTCATGGTAATCATCATTGACGACCACCCTTGTGTAATAATCGGCCTCTGCGCCCTTCTCAGAATGAGCCTTTACAACAAGCATATATTCCATATCCTTCTTAAGATCCATTCTCACATTAATATTCAATATGTCATAGCCTGTCCCATCAGTCTCAGATACCAGATCTCCCTTCTCAACAAGAGAATTACCTGATATGGATCTTATCTCATATGAATAGCTGTCAGCATACCCGGTGGCATTGCCAACCTTCACCTGGATACTTTTATTCTCATCTATAGGCGTGATAGAATCCCTCAGCAATGTGAGGTCCACATCTCCTGTATATCCATGCATGCAGTTGAGAAGCGAATCGCCATTGCTTACATAAGCCAATGGCAGCTCCGCCTCCTCCATCTCCGCAGCCAGATTCTTATAACTTCTATTCTCAAACATATTGGCAAAGTATATCGTGACTACAAACACAATGACCATCACGATCGCCTTTGCAAGTACATTAATTTTCTTCTTCACTAATAAAACCTTCTTCTCCGTCTTCTATGCCTGTCTCTCCTCATGCAGAATTCATTGCAGACAAGCAGTTCTATTACATTTCTCATTATACAATTGACACAGCCAGGCCCCTCAGGCACATATGGTGGATCTCCTGCTGCCGCCTGTTCTGACAATGCCGCCTTGTATTCATCCTGAATAACCCCGCCATCGCTGAGAACATCGTACACAGTCCTTGCTACCCGTCGCATCTCTTCGCGATCCGGATACTCCACGAGCATAGGACTTCCCTCATACTCTAGTTTATCACACTCTTCCTCCACCGCCATGCTCATCTTCCGTATCTCCTCAGGGTACATCTCCTTCATATATTCGATATCCCTGATAAGCTCATCCGCATCATCACAGCTGTTGGGAAGAAGTATTCCGGACCATGCCATGCTATAACTGCTATCACCTTCTCTAAGTGAAGGTGGGACAGCATTCTTAAGATTATAGATATTTCCCTCTCTTATCAGCCCACGGAGGTTACTGTCCTCAGGGCTGTATGGAATATACTTAAATTCTTCGCTCATACAAATCTCCCTATCTGCATTGTTGTGTGTCTATTACATAAGTATGCAAATAGGGAGAAAATGTGAATCACTTAACACAGATCATGTCCAGATCTGTCAGGAGCTTATTTGTCACCAAATGATATGCCAAGGGTTCTTGCCTCGCTGATGATATCGTCATCAGGAGATACGTATTTCAGCTTACCTGCACTCTCTGAAAGAGGTATAGCTGTAACCTTATTGTCAAGAAATACAACCAGCTTGCCGAAATCCTTGGCCTTGATAAGCTCCGCAGCCTTGGCTCCGAATCTGGATGATATAACTCTGTCATATGCGTCAGGACTTCCACCTCTCTGAGTATGTCCAGGTATGGCAATCCTTATATCCTGTGTTGTGTATGCCTTGAGCTTATCAGCAAGCTCATAAGCAACTGATGGATATGGATTATTAGCTATGACTTCCTTTCTCTTCTTCTTTGGAAGCTCTGCCACATCCTTTGGTATAGCCCCCTCTGCCACCGCAACTATGGTGAAGCCCTTGTTGTCCTTTGTTCTCTTGTCGATAGCCTTGTATACCTTCTCGATATCGTAAGGTATCTCCGGGAGAAGAATGACATCTGCGCCGCCTGCGATTCCGGCATGAAGTGTTATCCAGCCAACCTTATGTCCCATGATCTCCACGATAAATATTCTGTTATGAGATGCTGCTGTTGTGTGAATGCAGTCTATGGTCTGTGTTGCAATGTCAACTGCACTCTGGAAACCGAACGTCATATCAGTTCCCCACAGGTCGTTATCTATTGTCTTTGGAAGGCCTATAACATTGAGTCCCTCCTGACTGAGCAGATTGGCAGTCTTCTGTGAACCATTACCACCCAATACACACAGACAGTCAAGCTTCAGCTTCTTATATGTTTCTTTCATGGACTTAACCTTGTCCAGACCATCCTCTGTCGGCTCGCCCATAAGCTTGAATGGCTGTCTTGAACTTCCAAGAATAGTGCCGCCCTTATTGATTATTCCTGAGAAGTCGACTGGCTTCATCTTGATGTAATTGCCGCGCATAAGTCCCTTGTAGCCCTCAAGGAAACCATAGATCTCAACTTCGTCGAACAGCTCATACAGACCCTTTGCAATGCCTCGCATCGTCGCATTCAATGCCTGGCAGTCACCGCCACTTGTTAAAAAACCTACTCTTAACATACTTTTGCACCTCTTTCTTTTTTACTTATGTAGTATTAATTTATACTTACTACAGGTACACACGCCCCTCTAATGCTCTGAGCAATGTAACCTCATCAATACACTCCAGATCTCCTCCCACAGGTACCCCGCTGGCTATTCTGCTGACCTTTATTCCTGCCGGCTTGACCAGCTTGGATATGTACATGGCCGTTGCTTCGCCTTCCGGTCCCGATCCTGTGGCTATTATGAGTTCATCCACATCCTCGCTCTGAAGCCTTCTCATGAGCTCAGATATCCTTATATCAGCCGGTCCGATTCCAAGTGCCGGATTGATCACCCCATGCAATACATGATACACTCCATCGAACTGGCCTGTACGCTCATATGCCGCAAGATCCCTGGAAGTCTCCACAACCATTATGACCCTGTGATTTCTGTTAGGTGAGCTGCATATAGGACAGGTCTCCCTGTCTGTTATCGTGTAACAGCAGCTGCAATACTTTATGTTCTTCTTGGCATTCACTATGGAATCCGCCAGTGCAAGTGCACGCTCCTCCGGCATACTTATGATGTGAAATGCCAGCCTCTGCGCGGTCTTGGAACCAATACCGGGCAGTCTTCCAAGCTCCTCTATGAGCCTGTTTACTTCTCCACCATATACTTCCATTAGAAAGGCAAGCCTCCAAGTCCCATTCCACCAGAGATCTTACCCATGCTGTCATTGTAATCCTCCTCCTGAGCTCTGAGAGCCTCATTCACAGCTGATATGATGAGATCTTCAAGTGTCTCTATATCATCAGGATCAACAACCTCCGGGTCAAGCTTGATCTCCATGAGTTCCTTCTTGCCTGATACCTTTGCAGTCACAACACCGCCGCCTACAGATGACTCATATACCTTATCCTCAAGTGTCTTGGTTGTCTCCTCCATCTGCTTCTGCATCTTCTGTGCCTGCTTCATAAGATTGTTCATATTGCCAGGCATCATGCCACCTGGAAATCCACCTCTCTTAGCCATTACTATAATCCTCCTTGATTGTTCTATTCATTATATAAATTATAAAACGGATATATATTCCGTTACTTTCTCTCAATATTCGCAAAATGTATGAGATTTCTTACATTCTCTGTCTCGAGCCTGCCGTTATCCTTATGTGAATTCCTTGTACATATTATCTCAAAATCCACTGTTTTGCCAAGATACTCTTCTATGACACTCTTCACCTGCTCTACATGCTCCGCATCATCATAATACATCTTGGGGAGATCATCCTCCACGAGCGGTATCATAAGTACAAGCTTTTTGTTATCATCGGCCAGAATAAGCTTTGTACGGTTCTCCGGATTGCCATCATTCCTCTCCAGATATCTCCTTGCCGGAGGTGACAGCCTGGACAGTATCTCATCCCAGTTATCCGCTGCATTCTTGAGGTCCGCGTATTCCGCCTCCGGCAGTTCTCTCGCCAGCTTCTCCTGAAACGCCTTGACCTCCGCCTGATCAACTGCTGCCCCGCCATCCACCGGCTGTCCCGGATTCTGCTGAGGTGCTGCAGTTATCTGTATTCCTCCATCCAGAAGCTTCTCAAGCTTATCCTCCAGCATACGGACTCTCTCAATAAGACTTGTCGTATCAACCTCCATCTGAGGCCTGCACAACTTTATAACAGCCATCTCAAGCACTATCCTTTTCTGCGTGGAGTACTTTATTCTGGCAGCCGTATCTGAAAAAACATTGATGTACCTGATGATCGTACTCTCATCCATAACTTCTGCTATGTCTTTTATGCGCTGCAGATTCTCCTTCGTCATATCCAGACGATCGCCCTCCGCAGCTGACAGCTTGACAACAAGTATATTACGGAGGAACCATGTGAATTCATTGACGAATCTGCCCAGCTCTCTTCCCTGCCATACAACCTCGTCAACCACATCTATGGCATTCTCCACATCCCCTTCAAGCACGCACTTGAGGAGTCTGGCAAATGTATCTATATCAACTGCTCCGATAGTCTCAAGTACATTGTCATATGTCAGCTTCTGTCCAAGGTTAAAGGCCACACACTGATCCAGTATAGAGAGTGCATCTCTCATGGATCCGTCCCCGGACTTGGCAATATAATCTATTGCCTTCCTATCTGCATCAAGCCCTTCTCTGTCCATCAGCTCCTGCAGCCTGTCCGCTATGGTATCCACAGGAATCCTTCTGAAATCATACTTCTGACATCTTGACGATATGGTTATCGGGATCTTATGGGACTCTGTCGTTGCAAGTATGAATATAACGTATGATGGCGGCTCCTCCAGTGTCTTGAGCAATGCATTGAAAGCTCCCGGAGAAAGCATATGAACCTCATCGATTATATATACCTTATACCTGCCCTCTGTGGGCGGATATGCCACCTCTTCCCTGATCTGCCTTATGTTATCCACACCATTATTAGATGCAGCATCTATCTCTATTACATTCAGCGACGAGCCGTCCGCTATGGCCTTACAGCTGGCACACTCGTTGCATGGACTCCCATCCACAGGATGCTCACAGTTACATGCCTTGGCAAATATCTTCGCTATGGAAGTCTTACCTGTTCCTCTTGTACCGCAAAATAAAAAGGCATGACCAAGTCTATCATTCTTAATCTGATTCCTAAGAGTGGTAACTATATGATCCTGCCCCTTTACTTCATCAAAAGTATCAGGTCTCCATTTCCTGTATAAAGCCACATACGACATCGTCCACTACCTACCTTCTGCTTCGTATAAATGTAAATCTACTGACTATTATATCTGAATTTACATTTTATATCAATCAGATAAGCGATATTTGGATGCTGTATTCATGCCCGCCTATTCTGAGATGATCTCCATCTGTGAGAGGCCACCGCTTTCCTGCCTGTAGTCTTATATCATTCACAAATGTACCATTGGTGGAGCCCATGTCCTCTGCATACACATTTCCCTCCAGCTCATAGACCCTGACATGCTTTCTGCTGATCTCCCTGTCTACAACAGGTACATCCACCCCCGTAAGGCCTCTGCCGATCACTGTCGGTCTGGAGCTTACCTGTATCTGTCTGTCCCCGGAAGCGTCAAACATGTGTAATAGAAGCTGTCCCATATCCGTCTTCTCTTCACGTGCATCCGCAAGGATCGTAGTTTCATCAAGTGCATCCACCAGCAGCTCTGTGTCAGACTCCGGAGCATCATCAGCAATGCCGGCAGCCGTACACTGCACCGGTTCATCCATCTCATCACTATACGCAGCCCTGTCCTGACCAGTCACACTCTCATCCTGCGTATGGATGTCATGTATGTCCTTTCTGCGAAGCTCAAGATATATGAACAGTTCTACACAAAACAGTATCAGCAGAAGCATAAAAGGCCTTACCTCCACCATATGTCCATATCCGGACAGTTGTATCACCAGTAAAGCCACCCCTGCCACAATTGTAAGAGTCATAGCCGCGAACAATATCGCATATCTGCCGCCTTCTGCACATGCAGGCTTTTTTCCCACAGTGTTCCTGAGTCCCATACCACGATACTGCCCTTCCCCTGAACATTCAGTTTTCTCTTGTCCGAACAGCGAATCCAGCAGTTCCTCATCTCTGCTTACGGAAGCTTTCACAGTCTTCTCACTGTCATTATCCGATATCCACACTTTCCTCTCATCTTCTGCATATTTCATCAACGCTCCAACATCAAATGCTGGCGACACCACCCTGTCATATGCTCCATACATGAAATCTACCAGACTTGCATCCCTGTGTACTATTTTCTTGATAAGCTCCTCCACAAGTCTCTTTATCTGTCCGCGCACATCCTTTTCATTGCCCGGCATATATATGAATCTGTAGCTCTGACTGTCCGGATCATAGTATATATAATCCATACTTATAAGAAGATTGTCCGGGTCCAGCATATATTCATCAGCCTCCATGGCAACACTACATACGGCTTCTATAAGTGACGCCGCCTGTCCCACAGATATCAGACAGGTCTTCACGCACTCCGCCAGAACCTTCATGCCATTTATTTTGTTATAGAGCAATAGTTCTCCGTCCAGAGCCCTGAATTCCGGCTGTATGATGCCATCCACAAAATTATTGTAGAGCATATCAACTTCATAAGACCCCACTGAAGCAGCATTCAGCTTCACCACATGGAATGTATTGACTCCCTCAGTCTGACAATAGCTCACCATACGCCTGCCACCTCCTCAGATTGGATGCTGTATTCCGTATCTCCTGACTCACCGCAACCATTTTCTGCACCACTCCATCATTTATCAACATCTGTACTCCCGGCGTGTCCTCCTTATAACTTACCTGGATATTCCAGTTTCCCTTCACTGCTGCTCCGGATAATACAGCTGATTTATTCTCCTTCATACATGCATCCACGCTGACATTATCCACCATGCACATGCCATTGTTCAGGTGTTGCGCCAACACACTTGCAGCCATGTCAGTGTCACCCTCTCCATCAACCGACATGTAATACTCTTCCTTATTGTATAACACTGAATACATTTCCCCCTCAGCAATTCCTGTATTCATAGCCAGAATCAATACATTTATCACCACGAACATAACCCCCACAAGTATAGGCGCTATAAGACACATTTCTATTACAACTGAACCTCTGTTATTCATCTCTTTCCTCCATAAGCATTCAATCCGCAGAACATCCGGGATGATATATCAACCGCCACAGTTACTGCAGGGCCTCAGATCTTCCCTGTCAGATTTCTTTACTCTGTATATAGTGCGCTTGAGTCCCGGACATCCCAGTGAAAAATGATATCTATCCCCACTGTCAGTTACATACAATGTGCCTCTCCCACTATAATGCGCACACAGTCTGCATCGGGTCAGTTCACTATATTCGTTATCCAGCGTCCGTGGGGATACCTGCTTTATAGTCAGTCTTATATGATAACAGCTCCTTGATCTGTGATATACATCACCGTTTTCAGCCACATATACATACTCCGCATCGGAGTCCTCGTCATGCTCAGAACTATATCCCACAAATGCTCTCTGGCGTATACTCTCACTGCACGGAATCTCGATGCTGCCCACGACCGGTACCTCTATGACAAGATCATAGGCAATCTCCAACTCTACATGATCATCCTCGCGTATTCCAGCACGGACTATCCTGATCCCATTTATTCCGCCTGCAACATATTTATCCACAAGCTCTTCATTATCTATATAAGTATCCAGTCTGGTTCTTGCTGATATTGCGGATATTCCATTCTTTATAAGCACGGACTCATCCCCCACATCTGCCCCCGACTCCACCTGTCTATCCAGATATGCATATTCCGCCATCCATGCCGCAGTCTCATGCGCACCCTCATACACGATAATCTTTGTGCGGAACGCGCCAGCTATACCGGCTATACCCATCACTGCCAGTATAAACACAGGAAGAACTATGGCCGCCTCCACACTTGCGCTCCCTCTGTCTGAAGGGGATGTCTTATATATTCTCCTGCAACAGGCAACGGATTTGAATATATATATGATATGCGCTTGGAGAGGCGATTTTTTTCTATTCTCCGATCTGTAACAGAAGAACATATAACACCCCCCTTCTGTACTTAACACAACCTGTCTCTCAATATCCCGCAGTCACCCTGAAACTATGTCTGTACATATTGCCGTCTACATCCTGACCACCCATATCCCGGATAAATGCCGCAAATTTCTCCGACTGTGCCACCTCAACATCCATGGATATCTCATACACCATGTTCTTCATGTCAAATGTCTCATCACTTCTACTTATATTCAGTTGGATAAGATCTGCCATCCTGTAATACATATTTCCTGAATTTTCCGCCAGCAGCAGCGCAAGATACCCCTTATAACCTATTGCATCTGCTCCTTCATATCCCACATTGTCCAGATTTATGAGATCCTGGAGATTCTCTATATCCGTCATCCAGGTGCCACTGTCCTTGAACATCTGTATATTATTTCCCGCCAGCATGATCCTTATATCAGCCAGAGTCTCCGCATAAGCCCAGCAGCCAAGCAGCAGATATTTGGTCGCTGAATATGTAACTCCCGGAAGAAGTGACAATACAAATGCTATAGCCTCTACCGTCGCCACCTTACTCTTGTCCGTGAGCAGATATGCCATATTGACCGGCAGCCTGTGCGCAATTATGCGGTTTACAACGCCTTTCAGATTATCTCTGTCATTGTCCTTTCCCGCTATCATGTATTCCACTTCACAGGACATGGGTCTGTTATCCACAGGCGATGTATAATATCCAAATGTCTGCAGTGCATAACATATCCCATAGAAATTATCAGTAAGTCCTGCTTTGGAGTCATGATCATCTAGTTGTATCTGCCGCCTGAATGTCTCTATATCATCAAACTGTATATCCTCCATCTCGCTATCATGGTTATCTCTGTCCGCCGATGGAAGACCAGCCATATCAAACTCTGCTGCAGACGGCTCTTTTCCTCCCGGCGTTACCAGCATCAGAATACCTCCACTTCTCAGCCTGTCCATAACATCCCTCGGATCTGTTCCCAGCCACAGACTGTCGCTGTCTCCCTCCTCACCGGCTCCATTATCTATAGCCGTAACAGCTTTTTTCTCCGATTCGTCCTCCACCGTCAGCATCTCAAGAAGATCTCTGGTCCCCTCCATCTGGATATACATCTGCATATAATCTGATATCTGCAGCTTCATATTGTCACAGTCATCATCCAACAGCCCTTTATACCCGGCCAGTTCTACCTGATCAGCACTCAGCCCCTCCATCTGACCATCCAGTGTGTGATCCATATAATCCTGGGCCATCTGCTCAAGCTTTCCCTCTCCCTGTCCCTGAAGCTCCCTGTCCACAGCAAGAAGGTGATATTCCTGAAAAAGCGGCTTGTTATAAGCTGCCATTACACTGTGGACAGCGCCATCGGCCGCTATCGCGGCCCTGGCGCTGCCGGTTTTCACACGCACAATTTCCAGCGCTGTAAATCCCAACAACAATATCGAAAGCAAGACCAGACACAGGAACACCGTTATCTGTCCATCATTCTTCATAAGCCCTGCACTCCTAATAGATTTTCTTGGCACTCTTATTGATGGAGCTCCATATATTGTTCACCAGCGATGTGATCTGCTGCTTGAACACAATGCACATCGCTATAAGTACCACCATTATTAAAATAATCTCTACGACTCCCATTCCTGACTCATCTTCCATAAATTCTTCCCATCTGTTCATAATGCGTTTCCTCCTTAAAAATTCATCACTGCTGGCAGTACCACTATAACCATCACCACTCCCAGCAGTATTATCATAGGGAAAAGCAGTCTGGTTCCTGCCTCCTCCCCCTTTCTCCTTGCAAGCTCCCTGCGCATCTGAAGCGCAGCCTGCTCCTCACCTGACATCATGAGAACTATATCTTTCGTTCCCTTCTTTATATTCTGTGACAGCAGGGACATAAGCTTCATATACACCGGTATATTTATCCTGTGCCCCATATTGTAATAAGCCTCCCCCTCCGGCACACCGGCATCTATCTCGTTGAGGGTATATATCAGCTCCCTCTCCAGCGGACTTCCAGCCCCTTCCGGGCCAGAAGCTCCTGCTATCCTGGCAAAAGCTCCTCTGACGGTTACTCCCGCACCAAGGTACAGGACAAGCTTGTCCACGAGCCCGGGATACTCCAGCATAAGACTGCTCTCTCTGTCCTTCTCCATGTTCCTTATCTTTACCCGTGCTCCAGACCAGATACAGGCCGCTGCTATGATTCCTAGCACAAGTATGGCAGCCGAATTGTTCTCTTCCCCTTCTTCACCAATATTGTACCCATCTATGGTCTCCGGCAGCTCCAGAACTCTGTCACTGCTTTCCTCCTGAAGCATCCGCACATGGGAAGCCAGCCTGTCCGCCACCTGTTCGTCCCTGGTATACTCCTTTGCTGCCACCATCACGGGATACTCCCGCTCTGCACTCTGATCACCATATGTCAGCACCGCCGTCAGTGTAACAGTACTTCCGGCATCGAGCTCCCCATTGTGCACCACCCCAGTGGATGATATCAGCTCAGGATCACTGCTGAACCACTGCACATCCAGTCCTGTCTCTTCCAGCGTATCCACCAGCTTCAGATCCTGTCTTACCTCATCCGCCGTTTCATTTGCTCCGAGATATATGCTGTCCAGAAGCTCAAACCCCCTGTTGAACGCCTCCTTCAGCTCATCATCCGAATATTCCACAGGAATTACATCCACCTGAAAGTCAAGCTCTTTGCCATCCAGCTCTGTCCGCAGAGTTCTGACAGTCGTATCACCACCATAGCCCTGCCTCTCCAGTATCACCGCATTCGTACCAACGACCGTTTTTATCAGCAATACAAGTGTCAACACAATACATACTATCAGGACCAGCAGAATATTCTTTATTATTCCTGTATAGAAGTTCCTGCACTTCTGCCTGGCTGTATCGTCAGTGCATGTATACAGCCTTTTCATCTTGCGGGCCGACTCATCCATATCAATATGTCCGGCCACCAGATCATATATACGTACAGCAAGTCTGTCTATCATCTGACCACCTCTCATACCTGTATATCAATGATATGTCTGCCCCATCTTATGCTTACATATATAAGCAGCAGACACACACTCATGGCTGTTATCCCCGGTATATTGCCGTACAGTGCATCCATATATCCCGGATTGCATACCCTCATGTACAGAACTATGGCAAACGGCATGGCTGACATTATGTTCTGCTCCAGCTTTTTGGAGGTTATCATTGTCTCTATCTCCTCCTCCACTGCAATACGGCCCTCCATTGCCTCCACCATCTTCTTCATCATTCCGATCAAATTGCCTCCTGTTCCCTTTGCCACCCTGGTTACCCTCGCAAACTCCCTTATATCATCAAGACCCGAACGCTCTCCCAGATCCTGCAGAAGCGCCACCACATCGGTACGCATTTCTATCCCCCTTATGATCAAATGTGTCTCTTCCTGTATATACCCCCTGCCCTGATATATACTTTCCAATTCCTGATAAGCAGGAACAAATGCTCTTTCCAGAGAATAACCGGCCGCCATATTCGCCGACAGTGAGAGAAGCAGCTCCTTGAACTCCATATTCAGCTTTCGCTGCCGCTGCCTGCACCTCATGCCTGCATATCCACGCATAAAGAGTATGCATCCAGGTGTGCCCACGATTCCCGGTATAAAGCTGTCGTAGAACAGCAGAGAAATAGTCTCCGCAAGCACGACATACAACAGGATCACAACTATCCGCTCTTTTACGCTGAGCCTGTACTCTCTGTAATCCGTCATGGCATCAACGCACCTCCCGCTTTGAACTGGAAGCACTGACATTTATGAGCCCCGCCGACATCAGCTTTGATGTATTATGCAGGTCATTTATCTTACGCAGTGTCCCCGAAATCTTGTTATCCTTCATACCATTCTCATGGAACTCATACAACTTATTCATGACATATTCACCTCCCTCAAGTCCTACAACTTCACTTATCTCTATACATTTTCTCGTTTTGTCCCTCAGCCTGCCAAGCTGTATGATTATATCCACAGCTGACACTATCTGCTGCCTTATTGCCAGCACTGGCATGTCAGCACCCATAAGCACCATGGTCTCAAGTCTCGTGAGCATATCCCTGCTTGAATTGGCATGCCCAGTTGACAGACTTCCGTCATGACCGGTGTTCATGGCACTGAGCATATCTATGGCCGCCTCATCCCTGACCTCTCCGACTATAATCCGTGAGGGTCTCATCCTGAGGCTTGCCTTGATAAGATCTCTTATACTCACTGCGTTCTCTCCCGCCGTGTTCACACCTCTGGCTTCGAGTCTGACAAGGTTCTCTATTCCCTCTATCTGCAGTTCCGCCGAGTCCTCGATCGTTACTATTCTCTCATCACCAGGTATACATCCTGACAGAGCATTCAGAAATGTAGTCTTGCCCGCTCCCGTGCCGCCTGACACAATTATGTTGTACCCTGATACCACCAGCATATTCAGGAATGCAGAGACCTCGGTATTGATGGATCCCAGCGACACCAGCCTGTCCATCGTCATTCCTTCTGATGGGAACTTTCTTATCGTCATGACACAGCCACTAAGGCTCACCGGCGGAAGCACTACATTTACCCTGGAGCCATCCTCCAGTCTGGCATCAACTATAGGTGATGCCTCATTCACCATTCTGTTGCAGGAAGCTACGATATGCTGTATCACTGTCTTAAGCCGCTCCTCGCTCTCAAATGTTCTGTCGCATCTATACATCCTGCCCTTACGCTCTATAAATATACTGTCAGCACCATTTATCATGATCTCGGTGATCTCCTCATCGTCGAGCAGCTCCGACAACACATCCAGTCTCCTCAGACTGTTGAACAGCTGCCTTTTGATTTCCAGCTTGTCTCTTGTGCTGAGAGGGCAGCCATTCTGATCGGCATAATCAAGAATGCATCTGTCTATCAACCCACTGACCTTTTCATCCTGAATATCACCCGACATATCTATATTCTGAAGGACACGGGTTCTTATGCTCTGAATATCTTCATTTTTCATCGGTGTGCCCCCATTTCATTCTGTATAAATCTGAGCATCTCCGCACTCCCCGGAGGCGCATCGGGCACCGATACTATCTGGAGTCTCCGTGCGATCTTTCCAAGCTCTGATCTGTCGAGCAGCGATTCAAACGCGCCTATCTTCTCATCAGAAAACTCATCTCCCAGAGTCGGTACTATCACCTCGTCAAATGTCCCCCAGATCGTAATATCCTTGAACACCGCCGGCCCAACATCAAATACCACAGTGGTATATCTGCCCCACATCCGAATCTGATCCACCAGCCACGCCATATCATCCCGTTCCAGTTCCATCGCATCTATGTATGACCTGAGATATCCCAGAACACTGTAATTCTCCAGATTCGCCACATGACTCTCCATATATTCCATCAGATCAGAAGATCTCTCCCTTGCCAGATATATAATATTGGATATCACATCCTCCTTGTCCTGAAATCCTCCGTATTCCTCCATTCCTATATATAGACCACCTCTTACCTCATCATTCATACACAGGCTCACCGCCAGGCTTGTCTTGCCACATCTTCCCACCGGCGACATAACTGCATAACTCCGGAATAAATCTCTGCTCCTTCCCACATCAACCACATTCATAAATGCAAGTATGTCAGATACTATATCTTTCACTCTGGAATACTTGAATATAATTCCTACCCCAGTCTCTGCAATCCTACGTTCCCTGTCCGGCGTGAATATCATGCATCTTCTGCCCCGGAGGACCATACCGATCTCCCTGTACACGTTCTCGCCAATAAGTATCACATCAAGGTTCCCTGCATCCAGATACTGAATAAGCTCCCTGCCTCCTGAGAACGCAAGGGCGAATAGAGGATTGTCACGATCCGAATTGATATGACTCATAAGACTGATCATGTAAGACTCGTCTTCATCACATATCCCTATCTTGTATTGTTGAATTGTTACACCTCCTCTTAACCACATACCAGAGCCCAGGCTCTAATACGCTGAAATTGTTCCGGCATAGCACACCACTCCGGCAAATATCGCTGCCGAGAAATGCACTCTTGCCTTTACCAGCTTTTTCGCTGACGTCTTGTCTGATAATTTGTTACGATTCGTAATTGATAAAATAATTTCTTTTAAAAGATAAATAATAGATATAACTCCTCCGGCCAAAAAGGAGTAGATCATCACCCTGTAGACACCGGTTCCCACAAATGCGCCGGCCACAGCCAGCAGCTTTATATCCCCAGCTCCCAAAGCTCTGATTAGAAATAATACAAACAGGATCATCACCGGTATAACACAGCCCTGTATACTGCAGACAAGTCCATCTTGCAGTCCACGCCATACAGCCGATACCACAAAGCCCTGTATAAGTCCGGCCCCTATCAGTTTATTGGGAATTCTCCATCCCCTGTAGTCTGATATGACAGCCACGCTGACCGTGATGATCAATGGTATTAAATAGATTATGGATCTCCGTCCTCCTTTCTCTCTGATTGGTAAGTCACACATTACACCCTTCACCGGCCTTTGTAAACAGTCAAAATTGAGCGATATATCCATCTGGAAAATCCCTTGATCTTCTGTATTGTGTGCGCCGGATCAGCGCATTTAGCAAGACAGAACAGCTCCGGTCACAGCCACCATATTTTAAGCCAATTCCCGCCCACACATGAAAAGACGCCCACTTGGACACACCATGTAATATGTGTCCTGTGAGCGTCTTTTCATCACTTTGTGTATTTTGTCTTTTTTTCACAGTGGCATCCATCAGCTATGAATTGCTGTTCTTTCTGGCTGCCATACTGTTGTCAATATTCCTTATCTCTGTCTGGCTTATAGCTATGCTGTCCTTAAGCACCTTCACATTATTGAAGTACTGAAGCAGCTCCTGAGGAGGATTCCCCTTATTCAACTCATAGAAATACTTGCCGATCTCTACCATATTCCTGTCTATCATCTGTACCTCGTTGGATATCTTGTTGTTGAGCTTTGCCTTCTGTGCTGCATCCTTAGTCTCATCCACCGCATCATTTGCGAATTTTTTGGTCTTGTTGAACACATCCTGAAAAAAATCCGACATAACATATACCTCCATATAATTTAGTTAATGTCCATAATAATTAAAAAAAATCGGGAATATGAGTGTTGCCTGCATAATCCCCGATTTTTATTTGACTTTGTATCTCTCTATGTCATATATGCTTATGACCTGTCACATCAGTCGTCTATGTACTTATTGAGTGTATCCACCACATCATTGAGATTGTATGGCTTTGCGATATAGTCATCCAGCTGGTTCTCAAGGATCCTCTCCTTATCACCAAACATGGCTCTCGCTGTAACCGCAATGATAGGAAGTCTCTTTCTCTTCTCCTTGCGCTCTATCTCTCTGATCTCCTGTGTGGCTGCTATTCCATCCATAACAGGCATCTGTACATCGAACAGTGCAGCGTCATATATTTTGGTCTTAAACAGTTCAACGGCCTTCTGACCATTCTCAGCTATATCATACGAGAATCCGGCCATGCCGAGAAGCTTACCGATAACCTGCTGATTGACAGGCTCATCCTCTGCAACAAGTATTCTCGCCTTGCTGTGTGCATTGATGGAGAATACTGCAGGCTCCTCCTTCTCTTTGAGGAACTCATCTGCTGCATCTGCCGCTTTGATAACCTTGAGTGGTATCTCGACGATGAATGTTGAACCTATATCTTCCTTACTCTGAACTGTGATGTTACCACCCATCAGCTCAACAATCTGCTTGGTGATGACAAGGCCCAGACCCGAACCACCATACTTTCTTGTATCTGATGCATCAACCTGACTGAATCTGATGAACAGCTTGCTCATGTTCGCTTCTGAAATACCTATACCTGTATCTGCCACAGCCATTCTGATCTTGATCTTGTTGTCACCATCATCCATGGATGCGATTTTGACCCTTACGCTTCCCTCAGATGTAAACTTGATAGCATTAGACAGCAGACAGTTGAGAACCTGCTGTATTCTCTGTCCATCACCGCGCACAAGCTTCGGAATATTGCTTCCAAATGAGCAATCGAGCTGAAGTCCCTTGTTGGTCGCGATAGGAACCTGTGCAGCAACTGTATCCTCAATGGCAGTCCTGATATCAAATGTCTCTTCCTTGATCTTGTACTTACCAGCCTCAAGCTTGCTTATGTCAAGAATATCATTGATAAGTCTGAGCAATGTATCCGCACAGTTCTTAGCAGTGATAAGGTTATCTCTGTAATCAGCCTGAAGATCCTCAGCCATAAGTGTAAGCTGAAGCATACCAAGAATACCATTAATAGGTGTTCTTATCTCGTGGCTCATGTTTGCAAGGAACTCAGCCTGTGTCTTATATGCCGCATTCGCATCCACAATAGCCTTGCTGAGTTTCTCTTCAGTCTCTTTCTGCTTGGTTACATCTATGACTACCATGTTGATGTAATCAGCCTCTGACTTATACATAACGGTGTTGAATACCTTCTGAAGAGACTCCATGGTAATCTCAACATCCATCAGATCTCCCTCTTTGGTGCCTGAATTGTTGTATGCTGTAAACCAGGCATTGATATCCTGAAGAACCTCTATCTTGCTCTCCTTAAGTATCTTATCCTTGTAATCGGATACATCGAGCTTAAAATATTCACCGAATATCTCGTTGGCATCCACGATCTCGTAATTCGTACCATTGACAGGATCGTTGACTATTCTTGCCTGAGCGAATCCTATTGGAAGGTTCATGAAAAGCTTCTTATACTTATCAGACTTTCCTGCTGATCCCTTGCCGCCATCTCCGAATGCCAGTAATACCAGAACAGCAACAACTGCTGCCAGGACGCCACATATAATAGCTCCCACACCTATACCGGCGACTCCCAGCACTCCCGCAAGCAAAGCCAGAACAGCCATGGCCAGTGCAAGCGGCTTAATCCCAATTTCCTTAATTTTGTCCATTAATGCACCTCTGTTTCTATAAATATTGCGTCTTTAACCACATGTTTACATTATATTATAAATGATTATCAAGGTCAACGTTCATATAGTTTTTTATGCTGAAATATACACAAAAATTCTCTAGCATTTTGTACAATTTAGACTATTTATTCAGTGCATCTCTATTCTTACAATCGTTATTCTGTTTATTTTTATACAGTCTCTCCGCCAGATTCAGAGCCTCCTCCAGCTTCGTACTGTCTGTCTCAAAGTCATACTCATCATCATCTGATCCGTCTGTCTGTCCGGAATCGTCTTCCTCTTCGTCACCAGCCAGAGCTTTCGCAACGACGGACTCTCCAGTACCATCTTCATCGGAGATCTCTGCACAGGCATGCTCTCCATCAACGACATCCGCATCGGACTCACCCGCCTGTTTCTTCCTGCGTTTATCACGTATCGTGCCCGCATTCATGAGAAGTGCAAATATCAGCCATCCGGCAAATGTGAATGCCATTCCGCTCTTCAGGCCCCTAGGGAAATACTTAAATTCGATCACGTGATCTCCCGCCTTGAGATCCAGTGCTATAAATGCACCCGCAACAGTCTGCACATCCGTCTTTTTGCCATCCACATATGCAGTCCATCCTGAATCATAAGGTATAGATGTGAACATCAGGCCATCCTTTTTGACGGATATATGCCCTTTCACATATCCATCCTCAAAACTGTTGACATCAAGCTGGCTTTCCGACCATCTTGCATATGCCTGGTCAAAGGCAGCTCCATTGAGTGTAGCCATGGTCAGTCTGGCTGATGTGTTATCTGGGACTCCTTCTGAGAAGTAGTATTCAACCTCTACATTTGTACCCTTTGACAGATGCCCCACATGGTATGTCTGATACTGTAGTCTCTCATAGTTCTGTTCCTCACCATTCACATAGATTCTTATCTTGGTGATTCCGTTGCAGTTTGCTATGATGTACAGATCATTCTGCTCCTCAGTTATATCAAAGCCCAGGCTAAAGCTTACTATCCCAGGTGTGATATCCGACAGTGCATAGTACTCACTGTACGGATTGTCGTGGGTTATGGTTATATCGTTGCTTGATCCAGTAACCTCAGGATATATCTGGCTGAATACTCCCGCAACTCCGGTTGATTTCTCGACAAAATTATTAATACTGTCGAACATGTTCGGCGCATCAGATATCCACTCCTTAAGCCCATCATTAACCATAAAGCCCAGATTGAGTGCACGATTGTTCTGATATACATCTACGCCATTTACGCTGTCAACATAATCCATATCATAGGACATATATTCATCTGCCCTTCTGAACACATGCCGGATTCCCAGTATCGAACATGATACCGGATTGGCTCCATCGAACAGGAATTCGTTTGCCCCTGTATAGAAGCCCAGTCCATGCATAGCATTCACAAGATCATTGGACACAGTGGAACCAAACAGACTCACACCCTGCATATTGTAATAAGTAGACTCATCCACAACTGTGGTGTTATTAAGCTCTGTTCTATATGGGAAATGTCCGTTCTTCACCGAATCTATGGCAGCCTGTATGTTCTTCGCATCGCCATAGTAATCTGGTATGTTGACTGTGCCGTTGCTCTCATAACCCTTGGCAGCGCTGAACACGATCTCTGAGAGACACAACAATGCAAGTACGAGTGATACCACCCATCTGCCCTTGCCACGTGCAAGCGCCAGAGCCATGACTCCGATCGAATATACTGCAAACAATACCCATGTGGTGATCACGATTGTTTTGTCCAGTGTGATATTCTTGTTTGCATAAACAAGGAAGCCGAATGCAGCTATAACTCCCACTGCAACCCCCGGCAGCTGCTTCTTATCCGTGTTGTACACAGCCTCATATCCCATACTGAGAAGTATGAAGATAAAAAGGAATGAGAATCTGTTAGGTATACCATACTGGTCGTGCAAGCCGTGCCATACATAGTTGAGCAGTGTATTGTTAAAGCTCATCATGAGAAACACCAGAAGTATCACATTCTTGAGCTTCTCATACCATTTGATCTTCGTGTTAAATATGTATACTCCAATAAGCAATATGGCAAAGGTTCCACAGTACAGATTCACACCGCCATCAAATGACTGGCTCTTTATCGGGTCGGTCATGATGAACATCTGCTTTATCATATCCCATATGCTTCCGTACCACTCCCACTTAGGGAAATTCCTTGTGGCAGATGCCGTTGTGTTCAGACCGATATATGCAGGAATGAGGAGAAACGCTGACATTGCCGCAGCAAGAACTGAGGTTCCTGCAAATCTCAATGTATCCTCAGCACCCTTATATATATCCTTGTGATTGGTCAGTATGAACTGCAGCACAAGGAACACGCATATCATAAAGCATATATAGTAATTGCACAGCAGGCCATAGAACAAACTCAATGTGTACAGACGATAGTTGCTTCCGTCCTCCGTCATCTGCTCAAA
Organism: uncultured Coprococcus sp.; assembly: GCA_934247115.1. GTDB lineage: Bacteria > Bacillota > Clostridia > Lachnospirales > Lachnospiraceae > Coprococcus. The sequence goes on from CAKQIY010000001.1 coordinate 71,200, forward strand.
TCCCTGCATGATAAGCGGAAGGATCAGTATACAGTCCATCCACATCAGATTCCATGAATAGCCTATCACATAGTTGCTGAGAGCATATGCCACAGCAAATGGAATGATGAACACACTGTTCTTGTTCCTGCATTTGTATCCCAGATAACTGGCCATGGTCATTCCCGACAGAGCTATCTTGATGCTTATGAGCAGACACATGGCTATGTACAGATGCTCTCTGTCGAACAACACAATAATGAAGTTCAGTGGACAAGCCATATAGTAAGCGATTATGTCAAGAAGATTACTTCCCATTCCGATATCCCATGTATAGAACAGGCTACCCTCATTTACCAGCTTATCGTGGTAGTCAGAGAAGAATGGCAGATACTGGTGAAGGCTGTCCACCATGGTCAGACTGTGTCCGCCAAAAGGGCCTATCTCTGCAACAACCCACAGCACAGCCATGAACACAGCCGGGATCATAAATGAGATTATCATGATATAATTATCCGCCAATATCTGTCTGACGGGCTTCTTGTCCTTTCTGAATACAAAGCATTTGCTGAAAATATAGTTGATGACAAGAACCACTATCTGGATAATTATCTTTGAAATGAACTCGTTGTATCTGAAGGAGTCACACAGAAGATTGGTTCCAACAACCTCGACCACCATGGCAAACAGACGCATGCCGACAAATGAAAAGAATTCCCTTATGATCTCCCCGGCACTTTTCCTGTGCTCGGTTCTGAACACATAAAAACCATTTGCAAAAAAGGCAAATATAATGGCCAGCATAATGGCGATAACATTCGCCGTGCTCCTTGACAGACCCGTTATCAGTCTGAGTACAAAAAAAGACACCAGGTTCACCGCGGTGGTCAATCCACCCGCTATGACATACCTGACCATCTCTTTCTCCATTAGTTTCTTGATCTTGTCTACATATACATTCATATCTCTCTACCGATTCCTTATACAATATGTTATTCAATAGTTATATCAAATATGATGTTCTATTGGTAGTTACATATTCTTAATATTTCAACAGCTGTTCAGAGTCCTGCTCTGAACAGCTGTCATACAATCCATAAAATATTTATCTGAACCTTGCTAGCAGATATACCAGAGGCGAATTCCAGTATATGGTCACCTCGTTACATGAATAACTCTGCGCATTGTCAGCATAGCATCTCTCTGGTGCCATATCTGCGAGGACTGCCTTGGCATATGGATCCTCCAGACTGCCATTTGCACCGCCTACAAGCATACCCGGCATAGCCTTTCCAAGCACCTCTGATGGTCTGTGATGAGGATGCTCCGGTGTCTGTGAACCAAATCCTGTCACATAACAGTAGCTGACCGGATTTCTTCCGAGAATATAATTCAGCTGATCCTCTGCATAATCAACATATGATGTATCGCCAAGAACCTTTGATGCCATGAGCAGCAGCATTCCATCATTGGCCACATTCATGTTGCTTCCCCATACATATTCTCCACCTGTTGCTGAGCCGTATGCACACTTGCCATAGTTCTTGACCAGCGCATCAGCGCCCTCCTTAAGTATAGCCTTTGCTGCATCGCTGTCATTGCCATTCACGCAATAGTCATATATCGCATAATATCCAACATCTGCCCATCCAAGTCCATACTTGACACTTGTCTTAAGCGTATCTTCCACATAATCACCGTATGTATTCTCGCCTGTAGCTATATACAGCTCGGCTGCTGCCCACAGATACTCATCAGCCAGCCTTCCATCCGAATAAACTCCGGTGACTATATCTCCCACATTGACAAATCCTGAATCCTCTGTGTGCTGCTCCATATACTTCCATGCCTTTTGTGCCGCAGCAAGACATGTATCTGCAAATTCCTTGTCTATATCCTTATATACAACCGAAGCCTTCGCCATGACTGCCGCAAAATCTCCCGTAGCAGCCACCGATATAGGCGACAGGATCATCTGGGCGGTCTCATCAACCGCCAGTACTGTCTCAGGGAATACCTCACCTGTGACCTTATGATATACGCCACCACTTGTCTCATCCTGCATCTTCAGCATCCAGTCAAGCTCATATCTGGCCTCATCCAGAATATCAGGCACTCCATTGCCGCTCTCAGGGATTCCTATGGAATCATCCTTTGCTGCAATCTCTGAATCTTCATATGTCAGAAGCAGATCCTGCACAGCCTTGGCACCCGGAACCACATATCTTCCATAATCACCCGCATCATGCCAGCCACCAGTTACATCCTTTGCCACGTCTGATCCATACACTATAGCCATACCTGTATGACATGCATCATGTGCGAAATCACCTGCGACCTTGCTGTCCAGAGCAGTTCCACACCGCTGGTCGTACAGCATGAGCACAGATGCCTTATAGATATCATCATATATTCCGTCGCCTATCTGAAACTCATAGGAATCCTCACCTGTGTCCAGCTGGATCTTGTAAGTTCCTTCCTTATTCACATCGCTGAAATCCACAATGGTATATCTCTGATCCGCACCCGAATCATAATGCCAGTCACCAAGCTGTCCATTCTTCACCGACTTGCCCGTGGCCACATCTATTACATCGTAGCTCTGTGCAGATTCATTTGTAACTGTTGCCATCTTCTGTGCATCCTTTTTATAGCCAATCTGGTTGATATTGACTATCTTTGGCTCAGGGATTGACTCAACCTGCTGTGCATTTGATGCATCCACAACCGTGAGCTTTATATTGTCAAGGTATACCTTGTGTGGAGTGCTGTCATCGCCCACTCCATCGAAATGTCCCAGATTCATACAGAGCCTTGGAGCCGGATCAGACTCCTCACTCATCGTAAACTGGGTTGACACGTGCTGGATATCTGTTCCCAGAGTCACCTGATCCATCACATATGCGTGATAGTCGCCTCCATTGATCTGTATTCTATACTGAAGACCTCTCTCTATCGTACTTCTCACATCAAATGACAACTCATACACACAGTCCTTGTTCAGTGCAAATCCGTCATAATATATCTGATTGGCATAGTCCAGCTTGCCTGTGGATGTCACATCAAGGCACAACTCACCATTCTCATTCAGCAGCTCAGCCTGTCCGCCATTGAAATATGTCATACATCCATCTGTATCATTGTCGTCAAAGTTCAGGTCTATCAGCACATCTCCGTCTGCCACCTGACTGCTCTCCTCCGTCGCCTCGGTGGTTTCCTCCGTGGTGACCTCCTCCGTTGCCTCAGTCTGTTCAGCCTCCGTCTTCTCTGCCGAACTGACCACATCTGCATCGCCCTTCTTCTGATCACCGCAGCCTGCCAGCATGGACATACCCATTGCCGCAGCCAGCGCGATGGCCAGTGCCTTTCTCATCTTCGCCATATTAACCCTCCATAAACCTTATAATATCCTGAAACGCCATATGTCCCCCAAAGATATCAAGTGCACTCCCTATTGTCACATCTATCCTGTTCCTTCCGAGACTTCTGAGCTGTTCCAGATCGTCAAAGGATGCCACACCACCGGCATACGTCATAGGAATCCTGCCCCAGCTGCCAAGCATATCCGCAACATGCGTCTCTATACCGGAGGCCTTCCCCTCCACATCCACAGCATGTACCAGATACTCATCGCAATATTCCGCAAGACTATCCAGGGTGCTCTCATCCACCTTCACATTGGTGAACTTCTGCCATCTGTCAGTTACAATATAGTATTCTCCATCCTTTTTTCTGCAGGACAGATCAAGCACAAGATGTTCCCTGCCAACAGCTCTCTCAAGAGCTCTCAGGTTGTCATAATTGATCTCTCCGTCCCTGAATACATATGAGGTTGCTATGACATGGGATGCCCCCATATCTATGAAACGCTCCGCGTTGTCAGCGTTGATGCCTCCGCCGATCTGCAATCCCCCTGGATATGCAGCAAGGGCAAGCTGTGCCTGCCTGACATCATCCTCATAATATCCGCTGGATGCAGGATTCAGCAGTATGATATGTCCACCACGAAGTCCATAGTGCTTGTACAGATCCGCAAAGAAATCTCCATTCTTCTGCGACACAAAGTTCTCATCAGCTCTGTCACCCTCATCGCAGAGACTGCCTCCGACTATCTGCTTCACCTGTCCGTTATGTATGTCTATGCATGGTCTGAATCTCATATTGTCCGTCTCCTGTCATACTGATTGTACTGTCATATCCGGTTATTCCCAGCATATGGCCTAGTGTGCATCATCTTTTGCCCATATAGAAGTTATTCTAACATACAAATCTCATTTATGACACAATAAATGGCTTAACCGGCCAAAACTTTATTTGATTACAGAGGGCAAAGGCTATACAATAGATATAATTACGTGCTTAATGAAAAGAAAGGGGAACTATATATGAATTACTCACTGAAAGCCGAACTGGATAACTGCTATTCATTTGCCGATTCTCTGGACAATGACGGCTATGGCGCACGCCAGAAAGCCGGTCTGAAGACCAGGGAGATGCTGCAATTTGATCTGCTGCAGTTTCTTGCATATCTGTCCAGCTCTGACCAGGCTGAGCTCACCCTGGAGATAAAATTCATCCGCGAATATCTGAACCAGCATTTCACCACTGACAGATTCCGCACATTCAAATATGAGAGGACCTCAGGGGATTTTCCATCGGCTCCGCCAAGATCCCTCACGTATTTCGTGCAGGGAGATCTGGCCCGTTTGAAGGTCAATCCCAACACAGTATTCCGCTCAAGGGATTATGTGCGCATGTTCAAGCTCATGGGGCAGGAATTCATCGCCTGCAACAACACAACAGATGACAAGGAGATCGCGAGGCTTACAGGATACTGTCTTATGCTGGACAAATACCTTAAATCCATGAATCTCTACGCCATTGATTCGAGCCCGCTCCTAGACAAATACAATGCCCTGCCCAAGACTGCATCGGCAGACGTAAATTCCGGCATATCAGGCGGAAAGACAGAAAAGAGCGAACCGGTGAAGGATGTAGATTCACTGCTTGAGGAGCTCAACTCGATGACAGGCCTTGAGAGTGTGAAGAAAGACATCACCAATCTGGTAAACCTTCTCAAGATAAAGAAGCTCCGTGAGGCAAATGGCATGAAGCAGCCTTCCGTGTCCCTGCACCTTGTGTTCTCGGGCAATCCGGGAACAGGTAAGACCACAGTGGCCAGGCTTCTGGCGAACATATATAAGGGTCTTGGTGTCCTCTCAAGAGGTCATCTGGTAGAGGTCGACCGTGGAGGACTCGTGGTTGGATACATCGGCCAGACCGCAATCAAGACAACCGAGGTCATTGAATCCGCACTTGGTGGAATCCTGTTTATAGATGAGGCCTACACCCTCACCGCCGGCAAGGGGGAGAATGATTTCGGTCAGGAGGCAGTTGACACCCTGCTCAAAGCCATGGAGGATCACAGGGATGACCTTATCGTGATCGTAGCCGGATATCCGGAACTCATGGAAAAGTTTCTGAGCTCTAATCCGGGACTCCGTTCAAGATTCAACAAATTTATAACATTTGAAGATTATACAGGGGACGAGCTCATGTCCATATTCAATAGCATGTGCTCCAAGCAGGAATACAAGCTGGACGACGAAGCACGCAGCTACGCCGAAAGCTACTGGCATGACAGAGCAGCACACCACGACGATACATTTGCCAACGCACGTGAAGTAAGGAATTTTATGGAATCTGCAATATCAAGACAGGCCACAAGGATCGTGTCCATGGACAATATAGACGTCACCACGCTGGAAACTCTTACCAAAGAGGATCTCATGATGTAAGTATTCTGGTTTTTAGCCATTTAGCCAGTCACGAAGGCATTTCATATGTGTTGCAGGACTTCACGCCTATCTGTGCTCCCTTGTATTCGTACACATATTTAGGGAATACATACCAGAGGAACAGGAAAAGAATGACAAATACTTCCATATAGCGGACGAGGACTAACGTCCTTTACCCACACATACAGACGAATAGTATACCTTATGTGCGCCAGCGTTCTTCAGAATGCTGGCGCACACGTCTATAGTTACACCTGTGGTATATATATCATCCACTATCAGTATATTCCGGTATTCCGGGTACACTTTTCCACATCGCATGGACTGTTTGATATTGTTGGCTCTCTGAAGATTATCAAGCTTCTTCTGAGGAGTGGTATATCGGCCCCTCACCAGCATATCCCTGCACAATGGCAGTTCCAGCTCCCGCGCCACAACCTTTGCCAGCTCCAGAGCCTGGTTATACCCCCTCTGTCTCTGCTTTCTTCTATGAACAGGAACACACGTCACCGCATCTATTCCGTATCTATTCACATACGGGCGAACCTTATCTGCCATCTGCCGTCCATAGAAATCGCAGTATTCAACTTTATTGTGATATTTGATGGCCAGAACGCTGGCCTTGACAGGCTCCACGTAGTTAAATACAGGAAAACCTCTGTCGAAACTTCTGACATGCTTATCGCAATCAAGACAATATTCTCTCTCCTCGCAGTCCACCTCCTTGCCACACTTCAGGCAGACCGGAGGTCTTACATATGGCAGATCCCTGTGTCTCCTGCACACAAGGTCTCCGCCAAAAGGAAGCACCTCATTACACACCGCACACCGGCGGGGATAGATAAGATCCTTTATAATATTCTTTATCTGAATAACAAAACACTCCTCTTATATCTCTTTACTGTCAGCATTGTACATTCATAGCAGGCACATCTCCATACTCTAACTATCTGCCAGCTCCTGCAGTCTTCTGGCAAATGTGGTATATCGTTTCTGCTCATCCTCATTGTCTATCATAGTATTCACAAGGCCTATATTACCCACTATGACCACGCATTTTCTCGCTCTTGTCACCGCTGTGTACAGCAGATTCCTGTTGAGAAGCTTCGGTGGACAGCGCAGCAACGGAATAACCACAACCGGATACTCACTTCCCTGGGATTTGTGTATGGTTATGGCAAATGCATGTTCCAGCTCTTCCAGCTGATTATACGGATACTCAGTCTGACGCCCATCATCAAATTCAACTACAAGCTTCTGGTCATAATCATCCACAGTCTTAACAAATCCTATATCGCCGTTGAATACACCGACGCCCTCCTCCTTTGCAAATCTTCCCGAAGGGTCCATGACCTTCCACTCCTGCTTGTAATTGTTCTTTACCTGCATGACCTTATCGCCCTGTCTGAACACCACGTCTCCTCTGTCATGCTCCGGTTTGCCGTGGCCAGCCGCATTCAGTACCTCCTGAAGCTGTTTGTTGAGATTCTCTATTCCAAGATCATACTTTCTCATAGGTGTAAGCACCTGGATATCCGAACTGTTTACGTTGAAATACGCCGGAAGCTGCTTTGTGAGAAGTACCTTCAGCTCCTGTATAATGTCATTGTACCCTTGCCTCGGTATAAAGAAGAAATCACGGCTCTTGTTCTTGATCTCTATATGTATTCCATCGTTGATCTTGTGGGCATTGCCGATGATATCACTGTCCTGCCCCTGTCTGTATATCCTGTCAAGCACCGACACGCTGAACACGCCTGATGCTATGATATCCTTCAATATATTGCCCGGTCCCACAGATGGAAGCTGATTGGAATCTCCCACCAGCACCAGTCTTGTTCCCGGTGATACGGCCTTGAGCAGGCTGTAGAATATCCCACTGTCAACCATAGACATCTCATCTATGATTATCACATCCGCCTCGAGCGGGTTGCTCTCGTTTCTTGCAAATGTATACACGGATGTTTCCTCATCCGGAGCCCCTCCAGTGAGTTCAAGAAGTCTGTGTATAGTCTGAGCCGCATATCCTGTAGCCTCCGTTATTCTCTTGGCTGCACGGCCTGTAGGCGCAGCAAGGACTATATTCATACGGAAGCTCTCATATATCTTGATAAGCACATTGATGATGGTGGTCTTACCTGTTCCCGGACCACCTGTTATGACAGCCACGCCATGATCCACGGCATTCCTTATCGCAGTCTTCTGTGCATCAGCCAGCTGTATGTCATCCCTTGTCTCAACATCCTTTATAACCTTATCGATCTTAAGTCTTGCCTTGGAGAAATCTATATCAAGGCCACACAGAAGCCTTGCCGAATTCAGCTCTGTATAATAATTGGCTGCAGAATACACTGCATTCTCAGATGTACTGCCCGGCTCTGCATCCAGCATATCCATGTCCGGATCATCGTATTCCTTCTCCAGCTCCGCACCTTCATCGGCCAGGGATGTGTCGTCCACCCGAGCCTTCATCTCACGAATAATTATCTTGCCAGCCACACTCAGTTCAAGTATCTGATTGCAGATGTTCATCTCAAGTTCCGGATCATATGGCATATACTCATTCATCAGCAGTGAATATGTCTTGTCAACAAGCATCTTCTGTGGAAGATACATATGCCCAAGTCCGTTTGCGCCTGACAGGGCATACATTATAGCCGCTCTTACCCTGAAATCAGAATCTCTGCCAATTCCAAGCCTGTCTGCTATCTCGTCAGCCGTACGGAATCCGACTCCCGATATATCTTCGGCGATCTTATATGGATTCTTCTTTACAACATCATACAGCTCGTCGCCATATTCATTGTATATCTTCACCGCCAGATTCACCGGAATGCTGAGCCCAGTCAGGAATATGAGTGCCTCCTGCATATCCCTTTTCTCATTGTATGAGGTCGCTATCTCCCTTGCTTTTCTCTCAGATATACCCTTGATCTCCGCAAGTCTCTCCGGCTCTTCCTCTATGATCCTGAGCGAGTCCATACGGAACTTCTTGACTATCCTCTTGGCCAGCGCCTCTCCTACGCCCTTGATGACACCCGATCCAAGATACTTCTCCACACTGAGGATATCATCCGGCATCTTTATCTCACAGGATGTGAATTTGAACTGAAGGTCATATGTTGGATGTTCCACATACTCACCCTCTGCAGATACATATATCCCCTCCGCTACACCGTGGAGAGTCCCTACAAAAATATCTTCGCCGTCCTCACCTTCGACGGTAAAGACGGCGTATCCATTGTCCTCATTCTTATATATTACTTTCTCTACGTATCCTTCTCTTATCAAAAGTCTGATCTCCTCTGAAGGCTAAACCTTTCTCCACTAGTTATTCTTCTCGCTAAGAAGCTCTATATACTTACCTGTACCTATGGCTACAGCTCTGAGTGGATCCTCTGCAGTCATTGTAGTTATTCCTGTCTTCTCCTCAAGAAGCTCCTCAAGTCCATGAAGAAGTGCTCCTCCTCCAGTCAGAACTATACCTCTGTCAGCTATATCTGCTGCCAGCTCAGGAGGTGTTCTCTCAAGAACTGAATGTACAGCCTCACAGATCTGTGAAGCCGGCTCGCGAAGCGCCTCCTCTGTTTCATCTGATGTGACAGTGACAGTCTTCGGAAGTCCTGTTACAAGGTTTCTTCCCCTTATATCCAGGGTTATATTCTCAGGACGTCTATAACATGTTCCTATCTTGATCTTGATCTCCTCAGCGGTTCTCTCTCCGATCAGAAGATTATGCTTCTTTCTCATAAATCGCACAACAGCCTCATCGAAATCGTCACCAGCAACCTTGATGGACGCACTGACAACCGGTCCTCCGAGAGATATAACAGCTATATCTGCTGTTCCTCCGCCTATATCAACTATCATATTGCCACATGGTCTGTATATATCTATACCGGCACCTATCGCAGCAGCGACTGGCTCCTCTATGATCGACACGTCTCTGGCTCCGGCCGCATAGGTTGCATCCTCAACAGCCTTCTTCTCTACCTCTGTAACCTGTGAAGGCACACATACACTTATCCTTGGGCGTCGTCCGAAATAGCTTCTTCCCACTGCCTTCTGAATAAAGTACTTGAGCATCTTCTCAGTAATCGTATAATCGGATATAACTCCCTGTCTGAGAGGTCTGATGGCTACTATATTGCCCGGAGTTCTTCCAAGCATGAGTCGAGCCTCTTCTCCTATAGCCACTATCTTATTCGTATCTCTGTCGTATGCCACAACTGAAGGCTCCTTGAGCACAACGCCCTTGCCCTTCACATACACCAGAATACTGGCTGTACCTAAATCTATACCTATATCTGCGCTTGCCATCACAAGTCTCCCTTCTATTCGTTCACGTCTCTTAATATTACAAGAGATGCATCACTGCCGTCAAGCCATTTCATGGTAACTTCTGTCAGATCCATTATCTTGTCAAGGCTTCTTATATAACTTCTCCAGTTTACCTCTTTGCTGTCCGTCACCAGATGCTGATTAGGACCACCCATTATTTTATACTTGTCTCTGAGATTCTCTATGAGCAGCTTGCTGTCTTTGTCTGTGAAATCATATCCGAGCATATCATTCAGTGCCCTGTTAGAAAACAGCACTCTTCCAGTATCAATTTCTCTTATAAATATGCCCTCATCCATGTAGTTATATGTATCAAGGAGCACACTGTTGATCCTCTTGACGCTGTCATCACTCTCTATCCTCTCGAGTGAACATCTGAGAACATCCGCAGTCTGCTTCGCGTATTCAATCTCCTCAGCAGTCCACAGCTTGTTCATGGATGTATTCGCAAGCACAAACACAGCACCATATCTGCCATTCACATATACAGGAACCGCGGTAAAGCTCTTAACCGATCCCTCTGACATAATCTTCTTGGCCGCATCATCTATATGCTTTGCATCTATGACCAGATATCCATTGTCCACCAGTCTGCCTGTTCTCTGTCCATTCTGCCATGATCTGAACTTCATGTTCGCGCGCTGCCACTCGGATACATACTCTTCCGCCGACATGCTCTGATTCTTTGACCAGATATACTGGCAGTCGAGATCGCCATTCTCATCCTTTACATACAACGCTGCAACGTCTGCATTGAGCCCCTCTCCCACCTGGGATATAAGGTCATTGATCACCTGAGGCTGACTCTTATCTGAATTGTTCAGCGCATCGACTATAACCTTCTGCCACTGCAGCTTGGTCTCCATCATAACCTCCTCAGACTTGGCGCGGATAGCCTCCTTTGCCAGTATCTGGGAGCTGAATGCATACTCTGAGAATATGCGTCCCAACTGCCACTGAACCTTATATACGCTCTCCATCTTCTTGGCTGCTTCATCATCATATGAACAACAGATCCAGGTAGCCACGTGATTACCATCTATCATGATCGGAGCTCCACATATCATACTTCCGTTGATATCATCATCCATCTCCATCATGACCGGAACATTGTTCCTGAGTATGACCTCATTCAGCTTCATATATATCTGCTTGTACTGAGGCTTCTCGAACATATCATAAAAATATCCCATATGTTTCTGTGGACCTGCAGGCTCCACCATCTTCTTACCCACCGGATCAATGATCGTAGTGTACAAACCTGTCAGCATGGCAAATGCCTTGGTGATCATGGACCACTTATCAGTATCCAGCTGTGTTCTCTCATCGTCCGACTGTGTATTGGTCTTCATGATATATGAAAGCTTGTCATCAAACTCCTTCTTCGCACGCTCCACACTGTTCTCAAGGGCCTTCTTATCTGTTATATCCGATATAAAATACTCGACTGTATATATGTTGTCAGCAGCCTGGGTGACCGAGCTCTGGGACTTTACCCAGATCACCTCGCCCCTGTCGTTGACTACCCTAAATTCTTCCTCATAATCCTTATCCTCACGCTTAGTCGCAGTCCTGACATTGGCCATAACACGGCTTCTGTCCTTTGGATGTATATAATCCTCTATAAGTCTGTCACCGAGCTTGATGGCATCTACATTGATACCCATCTGCCTTGCGTTCGGTGTTATATACTTGAATATAGGTCTTCCGTTCTCGTACTGCTGTACCAGGACAAAGCTCTTGATCTTGGACATCGCCGACAGAATGTATTCTGCCTGGTCTTCATTGTACCCTGTCTCCTTATCCTTGATGAACAGCAGCTCTATTCCATCCATATCTCCCTCAGAAGTCCTGACGATATGGCACTTAAGTCTCATCTTGCTTATATCACGGCGCGCCGAAACTATCCTTGTCTCCATCTCGAAATCATCAACACCCGTATTCTGAACCTTGTACAGCTGGCCTATGAGCAGATCATAATCGCTCTTTGGAAGCAGATCACTGAGTCCCACAAGGCCGCCATAGAAATTGCCGTCCGTGTAGCCATACTCGGAGATATTCTTGGACACATATCTGGTCCTCCATACGCCCTCCGGCTTATACAGATACAGTGCTACGACACCGATGTGATTGATTATCCTTTCAAGGCTGACACTTCCTATAGTGACATCAGATCTCAGCTCGAACAGAACCATATACGCCTTTCTTCCGCCATACTCGAACTGATTGACAAATCCACTGACCACAAATCTGTCTTTATTATTCACTATAAGTCCCAGTCTGTGCCATATGATAGCCTTCTTGTCATCAAGTGTAGGCCAGAACTCATCACTGACCATAAACTTGTCAGGCTCCATGCCAAGGGACTCTACATTAGCACCTATGATCTTCACCGCTGCGTTATTGATGCTCAGCACCTCTCCATCCTCGCAGAATACAACTGCAGGATACTCTACTATTCCCAAGAAATCTGAATAACCACTTAATTTGTTTATCTCCATGTATATCTCTCCATATCCTGTATCGTAAAACAGTCCGCCCCTTAAGGTCAGACTTTACACCCGTACATACCCCTTAATGCACATAAAACTTTCCTATGACAGATACATAGAAAAGTTTCATGCTTAGTTGCAGCTGTCACGTTCGTGAAGCCGCTATATTATGCCGATGTTACTGCTGTGGTTCCTCTGTATCCCCAACCATCTCTGTAGCCTCGCTCTTAAGTCCTGTAAAGGCTCTGTCTGCAACATCCTTTGTAGAAGAACATGCTGATATGACATTGTCAAGTGATGACAGCAGATCTGACATGTATCTGCTAACGCTGGCACATTCCTTCTTGACATTATTGCGAAGTCTTGTGGCATCCTCAGTTGCTGTGTTTCTTGTATTCGCTGCATCCTTCTGAGCTTCCTCTCTCATGACCTTGCATTCATACTCAGTCTTGGCTGTCAGAGCCTCAGAATCTGCATGGGACTTATTCCTTGTTCTCTCTGCCTCTGAATAAGCCTCATCCTTCATACCATTGCACTTTGCCTCTGTCTGATCGTACATCTGCTGGCACTGGATCTCAGTATCTGTCTGAAGCTTTGTGCATCTCTCCTTGACCTCTGTCTCATATGCCTCAAGCTCTGCAGTAATTGTATTCTTCTTGTCTGTACACTCCTTCTCAGTCTGGGCAAGCAGTGTATCTGCGCTCTCACGTGCCTCAAGAAGTGTTCTTGATATAGACTCATATCTGCCTGCATTCTCAAGCTCTCTCTGCTTATACGCATTGATCTGCTCCTTGAGCGATTCAAGCTCGCTCTCCTGCTCAGCATTGGTCTTCTTCAAAGTCTCTATAGTCTTGGACGACTCAGTCATATTGACTTCTCTCATAGTCTTGAGACTGAGAACAGCCTCACTGAGCTTGTTGACATTCGCCTTGAGCTCCTCAACCTCTTTGTTATGCTTCTCCTTAAGCTCATCGATGTAATAATCAACTGATGCTTTATCATATCCGCCAAATTTAACTGTTTTTAATGTCTCTACCCTATCGTCAGTTACAATATCCTCTACCTGCTTTGCCATGACTTTACCTCCAAAATCTAATTGTACTTAGTTATATTGTAATCGTGTGTTATGCCAATATCTGTTCTAGTCAGGTCCGGTTGTGTCATCAAATGCAGTCATGCAGCTTGATAACCCCGCGCATATCAGCGCGTTTTATATTATATCACACATCATTGTTTAAGCAAAGCACTTTTGCCTTTTCTGCATTTTATTTAATTCATTTTATGATTACAAACATAGAATTTTATGCTATATTGTTTATGCTGTATAAATCACATTCAACTTATACATTTTATACAAGAGAGCCTTTCTACTGTACTTAATTCGGAGGAATATATAGATGAAACACCACTTAAAGCAATATTCAAAACTGGCTTTATTAGGACTTACAGCCACACTTGTCATGACTTCCATGACCGGATGTATGCACCGCAAAAAAACGGCATACCAGACATATATGCAGAACGTTTTAGATGTTAATTACAAGGGAGATTTCGATGGTTATGTCAAGGACAATGAGGGCTCCAGCGACGATGCCCAGGCGATGTACGATGACACCATTGATTACCTGGCAAATCAGCTTATCAACCACTATTCCCTGGCAAATGCTGATTCAGACGAAGTGAAAAATATATTCAGCGGGACGGCAAAAAGCATCTACTCCCGCTCAAAATACGAGGTATCCCAGGCATACAAGAACGGCGATGACTATTATGTCGATGTCACAGTGTATCCGATGGACGTCCTGAATCAGGCATCCGATGATGTATTTGAATATATCGAGGATTCCAACAAAAAGATAGCTGCCGGAGAGTTCAACAACACAGATAAGGGAGATTACGAAACTCAATTTGCTCAGGGAGTAGCCGATATTCTTCAGGCAAAGGCATCTGACATGGATTACCGCAGCCCGGTGGTGATTTCTGTTAAGATAACCGATGACGGTGACTATTACTGTGCTGACTCGGCGGGGCTGTCCCAGGTTGATGCATCCATGCTTGCAATAGAGGGTTCCCGGCAGAGCTCAGGATCTGACAGCTCAAGCGAGGACAGTTCAGACGAAGGCAATATCTCCTCAGGTGGCGAGACCGCCGAGTAACTATATGCATTAAGAATGAGTCTTAAGAATATACATTAAGAAAAGCTCAGCCTGTGTGATTTCTACTGAATCCATCACACAGGCTGAGCTTTATATATATGGTACCTCCGACTACTTTCTCACCCTGACTGACTTTGTCTTGCTCCATGCTGAGTAGCATCTTGTGCCAGCCTTGTTCGAAAAGCTTCTAATCCTTACATAATATGTTTTTCCGCCTTTAATCCGTTGCTTTGCTCCAAGACTCGCAGTCGTCTTGCTTCCACCGCTTAACACCATGAAATCATATGTACCCTTTTTAAAGTTTGATGTTGTTGAATACTGGATCTGATAGCCATCTGCGTAGCTTATCTTTCCCCACTTTAATCTTACAGACACAGCCGATGGACTCTTTATCTGGCTTATACCTGGTATCTTCGGGCTGACAGTAACAGGTATTATCTTCTTCACCTTCACATGATTCGAATCTCCAGCATATACGGTGATGTTTGCCTTGCCTATATACCGGGCTGCGATCGTTATTGTTCCAGCAGAGTCTACCTTTACAGCTTTGTTATCCGAGCTGTAGCTGAGCTTTCCGGCACGCGCGCTCACGCTCTGTGAAATAGATATTCTCTTCGAGCTGGTTGACATCTCAATTCTGTAGCTGCGCTTTTTCAGTGTTATGCTGTTCGAAGCCTTTTTGATCTTAAAATTGATCGTCTTCTGTCCCTGATATGCGCCAGTGCCTGTAATTACAGTCTCTGCTGTTCCGGCAGCTTTGTTCTTATTGTATGAAACCGTATAATCTATACCCTTATTCAGCGTTTTATTGCCAAGCTTTACTGTTACAGCCGGATTCTTCGAATTACCATCATATGTATATTCTGTTTTGTTAAGCGTAACCTTTGCTGACGATATGCTCTTACGTGTGAGCTTCGAGCCATACGCATAGCTTGTCTCACCCTTTGCTCCACAGTATACACATGCATAGTAGTACTCTGCCGGGTAATCATAATCTGCTGCCTTCTTCAGATATTGCTCAGTTGTTTTCTTTGCTGTGTAGCTGTGATCAACCGGGTCTGTTGCTGTACCAGTTTCAAAAATCTCACCACACATGCTGCAGACAACATCTCCTGTATATCCGCCACTTACGCAGGTTGCCTTTTTCACTCCTACAAGCCTTTTTTTATGCTCGGTCTTTGAAACAACTTCATTTTCTCTGCTGATCTCCGCTCCACATACCGTACAATATATCACCTTATCCCTGCTGCCCTCTTCCATGCATGTAGATGTTATCTCATTCTCATATACAGCCTCTCCCGGGGTATGATATCCAATCGGCTCTATTTTTTCTCCTTTTGTCCTTCCGCATCGTCCACATGTATATTCCATCAGGCCTTCTGTTTCACACAGAGCACCTTTCTTAACAACGCCGGAATTCCATCTATGTCCTAGCGCACTGATAACTATAGTTTTGACATCCGTATAGTTCTTTCCATTCAGTGTACATTTTGCTGTACATACCTTTGCACCATCATTCTCGCAGGATGCATTCGTGACGGTACTCGTTACAGTCATATTCGCATCTATCACATGGTCAGAATCTCTGGTACAGGTGAGAACCAGCTTGCAAGTGTTGCCATTTGCTGACCACTCATACTTTGGGGCGTAATCATGCCCCAGGCTATCCCCGTGTGTAAATGTCTTTTTGCGATTCACTCTTCCACAGTTATCACAGGAATAATAATATTTCGCAGCAGTTGTACAGGTCGCAGCCTGTGCAAGAGTTTCATCATTTACTATTTCCGCAGTGTATGAATGTCCGCCTATCTCTGTTATATCAAGTTCATACTCAGCCTTCACCCACGGATTATATTTACTGGCAACCGTAATCGTTACAACGCCGTTGCCGATTGCCGAAAGTGATGCCGCAGTCCTAGACACTTCATTCACCTTTACAACAGTCTCATCCGACGATGTAACCGCATACTCATGTATGTCCGCTCTCGTTGGCCAATCCATTATATTTATACTCAGTTCCGCTCCAATTTCATACTCACTTGGTGAAGTAGTCCTGTTATCGCTGTCCTTCTCCTGCCAATACACATATCTGATACTGGTAGGAAGTGACACGATCTTCTCATATCCGCACTTTGAACACGTCTCTACTGTCTGGCTTTCACCCTCATCTGCCTCTGATATGACATACTCATGTCCCCCCTGATCTGCCACATTGAACGTGTATTCCTGACAAATTGAGCTGTCATATTTATGAACTATTCTTATGGTTACATCACCTGTTCCGACCGCCGTAAGCTTAGCAGCATATCTTCTATAAGAAGATTCCGGATCACCCACTTTTACAATGCTTTGATCTGACGATGTAACTATAAATTCAGAGTTGTCGACTTTCGTTGGTGCATAATCCACTTCCAGATTAATCTCATCACCGACTTCCACATCAACAGGCTTGTATGTTCCATGGTTACCAATCCACCATTCAGTACGTGTTATCGCTGTCGGGATTGTCACCGTTTTTGTCATTCCACACTTTGAACAAATTTTTTCTGTCTCTCCAGTGCCCGGTTCTGCCTGACTTATTACATAATTGTGACCACCCACGTCTGTTACAGACACAGTTATCACTTTTTTCATATCCGGATTCACTGCCGGATATACAGTAACCGTCGTCTCACCTATCTTATTCATGTGAAATACGCCTTCACAATTAGATGAAGGAGTGTATGTAATGATAGCCGGGTCTGCTATATCAAACACGAATTTGTCATCAGATTTGCTAGCTGATGCCGTTGAGAAAGATATGTATGTCTCTATATTCTTTCCTACTTCGAACTCCTGATCATATGTGGATGAGGTGTAGTTATTGGCTATCCTCCAGTTCACCTCCATCGATTTAGGTCCCGTAATCTTACATCTCTCGCAAACACCGTCTGTAAAGCTGTGTCCCATAGCCGGAACCTCATCCTCTATCTTTTTGTAGCCACATTTAGCGCATGTGTATACTGTTCCACCTGTCTCTGTACATGTGGCCTCTTTTTTCACACCTTCACCATACACATGCTCCGTGCATGAATCATACCGCTGTCCAAGCAGCTTATCCAGCTTGGCCTGCGCTGCATCCACCTTTTTCTGCCACTTCTCCGGATCTACAGTCTCATAATATTCATCAAACAGCTTCTCAAATTCAGCTATTGTGTACACCTCATATTTGCTGGTATAGTTTGAAAGCTTGCTTGCATTGAAGCATGAAGTATTGCCATACCTGCCATAGAGTGTGAATCCGACTCCCATCACCTGATCTGCTGCCCAGAACATATTGGTATAATGTCCAACCGTGACTCCCTCCGAATCCGCCTTTTGTTCAACAGCTGTAAGCTGACTCTGCGAAGTTATGGATGAATATCCCAGCTCATCCCTTATCTTGTTAAAAGATGCCTTCTCACTGTTCCATCCTGCCGCCGGATCAGTATATCCAAACGCCAGATTCTCACATGACACCTGAAGAAGTGAATGATTTGTGAGTCCTGCACCTCTGTCCGCGCCTGACTGTGCCACCGCCATGAAATAGAAATTAGTCTTAGCCGCATTCCTCTTCATTGCCCCGACATAGTTTTCGTCTGTGTCCCTTAACGAATTAATTTTATTCAATACCGCAAATGTCGCCTTTGTGTTTTCAAGCGATATGGCATCTTTCTTATCTCCGGTAACAACAACCTTGTTATTTCTCGATTCCGGAAGACCTGTATTATTTCCTCCCGCCCACTTGGAGAAATCTTCCTCACATGCCTCCTGCAGGACAGTCTTGGCCCGATCCAGATCATATTTCTGTTTTGTTGTCAGGTTACTTTTCGCAAGCATCCAGTCTACAAAACCTATGGATCCCTGATCATATACGGTCATCACTTCACTCTGATCTTTCTTCACCTGTTCCAGCTCACTCTGAGCCTCTTCTATCTGCTGGTCAAGGGTACTGGCCTTGACTGTCTGAATACCTGTCGTCTGAATACCTGCCGTCAGCATCAGCACTGCACACACTACCACTGTTGCTGCTTTTTTACACAATATCCTTCCCGATATGCTTCCTTTTCTTTTCATAATCTTTGATACTCCCCCTTTTTTCATATTCTATTTATATTACCCCTTTACCCACATGTACTCCGGTGCGCCCATGCAGGAGATTTATTATAAAATAAGGAGACTCATTATAATAATAAACAAGTCTCCTTATCCCGTATAATATACTATTTTATTTCTCCTTGAAGGTGAATTCTTCATTCGCAAGCTTGAATCTGATTCCATCTATGAGCATCATGTCTGTTCCACTGCTTATGATCTTGCCACCAAGGTATGTGTGGTTCGTTGACTTGTTATCTCTGAGGTAGTACACACCATTGACATTGATAATGTATGCGTGGCGTCTGCTGACTGAATTATTGTCAGTTACCTGATAGTCAACACCCTGTGTAGACTTACCAATACAGAATATTGGCTTGTCAATCCTTATTCTCTCACCTGTTCTGGTTCTGATGATAACAGGGCCACTCTTGCCGCGGTTATTGGCGGTGAGAACTGTTGTTGATCCGTCATCTTTGTCGTCAAATCCTATATCATTGGAAGAGAAATCCTTAACCTCTTTCGCAAGCTTAAATGACGAGGTTGACACATGAGAAGTCTCCGGCACCTCGACCTTTGCCATATTCGGAACTGGCTGACTGCTGCCAACTGACTTCATGAGTTCCTGCTCATCCTCAGGATGAGCAATATTGTCATTCTTCAGATCCGTTATAAATTTATAGAATTCTGATAGATAAAATGTAGGATTGTGATCAAAATACTTGATAAGCTCATATCCGGCATCAGATGCTTTCTTATTCGCAAACTTGATGCTGCCCATGAGGTCCCTTATGAACTTCTCCATATTACATCTGTCCATAGGCTTATCTATAGGAAGGAACACAAGCTGCACTGCCATATTCTGAAAATCTATATACATATAGCCCTTATTAAGTATGACCTTACCTATCGCCATGTCGTTGGCCTTAAGATACATAAGCTGATCAGCAATGCTGAATATCAGGTCAACCAGCTCATCCTTGTGAATCTTCTTCTCCAGGAACTGATTCATGGTCGTCATGGCCGGCATAGAATAAGTAAGCGCTCTCTGTCCATCTATATACTCCTCATGGCAGAATGCATTGTTGCCAACAAATGGCGCATTATAAAGCTCTACCTCATTGTGAAGAATCTCTACGTCATCCTCAATCTTAAAGTACAATTTGTACTCATCACACAAATACATCTTATCACTCATAAAAAACCCTCCGATATTTATCGCACGATAGCCATCGTATATTCCGGAGTCAATTATTCTACTGTAACTGACTTTGCAAGATTACGTGGCTTATCTACGTCCAACCCCTTTGCATCAGACGTATAATACGCTATAAGCTGAAGGATAACTGCAGCTGAGAATGCAGTGAACAAACCATTCTGTCTAGGAATGGATATGTGCTTATCACACACATCGCTGTCATTGCATTCTTCATCCATACTCACAAGAATGACATATGCCCCCCTTGCCTTCACCTCGCGTATATTGGAAATCATCTTTCCGTATACAGATTCCTGTGTAGCCAAAGCTATGACCGGAACATTCTCAGTTATGAGCGCTATAGTTCCATGTTTTAACTCCCCTGCCGCATAAGCCTCAGCATGAACATAAGAAATCTCTTTAAGCTTCAGTGCACCCTCAAGGGACAGCGTATAATCCAGTCCTCTTCCTATAAAGAATGCATCCGGAGCCATCTTGATATAATTGGCAACTGTCTTCACCTCATCAGCCTGCTTAAGCGTCTCTTCTATCACAGGAATAACGCCCTGAAGCTGTCTGATAAATTCCTTTGCCTGGTCTTCAGAATAGATGCCTTTTACATATCCTATTCTGCAGCCTATGAGATACATGGCAGCCATCTGTACCGAGTATGCCTTGGTACTTGCAACCGCGATCTCAGGACCTGCGTGCGTATACAGAACATAATCGCTCTCTCTCGCAATGGTAGATCCCTTTACATTAACTATGGACAAAACCTTAGACCCACATCTTCTGGCAAGTCTGAGTGCCTCAAGCGTATCTATGGTCTCTCCTGATTGTGATGTTACTATTACAAGTGTCTTTTCATTTATGAGTGGTTCCTTGTATCTGAATTCCGATGCTATCTCAACATTAACAGGAATCTTTAACTCCTTCTCTATCATGGCTTTGCCAACAATTCCGGCATGCATAGCTGTTCCGCATGCAACTACCGTAATATTCTCAAGATTCTTAAACACCTCGTCATCTATACCATCCTCAGTGAAATCAGGAAGTGAATTCACTATACGTGGAGTGATAGTATTCCTCAGTGCTTCTGGCTGCTCATAGATCTCCTTCAGCATAAAGTGAGGATATCCACCCTTCTGAGCTGCTGTTATATCCCATGTGATCTTGAGTATGTCTGGGCTGACCACGTTCCCCTTCATATCTTCTACCTTGATGCCTGCACTTGAAAGTGTAAGTATATGATACTCAGGCACAACAAAGTACTCCTGTGAAAATGATATAATCGCTGTGAGATCTGATGCAATGATAGCTCCCTCATCTGTATATGAAGCGATCATCGGGCTTACATTCCTCACTGCATATATCCTGCCCGGTCTGTCTGCAAACATAATGCAGAGTGCAAACGAACCTGCGATTGCCTTAACAGCCTTTCTGATTGTTCCGATTGGATCTCCATCGTAAAGTGTATCCAGAAGAGCTGCTACAACCTCTGTGTCTGTCTCGGATACCAGCTTATCAGCCAGTCCGTATTCCCTGATAATGTCATTATAATTCTCTATAATGCCATTATGTATAAGTGCAACATCACCGCACTTATGTGGATGTGCATTCACATCCGTAACTCCGCCGTGAGTAGCCCATCTTGTGTGCCCTATTCCACATGTAGACTGATATACAGGACTGTCGTCGCTGCACATCTTTCTGAGATCCTCTACTCTTCCGGCCTTTTTTCTGATCGTCAGTGTATCATCATCATTAAGCAGTGCTATACCCGCACTGTCATAACCCCTGTACTCGAGCTTTGCCAGTCCGTCTATAAGTATATCCTTGGCCGGCTTCTTTCCTACATATCCTATGATTCCACACATATTAAATTATCTCCTTTCGGCTTATACCACGCTGCATATTGATACTATTATTATAATATGGCGCACTTAAAAAAGGTGAATCCACCATATAACAGCTATGGGTGTCTGGTCATGATTCTTTGTTTTGAAGTTACCCTCATATTTGGATATCATGTGCGCATCCAGACTCTGCGTGAAGGCATCCGCCGAATATTCGATAACCTTCAACCTCGTTATCCCTGAAGACTTTCGTCCAGGGGTCATGGCGCTAAGATTTCTAAATCTTTCCAAAGGCGCACTCCTCCTGTTGTACACCTAGCAAAATTTTATCATGAAATAAATAATAAATCAATGCAGAAAGACTTCTGTATATAATCTTTGTAACATAAACTTTACTTCATCTTTATAAACAAAACAGGGAAGCACTACAGACAATGATCATACATCCAGCCTGTGATGCCTCCCTCATTTTATATTCATTGCACTATATACAGGACCGGACATTAGTGATCCTCCGCCCTATATACGAATCTATCCATCAGCTTATAAAGCATCCGCCTGGGAAGTCCTTCTCGGTTGTGAGAAGTGACAGATTACCCTCTGGATCCTCTGCACACAGAAGCATTCCCTCTGATACAACTCCTGCAAGCTTGCATGGCTTGAGATTGACTATAGCTACAACCTTCTTGCCAACCATATCCTCTGCGGAATATGTTCCCTTGATTCCTGATACGATCTGCTTTACATTGTTCTTGCCAAAGCTTACCTGTGAACAGAGAAGCTTTCTTGAATTAGGAACCTCCTCACATGCAACGATCTCGCCAATCATGAGCTGCATCTTCTGGAACTCCTCAATGCTTATCTCCTGCTTGTCAACTACATCAGGATTGGCCTTGAGTGCCTGAACCTTTGCCTCTGCGATCTTGATCTTCTTGGTCTCAGCAGAATTCTCCTTCTCTTCCTTCTTCTTCTTTGCCTGCTCGTACATAGACTCCTTCTCTACAGGAGCAAACTCGGCAACCTTAGCCATAACTTCCTTCACATCAAGACGTGCAAAAAGTATCTCTGGCTGCTCTGTAACCTTTGTTCCAGACTTGTACAGACCAAACTTTCCAAGCTCTGTGACCTTTCTCTTCTCCGTGTTCAGCTGAGCCATGATCTTCTCTGTTGTCTCAGGCATATACGGCTCAAGAAGTGTGGCACCTATAATGATGCTCTCGACAAGGTTATACAAAACTGTGTTGAGTCTGTCTTTCTTGTCTTCCTCCTTTGCAAGTGCCCAAGGCATTGTCTCATCTATATACTTGTTGCATCTCTTGAACAGTGCGAATATCTCTGTGATAGCATCTGCCACCTTCAGCTTGTCCATGCAGTCTGCAACCTTATATCTGCAATCCATGACAACCTTCTTCAGGTCTTCATCGACAGGCTCTGTGACATTTGTATTGGTCACGATTCCGCCAAAATACTTGTTGGACATCGATATGGTTCTGTTGACCAGATTACCAAGTGTATTTGCAAGCTCTGAGTTGAGTCTCTCAACCATGAGCTCCCATGAGATAACACCGTCATTCTCAAATGGCATCTCATGAAGCACGAAGAACCTGACTGCATCAACGCCGAATATATCGACCATATCGTCAGCATACATTACGTTGCCCTTCGACTTACTCATCTTGCCATCACTCTGAATGAGCCAAGGATGACCGAATACCTGCTTTGGAAGCGGAAGTCCAAGTGCCATCAGTATAATTGGCCAGTAAATGGTATGGAATCTAAGGATATCCTTGCCGATCAGGTGAAGATCCGCAGGCCAGTACTTGTAGAACTTCTCATCGCTCTGTCCATCTACATCGTAGCCGAGACCTGTGATATAGTTCGTCAAGGCATCAACCCATACATATACAACATGCTTTGGATCAAAGTCCACAGGGATTCCCCACTTGAATGATGTTCTTGATACACACAGATCCTGAAGTCCCGGCTTAAGGAAGTTGTTAACCATCTCGTTACGTCTCGACTCAGGCTGTATAAACTCAGGATGCTGCTCGATATGTTTCATGAGCTTGTCCTGATATTTGCTCATCTTGAAGAAGTATGCCTCCTCCTTTGCCTCCTGAACAGGTCTTCCACAGTCCGGGCACTTGCCATCTATGAGCTGTCCGTCTGTGAAGAACGACTCACATGGTGTACAGTACTTTCCTACATAATGTCCCTTATATATATCACCCTGATCGTACAGTTTCTTAAACATCTTCTGTACCTGTTTCTCATGATAATCGTCTGTTGTACGGATAAACTTGTCATATGAAGTGTTCATGAGATCCCATATTCTCTTGATCTCACCTGCTGTCTCATCAACGAATTCCTTTGGGGTCTGCATGTTTTCAAAAGCCTTGTTCTCGATCTTCTGTCCATGCTCATCTGTTCCTGTCATGAATCTTACATCATAACCTGCGAATCTCTTGTACCTTGCAATGCTGTCAGCCAACACGATCTCGTAGGTGTTGCCTATATGAGGTTTACCTGATGCATATGCAATGGCGGTTGTAATATAATACGGTTTTTTTGCCATTTCAAAAACCCTCCCTAAAAAATACTACAAGCACAAATGAAATGCTTGTGCAACTTTACCGAAAAACTCCTCGGTAATTGTAAATTATATGCCTTTTTATTATTTATTGTCAAGAAGATGGGATATTAAATAAGTCTTGTTCTGATGGGCATTCTATAACACTGCCAATAAACTTGTCACCGTCCCTCTCTCAAAAGCGCATCACATTCCTAAGAACGGCAAACATCACCGCCCCGGCAATACATATAAATATAAGTATATTGTCAAATCGCGATAATTTTCTGTTTCCATATCTTACGAATAGATAATCGTTTTTTACAATTATGTATGCCAACGCCGGAAGAGCTACAAACACAAATTGATTATAAGCAAATGCCTTTGCAAGATCCAGCCTTACGGCCGCAAGGATAGCCCTTGTTATCCCGCATCCTGGGCATAAAAATCCGGTTATCTTTCTGAATATACATGGTATGGCAAATCCTGTCACTCTTATAAATATATAATAGAGGATGCCTATCCCCACGAGGATGGCATCCCTTTTAATTATCGCATTTCTTCTTGATTTCTGTATCTGATCCATGCTCTGTATTTCTTTGTCTCAGCCGACTACTGCTGGCTGTTATCACTGCCTGAAGCGTCTGCTGATGTGTTGATATTCTGATCTGACTGCTGGCCAAATGTATTCTGGTCTAAACCGGCCTGCTGACCATATCCCTGCTGATTGTATGCATTCTGATCATATCCCTGCTGGCTGTATGGCTGCTGTCCGTATGCCTGCTGGTTATATGCATTCTGGTCATATCCCTGCTGTCCATATGGCTGCTGTCCGTATGCCTGCTGGTTATATGCGTTCTGATCATATCCCTGCTGGCTGTATGGCTGCTGTCCATATCCCTGCTGGTTGTATGGCTGCTGTCCGTATGCCTGCTGGTTGTATGCATTCTGGTCATATCCCTGCTGTCCATATGGCTGCTGACTGTAGGTCTGCTGACCATAGCCTGTATTCATCTGAGGTATAGCCTCTGCATATTTGTTTGCAGTGTCCTGCATAAGCGCATATGCAATAATTCCAAGTCCAAATACCTGAAGAAGGACGTATAAGATGCCTGAGTTGCTTGATGGTACACCGTTCTTATTCTTTATGATATCAACTTTCTCGCCCATTTTATAAGCCCAGAACCATCCATAGATGTTACATGTAACGATAGTGAGCAAAAGCGACATTCCACCACTTGTTGCATCTGTCTCTCCTGACTCCTGATTGATATCGTCTGTCAGCACAACAAACCAATACAATCCATATATTCCGCATGTCACAATTGAAAGCAGAATACATATTCCAATATTCCTCTGTTTGATCATAATTGATAATCCTCCTTAAATTTGATCCTTAATTACATATGTATGACTTGTGTATGACTGCAATTATACTGCTCCTATATAACCACTACATAACTGCAATAAAAATAATAGAATAGTCCCGCAGACACAAGTCAGTCTACGGGACTATTTTCTCATACATTTTATCTGTATGCAACTGCATCTATACGCTTTTCAATGTATAGTTGTATGCAATTTGATTCATTACGCATTCTTATTGATGGTATCCTGCATAATAGCATATGACACGATTCCAAGTCCGCATAACTGGAGCAAAAGGAAAAGTATGCTTGAGTTTCCTGCTGACTGACCATTCTTTGTCTTTATGGCATCAATCTTCTCGCCCATCTTGTATGCCCAGAACCATCCATAGATGTTACATGTAACGATAGTAAGCAACAATGCTACCCCACCGCTTGTTGCATCTGTCTGTCCAGATTCCTGATTAGCATCATTTGTAAGGCAAACGAACCAATACAGCGCATATATTCCAAATGTAATGATTGAAAATACTATGCACAAAGCAATGTTTCTCTGCTTGATCATAAAATGTCCTCCCTTTGATTTAATTATAAATTTTTTATAAAAATTTTATAAATTAATAAAACCATATATGCACATATTTGTCAATAAAAATCAAAAAATTAAGTTATTTTTTACTTTGTTCTCTATATTTTTTTATGATCAGGCATAAATCTTCAAATATTTACATTCGTAATTTATGTGATGTCGTAAACTGTTTTACTTTTGAAACCATGTGCTATATAATAAAATTTCAGGCAGACATATATCAACGCCCGTATCCTAAATATATTGCCAGGATCCACAGATTATGTTTGTCCGTATTGCAAGTAATTTATAATTATAGAGAAAAGAGGACATTTGTTATGAAAAACATGCTTAACTTCAAGAATTTCACAGCTGATGAGCTGATGGATATTCTCAATCTGGCACTTGATATGAAGAAGAACCCTGAGAAGTACGCTCACGCTCTTGAGGGCAAGAAGCTCTACACTCTTTTTGAGAAAACTTCCACAAGAACATTCCTTTCATTTACAACAGGTATAACTGAGCTCGGCGGTACATATTACAACCAGCTATGGAAGGATTCCAACTTTACACTCGGTGAGCCTGTATCAGAGATTAAGTATGTATGCAGAAATGTAGATATCATCATGGCACGTCTTGTAAAGAATGAGACAGTTGAGCTGTTCGGAGACAACGTTACTGTTCCATTTATCAACGGATGTGACAGTTCTTATCATCCATGCCAGATTCTGGCAGATGCCCTCACTATTATAGAAAAGTTCGGCAGTCTCGACGTAAAACTTATGTACATCGGTGCCAAGAATAATGTATTCAACTCTCTTGTTGAGTTCTTTGCAAAGATGAAGAAGGGTACCATCTACGGACTCACACCACTTGTAAACAACACTGTATGTGGTGATGACTTCTTTGAAGCAGCAAAGGCTACAGGCCACTATGTTGAGCTCGATCCTACCATGAGCATGGAGGAGGCAAAGAAGTACGCAAAGGATATGGATATCCTCTACACAGATACATGGGTAGACATGGAGTTCTTCAACAACCCTGCATACAAACAGCAGAAGGAGGAAACTCTTGCAAAGATGATGCCTTACCAGCTCAACGAAGAATTTACCGGGGGCAGCAAAGCTATAGTATTCCACGACATGCCTATGCACCAGGGATTTGAGATTTCACAGGGTGTTATCGACAAGAACCTTAACCACATTCTGGATGAGGCTGAGAACAGACGTCACGCTGAGAAGGCCGTTATGTACACCCTCTTAAATTCATAATACATTTGACAAACTACTGTTATTCAAGGAGGAATGTTTCCAATGAGACATTTAATAGATCCGATGGATCTGTCGGTTGAGGAGATCGATCATCTTCTCACTCTGGCACAGGACATCATCGATAACAAAGAAAAATACAACGAAGTGTGCAAGGGCAAGAAGCTGGCTACCCTGTTCTTCGAGCCAAGTACACGTACGAGGCTGAGCTTCGAAGCAGCCATGATGGAGCTGGGCGGCAATGTTCTAGGTTTCTCATCCGCAAACTCATCATCTTCCACCAAGGGAGAGAGCGTCGGAGACACTGTTAAGATAGTGAGCTGCTATGCTGATATCATCGCCATGCGTCACTTCAAGGAAGGTGCTCCCATGCTGGCTTCCATGAAGTCAGATGTACCTATCATAAATGCGGGCGATGGCGGTCATAACCATCCGACCCAGACACTGACAGACCTTCTCACTATCAAGAGGGAAAAGGGACGTCTGGATAACATGACCATAGGTCTCTGCGGAGATCTCATGTTCGGCCGTACTGTCCACTCACTTATCAAGGCTATGTCAAGATATGAGGGAATAAAGTTTGTTCTCATAGCCCCTGACGAATTAAAATTACCTGAATATATAAGAACAGAAGTCATCGAGAAGAATAATATACCATATGAAGAGATTTCTTCTCTCGAGGACGCCATCGGTTCTCTGGATGTCCTGTACATGACAAGAGTACAGAAAGAGCGTTTCTTCAACGAGGCTGACTACATAAGACTGAAGGACACATATATTCTCGACAAATCTAAGCTGGCCCTTGCCAGACCTGACCTGTCGATTCTCCATCCACTTCCTCGTGTAAATGAGATATCAGTGGAGGTTGATGATGATCCAAGAGCGTGCTATTTCCGTCAGGCACTCAATGGCAAGTATGTCCGCATGGCACTGATCATGGATCTGCTTGGACTGGATAAGGATTTTAATGCATAGGAGGAACAATCATGAATATTGACAGTATTCAGAACGGAATTGTACTTGACCATATAGCAGCAGGCAAAGCTCTGCAGATATATAACGATCTTCATCTTGATAAACTGGACTGCTCCGTTGCCATCATCAAGAATGTCAAGAGTGAGAAGATGGGCAGAAAGGATATCCTCAAGATCGATCAGGCTATTGACATCAATCTTGATGTCCTCGGTTACATCGATCCGGACATATCCGTCAACATCATCAAGGATGGCAAGCTTGTTGAAAAACGTAAGATAGAACTTCCTGAACGTCTGGTAGGTATAAAGAAATGTACCAACCCACGCTGTATCACCACAACAGAGCAGGGTATAACACACATTTTCAAGCTCACAGACAGAGAAAAAAGAATATATAGATGTATATACTGTGAGGCAGACAAGTAATAAATTGTTTACTTTTCAATTTTATGTGCTATAATCTATAAAGTTGCGATAATCCGAGAATTATCTATGAGGTGAATTATGGAACAGTATGTTATCAAGGGAGGTCATCCGCTGGAGGGTGAAGTAACCATAGCCGGCGCCAAGAATGCGGCACTTGGAATACTTGCTGCAGCAGTCATGACTGACCAGGAAGTCACAATAGAAAATGTACCGAATGTCAGAGACACACGCGTGCTTCTTCAGGCTATTCAGGGAATAGGTGCAAGAGTCCGCTATATAGATGAACACACAGTTGCTATATGTGGTGGAACGATCAATCCTAACACTTCTCTCTGTGTTGATGACGAATATATCAGGAAGATCAGGGCATCCTACTATCTGCTTGGAGCACTGCTCGGCAAGTATAACCATTCACAGGTGGCACTGCCGGGAGGATGTGACATAGGAGCCCGTCCTATCGATCTGCACATAAAGGGCTTTGAAGCACTGGGTGCACATGTCGACATAGCCAACGGCATGATCTCTGTAAAGGCAGACCAGCTCGTTGGAAGCCACATATACATGGATGTGATCTCAGTAGGAGCAACCATCAATGTTATGATGGCCGCAGTCATGGCTGACGGCAAGACTACCATCGAGAATGCAGCCAAGGAACCGCACATCGTCGATGTTGCCAACTTCCTCAACAGCATGGGTGCGAACATAAAGGGTGCCGGAACAGATGTTATCCGTATACGTGGCGTTAAGTCACTGCACGGAACTACATATTCTATCATTCCGGATCAGATAGAGGCAGGGACTTTCATGGTTGCAGCTGCAGCCACAAGGGGCAATGTCCTTATAAAGAATGTCATTCCTAAGCATCTGGAGGCCATAACCTCCAAACTTACAGATATAGGTGCCACTGTTATAGAGCAGGATGATTCCGTAAGAGTTATGTGTGATAAGAGGCTGAGAGCAACCAACATCAAGACTCTCCCTTATCCGGGATTTCCTACCGACATGCAGCCACAGATGGCTGTAACACTCGCGCTGTCCAACGGCACAAGTATTGTGACAGAAAGTATATTTGAAAACAGATTCAAGTATGTTGCAGAGCTTTCAAGAATGGGTGCACATATCCGCGTTGAGGGTAACACTGCTATACTAGACGGAG
This sequence comes from uncultured Coprococcus sp., assembly GCA_934247115.1. Classification (GTDB taxonomy): domain Bacteria; phylum Bacillota; class Clostridia; order Lachnospirales; family Lachnospiraceae; genus Coprococcus. The sequence goes on from CAKQIY010000001.1 coordinate 101,461, forward strand.
TTGAGACTTTCACGGGAGCCAATGTTGCAGCACCTGACCTGAGAGCCGGCGCAGCACTTGTCATCGCAGCACTCGTTGCCGACGACTTCTCCGTTGTGACAGATATCAAGTATATCCAGAGAGGCTATGAAAAATTCGACGAAAAGCTTCGTGGACTTGGCGCTCTCATTGAGAAAGTTGAAACAGACAAAGAGATACAGAAATTTAAGCTTCGTGTTGGTTAATCCCATATATGACAGCTGATAAAAAGGTTTTTGCTGATCAGCATACATGGCTGATATTGCAAAAACCTTTTTTTATTGCAATTTTATTACTTTTTTATAACTTTTTTTCAAAAACAGATGTGTATTTTCAATAATTATGGTAAACTTATACTGATTTTCGTTTTTTTGAGGTTAGCACTTTTTTGAATCGTACTGGAGGAATTATTATGGATATCAAGAACAAAAAGTCACGTATAACAGTGTCTCTTATAATGCTTATATGGGCTGTTGTATGTATCATCATCACCAGCTTCTATGTGGGAGGCACCCGTGCCGAGGCAGCAAGCACAGGAACCCTTATAGAGGACTATGTCTACATGCGTGATGCCCCCGCCGGGAATACTTTAAAACACAACGGCAAGGATATCCTTTTGAGAAAAGGCCAGAAGATGACCATAACGAGCACCGCCAACAAAACATGGTATAAGGTCAAGCTCACTTATAAGAAAAAAAGCTATGCAGGATATGTATATTCTGCATTTATCAAGGTAACGACCACCACTACTGCCAAGTCGGGTTATCTGAAGAAGAATGAGAACTACGTATATATCCGTAAGACGCCGAACGGCACGCCGCTCACCTACAACGGCTCGGCGGTCATGCTCATGGGTGGCCAGAAGATGACCATACTCAGCACAGCCAACAAGACATGGTATAAGGTCAAGCTCACTTACAAGAAAAAGAGCTACACCGGATATGTATATGCTGATTTTATAGTGATCACGTCATCTACAACGCAGGCCACAACCAAAGCTACTACACAGGCCACAACCCAGCAGCCTACAACAGCTGCAACAACCGCTAAGAAGGGTTACATCAACGATGATTATGTGTACTTCCGCAAAACTGCAGGCGGCGCTCCTATCACATACAACGGCAGCGCGATCATGCTGATGAAGGGACAGAATCTCACCATAACTGATACAAGCAACAAGTCATGGTACAAGGTCAAGCTCACTTATAAGAGCAAAAGCTACACCGGATATGTATCATCACCGCTCATAAAGATCGGAACCTACACAAAGCCTTCTGATACTACCTCTGACGCTGCTTTTGAGAAGCTTCTGACATCACAGAATTTCCCTGAAAGCTACAAGGTGCTTCTGAGAAAGATACATAAAGAGCATCCTAACTGGGTATTCAAGGCTGTACACACCAACCTGGAGTGGAAGGATGTTGTGAGCAACGAGGTCAATGTAAAGGGGCGTGTCAACAACCTGGTCAACTGCACCTCGCTCTATCCGAACTACGGATGGCGCTCCCAGACGGTGGGATACAACTACAAGACAGACTCATACAGCTCATATGACGGATCCACATGGTTCGCGGCTTCCGATGCTCTGGTCAAGTATTACCTTGATCCAAGAACATACCTAACATCCTCTGAGCGTATGTTTGCATTTGAGAAGCTGTCTTATGATTCCTCCCAGACAAGGTCAGGAGTTGAAGCCATATTGTCTGGTTCATTTATGTACAACTCAAGACCAAGCGGTTCATCATCGACGTATTCGTCCATGATCATAACCGCTGCCAAGAAGTCCGGAGTAAGCCCTTACCACATAGCATCACGTATCAAACAGGAGGTCGGAGGCTCCGTAAGCACAGCCACCAACGGTAAGAATCCAGCTTACCCTGGAATATACAACTTCTACAATATAGGAGCATTTGAAAGCTCCTCAGGCAACGCGATCAACAACGGACTCAAATGGGCTTCATCGGGAACAACCTACAACAGGCCTTGGAACACACCGGCAAAGTCAATCATCGGTGGAGCAATGTACATCGGAGAGGCTTACATCAACAAGGGACAGAATACTCTGTATACGCAGAAGTTCAATGTCACTTACACAGACGCTCTGTACTGGCATCAGTACATGGGCAATGTACAGGCACCTGTCACCGAAGCAGCCAAGGTATACATCGCCTACAAGGCATCCGGTGCACTGAACAAACCGATAACATTTGCCATTCCGGTATATAAGAATATGCCTGCCACAGCGGCCAAGATGCCTGCTGCCGACCCAGGCAACCAGAACAATTACCTCAAGACACTGTCTGTAGGTAAGAACAAGCTGTCACCGACGTTTGCCATAAACAGCACTAAAACATATACAGTCAATGTAGCTTCATCTGTAAGCAGCGTGACAATATCAGCTACACCTGTAAGCAGTTACTCAAAAGTAAGTGGAACAGGCAAGAAGACCCTGAAATCAGGCAAGAACACATTCAAGGTCGTATGTACCTCGCAGAACAAGAAGACAAGAACATACACCATCATTATAAACAGAAAATAAGGAGGATTCGGTGATATACCGTATAATTAGGATGAACACAATGAACAAAAGTCTTAAATCATGTATAACTGCAATATTAAGCGTATTTTTCATAACACTCATGACGTGTCATACTGTATTTGCAATATCATCAGCTTCCTTCAGTGTAACGGTGCCATCCCAGCCGGTTGCTACAGGCGATACAGTAGAGATCACCGTAAGCCTTGTACCAGGTGACGAGACGATATCCAGTTATACCTACACAGTTGATTATGACTCCTCGCTGCTGGAGGCAGTGAGCGGCGGAACCCAGGAGGAGGATGGACGTATAAGCTATAGTGGCATCGGCGGCGCAAAGGATACTATGACCGCCACGTTCACATTCACCGCCATTGCCAATGGAACTGCCAGCATCGAGACTGCCGCAGCTGAGATAACCAACGAGGCAGGGGAGATACTTGATATTACTCCAGCATACAATTCTATCAACATAAGCAACGAGGCTGTCAAAGCACAGAATGACAACAGCCAGGACACAACTGCTGATACAGCTCTGTCGGCTTCCACAGATTCCGAGACTGATACAGCTGCTGTAACAGCCAGCGACTCAGAGACAGACACAGAGACATCAGAAGTCCCTGCAGGAACACTGGTTGATATCCATTCCAGTGCCAATACTTACTATGTACTGAACAAACCGGACTCAGTGAATGTACCTTCATCATATCTCCCAGTGAGGATCAAGCTCAACGACACTGATGTAAAGGCATACATGAAGGGAACCAGCGATGATACAGTTCTCATCTATGCTGCCAACACAGATGGACATCAGGGCTGGTACTACTTCAATACCAAAGAGGGAACATTTCTTGATGCGCAGGACCTGATCGAGACAACAGATTCCTTATCAAGTTTTATCAGCAAGAACAAGTTCATCATAATGCTCATTGCCATCATCGTCCTCGTTATACTGGTTGTAGTTATCATCATACTTGCCGTGTCCCTCAAGGGTCTCATAGCGGATTACGAGGCGCAGATCGACAGACTCAAAAAGAACCTTGACCAGAAGGATGCAAAGGCAGCCGGAGAATCCAGCAGCAACACGGAGAAGGAACCTATCAGAATGGGCGGTCACAACGACAACCGCGACATTCCAACTATCAATGATAAAGCACTTTTTCCAAGCGACGACGAGGTTGTCCATGAGTCATATGCCGATTCAGACTATGACAATCAGGTATCCCCTGATGAGGAGGATGTGATCCACACAGACGATTATGACGACACAGCATTTGACGATATGCCCGATGCCGACAAGGCCGACGAAGACAGGGAAGAACAGATAAAGGCTTCCCTCGAGGAGATCGACAAGGCACTTGAGTCTGCTAAGAAGTTCAAGGAATAAAAAAAGATCCGCTATGGTTTTTACACCATAGCGGATTTTTTTGATAACATATGTAATATACGCTGAGCCTATATTATTTCTTATCCCATCTCTGGTTAAATCTTACTCTTGTGGAATAGTTCTTGCTATCTGTTACTGTTATTATGTCTCCCTTGCGAATTCTCGGGGTATCTGAAGTAACATAAAAACATCCTTTACGGCTTGCAAACATACCTGTATACATATCTGTATACCATGTTTCCTTATTGAATATTTTAGGCTTCTTATTGTATATAACCTTACCGTTTCTGACAATCTTCACATTCTTTACAGTTCTGTTTAACCTTGTTGTAACGCACAACTTATTGCTTTTCGACGTCGAAACACCAAAATATCTTCTCATGGTCTCGTTTCTCTGTGTTTCCTTAACATAAGGATTGCCCTTGTAGAAATTGCAGTATGTCAGATTGCTTATCATTGGACAATTAAAATCAGACACATATACAATAGTCTTTTTTGTTATACCTGCTGAGTCGGTTGCTTCAACAGTATATCTGCCTTTTTTTGCAGGAATCTTATACAAATATGGTTCACATATCATACCTAATTTACTGTTTGTTGTATCATCAATCCATCTCTTTGGCACTGCAATCCTTGTGAATTTGACCTTCTTGCCATCTACCTTTACAGTTTTGAGTGTTCTGTTAAGAACCCTGTTTGCATATGTATTCGGTTCACTTGTTGGAACTCCGAATTCCTTAGCTGTTGCAATGACTATACAATTGCTATCCCCCAGTATGATAGGTTTAACCGCTTCATACTTGACCTTCTTTTGTGTTGCTGCCTGTGTTGTCTGCGCCGGTGTGACAAATGCACTGATGCACATAATCACCGCGAGCAGCATGCACAACATCTGCTTAAATCCCTTTTTCTTCATGTTGTAACTCTCCTTCTTTTTATACATTTAGTAATATGACTCGAGGGGCTTAGCTCCGCGTATATAATCCCTCTAATTAGTCATTCTACTTTCATCACCATCGTAATGCAATTATTTTTTGAAAGATATACATAAAAATAACAACGTCACATGATACATGCAGACAAAAAGTCCCCTGTATAACAGATTATATATCAATCCATCATACAGGGGCTTTCTGCTTCATATCATACAAATGTGTCTCTGTATCATTTATAAATATGATTTCAGGACATCAACCTTGTCAAGTTTCTCCCATGGAAGATCAAGATCTGTTCTTCCGAAGTGACCATAAGCAGCTGTCTGCTTGTAGATAGGTCTTCTGAGATCGAGCATCTTGATGATTCCGGCTGGTCTGAGATCAAAGTTCTCTCTGATGATCTCCACAAGCTTCTCATCTGAAAGCTTTCCTGTTCCAAATGTGTCAACCATAATGGATGTAGGTCTTGCAACGCCGATTGCGTATGAGAGCTGTATCTCACACTTGTCTGCCAGGCCTGCAGCAACTATGTTCTTGGCAACATAACGGGCCGCATATGCTGCTGAACGGTCAACCTTGGTACAATCCTTGCCTGAGAAGGCTCCACCGCCGTGGCGGGCATATCCACCGTATGTGTCAACGATGATCTTACGTCCTGTAAGGCCACTGTCACCATTCGGTCCACCTATTACGAATCTTCCTGTAGGGTTGATGAAGAACTTAGTATTCTCATCGATAAGCTCCTGTGGAAGAATCTCGTCGAATATATACTTCTTAACATCAGCGTGGATCTGCTCCTGGCTGACTTCCTCTCCGTGCTGTGTTGAGAGAACGACTGCATCAAGTCTTACAGGCTTGTCATTCTCATCATACTCAACTGTAACCTGTGTCTTGCCATCAGGTCTAAGGTATGGGAGTGTTCCGTTCTTTCTGACCTCTGTGAGCTTTCTGGCAAGCTTATGAGCAAGAGCAATTGGGTATGGCATGTACTCAGGGGTCTCATTTGTAGCGAATCCGAACATCATTCCCTGATCGCCGGCACCTATAGCCTCGATATCGTCCTCACTCATGAGATGTTCCTTTGCCTCAAGAGCCTTGTCAACGCCCATGGCGATATCTGATGACTGCTCGTCTATAGCAGTGATGACACCACATGTATCGCAATCAAATCCATACTTTGCTCTGTCATATCCAATCTCTCTGATCGTCTCACGGACAATCTTCTGAATATCCACATATGCGTTGGTTGTGATCTCTCCCATGACAAGCACAAGACCTGTTGTGATGGATGTCTCACAAGCCACACGGCTCATTGGATCCTGCTCCATAAGTGCATCAAGCACTGCATCTGATATCTGGTCACAGATTTTGTCAGGATGCCCTTCTGTTACTGATTCCGATGTAAATAATCTTCTTTCCATACTACTTCCTTTCTTTTTGTACATAAGAAAAACCGCTTCGTATGAGCGGTTTGATCGTGTCTGTCAAGCCTCTCATTGTTCGAGCACAGATCACTTGACACTTTGTATGCAGTAACACACCTCATGTCTATGTCTGCGTCGCTCAGGTCGGCACCTTCCGATATCCTTCATCGGGGTTGCCATGGCTTCTTCGTCCCTTCTGACTCCACCATTCTGAATAAGAGCGTTTTTCTAATATCTATAAATGCAATCATTACTCTATATCATCAAAAGACAATAGTCAACAGTTATTTTTTGTATGAAAGCACATTATGCCCTTGATGACATATTTTTATATATAACCAGCAGACTTCCAGGGCTGCCTGATGAGCACACACCGGCCATATGCCAACCGGTCATGAACTTTTCCATATAAACCATATAAGCAGCAAATGCAGGGGGTAAAACAGATAGAAGAAATACTTGAGCTTCATTCTTCCCCTCTCTCCGCTATACATATTGACAGGTATCATCGCAAGCAGAGCGTACATCTGATTCATGCCCAGGCAGAGAATGTATACCAGTGAACTGAGCACCACGATCTCCAGATTCTGCTTCCAGCTGTAATATAACCCGGTCCGCGCATCTGCTCCATGGCATGCATGAACCATATCGCCACCGTCTTTGCCAGATATACTGCTCCGCTCCTTATCAAACAGATGAAACATAATGATGATTCCCACTCCTGCCATGCCATAGTCAAATCTCAGGAACTCTGCAAGGAGTGCCACAGCCAGTGCTATCTCCACCCTCCATCTTCCGATGGGTCCCTTGCTCTCCAGGGCATATATCGCGAACAATCCCACAGTCAGGGTAAAGAATATATTCTGAGCCTCCGGATACCATATCGTGTCATGCATTGCCAGATCAAAAGGCAGCTCGGACACCAATGCAAATATCCCAAGCCTCAGCAGATAGCGTCTCACATTGGACGTATGCAGCAACCCCTGGACAAGAAGAAATGCAAATATCGGAAACGCCAGACGTCCCACAGCCCGCATTATGCAGTTGTTCCCCATGAATATGCCAGCATGATCTATCACCATACACGCACACGCTATTATCTTGAGTGCATTTGACGGCAATACACGCATCCCCTTATCCTGCATTTCCTCATCTGTTTCCATGCGCAGCATCCTATTATCCATCCAGTCTCCCACTTTCTAAACAGAAAAACAGCACATGACTTTTGTTCATCATGTGCTGCTCTTCTCTCAAAACCTTATATATTCTATCTCCAATCGCCTAGATTCTCTTTCTGAGAGCCTTAGACAATGTTGACAGCTCCTCTGTGTCAGCCTTACCCGGCACCCATGTCATAGTCACATTGTCCTTGATGTATCTTGGAACAAGGTGCATATGAAAATGGAATACAGTCTGACCTGCTGCTTCACCGTTGTTCTGAAGTATATTCAGTCCGTCAGGATTCAGCTCAGCCTTCTGCGCCTTTGCCACCTCTGTAGCTATAGTAAATATCTTGGCTGCTGTCTCAGCATCCATGCTGTATATATTGTCAAAATGTTCTTTCGGTATTATAAGAGCATGTCCCTTATTTGCAGGATTCACATCAAGTATTACTCTGCAGATACTGTCTTCATATACAGTGGCTGATGGAATCTCACCATTGGCTATCTTACAAAAAATGCAATCGTCCTTATTCATATAAGTTTTACCTCCTCAAAGCCTCTATATATTGTAAACCATCTGACAAAAATTTACAAGTCCGACTAATATAGTATGGATCTGTAAAAATCTGTCTTTCTGTCCCGGCCCTGGGGAAATACCTTTCGTGCAGCCTCAACAACTGCAGGATCTACATCCGCCACCAGAAGATCATCGCTGACGCGCTCAGCCACTTCTCTGCCATAGCAGTCAAATATATGTGAGCTTGGAATATAATTCTGTCCATTGCCATAGCCTGTCCTGTTCACTCCTATAACATAAGCCTGATTCTCTATAGCCCTGGCTCTCAGCAGTGCTTCCCACTGCGGAACCCTCTGCTCCGGCCAGTTGGCTATGACCATGGCCGCATCGTATCTGTCCCTCGCCGCAGAAAATATCTCCGGGAACCTGAGGTCATAACATATATATCCGCCAACCCTCATGTCTTTGAACTTCGCCTGACACAGCCTGTCTCCCGCATGGTACACCCTGTCCTCCCCGCTTATGGAGAATGGATGTATCTTGGAATAATCCATGATGAGGTTATCACCATCCACGAGGGCAAGCTTATTCTCGTATACTTTCCTGCCCCCATCATCGAACACAGGGCTTCCGTCAGCCATGGATGCCTCTATATATCCAAATGCCATTCCCATGCCATATTGTCTGCTGTTCTTCATGAAGAATGATATGCTCTCCGGTATCCGTCCATCCCTGTACGCCTCACTCATACTCTCGGGTCTCATAGTAAATCCCGCAAGCGTCATCTCCGGAAACGCCAGAAGCTCCACACCATTTTCTCTGGCGTGTTCCATAGCCTTAACACATCTCTCCATGGATGCCGCCTTATCCTCATAAGCTATATCTATCTCAGTAACTCCAACTCTTACCACAGTCATCCTCCCTCGCCATCGCTGTGCAATCCGCCACAGCAGTGTATTTTCTGTTATTTTACAATATTATTCTGCCATAATAAATATACAGTAACAACATCTTAACAACATATGTCATTTAGCCCTGTACTCCTTATATTATTAATCTCGCAGAAGCAAATGTTAACCATATTGCATATTTTATGGTTGACATTTGTAGGTAACATATATATAATGTCAACCATAGCCCTTGTGTATAGGTTAACAATCCAGGCAGTATTTGACATCAGCCCGTCAATATGCCTGGATTTGTTACGAATACACATCAATCATACTAATTGGAGGACATCTAAAATGAAAAACAAATTTACAACCGTAGAACTGGTCATGATGGCTATGTTCACCGCTATCCTGTGTGTGTCAGCTTATCTGAGTATACCGACACCACTTCCTAACGCAGCTCATATCACGCTGCTCAACTTCATGATCATTCTTATAGCTCTTGTATTCGAGCTCAGGGACTCAACCATCATCATTGCTCTGTGGATGATACTCGGCGCAATCGGCGTTCCGGTATTCATCGGAGGTGGCTCAGGTCTCGGATACCTGTTCGGAGTATTTGGCGGATATACATTCTCATTCCTGATCGCATCAATCTTCATCGGTCTTGTAAAGGGCAAAAAGTATAACAGGATCATATATACTATCATTGCCATCGCCGGAGTCGTAATCATCGATATCATAGGTATGGTATGGTGGAAGTTCAATGGTAACCTCAACTGGAAAACTGCATTCCTTTCAGGATTCGTTGCTTTTATTCCACTTGATCTCGTAAAAGCTGTGATCGCAGCACAGATAGTTCCACTGTTCATCAAGCTTCTGCCTGACAGAGCGGAGGATAAGGTGGCTGCAGAGGCAGAATAAACCCTCATCCACACCGGGAAACCATAAAGTAGCCGTCAGCACGTATTGTAGCTGACGGCTATTTTTGTGTCTCTATATGGCAAGTTGTTTTAGTAAATATATTTACTAAATTCCCGGTCTGTCCCGACTCCTATGCTATCATTTTGTCAGGTGATTAAATGATTTATGACGATATAGAACAGGAGAAACGTTATATACAGCGAATACGCGAGCTCAGGGAAGACCACGACTTTTCACAGCAGTACGTGGCTGATTTTTTATGCACTTCTCAGACCATGTACGCCCGCTACGAGCGCGATGCAAGTGCTATGCCTATACGTCATCTCATATATCTGTCCAAGCTGTATAAAGTGTCTACAGACTATATACTGGGTCTCACTGATATTCCACTTCCAGCATCCAGACTGTGTCATGACGAAGCTGCTGCCACAGGCACAAAGTCTGACGACAGATACAATATCCGCTGGCGGACCACCGGACAGAATCACTGACCTGACGCGCATTTAACAACTATCAGCTTATCACCCTTATGTATCTCATCATTTTCGAGATTGTTCACCTTGCGTATGGAGTCCAGACTTGAGTAATATTCCTTGGCTATTGACCATATGCTGTCGCCATCCTTCACAACATATCCCACTATTCCAGGTGATGCCGCCTTGCGCTTCATATCCACCGGCGATATATCCATATCCTCTATAATTTCTATCTTCTTACGGGTAAATATAGTGATGGCCATATCCACTATGGCTTTGATCTCAACCTCATCACTCCCCGGCAGAGTAGCAGTGATCTGGTTCAACGTAGGAGTTATCCTTATGGAGTCCTGTGACCTGAGCGGAACCGTCTCCACCCTGTAGGTAAATGGTGATGCTATCTCCATCTGACACAGCGGACGGCTGTCATCTGACGACACATACAGCACAGCAGCCTTGACTGCCCCCTCCACGACCACTGCATCATCCACCGGCTGCACCTCATCTATGTCCACACTTCCCGTAACATTGACTATCTGCATGACTGATGGCTGGCTGCTCTTAAGCCGCTCCTTGCGTGTGACTCTGGTCTTGGCGTTATTTCTCATGAGAAGATTCTCGTAGCTGAAGCTGCTTCGCACTGGCTCCACCTGGGCAGAATATGAGAACATATCCTTCAACAGATCCGCCTCCACATCCTCATACACCTTTATATCCACATTCAGGCTGCTCTCGATCTGAAGCACCCTGTCCTCCCCATCATCGTCAGCCCTGACTGTCACAGAGCCCCTCCCGACGGATATGATATCATCCAGTATCATATCCTCATCTATACCGTCACAGCTTATGGTATCCTGAAATTCCCTGGTGGCATTCATATACTGCACCGGTGCCAGTTCATCCTCCGGCTTATATATGACAAATACATCCATTCTTCCACGTATATGTACTCCCACATCAGTGGCTTTGCTGTCCAGTTCCGAGAATGTTATCTGATCCCACAGAACCTTTCCTATATTCGGCTTATTTGCCGGAATCTCTATATCCTCCTTTATCTTCATGATATCCTTGGAGCTTGCCACAACATTGGTGAAGCACACCTTTTCCGTCATACACTCTATGCCTGATCCGTTGGCTATACCTGTAGCCCCCTCAGCTGTGACCTGTTGGCATGCCCACACCTTTATGCCTACCAGTCCCCTGACCTCATATTTGCGGGAATTGATGACTGTCACATACAGATCCTCCAGAAGCCCCTGTATGGACACCTTATCCCCCGGCTCCAGACCATCCGAATTGATGATCTCCTCAAATGGCAGATCACCCTCCTGACTTTCAAATACATCATTTTCCCGGTCTGTCTGGTACAATATTGCATAGTTCACAATGCCTGTTATCCTGACTCTGTTCTCCATTACATCGATATCCTCTACAGATATCTGTCCCTTGCTGGCTATGAGCCTGTCTATGTCTCCCTTTGCATCGGGCACATTGAAATCATCATCTACTGTAAATTCCATATATTTTGCAGCCTTCAGATTCGTTGTCGTGATCCTGTTCTTAGTAAGCTCCATATTTTCCCCACCTTATTTTTATTTCGTCTTGATATACACTTTCTACCTGAATACTACCGGCAGATCCATCTTGATGATCCTGACCACTATATAAGGGAATGATACATTATCTCCCGCCACACCATCCGTCGGTGTAGCCACCTGTCTGAGCACACCCTTTACATAGATCGCATTGTCATCCTTGTACATCTCATCAAGGGTCACTCCCACATCATCTCTCTCCTGCATACCGGCAGCTATTACTATGTACGTGTATGTGCTGTTGGAATACACCAGATTAAACGGCTTCTCCTTCTTTCTGTCAATTATGGCCACCAGCTCATCCGGGAGCATGGATTCATCACACACATCATACAGCAGGGCCTCACCAGAGTCTGCCACATCGAATCTTGCACAGCCCACGCAGAATATCATAAGCTCAAGTGCCACCACCAGCAGGAATGTAAGCCTGCCGCACATCCGTCCTCTCATATACGCTTCTTTATTGTCCACATGTATCACCTCCGACATAAATATGGTCAGTGTGCACCGGTCAACGGCCACTTCACACTCTTTTGTATAATATATGCCCGGGGCACTGCTGATATTACTAAAACGCTTGCCGCTAGGCACACGTAGAAAAAACGGGATATCCACTGTCATGGATATCCCGTTTTGTATTGCCACTATATAACTGTATCGTATACGGATTACTCAGCGTCTGCAGATTCTTTCTTCTCTGCTTCAATCTCTGCCTCAGCCTCAGGTGTGACCTCTATTCCAAGCTCAGCGAGCTGCTTGTCATCTACATAGTCAGGTGCATTTGTCATGAGACATGATGCATCCTTCACCTTAGGGAATGCGATCACGTCACGGATAGAATCCTGCTTTGCCATGAGCATGACCAGACGGTCAAGTCCATAGGCAAGTCCTGCGTGAGGTGGTACTCCGTACTTGAATGCATCCAGAAGGAATCCGAATCTCTCGTGAGCCTGAGCCTTTGTGAAGCCAAGGCACTCGAACATCTTCTCCTGTATATCATCCTGATGGATTCTGACTGAACCTCCACCGATCTCATTTCCATTTAATACTATATCATAAGCCTTTGCACGAACCCTGCCCGGATCAGAATCGATATACTGAAGATCCTCCTCCATAGGCATGGTGAATGGATGGTGCATAGCTGTGAATCTGTTCTCCTCATCTGACCACTCAAGAAGTGGGAACTCTGTGATCCATACGAATCTGTATACATTCTTATCCACGAGTCCCATGAGCTCTGCCAGATGGCATCTGAGTGCACCGAGAACTGTCCATACAACCTTTGTCTTGTCCGCAGCGAACAGAAGAAGGTCGCCCGGCTTTCCATCCATGGCTGCCACAAGGGCGTTCATCTGCTCCTCTGTCATGAACTTGGCAAATGATGACTTATAGCTTCCATCCTCGTTGATAACTATATATGCAAGCCCCTTTGCGCCGTATGTCTTTGCATACTCAATAAGGGCATCTATCTTCTTTCTAGGCATGCTTCCCTGTCCCTCGGCATTGATACCGCGAACTGTTCCGCCATTTGCAAGGGCACCTGTGAATACGCCGAACTCACAGTCCTTGACAATATCGCTGACATCCTTGAGTTCAAGACCGAATCTGAGGTCTGGCTTATCTGAACCAAATCTGTCCATTGCCTCCTGCCATGTCATTCTCTGGATAGGAAGCTGGATGTCCAGGTCAAGTATCTCCTTGAAGAGCTTTGCAAGCAGACGCTCATTCACATCTATGACATCGTCAACGTCCACAAATGAGAGCTCCATATCCATCTGTGTAAACTCTGGCTGTCTGTCTGCACGGAGATCCTCGTCACGGAAGCATCTTGCGATCTGGAAGTATCTGTCGTAACCAGAGCACATAAGAAGCTGCTTGAAGAGCTGTGGTGACTGTGGCAGAGCGTAGAATGTACCAGGGTGTACACGGCTTGGTACAAGATAATCTCTCGCTCCCTCTGGTGTTGACTTGGTCAGCATAGGTGTCTCTATCTCAAGGAATCCCTCGTCTGCCATGAACTGTCTGGCGATGGTAGCTACCTTACTCTTCATGATAAGATTCCTCTGGAGGTCAGGACGTCTGAGGTCGAGATATCTGTACTTGAGTCTTATCTCCTCCTTGGTCTTGCTGTTCTCCTCTATAGGGAATGGAGGTGTCTCTGCCTCTGACAGTATACGGAGACTGCTTGCAACAACCTCAATATCTCCGGTTGCAAGGTTCTCATTTACCGCGCCTGCACGCTTGCACACTGTTCCCTCGATGGCTGCAACGAACTCTGAACGAAGCTTTCCTGCCTTCTCGAAGCACTCTGCGCCACACTGTGACTCTTCAAATATAACCTGTAATATTCCACTTCTATCTCGAAGATCTACAAAGATTATTCCACCTTTATTTCTGCTCTTCTGAACCCAGCCCATCACGGTGACCTTCTCACCTATGTTAGCACTGCTAACCTCTGTACATCTGTGGCTTCTCTTAAGCCCCTGCATAGATTCTGCCATCTTACGCTATTCCTCCTAAATTAAAAAACTTTCCTTATGTCACTATACACTTTTTTCATCTTTCGTCAAGTCCCGGTATGCTTCCGTGGAGCACAGCATCCACTCTCTGCAGCACATCAGTCGTGTTGATCAGTCTCTGGAACGCCAGAAATACCTTCATATCAAAGTGCCTGACCTCATCTATCACCATACCGAACGCTGTGTCTGCATCAAAGGCTTTCCTGTATGGCCTGTCACTTATCAGTGCACTGAACACATCGCACACCCTGATCAGGCGCGCACCAAGGGGAATATCATCCCCTCTCATTCTGTACGGATAACCCGAGCCATCATAATTCTCATGATGATAATGCACCATATCAACGATGTCAGAGTCATAGCCCTCCCGCTTCAATATATCCGCACCAAGTCTGGCATGAAGCCTGACATACCTCATCTCTTCAATCTTCATAGTGTTACGCTGCCGTCCATATATATAAGGGCTGACCTGCAGCTTGCCCACATCGTGCAGCATTCCCGCCACAGCAACCTTGTGCACAAACACGTCATCACAATCAAGCTCCCTGGCCAGCTCTGACGCCAGTATACTAACGCACATCCCATGGCGCACCGCATCATTCATATCAACTGAATAGCATTCTTCTGCATCCTTCTCCAATGCTAATCCCATATAAATCCCGCTTTCTTACGCTCGATCATCTCATCTATTCGAGCTATATAATCGTCTACACTCTTACAATTCTCTATTCTGTCTATACGTGTCCCCTCTGTCACTCCGTCATGTCCCGGTCTGACAACCAGCTTCGATGAGCTTCCCGCTCCGAGACCGATGATATCAGTCCGTTCTTCCATGATAAGTATATTATACAGGCACTCCAGCCCCGGTTTGGAATATCCCACGTTCTCCAGATTGCCCGTCATATTCTTCTGTCTGTACAGATAATACGGAGCAAGGCCGAGCTCAGCTGCTGCCCTCGTCACAGCACCTAGCTGGCTGTCTATATCCGACTTCAGAGTATTCTTGTATTTGTCCATCTCTATGTTCAGATTGGCCGCTCTCTTGATCGCCAGGGTATGCACGGTAAGACTCTCCGGAGCAAGCTCTCTGATCTGTCTCAGTGTATTCTCCACACTGGCCGTATCCTCCCCCGGAAGACCTACTATCAGATCCATATTGATATTGTCAAATCCGGCCCTGCGGGCATTCTCCATGGCCGTAACCGTCTGCTCAGGTGTGTGTGCCCTTCCTATGGTCCTCAGAGTCTCCGCGTTCATGGTCTGCGGATTGATGCTTATACGGGTTACCCCGTGGTGCTTCATGACCTCCAGCTTATCATACGTTGTGCTGTCCGGTCTGCCCGCCTCTATGGTGAATTCCCTCACATGAGACAGGTCAAATAAATCCCGCACCATGCTGCAGAGTCTGTCCATATGCTCCGCCGATATTGATGATGGTGTTCCGCCTCCCACATATATGGATATGAGCTTCTTTCCCGCATACGCCTCCGATACATACCGCATCTCCTTCTCCAACGCATCCAGATACTCGTCGACCCTGCTCCGGTACACTGCTATAGGATATGAAGTAAAGGAACAATACAGGCATCTGGTAGGGCAGAATGGTATACCTATATACAGGCAGTACTCATCCTCCTCGGCTACCGAATCTATGATCATTTTCTCCCTTCCGGCAACAGATACCGCAAGCTCCGCCTTGTCCCTTGATGTGCCGTATATATCCTGATAATTCTTTATGATATCCTCAGCGCCAAGTCCGTCCTCCATATATGATACGGCTATCTTTGTAGGTCTTATACCCGTGAGTGAACCCCACGGAAGCTCACGTCCTGTATACTCTGACAGCATATTATATATTGCCAGCTTCAGCGGATTCCTGACCGCCGCTTTATCATGACAGTCACCATCCACAGGAACATGTGCACTGCACGCCAGCGAGCGCTCACCACCTTCAGATACAGAGTACATCTCGATATCTATTCTTTTGTCATCTATGTCAGCCACAAGCTCTTTGTCTATCTCAGCTCTGAGCTCCGGCTTCTTCCCGAATATCTCCGGAACCACTATCCTCTCTCCGCCATAGAAGGCCTGAAGGCTCACGCGGAGATCATTGTTATAATCTTCTATATTCTGTATCAGTAATATCATATACACACCACGATCCGTCATCAGAAGAACGGATTCATCTTCTTCTCTTTCCTGATAAGCGTCTGCTCCCCATGTCCCGGATATACAACAGTCTCATCTGGAAGCACGAACAGCTTCTCTCTTATGTTCTCAAGCAGCGCATTCTCATCGCCCGTCGGAAAATCCGATCTCCCCACACTGTATCTGAACAGTGTATCACCTGAGAACAGAATATTCTCCTCCTCAAAGTAATAACACATTCCGCCCCTTGTATGTCCAGGGACGCTGATGCATCTCATCTCAGTGTCCAGTATCTTTCTGACATCGCCATCTTGCAGATACTGGTCTGTCTCCGTCTCTATAACTCTTTGGAACACGCTGGTCATCATAGCTGACAGGTTCACTCTGCTGTTGCCGAGAACCTCCTTCTCGTCCTCAGAAGCGTATGTGCACACACCTGTGAGCTTCTTCAGATCCGCCATGGCTGCCATATGGTCCACATGTCCATGGGTGAGATATATTCCCCTACACACATAACCTTTATCCTGTATAAGCCTGTATATCTCATCCGCATTCCAGGCAGGATCTATAACTATAGCATCCTTTGTCTGTACGTTCGCAACTATATAGCAATTGGTCTGGAAGCCGCCCAGCTCCCTCGCTATCACCTCTAATTCAGCCATATCTGATCTCCATCTCCGTTAATACTTTTCTGTCTTTATGAGCCTGCCTGACGAACTGTATGTCCGCACCACGCTCACAAAATTCCTGCCGTTATAATAAAATCTTGAATACCTGGACAGTTTTCCGTTGGCCCTGTAATATCTGATCTGTGACAGCTGATTGTCCACAGCCCTGTATTCCTTCTCCTGTATACTGGTTATCTTGCCCTTTTTGTCTGTATACACTGCATGTATACCGCCAAATGAAACCGGCACCTTGGATGGATTGATGTATTTCTTTCCTCCATATGTGTAATATGTGCTGATCCAAAACACCCTCTCATAGCCCTTTCTGGAAGATCTCGCAACAAATGGCGTTCTGGAACCAGTATATATCAGTCTCCTGGCCTTCCTGACATCAGCCTGATTTCTGTCCTTTACATCCTGATAATACACAACATATCCCGTGGTCCTGTTGGTATTGCTTATCTGAAGCTTATATCCCCTTATATAGAGATATGGCGCATCCGACTTCAAAAGACTGTATTCCCTGGATGAACTCCGTCTGAGAACCTGCTTCTCATAGAACACAGCATCCTTAACTGACCTCGGCACTGTCGCCGTTTTCAGCGCGTTGGAAAACGCGGAATAATACGTCACCCCGTCATAGGTCATATATGATCTGACCCTGTAGATATATCCGGTGGCCGGTGAAAGCCCCTTGTCCTCATATGTCACAGACTTCGTATCAGCAAGCTTCGTCCAGCTCTTCTGTGCTGAATTATACTTGTAGACCTGATATCCTTCAGCTCCTGTCACCTGATTCCAGCGTATATATGTACCAGATACAGAATGCGCCCCGTTCTCCTTGAGATCTGCCTTCTGAGGAATGGTCCTTGCCTTTATCTCGGCTCTGTCAGTCGCAAAGCTGCCATCCTCTGCATGACCTCTCACTGCTATAAGATATTCCGCTCCCGCCTTCTTAAGACCCGTTATCTCATATTCACAGTCCTGAGTGCTTCCATACCGAATATACCTTTTTTTTGCAGTATCATATACATATATCCTGTATGATTCCGCCGCTTCACAGCCATCCCATGACAGCTTTATTCCTGAGACTCCAGATGGTACAGCCCGTAGATTCCCAATTCCCCCGGAATCTGTGTCTGTGGCGACCTCATTCCCAGCCGCCGGTATACCTCCGGTATCTGCCAGTACTCTGATATCCGTCAGTCCTGCACATACATTCAGTGTCATCACCAATGCAAGCACAAGGGCCGCAAAGCTCCTTCTATATCGTTTCATACAACTCCCATCTCCTATACATTTAGCCTGTAGTTCTTTCTATATCTATAATATTATCAACATTCCTTATCTTTGCGATGATCATGTTGAGCTGTTCCTTGGATTTGATCGCAAATGATATAGTTATCGTCGCCTTACCCTGCTTGCTGGTACGGCTGTTGATGCTGTTCACATTGATGTTCGCCTCGCTCAGGATCTTGGTGATGTCGAACAGGATGCCATTCCTGTCATCCGCATATATGTTGATCTCTGTCATATATGTGTTCGATGCAACCGCATCATCCTTCCACTCGGCCTCAATAACTCTTGCCCTGTCAGCTTCACTCATACACAGCACATTGACACAGTCAGTTCTGTGTATGGATACACCTCTTCCCCTTGTGATAAATCCCACTATCTCATCCCCTGGAACAGGTGAGCAGCACTTGGAGAATCTGACCGCAACATCATCTATGCCGTTGACAATGATGCCGCCCTTTCCAACATGGCTGCCGTGATTCTTCTTTACTGAGAATTCATCCAGCACCTCTTCATTGGTTGCCGTCTGAGGCTTGTGATCCTTGTTATATTCATCTATAAGTCTGTTGACAATCTGGCCTTCCTTTATTCCACCATGCCCTACAGCAGCCACAATGGAATCCCAGTCCTGGAAATTGTACTTCTTGTATATCTTCTCCTGGTATTCAGGCTTGGAGTACATCGTGTAGTCAATTCCCTTGGACTTGCAGTAGTTCAGTATAAGCTCCTTGCCCCTGCTGATATTCTCATCCTTGAACTGATGCTTGAACCACTGATTGATCTTGGTCTTGGCCTGTGTACTCTTCACTATGTTCAGCCAGTCACGGCTTGGTCCTGATGAGTTCTGTGAGGTTATGATCTCCACCCGGTCTCCATTGTTCAGCTTTGTATCTATAGGCACCTGGCGGCCATTGATCCTCGCTCCCACCATCTTGTTACCCACTGCCGTATGTATGGCGTAGGCAAAGTCTATCGGGGTGGAACCGCTTGGGAGATTCTTCACATCTCCGGCAGGAGTAAAGCAGTATACCTGTTCAGCAAAGAGATCAAGATCAGTCTTGACAAAGCTCATGAACTCCTTGTTGTCATCGGTATCCCTCTGCCACTCAAGGATCTGGCGGAGCCATGACAGCTTCTCCTCTTCCTTCTGCATGACAGTACCGGATATGTTTTCCTTGTACTTCCAGTGTGCGGCGATACCATACTCAGCCGTCCTGTGCATCTCGTAGGTCCTTATCTGTATCTCAAATGGCTGTCCCTCTGGTCCGATCAGTGTGGTATGAAGAGACTGATACATATTGGACTTAGGCATAGCTATATAGTCCTTGAATCTGCCCGGTATAGGCTTGTACATCTCATGTATGATTCCCAGTGCTGAGTAACAGTCCCTGACCGTATTCACCTTGATACGGACAGCAAATATATCATATATCTGATCCAGAGTTTTGTTCTGGTTCTTCATCTTCTTATATATACTGAAGAAATGCTTGACTCTTCCGTCTATCTCAGCCTCAAGCCCTGCATTGTCGATATGCTTCTTCACATCGGCAACGACTCTCCTGATATAAGCATCCCTCTCGGTCAGCTTCTCATCTATCTGCGCCTTGAGTTCCTTATACACATCAGGCATAAGGTACATCATGGACAGATCATCCAGCTCAACCTTGATCTTGCTGATACCAAGCCTGTGGGCGATAGGTGCATATATATCCATGGTCTCCCTGGCCTTCTCTATCTGCTTCTCAGGAGACTGATACTGAAGTGTTCTAAGATTGTGAAGTCTGTCCGCCAGCTTTATCAGAATAACTCTGATATCCTTGGCCATGGACAGGAACATCTTTCGCAGATTCTCCGCCTGGACCTCTATCTTGTCCGTGGTCATCTTGAGCTGTGTGAGCTTGGTAACTCCATCTACAAGAAAAGCCACCTCCTCAGAGAATTCAGATGCTATCTCCTCGGATGTCATGACAGTATCCTCAACCACATCATGAAGTATACCGGCAACTATAGTCTCCTTATCCAGCTCCAGCTCTGCCAGTATGATTGCCACATTCAGCGGATGCATGATATAAGGCTCACCCGACTTTCTGAGCTGTCCCTTATGAGCCGCATCTGCAACCCTGTACGCCTTCTCGATCATGGTTATATCAGCTGATGGGTGATATGTGAGTATTCTTGTTATAAGCTCCTTGTACAGTTCCTCAGGAGGTGTAAAATCGGCAGGGGTTGACAGGTCTATCTCCCTCTTTGCCTTAGCCTGCCTGTTATTCTGCTCCTCCAGCCTCATCAGCTGATTCTGCGGAACATTCTTGCCCGCAGCGAGCGCCTTCTCTATAGCAGCAATCCCGTCCTTGGTCGCCTGCTCCGAGGTCACCACCCCGGCATCAGCAGCCCTCTTGGTCTCCTCTGCTATTATGTTATCCTGTGTCTTATCCATCGTCTCACCCATATGATCACCACACTTCCTGTATTCTTCTGTCAGGATCATTCTCCCTCAAACTGTACAACTGATGCCACATCATACTTTGACAGTCTCTCTCTGCCCTTAAGATCCGTAAGCTCAATGAGAAATACCATCTTTACAACAATTCCGCCCAGACTCTCTATGAGCTTGGCAGCTGCCTCTATAGTTCCGCCTGTAGCAATAAGGTCATCCACCAGCACAACCTTCTCACCCGGTCTGATAGAATCCTTATGTATCTCTATGGTCGCCTGTCCATATTCAAGGTCATATGACATCT
Source organism: uncultured Coprococcus sp. (assembly GCA_934247115.1). Taxonomy (GTDB): domain Bacteria; phylum Bacillota; class Clostridia; order Lachnospirales; family Lachnospiraceae; genus Coprococcus. The sequence goes on from CAKQIY010000001.1 coordinate 122,698, forward strand.
CCACGGTCTCCCTTGGAAGCTTGCCCTTCTTTCTCACTAGGACCAGACCCTTACCGTTCTTGTATGCCAGCGGTGCTCCGAATATAAATCCCCTGGACTCTGCTCCGGCAATAACGTCATAATCAACTCCATCCAGCAGCTTGTCCATCTCATCTATGGCAAGTCTCATGCCCTCCGGATCCTCTGTGACACTTGTCACATCCCTGAATATGATTCCCGGCTGTGGGAAATCAGGAATACTCTTGATATACTTTTCTACCTCACTCATCTTATGTCCTCCTGTATCCAGAATGTACTCGATATTTTTATGTTATGTCAGCCTTTATCATATGCCTCCATCTTCAACTGGAGAGAACGCCTTCCCATATATTCATTGATAGAGGGATAGTATGCAACATCAATCACCACCGCGTTCCGCTGACCATTTAACATTTTAACACATTCATTCTCACCAAACCACTGTTTTATGTTATTCAGAAACTCTTCCGGGCTAAAATCAATGGCATCTATGCACCTGCCGTCCCCCATGTCCAGTCTGAGCTTCAGAAGATTCCGATTCTTTCCAAGTATCCACGCCCTCTCAACAGGCACTGCTGCCTGTGCAAACAAGGGTCTTCTGTTGCCCTTGCCATACGGCTCCAGCCTGTCAAGCTGCTCTGTAAGTGCCAGGCTGTTGTATGCCAGAGGCATGGCTGCATCCAACATAAGCTTAGGCGTGATATCCGCATCGGTGAGTGTCGTACTCTCATTCAGTTTTCTCCTCAGCTCATCCAGCCTCTCTTTTCTGATGGAAAAGCCCGCAGCCATGGCATGCCCGCCAAATGCTGTGAACATCTCCCTGAACCGGTTCAGCTCCTCGAACATATTGTAGCTCTCTATGGATCGACCTGAGCCCTTGAGGATTCCTTGCTGCTCTCCATCCGTGAACACCATAACAGGTCTTGTATATGCCTCCTTGAGCCGGCTGGCTATGATCCCGACCACACTCTCATGCACAGCAGGGATATATGCAACTATCACTTTATCCGCGAGGGTAGACTCATCCCATCTCCCGGACAGTGTAGCCTCCTCCAGCATATTCCTTATCTGATTCACTCCGCTCTCTGTCATGCTCTTGCGCTCCTCGTTGACAGCCAGCAGTTCCATAGCCCTGGCCTCAGCAGCATCCGGATCCCGCTCCAGCAGGAATTCAAGGCTCTGCTTCGCATCCCCAAGTCTTCCTGCAGCATTGATACATGGCCCTATGAGAAATCCAAGATCGTAGGTTGATATCTTTTTCTCACTTCTTCCACTCAGTCTCATGAGCGCATTCAGTCCGGGATTACTGCTGTTTTTCAGAGTTTCAAGCGCATACTTTACATACAGACGATTCTCATCCACCAGATCCATCATATCACAATTGGTGGCAAGCCCCAGTATCTCCATGAATTCCATAACCTCTTTCTCAGCAACTCCGGATATCCTGTACAGATACTGTATGAATTTGCTGGCAACACCCGCTCCGCACAAGCCTTTAAAGGGATATCCGCAGTCCTGTCTCTGGTTATCTATGACCGCATCCGCCTGCGGCAGCATATAGGTGCGCGTGCCGTCACTGTCCTCTTCAAATGGTATCTGGTGGTGATCTGTGACTATCACAGTAAGTCCCTGTTCCTTTGCATATCTCACCTGGTCAAGGGCTGCTATACCATTATCACAGGTTATGATGGTGTCCACTCCATCAGCCTTTGCCTTATCTATAAGCCTTATATTGATACCATAACCATCATGCACCCGGTGAGGAATATCATAGTCTATTATATCGCAGGCATCCGGCTCCATTCCGTGAAGCTCTGCCCACGCCCTTCGCATTCCCAGAAGAAGTATATAATTGGAAGTAACACCATCCACATCATAGTCAGATATGATCCTTATCCTTCTGTTGTCGCAAAGCTTCTCCCGTATTATCTCACCTGCCTCCTTCATGTCCTTCATAAGCGCCGGATCGTGCATGGAGTTCCAGTCCCCCTCCAGATACATGGATATCGCATTCTCACCGGCGACACCCCTGTTGGTGATAACCCTGGCCACAACAGGATCCACGCCGAATCTCTCCCCTATAGTGCTGAAGTCCGCCCGTTTTCCCTCAACTCTCCACTGCGGCTTCTTTACATATGTATCTATTATTTCTTTCTGCTCCGGTGTCAATGTCATCCTCTGTTCTCCATATCTTTATCTGATTTATATATATGTACTATATATCCATACTACGATCTACAACGTATATCCATCCACATATTTTAACAGACGCCCCATGGTATTACCAGTGCAAATGCCGCCATTTCGCCTGTAATTGTTGACATTTCGCCTATAATGTCTATTCCCTTTTCATTGTATAAATGTTATAATAAACATACATTTTAAATATAACTTTTGTGCATTTTGATGATAACATCTGTAAGTTTACATCACATACGCACAGAACAAAGGAGGAGATAATTTTATGGCAAACAGATTCGTGCTCAACGAAACCTCTTATCATGGCGCTGGCGCCATCGCCGAGATTGCCACAGAGGCCACAGGAAGAGGCTTCGCCAAGGCTCTTGTATGTTCTGACCCAGACCTGATCAAGTTCGGTGTGACCAAAAAGGTCACAGACGTTCTGGATGGTGCAGGACTTGCATACGAGATCTATTCCAATATCAAGCCAAACCCTACTATAGAGAACGTGCAGCAGGGTGTGGCCGCATTCAAGGCTGCTGAGGCAGATTACATTATTGCCATAGGCGGCGGATCATCTATGGACACTGCCAAGGGTATCGGCATAGTCATCGCCAACCCTGACTTCGCAGATATCAGAAGCCTGGAGGGTGTTGCACCTACAAAGAATAAATCAGTTCCTATATTCGCAGTTCCAACCACTGCAGGAACCGCAGCAGAGGTTACGATCAACTACGTAATCACAGATGTTGAGAAGAACCGCAAGATGGTATGTGTTGACCCTAAGGATATTCCTGTTGTGGCATTTGTCGATCCTGAGATGATGAGCTCCATGCCAAAGGGACTCACCGCAGCAACAGGTATGGATGCACTGACACACGCTATCGAGGGATACATAACCGCTGCCGCATGGGAGCTGTCAGACATGTTCCACCTCAAGGCTATCGAGATCATCAGCCGTTCACTCAGAGGGGCTGTTGCCAATACACCTGAGGGCCGTGCAGATATGGCTCTTGGCCAGTATGTTGCAGGCATGGGCTTCTCAAATGTAGGTCTTGGAATCGTTCATTCCATGGCTCACCCATTGGGAGCTCTGTATGACACACCTCACGGTGTTGCAAATGCCATCATTCTTCCAACTGTCATGGAGTACAACGCAGAGGCTACCGGCGAGAAGTATCGTGAGATAGCAAGAGCTATGGGCGTCAAGGGCGTGGATGACATGACCCAGGAGGAGTACAGAAAGGCTGCTGTCGACGCAGTACGCCAGTTGTCCATCGATGTAGGTATCCCTACAGACCTTAAGGACATCGTAAAGCCGGAGGACATTCCGTTCCTGGCACAGTCCGCCTACGACGACGCATGTCGTCCTGGCAATCCAAAAGAGACTAGCGTGGAGGATATCACCAAGCTCTACGAGTCATTGATCTAACTGACCCACTAGATCAGAGCATGTCAGCCCTTTGCCAGGGCTCACATGTTATATATGGGACCTCACCAGTCCCCTAAAAACCCTAAAAACTAACTAAAAAGAACTCCTGATATAGAGACTATGCTCTCTCTGCATCAGGAGTTCTTTTTAATATTCGTCGTATCCATCTGTCAGGCACTGAGGGACTCAAGAATATACTCTTCAAACTCATTCATATTCCTGAATATAAAATCTGCCTTATCCCTCATCTCATCGTCCGGCTGCACAAGGTCCGGTATCATGGCTATCTTCATCCCTGCCGCATATGCTGCTCTGACTCCGTTATATGAGTCCTCCACGGCAAATGCACTCTCCGGCTCAACGCCAAGCTCTTCACAGGCCTTCAGGAATATATCCGGTGCGGGTTTGCTCCGCTCCACCATGTCTCCACATACCAGCTTGTCGAAGTAGTCTATCACTCCGAGGTTGGTGAGCTCCATGGTGACCACCTCTTTTCTGGTGGATGTGGCAAGAGCACATGGTATGCCCTTATCCCTCAGCATCTTCAATATGTCCGTCACTCCCGGCTTAAGCACAAGCTCTCCCTCGGCTGCCGCCCGGTGGAATTCCGCCGCCATCTCAGCCTTGAGACTCTCATATCTCTTCTCATCCAATGTATCCTGTCCTTTACCGCATTTTTCTTTATACATCTGCACGAACAGTTTCTTTGCCGCCTCCCTGTTGAGCCCCAGGGCCGCCATACAGAAGCTCTCTATGTCCTCTATGCCATATTTGTCCGCTGTCTTCTGCCAGCTCTTCACCACTAATTGTTCTGAATCGAGGATAACTCCATCCATATCGAACACCACTGCTTTACAATTCATATCTCTTTCATCTCCCGGTAACACAACAGGCTTCCACAACATCTCTGCCATGGAAGCCTGTTATCATCTGTCACCTGACATCCGTCCGATAACTTTATTTTATTAAGCGTCTTTTTCTGTCTTACCAAGCTTTGTCTTCATGTAGTACCAGAGTGGTCCTGTGATACATACTGAAGAGTAAGCACCGATAACTACACCAGCCATAAGTGTGAGAGCGAACTCCTTGATTGAAGCTACACCCATGATATACAGAACGAATATTGTGACAAATGTTGTGAGTGATGTATATATTGTTCTGCTGAAGGTCTGGTTGATACTCAGGTTGACTATATCCTTGTATGTGACCTTCTTAGGCTTCATAACACCTATATTCTCTCTTACACGGTCGAATATGATGATCGTCGCGTTGATCGAGTAACCCACTATGGTAAGCAGACACGCGATACATGTGTTACCAACTGTGAGTCTCAGTATAATGTACAGACAGAATACCATGGCTACATCGTGGAGAAGTGCGATAACTGCACTTGCACCAAACTTCACATCATGGAATCTGATAGCAATGTATATAAGCATCAGGATAGCTGCAAGGATGACTGAGAATATAGCGTTCTTGGACATCTCGCTGCTGACCGATCCACTTATTACGTTTGCCTCCTTGACATCTGCGCCAAGCTTGTCTGTGAGTGCGCTGCGCACCTTGGACATCTGTGAGTCATCTGTTCCGTCATCCGAAAGCTCTGGCATCTTGAACACGATCTCATTTGTTCCGGATACTGTCTGAACTGATATTCCAGCCTCGCCGATACCGGCTGCCTCTGCTATAACTGGAACTATGTCTGACTCAGCCTCGCTGAGTGTATACTCCTTGTCAAATCCAACTGTAAGGCTTGTACCACCTGCGAACTCTACGCTGAAGTTCAGTGGTGAACCCTTAGACTTGTTGAATACAGGCATCATGCAGAAACATACTATAATAACCAGAAGTGATCCGATCATACAGAACTTTCCTGCCTTAACAAAGTTGGTCTTCTTTGGCTCTCTTGCAACACCGAAATACTTGGTATCTGTAACGCCGAGATTTACAAGCGCTGTGAGCAGTGACTGGCTGACTGCCAGAGCTGTGAATACTGACAGAACAACACCTATCGCAAGTGTGATAGCGAATCCCTTGATAGTACCTGTTCCGAATATGCCGAGAACCAGAGCAGCTATAAGAGTTGTAACGTTACCATCTATGATAGCTGACAGTGCGTTGTGGAAACCACCTTTGACTGCCTGCTTTACAGACTTGCCATCCGCCAGCTCCTCTTTGATTCGTGTGAATATGATTACGTTGGCATCAACCGCCATACCTACTGACAGAATAACACCGGCTATACCAGGAAGTGTCAGTGTAACGTTGAACAGATTGATGACCAGAAGATCAAGTATTGTGTAGAATGCCAGTGCAAATGAAGCCACAAGACCCGGAATTCTGAATACGATGATCATGATAAGGAACACAAGTGCAATACCGATCGCACCTGCCTTAAGGCTTGTGCTGATGGCATCTGAACCAAGTGTAGCACCTACTATATTGGAACGAACCTGCTTAAGTGTAAGAGGAAGTGCACCAATACGGATAGTTGTAGCAAGCTGCTCAGCCTCCTCATATGTAGAGATCTTGTTGATCTCTGCGCTTCCGCCTGTGATAGCACTCTGAACAGTTGGAGCACTTACAACCTTATTGTCATATATAATATATACAATATTTCCTACATTCGCTGATGTTACATCTGCAAACTTCTGTGCGCCTGCATCTGTGAACACAAGCTGTACAACGTTGTCGTTACCATTGTCTGAATTGATTCCGGCTGTGGCATTCTTGATGTCATCCCCTGTGAGTGCAGCCTCGTACTCCTGACCCTGTGACCACTTTGTATAATTGTCCGGATCAAGGAACTCAAGCTTTCCCTCAATATTCAGAGCATTAAGTATCTCATCTGCATTTGTTACACCCGGGATCTCTGCTGTGATCTTCTTGTCTCCATCTTCATAGACTGAGTACTCATTGGTGTAGGCCTCTACACGCTGCTCAATCTTATACTTGGTATCCTCGAGATCCTTGTCGCTGTAATCATCCTCCTGAATCTCGTAAGTTACACTCAGACCACCCTTAAGGTCAAGTCCAAGCTTGATGTACTCGACTTTACCTCTGTCTGCAACACCGAATATTGCTGTGTATATAGCAACACCCAGTATAAGCAGAAAGGCAATGATGACGAGCACAGCGTTTCTCTTTGTCTTCTTCATCGTCTTCTCCTTTTACCCTTTTTATTCCTCTTCTGCCTCATCGGCCATAGCCGCCTTCAGCATGATCGCACATTCTATACGCTTCTTCTGAAGCTCACAACCTATGTCATATGCATCAAGTATATTGCCGTGGAACTTGTATGAGTTGGCTGCACATCCACCGCTGCAATAAAATCTTGCAAAGCAGTCCTTACACTTATCCTTGGCATATACATTACACAGCTTGAATTCATTGACTATATCCTGATTCTTGATTCCATCGAATACATTTCCTATGCAGAAATCATCCTCACCAACGAACTGATGACAAGGATAAAGGTCTCCCCAAGGGGTAACTGCCATGTACTCTGTACCTGAACCACAACCGGAAAGTCTCTTGGCTACGCAAGGTCCACCCTCAAGATCTATCATGAAGTGGAAGAAATTGAAGCCTCTTCCTTCCTTGTGTCTCTTGATCATCTCCTTAGCCAGAATGTCGTACTGCTCAAGCAGTACCGGTATGTCCTCTTCCTTTATAGCGTATGGCTCGTCCGGAAGTGATACAACAGGCTCAACTGATATCTGGTCAAACCCCAAATCTGCCATGTGAAGTACATCCTCTGAGAAGTCAAGATTGTTGTGAGTGTAAGTACCTCTTACGTAGTAGCTCTTGCCTGCTCTCTTCTTGGCAAATTCCTGGAACTTGGAGAGTATCACATCATAACTTCCCTTGCCATTCCTGGTAGGTCTCATGTAGTCGTGGACTTCCTTCCTTCCATCTATACTGAGCACCACGTTCGCCATCTCTCTGTTGGCAAATTCCATGATCTCGTCATTCAGAAGCACTCCGTTGGTAGTAAGTGTGAATCTGAACTTCTTGTCATACTTTTCCTCAAGGCTTCTTCCGTATTCCACTGTCTTCTTGACTACATCCCAGTTCATAAGCGGCTCACCGCCAAAGAAATCCACCTCAAGATTTCTTCTTAAACCGGAATTCTCAACCAGAAAATCCAGGGATTTCTTTGCCACCTCAAGTGACATAAGGGCTCTGTCTCCCTTGTATTCTCCCTCGCCGGCAAAGCAGTATCTGCAGGCAAGGTTACAGTCATGAGCGATATGCAGACATAACGCCTTGACAACTGTCTTCCTCTTCTTGAAATCTATAATATAATCTTTGTATACGTCATCTGTAAATAATGTTCCGTCCTCTACCAGCTGGGCTACCTCATCATATGCCTCGGAAACATCTGCGCTGTCATACTGTGACAGTTTCTCTATAATCTGCTCTTTATCATTCTCCTCATATAAAGAAATAATATCATAGACAAGATCATCTACGACATGTACAGAACCACTACAGACATCAAGCACTATATTATAACCATTGTTCTTGTACTGATGAACCATAATTCTCCTTCAAAATATTCCACCGAAACTCTTCGTTGAATTCTAATTCAGGACGCCACACACGGCACCCTTATACACGCACTAAAGAGGACTGTCATCATAAACGACGGTCCCCTTTAGCTGATCAAATACAAACTGTTACAAATTACTTGTTGTTAACATTCTCACAGCTCTGATTACCAACTGTGCATGATGTCTTACAAGCTGACTGGCATGATGTCTGGCACTCGCCACATCCACCCTTGACCATTGTATTCTTCATAGTCCTATTTGTGAGTGTTTTAATTCTCTTCATTCTAGATACACCTCTCTTTTTATGTCATATACCGCGATTATAACATAAAGCTATATAAAATAAAAGAAATTTTTCAGCTCAGCATAGCCCCCAGCATCCCGCCGGCAACACACATAATACATTTTGTTATGCATGACATAGCTGCGCCATCCGAACTACCGCCAAGGACAGCAGACACCGCCAGGGCTATCAGTATGTACATCACGCCATATACAGCCCCCCACAGGAATCTCTTTTCCTTCACCGCTTTGCCCGTGACCAGCCCTCCCACAAATGTACATATGATATACACTGCTACTATGACAGCATTCAGCACACTGTCACTTATCTCTGTCTTGTACACGATAACCGCAGTTATGAACAATAGTATCACCGTGAGTATGTATGACACGATCAGCCCTTTTGTCACTCCCATAAGTTTCTGCCCCATCGCCATATATCACCCATTTATTTACTCTTTATATTATTATGATGCATCCGGCCGAAATATTAAAAAACAACGCAAAAAAGCAGTCCATACCATTCATGTATGAACTGCTTTTTTCTCCGGCCTTCTTCTTTTATTCAAAAAGGCTCCACATATCTCGTATATTATAATATGTCTGATCTGCGTGCTGCTCTGTTGTCTCATTCGGACGTACAAGATCCACCACCATAACTGTGTACAACCCTGCGCGGTCTGCAGACACTACTCCATTCACCGAATCCTCCACAGCCACAGCATCTTCAGGAGCTACCCCGAGCATTTCGCAGGCCTTAAGATATATATCCGGTTCCGGCTTGCCATGTGCGATCTCATTGCCGCACACTTTCTCGTCGAAATAATCACATATTCCAACAGCCCTGAGTCTCTGTTCCGCTTTGCTCCGTTCTGTGGATGTTGCAAGGGCGATCTTTATCCCCCTGTTCTTGAGAAAGTCCAGCGTAGCCTTAACATCCGGCTTGATATCTATGCCATGTTCTGCAACATATTCGTCAAAAAGGTCCATGGTCCTCTGCCTGAATGCCAGATAATCAAAGTCATCTCCCATGATATCCTTGAACACCCGGGCGTTGGAGACTTTATTGCCTCCAGCCACACGGTCACATACAGTCTCCATCTCATATTCCGGAATACCTATACTCATTCCGTTCTTCTTCCAGGAAAGTCTGTATATCTTCTCGGTATCAACCAGCACTCCATCCATATCAAACACAACTGCCTTATACATATATGTCTCCTGTACTATGCAGCCTTCCTCTTCTTCTTTCTTCCTGCTATGATGACGAATATCAGCAGTGCGATGAGAAGTATCGCTGCTATTATTATGATTATGAGCATCACCGGTGACATCTTCTCACTGAGTGTGAAGGTGAATACTGATCCCGTATCCTCATCGAATGTTGATGCTATATTGCCAGCCTTATCCGTGGCTGTTACCTTTATCTCGTAGGTGTCATACTCCTGAACCTGCATCTCGTACTTGTTGTTCTTGTACTGTGAAGGATCTATGGTATTGCCATTGATCTCTATGGATGTTATCTCGTCATTCTCATCCTCCAGGCTTATGGTCATGTTGAATGGGTCTCTGACTGTGTCTCCATCCTCAACACCTGTTATGATGATTCGAGGTGCTGTTCCATCATATGTAAACTCAAATTCCTGAACTGTTGTATGTCCGACCTCATCTGTAACGGTTGTCACTATCTTGTGATGTCCATCAGACATATCCGAGAAGTCGATCAGATCAACTCCATCCATCTTTGTATCCACTGTAAATACTGATGTATCGTTGACATCCCACAGAGCCGAATAACCTTCATTCTTTATATCAGCAAAGTCCTCCGCATTCAGAAGAACGCTTCCATCCTCACCAGCTGTAGATTTTGCCATGAATTCAACCAGCTTCTTTGTTGCATCTACACTTGGAGCAGTGTTATCAACAGTGAATACCATGCTGTAATCATCTGCCTTGTTGCCAAGCTCATCCTGCGCTGCAACTGAAATCTCATACACACCGTCCTCAGAGAATCTCTGGCTTCCTGTGCTTACTGTTGAAGAATTACTATAGTTGGCAAAGTACTCAGATGATACATCTTTTCCATCCTTCTTTACCTTTATATCAACCTTGTCTGTGGAGAAGAACGCTTCCTCTACACTGAGTGACATATCAACATAATTTGGATTGGCTGTATCTGCACTTCCTATTGCATCATAGCTGTTGACAGCCTTGCTGTCTCTGTCCACAGCAGAAACCTTCAGAACAGGGGCCTTTGCATCGATCTTAAATGTCTTTGTTGCACTGGCTGCCACATTTCCGGCCAGATCCCTTGCATTTACAGTTATTGTATATTCTCCGTCCTCTGTGCAGCTGTAGCTTGCAGTATGAGGATTACCTCCTGAGAAGCTTGATGTGCTCAGGCTTGCAACATTTGCTGCAGTACTTCCATCAGTCTTTCTGGTTATCTGGGCGCTTATGTCTGATGCCCCAAGACTGCTTCCCTCATAGGCAAATGAGAACGCTTCATCGATGGTTATCACGGCTGTGACAGCTGTTGTCTGTCTGTCATTCATTCCACTGATGGATATAACAGGAGCAGTCTTATCAATTCTGAACTTCACTGTCTGCGCATCTGATTTGTTGCCCGCCTTATCCTCAGCTGATACTGTAACTTCATAATCACCCTCTTCCGAGAATGTCATGTCTCTTGTGAATGATGTTCCACTCCAGTTTCCAGTCTCCTGGTCTCCCTCATATACCTTGTTGCCTGAAGCATCAGTTCTGACAACATGTATCTTATACTTGCTTCCCATCATATTATCAGTAAGTGTGACTGGAAGTGTAACATTGCTGTTGTTGATCGTATTGACTCTTCCAAGGCTCACTACAGGCTTTGTCTTATCAATCACGAACTTTGCATCTGTTGTCATGATATTGCCACAGGCATCCGTTACCTCTATGTTCAGATTATAACGTCCCTGTTTGCTGTAGCTTACACCATATGTGTAATCATTGTACTCAAATTCATTCTTGAGATCATCAACATTACCATTTATGTCTTTGATCGTCAACGTATGCTTCAGATTGAACTGTTCTTTTATAAGTATGTCAAATGATACGCTCTTGTTGTAATAGCCTCTATTCTTATCCTCAGGCTGAGGATTGATCTCAACATCAGGAGCTGTCTCATCAATGTAATACCTGACGGTATTAAGTCCATTCTGATCAATGTTCGTATTACCCGCGAGATCCTTTCCTGTGATGGTAAAGCTGTATCTGGTGGCCTTACCCTTAAGCTCCTTCAATGATACAGTTGCCACAAGAGTATTTGCATTCTTTCTTTTGAAAGTAAAATTCTTTGTCCCCTGTGTCCCATCATATGTTCTGTAATGCTCAGTCAGCACTATATCACTGGCATTTAAGCCATATGAATCATAGAGCACGAAGTCAATGGTCTGACTGTGCGTTCTATATGGAGAAGGCTCTTCTTCTCTCGCCTCATACTCCAGACGAGGAGCTTCCCTGTCTATAACAAATGATACATTCTGAACTATACTCTTATTGCCGGCATTATCCACTGCCCAGATACTCAGTTCATATCTGCCATCCTCACTGAACACTGTGCTTGTCACGGTGCCATCCAGCTTATCGCTTACATCAAACTCCTCAACATCATTGATTCCCAGTCCACTGTTGTATGAGTATACTCTTCTTGTTCCTTCTATTATAATATTCTTCAGCTTCATGTTATCCTGTGCTGTCCAGCTCAGTCTGACATTTTTATTCTGATATTCAGCCGGTCTTCTCACACTGATAGTTGGAGCATCGGTATCATATCCAAATCTGAACTTGCTGTCTTCTGTGATGTCTGTACCATGCTTCTTCACAGTCATTCTGACATCATATATTCCCTGCATGTCTGAGTTTTTATTTGTCACTGTATACGTGAATGTGATGGTATTTTCCTTACCATTCACACTCTTGGCTGTGAACAGTCCCTTGGCATCAGCATCATTCATTGTCAGGGTCACATCATCCTCTGTAAGTGCATAACCTGAGGCTGTAGCTGTTATAACTACTTTGCCTGCACTCACATGGCTTCCATTTACGACTGCTGTTCCATTCGCTGATGCTGATATCTTTGATGATACGCTTTCCTTATTGACAAATACCATAGCCTTGACAACCTTGGTATTGCCGGCATTATCAGCAACCGATACCCTGAGCTCATACTCGCCGCTTTGAGTATCATCGTTGATGCTCACATGTCCGCCGTTCTCATCATCGATCACAACGCTCAGATTCTGATTCTTTCCCTGACTACCGATCTTTACAAGACTTGCAGTAACTGAGGATGCATCAACGCCTGAGCATCCGGCATCATCCCACGTTATCTTCATCTGATCCTTATTGCTGGAGAGAGAGTAATACTCTGTATCGCCAACCTTTGTCTTGCTGGCTGTGCTTGTGAGCTTCGCCTCAGGAGCGGTATTATCTATGTACACCTCAAGATTCTTCCTGCCCTCTACTCCGGTATATGTCTTAGCCTTGAATGAGACTGTATACTGTCCGTCTGCAAGCGCTATGGCAGATCTCGAATCATCAGACTTTCCTGTGCCCACTACCTTCATACCTGACTCAACATGGTAATCAAACAGAGCATCCTCTATAACCTTATCTCCAGAATCAGATCCATTCTTAGGCTTATACGAATAGTAAAGCCTGTCGATATATGAGTAATCATTGGATGCTGCAATGCCCAGCTCCAATGAGTTGGCCCATTTATTCTCAGCATCAGCATAAGAAATCACATCACCATTGCCCTTTGTGAGCTTCACATTGGTGAGAAGGACCTCCGGCTTTCCATCGTCCACAAATACTATATTGCCTTCAAGATCTCTCCAGTATGTACGATTACCAAGCTCATCCTCAACACACAGTACAACACCATGTTCCTTGCGCTTCACATCATTGACCATCGATGCAGGGATCTCAAAGCTTGCCTTGCCCGACACAACAGCCTTGGTCATCTCTGCAGATTCGCTGTCATCTGTGACAAACTTGTAACAGAGCTTTGCACCAACCTGCATATTATCCTCACCTGCAGTTGAATTCTTAACTGTCACATTCACCTTTATCGTATCCTGTGATATGATGTAGTCCACACTGTTCACAGTCTTTTTCACAGCAGATGTCGTAACAGCTGTGATCTCAGGAAGTCCATTTAACTTCTTTATCACTACAGGAGCAGACAGCTCACTTTCATTTCCTGCCTTATCATAGGACTTGAATCTGTATGTTCCCGAAGCATCAGGAACCTTGAATATGTACTTTCCGCCTTCTGTCTCCAGGGCAGTCTCCCCATCAACACCATCTTTTATATAGACAACTCTGTCAACACCGGTTGCCTTGTCACTGTCATCATCAGAAGCACTCACCTCGAATGCAGGTATTGCCGTGCTTTCACTGTATGTATCCAGGATATAATATCCATCTTTCTGGATCAGCCTGTCATCAGCATTTCTCAATGTATAGTTGTTATCAAGGGCAGGCTTGCCGCCGTCAACGGTTACTCTCAGAGTTCCTATAAGATCATAGTAACCCGTCTCCTTGTCATTCAGGATAACCGGATAATAGAACGCATACCTGATAACTCCCGGCTTAGCCTTGAGTTCCTCCTCGTTGCCAAGTCTTGAATACTTAGCAGCATCTGTTGCTGTTCCAAGCTTGTCAACAGGATCACCTGTATATTCCTTATACATTATCTTACTGTTGTCTTTTCCCTCTACGCCGTCGCATATAAGCTTAAACTTTGTTGCGGCAGGGAAACCGGATACCATCTCCGCGGTATCTCCCTTTATCATATCTGTGATATTGATAGTCTCTATATCTTCTTCAGCAAAGAGATGAAAATGAGAATCTATCGCCACCAGTGTCAGTGCCATAACCACCGCCATAACCAAAGCTATCATCCGGTGCAGGAATGACTTATTGTGTAATACCCTTTCCATATCTCTCCTCCTATATTCTTTCATCAGAATGAACAACTACTATATCCTTGATCAGCCTGAACGCTCCTGCGGAACCTTCACCATTTCCAGCCACGCCGTAAGGTTCAGTCTCCGGCATTCTCAGAACATCCGTCGCCTCTTCGTCCACATCTTCTGATCTCAGTACATCCGTTGCTTCCTCGTCTGCTTCGTCCGCTCTCAGTACATCCGTTGCTTCCTCGTCTGCCTCTTCAGTTCTCAGAACATCCGTTGCTTCCTCGTCTGCTTCGTCCGTTCTCAGCACATCCGTTGCTTCCTCGTCTGCTTCGTCCATCCTCAGGACATCTGTTGCTTCCTCATCAGCTTCATCCATCCTCAGAACATCCGTTGCTTCCTCGTCTGCTTCGTCCATTCTCAGCACATCCGTTGCTTCCTCGTCTGCTTCGTCCATTCTCAGTACATCCGTTGCTTCCTCATCAGCATCCCTCAATACGTCTGTCGCTTCTTCATCAGCATAGCCGCCTGCGTGAAGCTCCTGCATATCCTCGTGAAGAATATCCGTGGCATCCTCATGTATCTCCCTGAGATAATCCTGATTTCTCTTCTTGTTGATATCAGCAACGGCTTTCTCATAGTTAGCCCTGCCCTTCTCCGCCTGTCTGCCGGATGATGCAGATTGTACATCCCTTACTGATATCTTCGTGGAGTGAGACTTGATGGCATCCTGTTTGGACGCTCCGCCTCCCTGCACGTTCTCATATCCTTTTTCCCTGATCTCCTCTATCTTCTTTCTGGCAGTTGATCCGGTCACATCTCCGATAGCCTTTGGAATCTTCAATACGAAGAATAATATGACTGCTGTCACGGCAAATATTACTGTAAGAGCGAGACCGCCATATAGCATGATATTGTAAAGTGTTGCCATATCTATCCCCCCTCTACTTATCCGCCGAGACTATAGCCTCGATAACTGGTGTGTGTATCAACGTGTTCCACTGCGGCTTCTTGCCGTCTGCCAGCATGCTTACTCTGTTGCCACTATTGTATACGGATGTCACTGTATTCTTTGCCGCCTTCGGCCAGTTATCCGGTGAACCGCCATACAATTCTGTGTATCTGTTGTAGAGATAAGTAAGATGACTCGTATACAGGTCAGCGGCAAAATCGTCAACTCCGAGGACCTGCTCCGATGACAGATATACATTCTCTGCGAGGGAATATGAATTCTCATCACCGCTGAGATCTCCCATATTCACATATATCTCAGCCTTTTTCCTCGAGTACTCTGCGTACGCATTCTTGGTCTTGTCTGATGCCGTATCACTGCCCGCATCGATTCCGGACAGATATGCATCCACGCTGTTGACAGCCTCCCTGTAATATGCGACCTTCAGATCCGTGTCGCTTTCCTTCTCTGCAAGATATGTATATACGGAACACAGAATAGCTGAATACTGTCCACTGTAGTAGTTTACTCCCCTGTCCTCCGGAAATTCCTTCGAAAGGACAGTTGCATTGTCATTCAGCTTTTCATTGGCCTCCTGAAGCAGATCTATGGTTCTCTGGGCAAGCTCGTCGTCGCTCGACAGCTTATCCACATATATTGTCGCAATATTGAGATAGTTCACATACTTATATGTATTGGAATCATCTATATAGTCACTGTTGTACTGCTGGAATTCAAAGACCTCCTGCTTGCTGTCATCAAAATTCGCAGTCTTATTGATCTTGTTGTCACATATGGCCTCATAGTACTTGGCCTGCTGTACGTCATTTGCAAAGTTATCAGAATCCTTCACCATACTGAAATACTTCCTTGCGGCACTATAGTCAGGCACTTCATTGAAGTACAGCAAAGCTATCTCATACTTTACGTCATCCTTGACCTTGTCTATGTTCCTGACTGCGAATTTGATACCCTTCTCAGCAGGAGTCTCAGTTCCCGCCGCAGTATCCTCCTCTGTGTAATAGTAGGCATATGTATCCATATATCCTATGTACGCCTGTGACGCTGTAGGATCAATATCCGCAGCGGCCTTATAGCACTCAAACGCCCTGGTATAATCGCTCGAATCAACAGCATCCTCCGCCTCTGCTATCTTGTTGTTGTAATCCAGTTCCTTCAGCTGTCCCTTCTTAACTCCGCCAAATATAGCACAGCAGCCGGACAGCACCGACAGACCCGCCATGGCGGCAAAAAGAGCAACCTTTCTCTTGGCCTTAGCCTTATATTCATTGTCCAGCTCATTGTAGTGATCCAATGCATACAGGAGCTCCGAGCATGACTGATATCTGTCCTCCGGGCTCGGCTGGCAGCACTTGATGATGATCTGCTCAAAGCCCGATGACAGCGTCGGATTCCACTGCCTTATCGGCTTGATCTCGTACGGAGGCTCACACGGATTCTTGCCTGTTACCAGATGATAAAGTGTTGCCCCCAGGTTGTATATATCCGTTCTCGCATCGGTATTATATATTCCATGTCCCTGCGCATCACCAAACTGCTCAGGTGCGGCATATCCTCTTGTTCCAAGGGCTGTCGTATCCGCATTGTTCTCGACTATATACTCCTTCGCCGTACCAAAGTCGATCAGCTTGACAGCCCCATCCGGCTTCAGCATGACATTTGACGGCTTCATATCTCTATATATGATCGGAGGATCCATAGAGTGAAGGTAATCAAGAGCACTGGCAAGCGCCTTGCCCCACTCGATAACCTTATCCTGTGGCTGGGCTCCCTCAGCCTTCAACACGTCACTGAGTGGCTTTCCCTCTACAAAATCCATGACAACATATATTGTGCCATTCTCTTTTATGATATCTACGATTCTTGGAAGTACGGGATGATCCACATCCTTGAGAATGTTGGCCTCTCTCTCCAATCCCTTCAGGAGAGTATCTGTGCTCTTGGAACCATCATTCTTGATCTCCTTTACCGCCCACTGCTTGTTAAGTCGTTTATCCATGGCAAGATATACAATAGACATTCCGCCCTGTCCGACTTTCTTCAGTATCTCGTATTTCCCATCTAATACTGTTCCTAATTCTGTCATTTTATCTCCCCATTACTCCGTTTTAACAAGAACAACTGTTACATTATCAGTTTCTTTTCTGTACTTCACCAGCTCAGTAAGGAACTTACAGCCATTCTCCATCTCTTCCTCTGTGCTGCATGCCCCAGGACCGATCTTGTCAACGATCTCTTCATTGGTTATCTTATGTCTGAACCCATCTGAGCACAGCATGTAGTGTGCTCCGGCTACGATATCTCCGGCTATGAAATCAGGTTCCACCACAGGTGAAGCACCCACACACTGAAGAAGAACGCTTCTTCTGCTGTCGGTCTCCGCCTGCTCAGGTGTCAGTCTGCCTGCCGCGATCTCCCTTGCGACCAGGGTCTGGTCCGCAGTGAGCTGTCTTATACCTGATGTTATCTCATATATACGGCTATCTCCCACATGAACTATGTAATATTTTCCTCTGTACATAAGTATCGCGGACACGGTAGTTCCAAGCATGATCCCGTTCTGCTCTCCATATGCCTTGATCTTCTCGTTCATATCCACGGTAAGTCTCATCCACTGATATTGAAGTGCGCCCTCGCTGAAGCTTTCACTTCTCACCATATCTGCAAACTGTGTGTCAAACCATTCACAGAATGCACATATGACCTCCTTGCTGGCGACTTCACCCTTGGCTAGGCCTCCCATTCCATCACAGACTATGGCGAACACGATCTGTCCCTCAGGGGTATCTGCAATCTTTATAGCAAGAGAATCCTGATTCGTTTTCTTTTTTATCCCCACATCTGTATTGTATACTGCATTAAACCCCATTATGTTATTCCTCCCAAAAGTATGTATTCTCCGGCCTACACAACATGATATATGAATTCTTCATTGCCCAGTATAACTGACGCATTGTTCGTGAGAAATCTCTCTTCACCCCCATGAAGCTCCTCGCCGTTGATATAGGTTCCATTCGTTGAACCATTATCCCTGATAAAACACACACCATTTCTCTTGGTTATAACACAATGGATCTTGCTTATAGCCGGATTATCCACAACCGCATAATCTACCTTGGAAGCCTTGTGTCCTATCTTGAACTCTGCCTTGTCAAGATTTATTCTCTCTCCAGTTCTTGTCCTTACAAAATACGGAGCCGGACCTCCTGCTGGAGACATCTGTGGTATCTGCGCTTCTCCCTGTGGTCCGTTCATCTGGCCCATCGGCGGTATTGGTGCTTCTACCTGCGGTCCGTTCATCTGGCCCATCGGCGGTATTGGTGCTTCTCCCTGTGGTCCGTTCATCTGGCCCATCGGCGGTATCTGCGCTTCTACCTGCGGTCCGTTCATCTGGCCCATCGGTGGTATCTGCGCTTCTACCTGCGGTCCGTTCATCTGGCCCATCGGCGGTATTGGTGCTTCTACCTGCGGTCCGTTCATCTGACCCATCGGCGGCATCGGTGGCACAGGTCTTCCTCCAAATGGATTGCCCATCTGTACAGGCGGTATATTCTCAGGTTCCTCCGCAGCAGGCTCTGCATCTGGAACTGTTTCTGCTTCTTCAGATCCATTATCCACAGCCTCCAATGCCTCATCTTCCTGAACAGGCACCGGAGCAGCTTCTACAGCGTGTTCTTCTGCAACAGGCTCTTCAACAACCGGAGTCTCTGAAGCCGGTTCCTCTGTCACAGCTTTATCCTGTTCTTTCTCCTCTGTCTCTGCTCTTTCAGGAATATCCTGTTCTGGCATCGGTGGCATCTGACCATTCATCTGGTCCATCGGTGGTACCTGGCCATTCATCTGGCTCATCGGCGGCATCGGTGGCACCTGGCCATTCATCTGGCCCATCGGTGGCACCTGGCCATTCATCTGGCCCATCGGCGGCATCGGTGGCACCTGGCCATTCATCTGGCCCATCGGCGGCACCTGGCCGTTCATCTGGCCCATCGGCGGCATCGGCGGCATCGGTGGCACCTGGCCGTTCATCCGGCCCATCGGCGGCATCGGTGGTACCTGGCCATTCATCTGGCCCATCGGCGGCATCGGTGGTACCTGGCCGTTCATCTGGCCCATCGGCGGCACCTGGCCGTTCATCTGGCCCATCGGTGGCATCGGTGGCACCTGACCGTTCATCTGGCCCATCGGTGGCATCGGTGGTACCTGGCCATTCAACTGGCCCATCGGCGGCATCGGTGGTACCTGGCCATTCATTCTTGCATTATTCCTTATAACTCCAAGTCGGTTGACCTTCGGGGAATCACCGCCCCTCAGAATATGGCTGTTGCCGGTAGGCATATCAGTCATATTGGCTACCGGTGTTCCCTTCTTCAGTTCAGAAGGTCTTATACCTATATCAAGCAGCATGGCTGCCACTTCATTCTTCATATCTGATACCGAGAATGTCCCCGGCATATTGGCGTAATTTATAAGCCGTGCAACATAGTTGTCAGTGTCTGCCTCTGAATATCTGGCATCGACTATTATGGACTTTATGAGATCCCTCACTTCGTTCAGATCCGTAAATTCCTTGTCAACAGGAGCCACAACGAATCTCACCTCATAGTTCTCAGGTGACACAAATACATGCTGAACATCCTTTGCCACATAACTCAGAGATACCATACCCTTGCCAAATGCCTCAAGTCCATCGAGCACATTGTAGATGATCATAAGCATCTGCTTCTTGTCCATCTCCTGCCTCATGATCTCTGGAAGAGTCTTAACCCCAGATATCTCGTACTCAAACATTCTGCTTCCGCCATTCTCCTGCATATCACATGGGATCATCTGACATATGGCTCCACTCCTGCTCATGTCATACACCTTGGCATCAACCACGTCATTCACATCAAGTGCATAGCTTATTCTGTATCTGTCTCCACCTGGGATAACACTTATCTTATCCTTATTCATCTAAAAATTTACCCCCTTTAGTAAACACCAAAAGCAGGTATTGCTACCTGCTCTTATCCCACATATGTGGGCTGTGTATATTATCCTAATTTGAAAATGAAATCTTCCCCGCCTATGCTTATCATCGCATCATTGTTAAGCTTCTTTTCTTCGTTCTCATCAAGGCGTGTTCCATTCAGGTATGTACCATTGGTCGCCTTATTATCCTTGAGATAACATCCGTCCTCTCTCTGATAAATGATGATATGTACTTTGCTTATGGCTCCATTGCCACCTACATGATAGTCAACGCCACGTCCTGCCTTGCCTACCTTGAACACAGCCTTGTTCACCATAACTCTCTCTCCGGTATTCACGCGGACAATATATGGCATAGCCTTCGGTACACCGCTAGGTGATGCCGGTCTCTCAGGCTCTGTATCCTTCACTACGTTCATGCCGCCTGTGAGCTCAACTGTACTTCCTGTTCCAGTCTTCTCCGGCTCAGCATTCTTAGATGTAACCGGCTCCATATTCGTCTCCGGTTCAGCGCTCTGATCATCCGCAAACTGTGGTGCTATGATCTGCTCTGTTGGATTATCCGTCTGAACTTCCTCTGCTTCCACAACTGCCTTCTGTATGATCTTCGCCCTGTTGATCTTGATATTCTTGATAACAGGCGGATTGTCTATAAGCTCATCCGGTGATATAAGCTGAGGCTTCTGCTCCTCCTTCTTATCAAGTTCAACCTCTGTAACTCCATCCGCTGCCCTTGCAACCTCAGTCAGACCGGATTCACTATGCGGAGCCATATCTGAAGTCAGAGCCTCCGTATAGCCCTCATCATCCTGTGTCTCATCGATGGCATTGTCAGCCTCCAGCTCCTCAAAGACGCTGTCGTCAAACACCGACATATCTATACCTGATGACGGCTTTGGCTCATCGGTCTTCTCTCCATCATCCAGATCAAGATCCTTGAATATATCACTTACTTCTGATGATTCCTCAAACTCATCTGAAACATCCTGGTCGTCCCCATCGTCATCGCCTCCAAATGATACATCCTCATACTCAGGAAGATCATCCAGGCTTGTGTCAGATGCTGTATCCACTGTAGACTGCGAAACTGACATGTCAGATCCTATGTCAACGAAATTCTCCTCAACCCGCATTCCTGCAGACTCCATCAGCTCGGTAAGCTGTGAATAGAAGTTTCTCACTGTAAACTTATCAGCATTCAACAGATTCAGAAGCTTTGCTACGTAATTGCAATCCTCGTTATCATCATATATAACACTTGTCAGAAGATCCTTTGCAAACATTCTGAATTCAGCATTGATATTGGCCTCTGATTCAATAGGAACACACAGCATACCAACGTCATATGTGACAGGATTCACATATGTGAACTCCTTGTGCAATACCACATATGATGCAGGGATTCCAAGATCTCGTAAATTAACAATTCCAGAAGCTACCCCTCTGATTATCCCCAATATCTTCTCAGCATTTACCGTATTCGAAAGGAGTGCGTCAACCGTTGTCCTGCCTGTCACGTTGTATGTAAGATAATCGTTCTCATCATCCTCTTCATAAATGATATCAATGAGCTCAGGAATTTTGTTTTCCTCGAGATAATCCAACAACTCTTCATCAAACTCACAATCATCATCCAGAATATAAGACAGATATTTCTCAGATCCGATATTTCTTACCTTGAAACTTATTTTCCTCATCAAATATTCCTCCTATCGCACCTCCATAAGTGCATAATCAAATGCACAAAAACCCAAAAGGGTACATACTCCTTTATTATATATAAAAAGTCTATATATCGCAAGCAGTTTATACCCTTTTAGATAAAATACACTATGTATTTGTATCGTGTCTCTGAAGCCCGTTATACAACGGGCCCACACGCTTATTCCTACTCTCCATCCGACGATTCGTCAGAGGACTCTCCGTCAGCTGATTCCTTCTCTGCCTTGGCAGCATCAGCCTTCTCAATATCCTCAAGATGTCCCTCATATGTCTCATTGAAGATACATGCTCCCTGACTCTCATCTGATGTCAGATAGTAATAGTAATCATGCTTTACCGCATTCAGAACACCCTCTATGGACGCCTCTCCAGGATTACAGATAGGGCCAACAGGAAGTCCTGTATATTTGTATGTGTTGTATGGCGAATCAACTTCAAGATCGTCATATGACAGTTCTGCCTGATCATACTGTCCATCAGTTACCTCGTACAGGACCGAAGGGTCTACCTGAAGCGGCATATCATCATTAAGTCTGTTGATGAATACACCAGCTACCATAGGCCTGTCAGAGTCAAGCTTACACTCCTTCTCAACTATAGACGCCATGGTGAGCACCTCAAAATCAGTGTATCCCAGATCCTCAGCCTTCTTCTTGAAATCATCCGTGTATATGCTGTTAAACTTGTCTATCATAGACTGTATGAGTTCCTTCGGAGTCATATCCACATATATGTCATATGTCGCAGGGAACAGGAATCCCTGAAGTGCATACTTGACCTGTGATGATGGTATCTCAAATGGATACTCAAAATCTCCAGACTTACATTCAGCAAGGAAATCCTTGGCTGTACAGAAGCCCAGCTCCTCACATCTGTCTGCGATCTGCTCCACAGTAAATCCCTCCGGAACGGTCAGCGTATACTGTACCTCCCTGGTGGATTCCACATAACACAGAGTCTTGATCATGTCCATCGTGGACATGCCACTGTTAAGCGTATATGTTCCAGGCTGAAGACTGCCACTGTACTGTGAACCTGTCATCCTGAGCTGGAAGGCCAGCTTATACTTTATAAGTCCCGCATCTTTAAGTATGCTCGCTGCATCCTTGACAGATGTACCATTATCTATAGTTATCTCAACATCCTCTCCGGCTTCTCCGCCAGCAGCTCCCTGATATTCCCTCATGAACTCCGTGTAAGAGCTTTTCGCCTTGCTTACTCCAAATAAGACCAGACACACAGCAATGGCAATTATTATAACCGGCCTTATGATACTTTTCCAATCCATCCTTATCTCCTTCTACATAGGCAATTTTCATTTGCCTGTTCTCTAAAGTAATGTTATCATAACCCTATCTCAATCAAGAAAGGAATGATATACGTGGCAAATCCAATAGTAACTATAACCATGGAAAACGGTGACGTCATGAAAGCTGAGCTTTATCCTGACATCGCACCAAATACTGTAAACAACTTCATCTCACTTGTAAAGAAGGGCTTCTATGACGGAATCATCTTCCATCGTGTCATAAAAGGCTTCATGATACAGGGTGGAGATCCACAGGGAATCGGCATCGGCGGTCCTGGATACTCCATCAAGGGAGAATTCTCACAGAACGGCTTTGCGAACGACCTTGCTCATACACCAGGTGTACTGTCCATGGCGCGTTCAATGATGCCTGATTCTGCAGGTTCACAGTTCTTTATCATGCACAAGACATCTCCACATCTGGATGGTGCCTATGCAGCCTTTGGCAAGGTTATCGAGGGACTTGACATCGTAGACAAGATTGCAAATGTGCCAACCGACTACAATGACAAGCCTCGTCAGGAGCAGAAGATGAAGACTGTAACAGTCGAGACCTTCGGCGTTGATTATCCTGAACCTGTAAAGGCTTAATCGAAGTTATTATAAACCATATGGTAGGATTTGAAAACAGGAATAATTATTTTTAAGCATGTGGGAGACTCCCTCATCCATATTATTCCATCCCCAATATAAAATACGGGCTGCGGAATTGAAAATCACTGATAATATCAATTCCGCAGTCCGTATTTTATTATGCTGTCACCTCATCACTGACTATTTTCGCATTGTCAAGAACGATCAGACGATTAGTCTTTTCTGCAATTTTTGCATCATGAGTAACCACAACCACTGTATTTCCCATATCATTTACCTTTTTCAGAATATCCAGGATCATATCTCCCGTAGCTGAATCCAATGCTCCGGTGGGCTCATCCGCAAGGATTATTTTGGGTTTATGGACAAGCGCTCTGGCGATTGCAACTCTCTGCTTCTGTCCTCCAGATATCTGTCCGGGGTACTTTTTCTTCAGGTCTGCTATGCCTACAAGTTCCAGCATCTCATCCACCCGGGATCTTCTCTCCTTTCCCGGTACACCGGCTGCCTCAAGTGGAAGAGCAACATTTTCATATACACTGCAGTGATCAATGAGCGCAAAATTCTGAAATACAAAACCTATATAATCACGTCTGTACTTCCACAGATCCTTATCAGAGAGATGGGACACATCCTCTCCAAACAATCTGAATTCCCCACTGGTTGCTGTATCCAGAAAACCGGCAATATTCAATAATGTAGTCTTGCCTGAACCACTTCTTCCCATTATTGACAGAAATTCTCCCTCACCTATATCCAGCGACACATCATCAAGAGCCTGTATCTTATATGTATCACCCTTATATATTTTATTTATATGTCTCATCTCTATCATAACCTTGCCCCCCCCATCAAGCTCAGGAGCTTTTTCTGTTTCACAGTCGACTGCGCTATGGTAGTTATGATTACCATGCATAATATTCCGCAGACTCCCATCA
Source organism: uncultured Coprococcus sp. (assembly GCA_934247115.1). Taxonomy (GTDB): domain Bacteria; phylum Bacillota; class Clostridia; order Lachnospirales; family Lachnospiraceae; genus Coprococcus. Next base: position 147,640 of record CAKQIY010000001.1, read on the forward strand.
CAGGGAAAGTCATCCTGTATGTTACTATCCTGTCAGTTACACTCCGTATATTGATAAATGAGTATATACTTACTGCTATTCCAAACGCTATAACGAACTTGATAATATTCTCAATCAAAAGCATCATATACAGATCCACAGGTGATACTCCATTTACACTCATTATAGCTATATCCGTCCTTCTACTGAATACATCAGCAAGACTCGCAGTAAACAGTGCAGACACTGAAACCAACACAGCAAATGCGATCATTATACCTATGGCTCGAATAATTTCTTTATTCGAGTCCCGTTCCTCCTGTATACTCTCCTCCAGAGTATCGCTGTAATACATCAGCCCCTCCTCATCTGCCAGAGAATTCATGTCCATCTTTACATCCGCAAGTTCGCCCTTCGATATGTTGCTTACATATATATTATTAAGCACCCCATCATAGAAACTGATAAATGAATCAAAATACCCTCTGTCCATCTCGGACACAATATAATCATCAAGCGTAACGCCTGCATCCATCTGTGCAAACAAAGGTTCAGCTATCCATCTGCTGCCCGGATCAAAGTACCCGGCAACCATCATATGTGTATCTGTAGACATGTTCTGGAATACTGTACCAGGTGGATATTTGTCTTTCATATTCCTGCACATATAACATCTGATGCAATCGTTCAAAGTATCACTCTCTGGAAGCTCATCAGTGAACGCCGTGCTGCAGAGTCCCATATTCCCATCTATAAAAAGGATATTTCTGTTCTCTGTTACACCATCAGTCTGAATCTCCTGCTCCTGCATATACATAAAATAAGTCACTTTATCCTGATATCTGGCCTTCAGGTTCTGCAAAAGGCGCTCTACACCATAATAATAATCATCATCCTCAAAACCTGTCACCTGAACGCTCATATTTACAAGATTACTTGAAGAGAACACTCTCTTTGTATCATATATGACATAATTTGACCTGAAGTACATTCCTACAGTTGTAAACAGAAGATAGAATGTTATTCCCATAACAACCACCATCAGCAGGAAACTGAGTTTTCTGCCAAATATATTCTCTATTACCTTCTTCATCACAAATTTTATATGCATATTTCACAGCACCCCCTTATCTATTCTGTAATGAGCTGCCTTATATATCGGCAGCGCAACGATAAGCAGTGCCATGACTATAAGAAACACCACCGCTGTGGCTATTCTTGCCGGCGACACCTGTATATAATCCCCATTGATAAATGTCGCTGCTACCTGAACCACAAATGCAGCCACCACTGCACAGCCGCATATAGCAAGCATCTGTCCATATAACAATCTGAACAATCGTGCATTTGAAAATCCACATAATTTTCTTATAACTATCTCCTTGCGACGACGCATGATCCAGAACTCAGATAACGACACACAATTTATCACAGCAAATAACGCGATAAGCATATAAAACTGCTCGTCACTGTATTCACTTCCCACATCAACATACTTCTCATTTATCTTGCTGTATAATATGTCGCACTTATCATGATATTTCTCATAGAATCTCAGTATATCCTCCGAAAGCTTCAGATCAGTGGAAGCGCACTCAAACTCAAGCCCCTGTCCTTCGTGAATATAGTTTCTTATATCCTGTGCATCGCTCTCTATGATAAGCTTATAGTCAAGGAGACTGGATTTTCTTGCGGAAGTAATTCCCTTAACCAGCCTCTGTCCGCCATTAACCTTGATAAAGGTTTTTCCATCATCCTCATAGCACAGATCCTGCAATCCTTTACCTATGATAACGCTGCCGTTTTCATCAATAATATCCACCGGATATATGAAATCATCCGCTTTTTTCAATAGAATATCTGTAATATGATATCCTGAATCTGCATCAAGATAGGCCGAATAAGAAGTCAATGTCACATTTGCCTCAAATTCTGACATAGCATCCAGAATCTCATCCATATTCTTAATCTTGGAAATACTTAATGTATATGTATACCTGTACTGATAATCATTTACTTCTGCCTGCGCGTACTTTATCTGGCGATAGATATCAGTTCCATTCATGAACGCAATAAATGACACCATAATTCCAATCATCAATAAAATTGTAGAATAATGCCTGAATACACCCCTCATATAATCACCGTTCCTTATCTCCAAACATTCCTCACTGCAAAAGCACTATAAATGTATAGTATTCTTTATCTTTTCTTTTATATGTTCAAAATTGGTCTGTCTGGTCTCATATGTATCATTTACATATCCCTTAGCATCATCTGTCCATTCATACTCAACAAGGAATTTACCATAAAAATCATCCCATTCTAAAAGTTCCACAGACGTACTGCTCGAATAGATATTCTCACTATACAGCTCCCCATTGCGGTATACTCTTATAGTAACTTCGCCAGAAATAAGTGTGATATCTACATTAAGCCTCACATCTTTTTTACCATCACTTTCATCCTGGAAATATTCACTGCTACTTACATTGGGAATGCCTTCTGTTTTCTCCATCACCGCATAGCCAGTGGAACTAAGTTCCCACTTATAATCTTTTCTGCCATATGACAAAAGAAGGACTGTTAAAATTGCTACTGCCAATACTACTATCGCTGTTATTATTATTTTTCTCTTCATACCAGGTCCCCCTTTTAATTTTAAACATCCCTGATATTTATATAAATATCAGGGTGCCTAATGTTCTTCAAACAACTTAATCAACTTCTACAAGAGATATTGAATTCTGTACAGCGCCACTTGATGTAGTTATATTATGAATACTTGTAAACTTATCAGCACTTATAAACATTGCTGTGGATACTTTTGTTCCTGATGAAGTTACCACAGCATTACTTCCCCTGCCATCCAATAACTTACCATTTTTATATGCTGAACATCTTACCCCTATTTTGTATTTCTTCTTAAGCGCCGCTGACGTTACCGAAGTTGTGTCTGTACCGGCATTAACATTATCGCTTCCTGTTTGCCAGGTAGCTTCTATCCATCCCATTGCATTAACACCACTAGAACTAAAGCCTCGATAATTTCTTGCTGCTGCAAAAACTGTAATTCCCATAACTGTCACCAATGTTAAAGACAGTATTATACTTGTCATTATCTTTTTTGTTGTAGTTATATTTTTCATATACCTTTTCCCCCTTTTTAATTATGTTATATACTCGAGCTTAAATTATCAAATCAATACATGGTTAATTTGCAGTCTCAAGCGATCTTGATTTTTTTACTACTCCACTTGATGTTGTTATATTATGAATGCTCGTAACTTTATCTGCATTTATAAACATTGACGTAGATACTTTTGTATCTGAAGAAGTAACAGTTGTATCACTTCCTGAATTTTTTATTAACTTTCCCCCCTTATAAGCAGTACATCTTACCCCTATCTTATACTTAGCGTTTACTGCAGCTTTTGTAGCTGAAATTGTGTCCGTACCAGCATTTATACTATCTTTTCCTGTGTTCCAGGTTACATTTAACCACCCTGCCGCATCTACGCCACCATAACCAAATCCACCATAAGCTCTAGCCGCAGCAAAAACTGTAATTCCCATAACCACTACCAAAGTAAGCGATAAAATAACGCTTGTAAGCATTCTTTTCCTCGTTGTAATATGCTTCATGATTTTCATCCTCCCTTAATCTTTTAATAATTTTTCATGTTATTGTCATCCTTCATCTATCCTAATATTTCTGTCTCTCTCGACTGATGATATCCAAAAAAGATGCTGTACCAGATGCTTTTTCCGCTATTCTTTCTACCAATCTCGCAACACTTTCAAGCACTTTTTTACACTATCAGCCATTTTACTCATCCCCTTTCCTCAATTTTTCTATAACCATTGCTATGACAACAGATATCAATGCCATACCAATTGCTATACTGATTTCAACATCATTTCGCAAAAGCATAAAAACAATCACTTCAATGCTACTTATTCGCATTGCAATTTTGCAATTTTTTACCATCATTCAGATATAAAACTACATCTAGTTGTAATCTTCTTACTGTAAAGCAAAATTTAACAATAATGATATGCGTATAGATAGCTAGCCGATATTCTCTCACATTCAATAGTCTAACTATATATCGACATTCTACAGTATTTTTATCTTATTTACAAGCATTTTATCTTTAACTATCGCATAGTATATAAAACAAGGACGGATGCCAACACGAAACATGTCTCCATCCGTCCCTGTAATCAGTTACGCTCACTCTATATCTTTTTACTCCTCTGCATCTCCCTCATCTGTAAAAGAGTCCGCTGCCAGATCGGCCTTACTCTTATCCTGGACTATATCTACCTCCTGTCCATCTCTGGCATCCAACATTACAAGCTGTAATGGATAGCCTGAACCATATGCATAGACCTCATTTCCGCTATCACTATCCATACTCTCCGCAAATACATACACAGGAATTATCTCATATGTATTCTCTCCTGTCTTTGTCCGGAAGTATGTAAGCCTCACATCATCGAATGTTACATCCGAATATCCATCATAACCTGCAAAATGCTCTGGTATTACCTTCTGCAGGTTTTCCAGGGCCTCATCCCATGATATAAGATTCTTAACTTCATGAAGTTCATCATCCGATTTCATAGGCCATGAGCAGCTAAAATAGTTGAGGCCTCCATCATCTATACCTATACTGTATGAAGTTATTTCTGAGTTGTAATACGAATCTATTGTATCTATATCTGATTTTTTAAACCTCAGAGTATCTATATTATTAGCCCCCGGCTGGTAAACCAGCTGTCCATTGATAGCTGAAACATAGCTGACATCATATCCATATTTATCAGTCGTGACCACGTTATATTCTTTATCTCTGCCTTCTCTGCACAGATCCGCCACAGATACCTCACTGACATCCCACAGATTCCATTTGTCAAAATAACCCAGGGCCTTCAGCCTGACCTCGTCAATGGTCATACCACATTTATTCTCTACTTCATCCAGTGACTCCAGTCCTTCCTTCTCATCATCACCCAGCATCTCATCCAGCCCACTATTCATTGGTTCTAACGCCTCATACGAGATATGCTCCACCTGTAATTCCTGCAGTTCCTGAGGTATCTCTCTGAACAGTTCAAACAACTGGATTCCACTGCATGCCGACCCATCTGAATTAATAAAATGGACCTCAAAAATCCTTCCATCTATTTTTCCTATAAAATCATCAGCAGAAAGATCCAGTTCATCATCTGTTCTCTTGAGTATTATATCTACATACGCTTCTGTCATTGCTGCTTCCGATGGGGCATTATGAATACCTGTATCCGCGTCCAGAATGGCTCTCAATATCTTCTCCTTATCTTCATCAGTACCTCCAACGAGTGTATATTCTTTGGTATACATTCTGTCGGTATTCGGGACCTTAATTTCTGACGCATTTACTGTAATTTTCTTGAGAAGTGTTCCATCTGTATTCAGTTCCTCATGTGCACTCTCCGGAATTTCCAGCTTCTGTGCTATCACGCTGACTGAAGGACTCTGCTCTGTCACCGCTGCTTCATCTGAGGAACCTGCAGTCTCTGTTATCTCCCCAGTTGAGTCGTATTCCATGACACTGTCTCCCTCGAAATTAGATACATTGTAATCAACTTTCTTGTCACCGCAGCCCGTCATTGCCAGCATGGACGCAACTGCCAGGACGCATATTCCTTTATAACCTTTTTTCATAAAGCTATCATACTCCTATTACTCCTATTTCTACACAATCATGGATTAATTCATCTTATATGAACTAACCCATGACTCTTTATGTTATTAATTTTCTTTAGGAAATACTGTGTAATTCTGCGTAGAATCAGGACTCCACCAACCGGTAGTCACTGTCGAAGACACAGCGGTTCTTGCCGTTCTTAAACATACATACCTGTCTTCGCTTTCCTTTGCCCAATTTGTTATTGATCCCTTTGTTCCTATTGGTATTTTAACAACTTTTGATCTTTCCGACTCTTCATCACCCACATATTTTTTTCCCATTACCCTTGTATATATAACTCTTCCTGTAGTTGGGTATACAAACACCTTCGTTTTATTATTCTTTACTCTCCACTCAGAAAGGCGTGTACCTTTAACACTGTTATCATGAGAAAATTCTTTGTTTACTGTGTTTGGAATAGGATCTGTACTGTTGGCACTTGCAGATACTGCTGCGCCTGTAAGCGCGATAATATCCCCTGCCAAATCCTCTAGAATATCCGACACGATTTTTCTGCATCTTTCTCTATTCACTTTTCTCCCCCTTTCCATTTTATTCTACAGGTACATCACATTCTCCCTGCTCTCCCTGCGATCTGACATGGTATCCCAGCATAAAAATCTCTGAACACACCACCTCTATAATCTCAAGCAACAACACCCATAAAATATAATTGCCGAAATTATCTAGTACACAATATCCCACAAAGGACATCAATACCCCCATTATTCCTTTACCCTTGATTTTTCTTCGCGTCCTACCAGTGTAGTCAGGTCTCTGTGGAGACGGAATCGGGGCAACGCATATCATCAGGATCAGCACAATGGAAAATACCCATACCCAGGCTCTTTTTATATCTATATTGCTGCCACACATTACTGCACACGCATGAATCCCCACAGTCATAAATGTACATCCAAACCATGTTCTCATATGAACCCCGCCCATGTAGACTCGTGTGAGACATATAACTACATAACAAACGAAGCATTCCAAGAGCTTACCAAACGCACCAAACAGCAGAATAAGAATCAATACCTTTTCTACATCATCTATGATATTCTCCAGAGAATAACAAACCTTGACATCTCTAGTACACTTTTCGTTATAACTTTTTCCCAGTAATAATTCTGTCAACTTCACACATATCCTACGATTCAGCTTCTCCATATCAACCCTCACTACTTATCTGTTTAGCACATCGTCTTCTGCCATTCAATAGCTCAGGCTTATCTTGTCACGAACGGCACCTCTAATTACATGAACGACATTTCTCGACGCATATACGCAATTGACTCACCCTCTACTGTTCTCGTATAATCATACTGTGCTTTTAACTTATCAGATGCATTTGTAAGGGGATTTTTATATGAACATATATGTAGATCTGGGCAGCTTTGCCCTTGAGATAATAACAGATTTAATATTTATATCCATACTGCTCCATATTCCATTAAAAAAAGCCTGTCATCCCATCCTCTATCCAGTCAGTTATTTTATTTTTGGATCACTTGTTACCCAGCTTCTTCCGAATTTGCTTGGATGGATTCTCCTGTGTTTACTTTGTTTTTGCATGTATAAATGTACATTTCACTCTTCATATTTTGACACACTAATCATATACATAATTTGCGATACATTATTACTCATCATCCAAAACTTATATATACTGGCTGCCAGCCATCTCAATATTACAAACATAAACATAGTCGCTATATCAGGATCCATATTTTCACTTATAGCAATTTGCTGCATCTGCCACTTCATTCCCCTAAACAAGCTATACACCAAATTTATGCAGGGCAGTAAATTTACAAAATTTCTACTTATACACATATTCGTGATATTCGAGATAGAGCTGGGAGTACGCAAATACACCAATATAGACACGTTGGCGGCCATATCTCTTATCACATCATTTGCCGTAATTATAATCATCACCGATATAGTCATTCTGAAACAGCAACAGACCATCACCAGACAGCAACACGACCTGATAAACTACAAGACTTATCAGCCTATGATGTCTGACCTGATCGACGACATCCGTGGTAAGCAGCACGACTTCAACAACGAGATTGCCGCCATACGCATGCTGCCATTCTCCTATAAAGACTATAATTCTCTTCGGGATGCACTGATAAACTGTTCAGATCTTGTCATTTCCGAGTACAGGGAAGCAGATCTTCTAAAGATCAATCTTACTGTAGTAGCCGGATTCATACACAGTAAGATCATTCAGGCAGAAAAGCTTGGCAAACAGATAAATGTAACCATCCACGATCACACACTCAAAAGCCCGATGCCCGAATACGAACTTATTCGGGTAATTGGAATCCTTGTGGATAATGCTCTGGAAGCAGTAAACCAGGGCGACTCTATATCATTGCATCTGGACAGCAGTGAAAACAGAATCATTATATCCACCCTGAATGAAGGGCCTGAGCTCTCCCAGGAGCTCCGCAATAAAATGTTTACACGAGGGTATTCTACCAAAACTACGGATTGCAAACATCATGGTCAGGGACTTCCGAATCTAAAAAAGCTGGTGGATCAGTACAAGGGCAGAGTGTATATCGAAAACAGCTATAATATAGGGAAAACATTTGTTAAAATTGAGGTTATAGTCTGACAGACTTAGGGAGGTTTAAACTTATGAAGGCACTTATAGTGGAAGACAACGTAGCACAGTTAAACGGAACAGCAGCCATGATATCTGAGGTATTCAGAGATATCGAATGTCTGACAGCCGTAAGCTATGATGAGGGCGTTGAATTAATTGAAGATAATATATTCAGTCTGTTTCTGTTGGATATCCAGCTTGGGGAGGGCACTGACAAGGACGGCATAGCACTTGGAGAATACATCAGGTCACTTGAACCATATCAGACCACTCCCATTCTGTTTATAACCGCACTCCCGGATCAGGCGAGACGAGCCATTCACAGCACCAACTGCTATGACTACATCATGAAACCATTTGATCAATCCGATCTGATAAAAACCATACAAAGGCTTCTCAAGCTATCCATTATGGAAGAGCCTCTGGTCGAGTTAACGGATAGAAATGGTGTGTATATGCGTCTGAAACCGGATGAGCTCCTGTATATCAAATCAGAGCTCCGCAACATGCATGTATTCACAGTCAAAGAATCATTTGTCACCGCCGGGCTGCGGCTCGCAGACCTCGAAGCGAATCTGCCAGTCTGCTTTGTGAGATGCCATAAAAGCTATATAATCAATATGCACCATGTACGTTCATTTGACAGGAAAACAGCAGCCTTGCTCCTTGACACCCCACGCCCAGCGCTTATCCCTGTGGGAAGAAAGTATATTGATTATATCTATATGCTCATTAACACTCATAATCAGCCTGATAAATAAACGCTCTGTGGCATCTGTGGATTTTTTTCGTTTTATGCGTTACAATAAGTTTTTGAGGGGATTTACTTATTACGTTTAAAAGGAGTTCCCATGTTATACCCAGCTATCGATCTGTCATGCTTCGCCATAGAAGCCGTCGTTGACATAATTATGTTCACTACTATATTAGGAATACGATTCCGGGATACGAGACACCCTGTCATAGGATTGTCTATGTATTTTGTCTGCGGCAACCTCATTGGTTATTTTTTCCCAAATGCATTTGGCTGGGTGTGCTTATGTCTGTTTTCATATCTGACAATGCTGTACATCACCAAAGCATCTCCATTTTATACATTGATGGCATATATTATCTCCTACCTGTACAATGCTTTCTGCGAGGATTTCTTCTTTATGGCGTTCTCCAAGATCGGTATACAGAACGAGAATATAATCGCCCTGGGAAGTTCAATATTACTTCTCCTCATTGCGCCTGTCATCTGTCATTTTGTTCCACTGCACAGATTCTTCCGCTATGTTATAAAGGGAAGTGCATTGACCAGATTCCTTCTGCTGCATCTGTTCGCCATATACATCATTGAGACCGGCCTGTACAAATACAGTTCAGCCGATATCTCAACATATATACCTTACATTGCTTCATTTGCGGTCATAATTGTCATAACCGATATTGTACTGCTCCATCAGCAGCGTACGATAAACAGGCAGCAGCACGACCTTGCCAGCTACGAAACATATCAGCCTATGATGACGGATCTTATACAGGATATACTTGGCAGACAGCACGATTTCAACAATCATCTCGCCGCCATCAACATGCTTCCATATACATACAAGGACTACGATTCTCTGGTCAGCGCTCTGGCAGACTACTCGGCAAATATCGTCTCAGACTACAGAGATAGCGAACTCCTGAAGATCAACATGCCTATAGTTGCGGGTTTTATACACAGTAAGCTGATCATCGCGGACAGACTCGGCATAAAGCTTGATATAACAATAAAGAATCGTGACCTTGTGAGTGCCATGCCTGAATACGATATCATCCGTGTTGCAGGAATCCTTATAGATAACGCCCTCGAAGCCTCCCAGAGAACCAACACGGTACGTCTGACTCTTGGAAGCAGCGATGGGAAGATTGAGATCGAGACTCTCAACAAAGGGCAGCAGCTCACGCACGAACTCAGGCAGCAGATGTTCGATGCAGGATATACCAGCAAGAAATCCGACAGAAAGCTGCACGGCTACGGACTGGCAAATCTGAAAAAACTTGTTGCCCAGTACAATGGGCAGATTTGTCTCGATAATCAGCAGATAGACGGCGTGACATATATACATTTTGATGTGCGCGTATAACAATATAAAAGCCAGACACGGACGATCCACGTCATAAATACAAATGACTTATATCCCGTCCATGTCTGGCTTTTATACTTTTGTTCTATATTGCGCTGTTTCTGCTTTTTATTCTATCTTACAGCTCTACATCCCAGAAATCCTTGATGGTTGCGAAGTAATCCTCCGGTGTCTCTGCACGGCGGATAAGCCTCCATGATCCGTCCGGTCTGAGCAGAACCTCTGCCGACTTAAGCTTACCATTGTAGTTGTAACCCATGGCAAATCCATGAGCACCTGTGTCGTGGATGACAAGGATATCTCCCATGTCGATCTTTGGAAGCATTCTGTCTATAGCGAACTTGTCATTGTTCTCACACAGTGAACCTGTCACATCATACTTGTGATCACATGGTTCATTCTCCTTGCCGAGGACTGTGATGTGATGGTATGCACCATACATAGCAGGTCTCATGAGGTTGACTGCACATGCGTCCACTCCGATGTACTCCTTGTGTGTGTGCTTCTCATGGATAGCTGTCGTAACCAGATGTCCGTAAGGTGCCAGCATGAAACGTCCGAGCTCTGTGAAGATAGCTACATCACCCATGCCTGCCGGTACAAGCACTTCCTCGTATACCTTTCTGACGCCCTCGCCGATGACCATGATGTCATTTGGCTCTTTGTCCGGTGTATATGGGATTCCAACTCCACCTGACAGGTTGATGAAGTCAAGCTTCACTCCGGTCTTCTCCTTGATCTCAACTGCTGTCTCGAAGAGGATCTTTGCAAGTGTTGGATAGTATTCATTTGTCACTGTATTGCTGGCAAGGAAGGCATGCATTCCAAATCTCTTCACGCCCTTTGCCTTGAGGATCTTGTATGCCTCGATGATCTGATCCTTTGTCATACCATACTTTGCATCACCAGGGTTGTCCATGATGGTGGTAGATATGGAGAACTTTCCGCCCGGATTGAATCTGCAGCAGATCTTCTCTGGGATTCCTGCTGACTTCTCCAGAAAATCAATGTGTGTGAAATCGTCAAGATTGATGGTTGCGTTCAGCTTCTTTGCAAGCACGAACTCCTCTGCAGGGGTATCATTGGACGAGAACATGATCTCATCGCCCTTAAATCCCATCTTGTCTGACATCATAAGCTCCGTCAGTGATGAACAGTCAGTTCCGCAGCCCTCTTCCTTGAGGATCTTGAGTATTGTTGGATTTGGAGTAGCCTTTACAGCGAAATACTCCTTGAATCCTTTATTCCATGAAAACGCCTTGTAAAGCTTTCGCGCATTCTCTCTGATTCCTTCTTCATCGTAAATGTGAAATGGTGTAGGGATCTCCTTGATGATCTCCTCTGCCTTTGCCTTTGTAATAAATGGTGTCTTCATCTTTTTTGTCCTTTCTGTCTTTTCCTGCATACTATGCGTTGTTCTCCGCTGCGACAAGGTTCTCACTCTTGTGCATCTTACGAAGAAGCGGCTTTTCTATCTTACCTGTAGCATTTCTCGGAACGTGCTCAAATATGATCTTCCTTGGTCTCTTGTATCTTGGAAGTTCTTTACAGAACTCGTTGATCTCCTCCTCTGTGCAGGTCATGCCATCCTTTACCTCTATGATGGCCGCTGTGATCTCTCCAAGACGGGCATCCGCGATACCGATGACCGCAACATCCTTGATCTTCTCGTATTTGCTGAGGAAGTTCTCTATCTGTACAGGGTAGATATTCTCTCCACCACTGATTATAACATCTTTCTTTCTATCTACAAGATAAATAAATCCATCTTCGTCCTGCATAGCCATATCTCCTGTGTACAGCCAGCCGTCCTTCAGGCATTCCTCTGTCGCCTTTGGATTCTTGTAGTAGCAGGTCATGACACCCGGTCCCTTGAGGATAAGCTCGCCGACTGCGCCCTGCTCAACCTCTGTTCCGTCCTCATTCACGATCTTCGCCTGCCAGCCGTAGCCCGGCACACCGATGGCTCCGACCTTATGTATGTTCTCAACTCCCAGATGTACAGCGCCCGGTCCGATGGACTCTGAAAGTCCATAGTTCGTGTCGTACTGATGGTTAGGGAATATCTCTTTCCATTTCTTTATAAGACTCTGTGGTACCGGCTGTGCTCCGATGTGCATCAGTCTCCACTGTGACAGCTCATAATCCTCCAGATGTACATCTCCGTTCTCTATGGCAAGCAGTATATCCTGAGCCCATGGCACAAGAAGCCATACTATAGTACACTTCTCATCACTTACAGTCTGAAGTATAGTCTTTGCGCTTACTCCCTTGAGCAGAACTGCCTTGCCGCCCACTATCAGACTTCCAAACCAGTGCATCTTGGCACCTGTGTGGTACAGCGGTGGAATACACAGGAATACATCATCCTTTGTCTGTCCGTGATGTACATTCTCAACCTTTGCCGCATGCATCAGGCTCTCATGGTTGTGAAGGATAGCCTTTGGAAATCCTGTTGTTCCAGATGAGAAATATATAGCCGCATCATCGCTGTCCTTGATGTCTCTCTTCTCGAATACACTTGAACAGTTGGATGTCAACTTGTCATAATCCTCCGCAAATGTAGGACAGTTTCCTCCCACATAGAAGAGTATTCTCTTCTCAGCTATCTCGTCAACGACAGCCTCTATACGTCCGATGAACTCAGGACCAAATACAAGCACGTCGACATCCGCAAGCTCTACACAGTATTTGATCTCCTCCGCATCGTATCTGAAGTTGAACGGAACCACTATGGCTCCTGTCTTCAACACTCCGAAATATATTGGAAGCCACTCAAGGCAGTTCATCATGAGGATACCTACCTTGTCTCCCTTCTGGATTCCACGTGACACCAGAAGATTGGCAAATCTGTTTGCCTTCTCATTGAACACGCTCCATGTGATCTCTCTTCTGTACTGGCATGTAGGATTCGACTCTATGAGCTCATACTCTCTCCATGTAACCCTTCTCGTCTCCTGCACATCAGGATTTATCTCTACCAGAGCGACATCATTTCCATATTCTCTGGCATTTCTCTCTAAGTAATCTGTGATTGGCATAACCGTAACTCCTAACCTCTCTTAATAATTGCTCTTCTTTCTCAATTAAAAGCTTTAACGCGTTAAATTGCACGCTCTTTACAGTATATCCCTCACGCAGAAAATATACAATAGGCAATTACATTTGAATACTATCATAAAAAATAGTGCTGATGTATAAGTTTTTTATCACTTATACATCAGCACTATTTTTTTCATGGATTCATCACTCTACGCATAGAATGACGCCTTGATCATATTGATATAACTGTTCATCATCTGTGATCCCACAAATGTCGCGATCATAAGTCCCACGCTGAGCGCCGGGCCAAATGCGAAATGATCGTCCTTGCCCTTCTTTCGCCTTGCAAGAAGTATCACGCCCTGGCATCCACCTATGATAAGTCCGATGAAGAACGCTATGACCGTAGCCTTCCAGCCAAGGAAGAATCCTGCGGCAAACATGAGCTTGATATCTCCGCCGCCAAATCCATCCGGAATGACCAGCACTATCAGGAACAGTGGAAGACTCACACATATCATTCCTATGAGCCTGCTCACAAGTGAAAGATCACCGCCTGTCAGAGAAAAGCCTCCTCTTGTGAATATGGATATAACTCCAAGCACCAGTATGCATACATTCAGCACAAATGGTATCTCCATGGTGTCCGCGTCTATGAATGTGATGATAGTCAGCAGTGCAAAGAACAGGAATACCGTGACCGCCTCAAGGCTCACATCAAACTGCCACACCATCAGCACTCCGAACACTCCGCCAAGCAGCTGTATGAACAGACATCTTGGAGAAAACTTCTCAAAGCTCTTCGGCTTTCCCTTGAAGATATTCTCATTGTTCGGCAGCTTGAGTATGATCTCATTCGCCAGAGTGAAAATCACCACCCCAAGTAAAAACGCAACTATACAAGCTGCTATATTGATTGAATTCATAAATATAATATCCCTTCTACATAAGTATTACCATGCACCGATAAAGTCTCTTTAACTTCTTGTCTTATGCAATGTAAGACCCATCCACAAATATAAATCTCCTCTATAGACAGGTGAGCGCCTATTCAGTTGTCGGACTCAGCAACGGGCGTTCTCATGATATCCAAATCAGGGAATACGAGGCCGTCGGCACTTGGCGATCGCTTGCGGAGCCTTATGTGCCGCTACGCGCCGAAGTTAAGCGCGAGCGACCCTGATTGGATATATGAGAACCCCGATGCGTCCGTCTTACGTACGCTCACCGTCCGTCACCTACTGCTCACGATGGTCGATGACACGCTGTGTCTTCTTCTCACTTCTAGGCAGCGTTCCAACAGGGACAACAGTGATCTTCGGTGTAACTCCGATCCTTGACTTGAACAGATCTCTGATCTGACGTCCTGTCTGCTCAAAATCTACACGTCCCTCGGCCTCAACTGTAACCAGCATGATATCCTTATTGGCAGGCTCATCATGGGCTATATTTATGGTGTACTCACTTGGAACTCCATCCACGAGTGCAAGCAGCTCCTCAACCTGACTTGGGAACATATTTACGCCGTGTACCTTGAACATATCGTCACTTCTGCCCTTGATGATATCCAGTCTGGGATGCTTTCTTCCGCATGGACACTCACCCGGAATGATCCTTGATATATCGTGTGTCCTGAAACGGATGAGCGGAGCTCCCTCCTTCACCAGAGTAGTGATAACGATCTCTCCCTCCTCTCCGTCAGGGAGAGTCTTTCCGGTCTTCGGATCTATTATCTCTATATAAACATAGTCATCCCAATAGTGCATTCCATTCTGGGCATCACAGCTTATTCCGATACCAGGTCCATAGATCTCTGTAAGTCCATATATATCATACAGCTCTATTCCAAGCTTCTCTTTTATATACTTTCTCTTCTTCTCACTCCAGCGTTCTGAGCCAAATACGCCCTTCTTCAAATGTATCTTATCCTTAAGCCCTCTCTTATCTATCTCCTCGGCAAGAAGAAGTGCGTATGATGATGTTGCTGTGAGAACTGTACTTTCAAGATCTATCATCATCTGTAACTGTTTGTCAGTATTTCCAGGACCCATAGGAATCACCATGGCACCAAGCTTCTCCGCGCCTGCCTGAAATCCTATTCCGGCTGTCCACAGACCATATCCCGGAGTGATATGTACTCGGTCTTTCTTTGTCACTCCGGCTGTCTCGTAGCATCTTGCGAACATGATTGCCCAATCATCGACATCCTTTGCTGTGTAAGGTATGATGACCGGCTTTCCTGTTGTTCCTGAAGATGAATGGATACGTACCACTTCCTCATCCGGAACAGCCTGTATTCCCAGCGGGTAAGCATTTCTCAGGTCATCCTTGCTTGAAAACGGAAGCTCCTCAAACGCCTCCTGACTTGTCACATCTGTTATACCAAGTTCTCTGTACTTCTTACCATAATAGCTGTCAGTCTTTACAAGTCTCTTTATCTGAGCGTCCACCTGACTGAGCTGTGTGTCATTTAACTTCATAATTTTTACTCTCCTTTTCCCTTTTGTCAGCCCATCGCCAACTACATCTTCATCGCATATTCAAATACTTTCTTGTTCACCTCTACAAACTTCGGATTCACTCCATTCTCAATGGCTGATATGATATCCGCCTCGTCAAGTCCCAGTCTGCCGCTGGCTGCTGCAACTCCAAGAAGTGCTATGTTGTAGAACTTTGCCGAACCAAATTCACGGCTTATCGCCGCGCCATCCATGACTATGCAGTCACATTTGTCCTTCAGGTAGTCAAGCATCGGCTGTGCCTCGTAGCCTGAATTCATGAGCGAGTCAGTCGCCGGTTTCACCGGAACGTTGTTGGTGATGACGATTCCTCCCTTTTTCAGATAAGCCAGATTGCGCACCGCCTCTGCAGGCTCAAACGCCAGTATAATGTCAGCACCGCCCTGGGCTATGAGTGGTGAATACGCCTCACCAATCCTCACATGGCTCGTGACACTTCCGCCTCTCTGTGCCATACCTATAGTCTCCGCCGAATGTACCGTCTCACCCTTTGCCATATACGCCGATGCGATGAGCTTGGACGCAAGAACCGTTCCCTGTCCGCCTACACCGCAGACCAGAATATCTTTATTCATTGCAAGCACCTCCTATCGCACCCACCGGACAGATCTGTGAGCACAGACCGCATCCCGTACACAGGCTTTCATCTATCGCCACCTTGCCATCCTTCAGGATGATCGCAGGACAGCCTATCTCTCTGATACATTTCTTACACTGTATGCACTTTTCGGATATCTCCATCTTGCCCGACGGCTTGGTGATGGCTATACAAGGTGACTTGAAAATGATCGCTTTGACGCCCCTGATATCCGCACACTCTTTGACTGCTGCCACGCTGGCCTCAAGATCAAGCGGATCAACAGTGACTATCTTCTTCACTCCGATTCCCTCGAGCACCTTCTGTATGCTCACCTTGTCCACGAACTGACCCATCATATTGCGTCCTGTTCCCGGATGTGGCTGGTGTCCCGTCATAGCTGTGGTCGAGTTGTCGAGCACACACAGGATCATATTCGCATCATTGTAAACTGCATTTACCACTCCTGTCATACCCGATGCAAAGAATGTGGAGTCTCCCACAAATGCAAAGCACACGCCATCTTCATCCACCCAGTGGAAGCCCTGCGCCATGGTGATTCCGGCTCCCATGCACAGACAGGTATCCACCATGTCAAGCGGCATGGCATTTCCAAGTGTATAGCATCCGATATCTCCGCAGAAGTAGCTCTTTCTTCCAGCCATCGCCTTCTTTACCGCGTAGAATGACGCTCTGTGAGGGCATCCCGCACACAGCACCGGAGGTCTCACAGGAAGTTCAGGTGCATCTGATACATCCACCTGGGAAGTCTTCTCAAGGTCAAGGAAATCACACAGGATATCCGCAGCCTTGTTGGTAGAAAGCTCTCCGCTCGCCGGCACATCCCCGGTCTGCTTTCCTCTGACATCTATATCCATATGATATCTGCCTGCAAGGCGTAATATCTGATTCTCTATGTATGGGCTGAGCTCCTCAAGACACATGACCTCCGTCACTCCGTCCAGCGCATCCTTCACAAACTGCTCTGGGAACGGATGCGGGGTTGCTATACGGACCAGCTTCACATCAGGCACGTTCTTAAGTGTCTCCTTTGCATAGCAGTAGCTGATTCCCGATGCAAATACCGCCTTGCTGCCGCTGCCCTCCACCGTATTCATGGAGTAGCTGCCGAAGTCGTCCCCAATCTCTACATTTCTTTTTTCTATCATGGCATGATTGGCAAATGACAATCTCGGGAAGATGACCCATTTCTTTGAATCCTTTACAAATCCCTCATATTCCTTTGCCTTCCACTCATCTTTTACCTCTATGGATGCGTATGCATGACACACTCTGGTTGTCGGTCTGAACAGAACCGGAGTCTTGTATTTCTCCGAGTAGTCAAATGCATCCTGTATCATCTGATACGCCTCCTCAGGAGTCGACGGGTCAAATACCGGGATCCTGCAGAAGTCTGCAAACATCCTCGTATCCTGCTCCGTCTGTGACGATATCGGTCCCGGATCGTCCGCAGACACGATGACCATTCCGCCCTTTATCCCGACATACGCCAGCGACATAAGCGGATCCGATGCCACGTTGAGTCCCACCTGTTTCATGGTCACAAGTGTCCTCGCTCCACTGTATGATGCACTGGCAGCAACCTCCATGGCCGCTTTCTCATTTACCGACCACTCCACATGGACTCCGTCATGCGGGTATTTTGCCACTGTCTCCAGTATCTCCGAAGACGGGGTTCCCGGATATCCAGCCACCAGATTCAGTCCCGCCGCAAGTGCACCGAGGGCTATGGCTCCGTTACCCATAACATATTCTTTTCTCATAACAATACTACCTTCCAAGTCATTTATAAATTCTCTTATATTTCGATATTATACCCTCCACGGCTTTCAATGACAACAAATATTCGGGGCAGCACCACTTTACTGTTATAAAGTGGTGCTGCCCCGAGTATTTTCTGCTATATATATCTATACAATTTACATGCACTGTATGAGCAGCAGCCATGCAAGTCCATAGTATGTGATAACTGCCACAAGATCATTTACCGTGGTGATGAGCGGTCCGGATGCCACCGCCGGATCAACCTTGATCTTGTGAAAGAACATAGGTACAAGGGTTCCCACCAGACTTGATATGACCATTGCCACCAGCAGTGATACACCGACACAGCCAGATATCATAAACGCTTTTCCCATGGTGAAGCCTTTGAACACACCGATATATACCCCAAGGAAGATCAGCGACAACGCTCCCAGGATCAAGCCATTTCCAAACCCAACTCTCATCTCCTTGACAACGAGGGACATTTTCTCCTTGCCGGTCAGGTTCTCATCCATGAGCACACGTATCGTCACCGCAAGAGACTGTGTACCGACATTTCCCGCCATGTCAAGGATGAGAGACTGAAAACACATGACGATCGGCAGCACCGCCACCACATCTTCAAATGCGCCGACAACAGTGGACACTCCCATGCCGAGAAACAGCAGTATAATAAGCCACGGCATACGCTTTTTCATACTTTCAAATGTGGTCTCCTTCAGATCCTCCTCCGCAGTCAGACCAGCCAGCTTGGCATAGTCATCACCCATCTCATCGTCAACTGCCTCTATGACATCCTGCGCAGTCAGGATACCGATTATTCTTTTGTCATCATTCAGTACAGGAAGGGAGTCCTCCGCATAGTCCTTGATCTCTTCTATACATTCCGATATCTTCTCATGGTCTATCAGATACGGATAGGAATCAATAATTATATCGTCCAGCTCATCATGTTCTCTGGCAATGATGAGATCCTTCAGGTCGATGGCACCGCAGAACCTTTCGTCATCGTCAACCACATAAAGGGTTGAGATATTGTCCTTTTCTCCCGCCTGCTGTACAAGCTCGTGCATGGCCTGACGTATGGTCAGATTTCTCGATATGCTTATATAATTGTTGGTGATAAGACTTCCTATCTCATCATCATCGTAGGAATTTATGAGACGGATGTCTGCTTTCAGGTCCTCATCAAGTATCGGGCGCAGCTGATTCTTGACCTTCTCATCCACATCCTCCAGAAGATCGACAGCGTCGTCCGAATCCATCTCATTTATGACCTCTGCCAGCTTATCGATACCCAGTTCCTGTATATACTCCTCAGGATCATCTATATACGAGAAAATATTGGATATCCACTCCGGATCAAGGCTGTCATACAGCGTTTTCCTCTCTTCCTTTGTCAGCAGCTCCAGACTCTGGGCAATGTCCTTCTCGTGGTAATCCTTCAGTCTGTCAACCAGCTGCTCCCGGTCACAACCACTTCTTATTATCGCTACGATATCCTGCGCAAATGTTGGTTCCTTCAATATCTCTTTCATCATTCTAAGCCTCCATTCTCCCTAAAAAGGGCATAAAAAAACCACCGTAGCAAATGCTACGCAAACTCTACTGCTTTGTTGCGACATTCTTTAACGATGGACAGACTTAGACCTTATATAAAAAGCGCTTATACAGACACCTGAAGATAATCCGGGTCTGTTTCATCGTTATATGTACTTCGACCATGACTATCACAACTGTCCATATTTTTCGCCTCCTTTGTTTTTTTCTCTTAGGTATAATAACATGACACCAAACAGAAATAAACATAAGCTTTGTAAATTTATTTTTACATTCCTTATACATACATCCTGCAAATTCCTGCTCTTCTTTTTAACATGCATATGTGATACAATGTTTCTTGAATTTTACGTGATAAGAATTTACTATGTCTGCAAGACAATCTGACAATCATGCAGCAAAGGAATTACAGACAGCATGTATTTATCATAAAAGGAGAATAACCATGAACAACCGACCATTTGCCGGCAGAACTGCTGCCGTTATAGATCTGGCAAAGCTCAGGAGCAATATTGCCAACATAAAATCAAGACTGAAACCGGGTGTTGAATTTATCGCTGTCATGAAGGGTGATGGATACCGCCACGGTATTGCAGGGCTCTACCCAACGCTGAAAGAATGTGGCATAGACAGCTACGCAGTCGCCATCTGGGAAGAGGGAAAGATGCTCAGGGACGCAGGGGCCACAGAGTCTATCCTTATCCTCGGCGATACAGCAGATGACATGCTGGACGAGGCCGCAAAGTACGACCTTGATCTCACTGTCTTTTCAATGGAGGGTGCTGAGAACATGGCTGCCGCTGCAAGAAGAGCCGGCAAGAAACAGAATGTCCAGATAAAGCTGAACACCGGTATGAACCGAATAGGATTCCCGGTATGTCAGGAATCCTTTGACACTATAAAGAAGATCTGCGAGATGGACGACCTGAACGTAACAGGTATATTTACACATTTTGCAAGGGCAGATGAGGGGGATCACACAAGTGCAAGAAAGCAGCTTGACCTATACCTCCACGCCGTAAATGAACTTGAGAAGATGGGGGTTGTCATACCAAAGCACCACGTAGCCAACAGCCCTGCCATACTGATGCTGCCTGAGGCGCAGCTCGACGCAGTCAGATGCGGTGATATCCTCTATGGCCTCACTCCTTCTGATGATTTTGACTGGAAGAATTCAGGACTTCAGGAGATTCTCAGCTGGTACACATACGTTGCCATGGTGAAGGAGGTTCCTGCCGGATCTGAGATTGGATACGGCGGAACATTTGTCACTGAAAGGCCTACAAAGATCGCCACACTTCCGGTAGGATTTGCAGACGGCTACAGCCGTTACCTGTCCAACAAGGGCAAGGTCATCATAAATGGTCATGAGGCACCGATCATCGGACGCGTATGTATGGATCAGTGCATGGCTGACGTCACAGACATCCCGGATGTACAGCGCGGTGACACTGTAACTCTTCTCGGTGAGGGCATGTCCATCGAGGATATGGCAAATATGCTTGATACGAATGTGGATGTGATCGTGTGCAACATATCGGTGAGGGTTCCGAGGGTGTATATCAACTAGCCCTTTGTTGTACAAATATAATCAGACAATCGTTATCATATCTTTTAATAAAGATCAGAAATTGTTGAGAGCAAGTTTCTCATATTTCTGGTCTTTTTATTTTCGCCCATTTTTCCACTCTCAGCGTCACAAATTCGCTTTATAAGCGCATTTGTCCATATCTATTGACAAGCCAATTTTAATCGCCTAAAGTATGCCTACCGGCCGAGAATTTTTCATAAGGAGGGACCCGCCTAAGCGGGAGGATTCCTTATGAAGCACGCAGACGCCCGCGCAAGCGCTTTAATGCGTCTGCTCCAATTTTTCATAAGGAGGGAAACTGTGACACGAACTATGCCAAGTCCCGATTCTGCATTGAAGGATTTCTTTAAAAATAACGAAACATTTGCGGCTCTGTTCAACGGATTCTTTTTTGACAACGAAACCATTATAAAAGCAGCTGAACTAGAACCTGATGACACCGCTTATGCAGAATCATTAAAAATACACAATGGCAAGCAGAAATATAAAGTAGAGAAAGTGAATAAGTATAGGGACAACATTCGGAGGACAAAGCTCGGTTATCTTGTTATATTAGGTATAGAAGATCAATCAAAAGTCCATTATTCTATGCCCATTAGGAAAATGTTATATGATGCTTTGGAATATAGTTCCGAATTGTCTACAATAGGGAATAATCAGAACAAGACCGAATGGACTGTAGATGAACGATTATCAGGTATAAAGAAGGATACAAAGATAACACCGATAGTTACTGTTGTATTTTATACGGGAGAAGATCCATGGGATGGCCCAAACTCATTGCATGCGATGATGAATATGGATGATAAGATATCCCCATTCGTCCCCGATTACCCACTATATGTTATTGACATTGGGCACGATGAGGATTTATCATTTAATAACAAAACACTTGATGAGTTGAGACTGGTGTTACATTCTATATATTCGTATACAGCAGATACAGACACATCCATTGTTGATAATTCAACATTAGCCTTAGCCGGAATCTTATCCGGCGATACAAATCTTTATTATACTGCTGTTGATTCGAAGGGAGGAGAACAACCATTGTGTAGAGCTTTAGCAGAAAGAGACGAAAAATTACTGGCCGCCGAACGAGAAAGAACAAATGCATTGATTGCAGAGAAAAACCAAATGTTAGCCGACAAGGATAACGAAATCCTGAAACTAAAAGCAGAACTGGAGAAATTAAAAAACAAATAATTCTTTGGTAATACAAGAAAACAACGCATACAACAGCAGTGGCGGATATATTCCTTTATATCCGCCACTGTCTTTATTTCAAGTTCTACAACCGCCCCTTTTCGACATCTTCCCGAAGTCAGACGGGAAAATGCCTGTGCTCTTCCTGAACAGCGCAGCGAAACGGCTTGCATTGCTGTAGCCGACAGACTGGGCGATCTGCTCAACCGTCAGGTCTGTCTGCGTCAGCAGGCTCTCCGCCTGGCTCAGTATCCTGTCCTGATTATCAGGTTATTTCATCACCGCATTATACACATCCCTCTTAGGGACTCCGCGGTCAACAGCCGCCTGCTTGATCGCATCCTTCTTGGACATACCCTGGTCAACGTACATCTGGACATGTTCCTCCACGGACATAGCCTCGAACGAGCTCTTCTTCTCTTCCTCAAGCTTCTTCACATCAAGCCCTTCTATCACTATAACGAATTCCCCTCTCGGATCTTCCTCCTCGTAGCGGGCTATTGCCTGTGAGAGCATCATTGGTTCTATCGTCTCATGTTTCTTGGTAATCTCTCTGGCAAGCGTGATATGCCTGTCACCGAGAGCCTCCATGAGTTCCGCCAAAGTCTTCTTCAGCTTGTGAGGGGCCTCATACATCACCATGGTCCTAGTCTCTAGCTTCATCTCCTCGAGAACCCTCGCCCTGTCCTTCTTGTCATATGGAAGGAATGCCTCAAATGCAAATCTTCTGGTCGAAAGTCCCGAGCTGATAAGTGCCGATATACATGCACAGGCACCCGGAACAGGCGTAACTTCAAGTCCGGCATCAAGAGCCTGTCTCACAAGCTCTTCCCCGGGATCGGATATACCAGGAGTTCCCGCATCGGTTATGACCGCCACGTTCTGTCCCTGCTGCATTTTCTCAACGAGAACCTTTGCCTTGTCGTATTTGTTGTATTCATGATAGCTTGTCATCGGAGTCTTGATCTCGAAATGATTGAGCAGCTTGATACTGTTTCTTGTATCCTCCGCCGCTATCACATCCACCTCTTCAAGAACCCTGACAGCCCTGTATGTCATATCCTCAAGATTGCCTATAGGTGTCGCCACCAGGTATAACTTTCCTGCCATATATATCCTCTCTTCTGCTGAACATCTGAGTATTAAAAATCATAGATATCTTATGCTGCCTCTTATCTCTTTGCCGTGCCTTCATACGTCGCAAGCAGCTGCTCCGTGTACACTCCCGGAGCTTTGTATACTATCATAGGCGGATCAATCTTGATCATGGAATTGCCGCCCTTCACAGCCTCCACTATGACCATGTTCGGCTCCTTGTCTATGTAAGGATGCACAAGCTGCATCCTCTTTGGCTCAAGCCTGTGCTCATGCAGGCATTGAAATATCTCAGCCAATCTGAACGGCTTGTGTATCATATAAAAGCTTCCGCCGGGTTTAAGGGCATACTCTGCCGCCGCCACCACCTGATCCAGTGTCACATGCACCTCATGTCTCGCTATGTTCTTAGGTGCATCCGGATTCTCCAGACCGTGACTGCCCTTTATGTATGGCGGATTCGAGGTCACTATGTCAAAAGAGGCCTTCTTGTAGTTACAAGAGACCTCCTTTATATCTCCGTTATCTATTCGTACTAAACAGTCAAGCCCATTGAGGCTCACGCTCCTTGCAGCCATGTCCGCACAGGCTGGCTGGAGCTCTATACCTATAAAACGTGCATCGTTCACTATCTTTCGGTCAGCATCACACAGATCGGCCAGTCTCTTTTCACGGGTAAGAGCGCCTTCCCCATACTCCTTTGCAGCAAGAAGTATAGGTATGATACCTGTTCCTGTCCCGAGATCCATATATCTGCCGCCGCGCTTAAATCTCACATAATTTGCCAGCAGTACAGCATCCATGCCAAAACAGAACATACCACTGTTCTGTATGATCTGATAACCTTTGCACTGCAGATCGTCTATTCTCTCGTCAGGTTTGATAACCACTTCCGGTTTAGTCGTCAAATTTGGACTTTCCACCCTTGTCCTCCAATGCCTCAAGTGCCTTGTACTCCTCAGCGCTGAGTCTCTCTGAATTCTTTCTTCTCTTAGGCTTGAACTTGAGTTCAGCCACAGGATACTCCATAACTTCCTTGTTGTCATCCTTGTCTGTCACCACGATCTTAACCTTCTGTCGGAGAACGTTCACTGACATGACCTCGCCCTTATTTCCATCTATTGTCCTCACGAAATCTCCCACATTTGGAAGTTTCTCATTCAAATATTCGTAGGTATCCTGCTCATGCTTCAGACAGCACATAAGTCTTCCGCACACACCTGATATCTTGGTTGGATTAAGAGACAGGTTCTGCTCCTTCGCCATCTTGATCGACACAGGAACGAACTCTGACAAATGCTTATTGCAGCAGAGTTCCCTTCCACATATACCGATTCCGCCCACCATCTTGGTCTCGTCACGGACACCTATCTGTCTGAGTTCTATTCTCGTCTTGAACACCGACGCAAGATCCTTTACCAGCTCACGAAAGTCAATTCGTCTGTCAGCTGTAAAGTAAAACAGCACTTTGTTATTGTCAAATGTATACTCAGCCTCGATAAGCTTCATATCCAGCTTGTGCTTTGCTATCTTCTCAAGACATATGTCAAACGCTCTCTTGCTCTTCTTCTTGTTATCCTCGTATCTTCTGGTGTCATCCTCTGTGGCAATTCTTATGATCGGCTTGAGTGATGCCGTGATCTTGCCCTCTTCAACCTCTCGTCTTCCCAGAACCACCTTGCCGTACTCCACGCCCCTTGCGGTCTCAACAATGACGAAATTGCCTGCCTCGACCTCAAAGTTCTGCGGGTCAAAATAATATATCTTTCCGTTTGGTCTGAAACGAACTCCTATAATCTCTTTCATTAACAATTCTCCTTCATGGTTAGGAGCATAAGCTCCATGACAATGTCAAAGCTGACATTTGCCTCAAGTCTGACCTTGGCCTTGTCCATAGACTTGAGAACCTTTTCTATACCCTCATAGCTGATGTGTGAGGACTGCTTTCTTATATCAGAATAATATTCCTTGAACATCAGACGGCCCGGGTTGTTGGACACCTTAAGCATAAGGATATCCCTGTACCACATCATCATCAGATCAATATAGTCACTTATCTTGAGCTTGTACAGCTCCATATTCTTGATGGCAAACATCATGTCGTCCACTGACATATCGCTTATATGTCTCATAAACTTCACAACATTCTCCTTTATCTCCTTGTACTCATCACTTGTGGCAAGCCTTATGGCTTTTCCCAGATTGCCCTGGGCAAAATCCATACAGAAGTCGGCCTTCTGCTTGTCCAGCTTCAGCTCATTCATGAGATAATCAAGTATATCATGTTCCCTGACAGGCTTCACATTCAGCACTATACATCTGGACTGTATAGTCTGAAGCATCTTATCAAGATTGTTGGTAAGCAGTATGATGATGGCATAGGATGGCGCTTCCTCTATTGTCTTTAACAATGCATTCTGTGCATTCACATTCAGAAGCTGTGCATCCTCTATTACATATATCTTATATCTGCTGCTGTAAGGCTTGATATCAATATCTGAATTCACCTGATCACGTATCTCTTCAACCGAGATCACATTGGGCTTGTCATGGGTGACCCACACAATATCAGGCTGATTTCCCGTCTCACACTGAAGACATGACTTACAATGATTACATGGATCTGCTTTGCCCTCCTCACATTGAAGAGTCTTGACAAGCGCCCTGGTAAGGGTCTTTTTGCCGCTTCCCGTCTCACCATTGATGATATAACCCTGGGATACCTTTCCCAGCTCTATGCTGCTCTTGAAGTGGCGTATTATGTCCTCATGTCCGATTATATCTGTGAAATCTATCATATATACCAACCCCTTTACAATTAATTTCGCATGTTCGACACTCTGCTGTTTTTTACTGACCTTCTCCTTATCCGAAAATATCACAGATTGAGTTTTTTCTCTACATACTCTGTTATTATACCATGAATCTCATCGATAGGTAAAGTAGCGTCTATCTTCACTATCCTCTCAGGGTGCATATCCGCAAGCATGCGGTACCCATCAACAACCTTCTGATGGAACTCCAGCTTTTCATTCTCCATTCTGTCAAGTTCAGCCTGGTTCTTCTTTCTGGATATTCCCTCCTGGGCGTCAAGATCCATGAGAAATGTCATATCCGGCATGATCCCCTGAAGTGCAAATTCATTTACCTTGTACACCGTGTCAACTCCGAGTCCTCTTCCGATTCCCTGATACACAGCAGATGAGTCCACAAATCTGTCCGCAATCACCGCCTGACCTGCATCCAGTGCAGGCTTAATATTCTCTTTCACAAGCTGGGCTCTCGCCGAAGCATACAGAAGCAGCTCAGTCATATATCCCATCTCTGTAAAATCCTTATTCAGTATAACCTCGCGGATTGCCTCACTTATGGGATTTCCACCCGGATCTCTGGTTATCAGCACGTCATAGCCTTTATTCTCCAGATATTCCTTAAGCAGCTCCCTCTGCGTGGTCTTGCCCGCTCCGTCCGGGCCCTCTATAGTTATAAATATTCCTCTCATATCCTAACCCTGCCATATGCTGTTCCTGCACATGTACACCTTTCATATTTATATTGTGATTCTTATCAAACCTTCCAGATCATAATGCTGCATATCATTCTCCGCACAGCACTTTGATATAACCGTCATTGACTCCTGCCACATTAAGTCCGCTGTCTATCATGGACTTTATTCCATTCACCGCCTGCCGGTCAACGACCTCTCCCGGCGCCAGCACAGGTATTCCCGGCGGATATGCATATACAAATGCCCCCGACACCTTTCCAGCCGCATCCTCAATCGGCACGCTCTCCACTGGTCTGTCCCATGCGGTTCCCGGCGGCATAGCTGACCTTCTGCCGGATATGATATCCAGCTCCTGCCGGTCTGTTTTATCCGGCTCATAGCCAAGGTTCCCGTCTATCTCAGCCACCGCATTAAATAGTATATCATAACTATCTGCACTGTCCACCACAGATGATATACAAATGACATAACTCACCGATGCCATCTCCACAATCAGCCCATACCTATCAGCCAGTATGTCAGCGAGCATAACTCCAGTAAATATCTGTCCTGATTTGTCCACAGTTCCCAGTCTCACGACAAATACCAATCTTCCCTCATCGTGGTCAAATACTTTACATGCGGAACAACCTTCACCATTTTTAAACGCGTTCACCTCGGGTCTGAACAGCCGTATATTTCTAAGACTGTCACATTTCTCAGCAAATGCCTCAAGCCTCCGCCCATACCTGGCAAATTCATCTCTGTTATTTGCACCAAATGCAACAGCTTTCTCCATGCTCTGCATAAATATATATGAAGGCGAAGAAGTCTGGAATATCTGCAGATATCTTCTAACCCTCTCATCAAGTTCAGGATCCATAACATGAAGCAGTGATGTCTGCGTGAGTGCCGGCATAGTCTTATGCAGGCTCTCTATTACAATATCTGCCCCCTGTTTCATGGCGGTCTCATGCCCTTCCATGAAGTTCAGATGCGCTCCCTGTGCTTCATCGACTATAAGATATATTCCATACCTGTGTACTATCCCGGCTATGGTCCTTATATCAGATATGACACCCTCATATGTCGGCGATGTGATTATCACCGCTCTTGGCTTTCTGCCATCTGCTACCAAGCCCCTAAGAGCAGACTCCAGCTTATCCGGCGATATATCACCCAGTATGTCTGTCCTCTCTGACATTTCACGATCATCTTCATCGCCTGAAGCCATCATTGCCAATGTTTCGCAACCATCTTCACCTCCGGCATCTGTCATTCCATCCGCTATTGCCCGGGCTTCATTCTGACCCACACCGTCAGGCCATTTCATACCCACATAATCCGGCACTATATACTCAGGTTCAAGCTCAAGCATGCAGATGGCATTGTACACCGCCTTGTGGCAGTTTCTTGCTGCAAGTATCACATCCCCCCTGTGACATGTGGCGTGTATAGCCGTCATAAGTCCGGATGTGGAACCATTCACAAGCATATATGTTGCAAATGTTCCATACACCTTCCTCATCTCGGCAAGACTGTCTGCTATGAACATCTCCGGCTCATGCATATCATCGAGATCCTTCGCCTCAGTGAAATCATGCGCATACACCCCGTTCCAGAAGTTTTCCCGGGATTTTGAAATGTTATCAACATTTTGGACGGCTTCTATCGGCTGTCTCTTGTGCCCAGGCATGTGCCACGGGTATGTGCCATTCTCTATATACTTTTCAAGCGCTTCATTTATATATTCCTTCACCAGTTTTTCTCCGTTACATAGATTCTGTGTGATATCATACCATACTTTTATGTATTTGTGACAGCATGGTCTTCGCCAGTGTCTGCACATATATAAAAAACAGGAGAAGCTTTATTCTGCTTCTCCTGCGAGGGGTATGAAAAGAAAGTTTTTCCTTGATTATGATCTTCCAAATGCCGTAACGGCATCCTCGATCTTCTGTAATTCGTCATCGGCCATGACTGTATGTGCCTGCTTTTCAGCAGCCTTGAGATTGCTGATGATCTGCTCAGGCTTTGAAGCACCGATCAGCACTGTTGTGACCTCCGGCTTGTTCAGCAGCCATGCGATGGCAAGCTCTGAGAGCTTCATATCATATCCGGCTGCGATCTCATTTAACTGGTTGAGGAGAGGTCTATTTGCAAGCACCTGATCCTCATGAAGGAATCTTCCATCCTTCACAGCCCTGCTGTCCGCCGGCATGTCCTTCAGATATCTGTCTGTCAGCATTCCCTGTGCCAGAGGCGAGAAGCATATGAGTCCCTTGCCTGATGCGTATGTCTGCTTCAGGAGTCCATTCTTCTCGACAGATCTGTCCAGTATGCTGTATCTGTTCTGATTTATCACAAATGGCACATGAAGCTCATCAAGTATGCGCTCTGCCTTTGCCATGGTCGGTCCGTCATAGTTGGAGAGTCCGACATAGAGTGCCTTTCCACTCTTCACTATCTGTGCCAATGCTCCCATGGTCTCCTCGAGCGGAGTATTCGGATCCATTCTGTGATGATAGAATATATCCACATAAGGGATGCCAAGTCTTTTAAGGCTCTGATCCAGACTCGCTATGAGATACTTTCTGCTGCCCCAGTTGCCGTAAGGGCCTTCCCACATATCGTATCCGGCCTTCGTGCTGATTATCAGCTCATCCCTGTACGCACCCAGATCCTCTCTGAGTATCTTTCCAAAGTTCTCCTCTGCACTTCCGTACACCGGGCCATAGTTGTTCGCTATATCAAAATGTGTTATTCCGTTGTCGAATGCGGTAAAGCACATCTTCTTCATATTCTCATAATCGTCATTTGTTCCAAAGTTGTGCCAGAGCCCAAGTGCCAGAGGCGGCATCATAAGACCGCTGTCTCCGCAGTGTCTGTAAAATCCTGTACCTTCAACATTCTTATATCTATCTGCTGCTGCCTTATAATCTCCCATATCGATACCTCTCTTAAAAATATTTCGTCCATAATATCCGAGCATCCGCTCCCCGATCATCTAAAACCCGGGAGTTACGCAAAAGAAACCACCCCACTTACAATTTCAATTTCATGGTCACAGATGGTTTCTTTTTATATATGCAAGTTATCACTACATTTTGAAGTATATCATACCGATTACATCAAAAAAATATGAATATTTTTGTATTATATATGAAAATTTTATTATGATTTCTACGATTGTTCTGCCCAATTATCCTCAACCCGCTTTATAACAGCCACATGCCGGTTATATATTTAACACTCTCCTATCTCCACCAAAAAAGTGCCATCATGATATGACAGACTTCCTTTTATGCCATACTTGTCAAGTATCGTCCTCACAACAAAAAGTCCGAGTCCACTGCCACCGCCTGTTCTGCTGCCGCTGCCCTTCACATACGGATCCCACAGCGAATCTATGTTATTCGGCAGGGTGTCGTCCGTTGTGTTGCTTATTGTCACCTTTCCATCTGACATCTCTATATCTATAATTCCATTTTCCCTGCCATGTCTCACCGCATTTGTCACCAGGTTTTCCGCAACGCGTTTCATCGATTCCATATCTGCATTTAAGGTACAATTGCCCTCAAATGTCACCACCATATTTTTTCTCTGTATCGACACCTCATTTTCGGCTATGACTTTTCTGAAGAGTTCCGCCATATCGACGCTTTGAAGCTTTTCTCCTTTTCGCCGCTTCCCGGTCTCCAGCCTGTCTATCTCCAGCATCTGCTCAATCATTCCATTCATTCTGCGCACATTTTCTGATATTGCCTCCGCATACTGCTGCCTCTTGTCCGTATGCACATTTGCGAGAAGGTTCTCCGCATAACCCGACATAGCCATGAGTGGAGTTTTGAGATCGTGAGCCATGGCATTTGTCATATTGCGTCTGTACTCCTGACGGTCATAGCGGCTCTTTCTCGTCAGATATATGACAGCAGTTGCAAATACTGTTATGCACACTATGCACCATACGGCTATCCTTCTTATATCCTCTGCCAGCTCCCGTATGACCGCTTCCGCATCATATGAACACACCCCGGCAAGTATGCACTGTCTGCCATTTGCCAGCGTGACTCTGCCCTCCATGGCAGCGTAAACTCTGCCGGAGCCATCCTGGATGCCGCACACATCGTTTCCTGTGTAATCTATCTTCTTTTTGCCGAACAGAAAGTCTCCGCTTGTAGAGCCGATGTGACAAGTCCATACCAGTCTGGTCATCTGTCCGCTTGCCACATACCGGGTGCTGGATGCTTTGATAACCCTGTCCAGCGCACCGCTCTCGGTTTCCAGCAGCTGATCCATGTCCCTGAATGTCCTGATATCCGTCACCACATACTTTTCCCCATTCATGACAAATGTTGAATTGATAGCGTCATCAAAAGTAAGCTTTTCCAGTGTCACATCATACTCCGAATACCCCGACGCATCCGCCGGGCCATCGTAAAATATGCTCTCGTCCGTGTATCTGTCAGTCCCCTGTATCGTGAAGCTGCTTCCATTTTCACTGTCCCGCAGATATACCTTTCCTATGCACGGATCGGCTATGTTCTTCACTCCGCAGATGTCCCCCGAATATTCATATACCGACACCCTATCGTCCAGAACCTTAGTCAGTCCACTGTCATCACACACATAATATCCACTTATGCCGGTATCCAGATTCCTGACACACATGATCGTAAATGGCTCATTTTTATTCACAATGCTGTCCAGATCGATTCTCTGGAATGTTGCCGGATCATACAGTCTATATAAGGTATTACAGTTATTTATAAGATAGTGATTGTACAGCCAGTCTTCATTTGTCA
Source organism: uncultured Coprococcus sp. (assembly GCA_934247115.1). Taxonomy (GTDB): domain Bacteria; phylum Bacillota; class Clostridia; order Lachnospirales; family Lachnospiraceae; genus Coprococcus. Next base: position 179,764 of record CAKQIY010000001.1, read on the forward strand.
CATACATGAGCACCTCGCCATTCAAATACGAATTCCACATTATCGTATTGTATGCCCTTATATACGCCGCGCTGTCTTCATCCACCGAACCGGCAAATTCATCCTGAGTCTGTACTGTGTTCATCCTCTCATGGACACTCCCCATCATATCATCAACCGAGTCAGACATCTTGTTATACAGCATCATGCTCGCAGTTCTGTATGACACATATGCCAGAGTTCCGATCAGAACCATACATACCAATGCCACCACTATCAGCTCCACCCACCAGATGGGCTTTCTCATGAGTTTCATTTTCTTTTCGTGTTTTTGCTTTTTATATTTTTGCTTTTTGTGTTTTTGATTTGTATGCGATTTTACCATGTCATCACGCCTCCTTATTGCACATCCCTTATCTGATATCCATTTGTGATGACAGTCTTTATCTGCCCGGCAGCCTTGCCAAGTGCCTTTCGCAGCTTTCTGATATGATCGTCCACAACTCTGGTTCTTCCGTCATAGTCATAGCCCCATATATTCACCAGAAGTTCCTCCCGCGACACCACACGTTTTCTGTTCTCCATGAGGTATATGAGAAGTTCCAACTCTTTTCGCGGCATATCAACGGCAGCACCATCCACAGTCACCGTGAGTGCCGATGTATCGCAGCATATTAAGCCACACACAAGTTCCCTGTGGATAACGGTTCCCTTTGCGCGTCTCACCAGTGCAACAGATTTGGCATAGAGTTCTGCAATGGCAAATGGCTTGACCACATAGTCATCGCAGCCAAGTGTATATCCATACAACACATCCTCCTGCCTGGCTCTGGCTGTCAGGAAAATGACCGGTACATCGCTGGTCTTTCTGATCTGTCTGCACAGCTCCCAGCCATCCACTCCCGGAAGCATGATGTCTAAGAGCACAAGATCATACTGATTCTCATAGAGCATTTCCTCAGCCTGTATGCCATCACAGGCGCAGCTCACATTCATCTCACTTGCCTCAACTCCTGTGAAATAGTCAGCCACAGCCTCCCTTATGTCGTGGTCATCCTCCACCAGAAGAACCTTGTATCCCATCTCTGTACCTCCGTCCTGCAATAAGCATTTTCCCTTCTCATTCGTCCAGCCACAAAACATCTGAAACATATGTCCAAAAGGCGACATCCCCTGTCATCATATTAACATGATATACAGACGATGTCGCCTTTCTGTGTCCTTTATTCTGCTTTTACAGCCCATCTCATCTTCGTCGATCTTGCCCTCGGATTGCGGGCGCACTCCTCCGCTGACGGTCTGATGACATCCTTGCTGACTTCGCTGTAAACACCAGCCTTCACCCCAGCCTTGAACGCCCTCTTCACCAGCCTGTCCTCGCCGGAATGGAATGTCAGTATCGCCACCCTGCCACCTGGTCTGAGCGCATCCGGCAGCTTGTCAAGGAAATCATACAGAACCTCAAACTCACTGTTCACATCTATTCTCAGAGCCTGAAAACACCTCTGACAGGATTTCTTCACAGCCTCTTTCCGCTCGTTCTCTGGCACAAATGAGAGAGCCTCTTCAATAACTTCCTTCATCTGTGTGGTGGTCTCCACATAATTCTTAGTGCGGTTTCTCTTCATGATGACCGTGGCTATCTCCTCAGCGTATGGCTCATCCGAGTTCTCCTGGAACATTCCCACAAGCTCCTCGTATGATACCTCTCTCAGGCGTTCCGCCGCCGACTCACCCTTCTCCGGGTCGAGTCTCAGATCAAGTGGTCCAGCAAACTTGTAGGTGAATCCCCTGTCCGGATTGTCTATCTGCATGGAAGACACCCCGAGATCTGCAAGGATAAAATCAAATCCCCCGGCTTCCTCTGCCACCACGTCTATATTTCTGAAATTTGTCTGCTTTATCGTAAGTATATCCTCTCCGTATCCGGCTTCAGACAGTCTCTGCTTCGTCTTCACTATCTCTATAGGATCAACATCCAGAGCATACATATGCCCCTCTCCATGGAGCTGCTCAAGCATACGCCTTGTGTGTCCACCATAGCCCAGTGTCGCATCAAGGCCCTGCTGCCCCGGCTGTATCTGCAAGAAATCCAGTATCTCATTCACGCATATTGATATGTGCATTCCCGCCGGAGTACTTCCCTTGCTTATGACCTTCTCTATAGTATCGGCATATTTCTCTGGATCATGCTCTTTGTATTTCTCTTCGAATCTCTTTGGATGGGTGTCACTGTAGTGCACTCTCCTCTTGTGTATCTTTTCTTCCATATATTCTTATCTCCTTAGCCACCGTCTGCCATACAAGGCCCCGGAACATTTATGTCATAATACCATATATCTGTGAAACAAGCCACACACCACTAAAAAAATGGAAGCCCCGGCATTCATCCGTGACTTCCAGAATAATAGCATCATATAATAAAAATTATTTACCAGCTATAATGTGATGTATCATGGTGAGCTGGCTCCTGAGTGCATCCACAGATATCTGTCCAGGGGCGGAAGGTATGCCCGCTGTGGCAAATGATATCGTATTGCCATACATCTCTCCTGTGGTTCTGGTCTCCACACCAAGTTCACCCATGGATATAACTATGAGAGGTGTCTGATTTCCACTCTCCTGCAGTTCCTTTGCAGCCTGCATCATATCTACGACCTGCGATCCCTCCTCAGGCATCATGGCTATCTTGGCTATATCAGCTCCAGTGAATATGATGGACTTAAATCTGTCAACTATCTGTTCCATAGGTATAGTAGTCTTGAAATCATGATTGGACACTATGACATACACACCCTTGGAATGAGCCTCCGCTATGACTTCATCCACAATCTCCATATCGGAGAAATATTCTACATCCACGATGTCTATATATCCACTGTCTATGGCGTCAATGAGAAGGTCGTGATACTGGCTGAGTGTCGCCTCCATGCAGCCACCCTCACCCTTTGTTCGGAATGTAAATATAATGGGGAACTGACCCAGCTTGTCGTGTATCTTTTCCAGAGTTTTCCTAAGTGCCTCTCTGTCAAAGCACTTCTCGTACATATCCGCTCTGAATTCCACCATGTCTGGTTCCGACTTTGCTATGACCCTTGACTGGTAATCCACATCATAATCTGTAGGCGCCACCAATGGTACACATATCTTGGTCATTCCATCACCTATTACTACATTCTTCACATTTACGACCTTCATCACTGCCTCCTGCCTTTTTCACATTTTCGGTATATTACAGATATTACTGTATCTCTATAGCACTTATAAATGTATCGCACAGCTTCTGTACATCGACATCGTCCACCTTATCCCAATAGCTGATAGAACATGCCACCAGACCATCTCCTGAAGGATATACAAGAAGGACCTCTGTTCTGCCCAGATCATATGATGTAAGCTGTGTCACAAGATATGATACCTTTGTGCCATCCTTGGCCTTAACCGTGCCATCTGTCATATCATCTATCTTGGAATTCTCATCATTATAGTAGTCTGTGTAAGTATCCTTCATACTCTTGATGAGCTCGTCTGCTGAATAACTCTCATATGCAGAGTAGCTTGCATATACATCGCCCTTTGCATCTGTAAGTGAAATTGAGTACTCTGATGCGTAGCTTCTCTCGTAACCCTTTGGATCATTTATCTTTACTGACTTATCTCCAAATGTGATAGTCATCTTGGAATAATCTTCTTCCTCTGTTGCTGCTTCGGTCGTTGACTTATCTGTTGTATCCTTCTCGGTGGTGGCAGCCTCTGTTGTCTCCTGGTCATCATCAGTTGCACCATCTGTGTTTAGCTTATCACCCAGTCGGCTGTCAAGCTCTACTGAATCAAATACCTCGTTCCATGCAGATAATATCTCCTGCGCCTTATCCATGTTGATGTACTTATCTGCATCATCACCGTTGAGCACTGAATAATCAACCACATCATCCGCTGCAGGAGCCTCTATCTTGTTGTCATTCTCTGCAACCTTTATGCTTCCTGAGCACTGAAGTACATCCTCACCAGATACTGTAACTGTGAGTTTTGCATCATTTATACTGAATGACTTACCCTTACTGATATCTGTAAGAACACCCTCAAACGCAGCCTTGATCGACTCGCCCTGAACATCAAGTGAGAAGCTTCCACTCATCTGTCCACTCTTCTTGTCGTAATCAAACACTGAATTACCTGTGAATGCCTGGCTCTCGCCATTGCTTGTAGCTGAAAGTGTATAATCCCTATTTGTTGATATCTTATCATCTGATGTATCTGTCTTTGACTCACTCTTGAACTCAACATTCACATCAGTACCATATGTAAGTGCAATCTTTGTCACTGCATCTGATGTGACATTGCCATCTCCCATATAATCTGTTACAAATGAAAGCTTAACTCCTGCTGCTGCAAGATCATAATCACAGTCAACATGGATGAGCTTATCGCCATCAACATATACATTTGCAACTATATCCTTTGTCATGATAGCGCTGATCATGGATGGAAGTGTTCCGATCATCTGCTTAAGCTGATCCTTTGATGCACCCATCTCATCCATCATGTCATCTGACAGGTTGCTGTCCATATATTTATTCAGGAAATCAACCAGCGCCTGTGAGAATTCATCAACTGCATCCTTTGTGATGGTGATAGTGTAGTGATCCGCCTTCACATTCTTGCCGTTGGCGTTAGTGAACTCATCCTTGCCAACTCTCTCATATACTATAGACTCTGCAAGCTTATCAGTTGCCGGCTTAAGATCCTCTTCTATCATCTTCTTAAGAGCCTCACTGTCTACCGAACCGCCTGCGCCTGCCCCTTTGCCATTCAGCTCCTCCATAACACTGTTCATATCAAATGAAAATGTCTTGGTAAAGAGATCTGGACATGCCATATATATTGTCTGGCCAACCATGATAAAATCGGCATTCACTGTCTCACCTGCAAGTGTGGCTGATGTGCCAAGCTTGAAATTATTATCTGATGTGATCGCATCAAGCGTAAATGATGAACCATTCAGCTGATCCTGTCCTGATATCTTGTCAATCGTAAACTCGGACTTCACATCCAGCTCATCTACATCTATATCATCTGCACCGACCATTCCCGCTACATTATTCGTCTCAAGCTCCTTAGCAGTGTTCTCCATAGCATCCTTAACAGCTTCCTTTGGAGTCTTTCTGAGGAATACAAAATACACAACAACCAATGCTGCTATAATCACGAGTGCCGCAACAACAGATATTATAGCTATCTTTATTCCTTTTCTCTTCTTTGGAGACTCCGGCTTATGAGCCTGATCTCCATACATATTGACCGTCTGGTCGTACACATTCTGCTGCTCACTCATCTGCTGACCATACTGATCCGCATACTGCTGCATTCCCAGTTGCTGGCCATACTGTCCTGCATACTGCTGTGCATTCTGCTGCTGGCCATACTGTCCTGCATACTGCTGTGCATTCTGCTGCTGGCCATACTGTCCTGCATACTGCTGGTTCTGCTGCTGGCCATACTGTCCTGCATACTGCTGGTTCTGCTGCTGGCCATACTGTCCTGCATACTGCTGGTTCTG
>CAKQIY010000002.1 GCA_934247115.1 uncultured Coprococcus sp.
CTTCGCGCGGCGCATGCGTTACTATTCCTTCCTCCATAATATGAGCAGCGCACTTGCAGCCATGCGCTGGTGGTTTAAGGTAAGGTACTGCAATCCCACACAGAAATCTGCCTCAAAATACGGAGAACGGTCTTAATAGTATTAAGAACATTCTACTCATTATAATAAAATATAATATGGAAAAATGTAATCATTTATATGTAAATTAATAGATTTATTTTGCAGGAAAATATACTCGTTGAAAACGCACAGCAAACATAAAAATATCTGTATTTTATCTGGTTCAAATACGGGAAAAATTTTGCTTTAAACTGTAAAAGTTTAAACACACAAATGCTGTAATGTATGTTACAATCACAGGGTATGTGTCAGCATAAATGAAAAAATAATACAGAATGTAACAGCTTGAAGTAAACATCTGACACAAATAATACTGATATCTGTGAAAGGAAAAGTGTATGAGTAAAGATAATAACAACGGCGACAGAGAAAAGTTCGCCTCCAGACTTGGGTTCATTCTTGTGTCGGCGGGATGTGCCATAGGTCTTGGAAATGTATGGAAGTTCCCGTATATATGCGGGCAGAATGGTGGAGCGATATTTATCGTGATATATATACTGTGTCTGCTGCTTCTGGGATATCCTATTCTTACCTGTGAGTTTGCGATAGGCAGAGGAAGTGGCAAGAGCGTTGGTTCAGCACTTAAGGAGCTTGCACCGAAGGGCGGCAACTGGCATAAATTCAGCTGGTATGCCTATGCCGGCAACTATCTGCTTATGATGTTCTATACTATGGTAGCGGGCTGGATGGTATACTATGTGTACGTCATGGGCACAGGACAGCTTCATGGTGGATCAGTAGAAGCAATAGAAGACAAATTTACAGGGATGCTTGCATCACCGGGACTTATGGTTGCGATCACACTTGCGGTCATCGTGTGCTGCATAGGTATATGTTCACTTGGGCTTCAGAACGGAGTGGAGAGAGTGACAAAGGTAATGATGCTGGCACTCATCGTTTTGATGATAGTCATGGCGGTGAACTCACTCATGCTCTCAGGCAACGAGGAGGGGCTTAAGTTTTATCTCGTCCCAAGTATTGAGCGTGCAAATGCAAGAGGCTGGGGCAATGTTTTATTTGACGCCATGACTCAGGCGTTCTTTACACTCAGTGTAGGTATGGGTTCCATGGAGATATTCGGAAGCTATATAGGCAAGGAGAGAAAATTGTCCGGCGAGGCGAAGAGTGTTATGTACCTTGATACATTTGTGGCGCTTATGGCCGGAGTCATCATATTGCCAGCATGCTTTGCGTACGGGATCAGCCCTGACAAGGGACCATCACTTCTGTTCATGACTCTGCCAAATGTGTTCAATCACATGCCGGGCGGAAGAGTGTGGGGAATATTGTTCTTCATATTCATGTCATTTGCGGCGCTGTCCACGGTCATAGCGGTGTTCGAGAATATCATATCGATAAGTATAGATATGTTTGGATGGAAGAGGAAGAAGTCACTTATTATAAATCTGATCGGGATATCCGTGCTCTCCCTGCCGGCTGTGCTTGGATTCAATGTGCTCTCAGGAATCACTCCGATGGGAGAGGGTACAAATATCATGGATCTGGAAGATTTCCTCGTATCGGGAAATATCCTCCCACTCGGATCATTACTTTTTGTCCTGTTCTGTACAAGAAAGAATGGATGGGGATTTGAAAACTTTGTCGCTGAGGCGGACACCGGTATCGGTAAGCCGTTCCCGCAGTTCCTCAGAAAGTACATGTCATATGTGCTGCCGCTTATAATCGTGGTTATCTATTTCAAGGGATACTACGACACATTTGCACCGAAGGGAACAAAGCTGCTGTGCATCTGGATGGGAGTTGCGGCATTGTTCGTTCTTTTTATAGGGTATCTGGCATTTGGACGCGGACGGAGCAGAAGAGAGCAGACAAAAGAGTAATTGCGTTTTGGAAGTGTCTCAAAAAAATTTATGGATTTAACGCAGACTCATTGTTTTATGAGACAAAATGTGATAATATATAAGTACCAACAGTAAGTCCTTCGATAGTGCGTTTATCTATGTAAGTGTTCTGTGTGAGCATCGCTCGGAGGCAATTGGTATTTTAATAATATTTCAAAAAGGGATTGAAACCGCGATACAGATCGCAAGGTTCAATCCCTTTTTGATTATGTCAGTTCATAAACTCCTTTAAGTATCCCCAGCTCTTTCATAAGATCCAGCTCCTCAGTATAGTGTCCAGTCTGCAGATGTGAATAGAATAGATTGGAGAATACATCTGCGATCTGTACAAACTTGTTGCAGGCTGAATCGAAGTAGCTCACTGAGAAATTCCCCGCGACCTGACCTGACAGTGAAAGCTCGGTGTTCAGGTAATTTTCAAGGAATGATTTGTTCTCCACCCGCTCATTCCTCTCGTCAAGCTGCAGAAAGCAGTCCTCGTCAGGCAGATATCCATTCTGTATGAAGTAGAGCAGGGCAGATTTGATGGAGAAGTTGAATGTTCTGGAGATGTTGTCGAAGAAGCGGTTCGGCAGACTTTCATTCTTCATCATGATATAGTATACGTCAAAGTGGTGCTTCCTGGAGAAGTAATCTACAAATATATGTTTCATGTCTCTGTCAAACTGTGCGCCTTTTAGTTCACGGAATTTGCCGTCCCGGAACATTCTCCCGCCGTGCTTGGTGATCTTGCCGGTCATGTCATCGACCTTGTCACTGTCCAGATCAAGAAGCATCTCATAGTTGGAAGAAATAAATCTCTTGTAAGCACGCTCAAGGGCGACAGGATCGAGGACATGGATCATAGACACCACGAAATACTGATCGTTTGTAGCATATTTATTGATAGAACCTGATTCGTCTATGTAAATGTTCACGATCCCCGCCTCCTTGTATAATCTGAATCGACGCTTATGTAAGTCGTCAAGCTGACGGCTTCTGTTCAAAAAAACTAGTCCACTGACACAAGCTCTATCTTGAAGTTGAGCTCCTTGCCGGCCATCTCATGATTTGCGTCAAATGTGATGGATTCATCATCTTTTTCAATGACCTTTACAAGGAACTGCTGTCCCATGGAATTGGCAAGGTATACCTGATTGCCGACCTCAAGATTCTCAGCGCCAGGCATATCTGCAAGAGGAGCCTTGATGATAGCCTCCGGATCAGGCATTCCATATGCATCCTCAGGACGAAGATGTACATCGATGATATCGCCAACGTTCATTCCCTCAACAGCCTGATCAAATCCAGGGATCATCTGTCCCGCACCGCATACGAACTCGATAGGCTCGCCTCTGTCATATGAAGAATCGAACTTTGTTCCGTCGTTGAATGTTCCTGTGTAGTGAACCTTACAGGTTCTTCCTGTGTTACTCATAAATATTTGTCCTCCAATTGGGTAATATGTCATTAATTGTAACATGAAATAGATGGAATGGATATAGGAAAATAGACGCAGAAAAAATCAGAGCGGAACCGGATTCCGGTCCCGCCCCTTATGCAATGATTATGGTGTTCCAACCTCGATCAGATTACCATCAGGATCATAGAATCTTATGACCTTCTGTCCCCAGGAATGGGTCATAAGTCGGTTCACATAGACGATCTCATATGGTGACTCGTCCAGTTTCTTTGCAAATTCTTCAATATTCTTCTCTTCAAAATATAACTCAGAAGCGTTGTTGTGTGGAATGATAAGGGCATCAATAAAATCTGCCCATATGGCAGCATCCTGAAGAACCAGCCCTCCCGTCAGGATCATATTACCCCCATTGTCAAGAATGACATCCAGCCCGAACAGATCCTTGTAGAATTTTCTGGATAGTTCCATATCATTCACTACGATCAGTACATTTTTCAGCTGCATTTTAGTGCAATCTCCTTTGTGTATAATGTTAGAAAATTTAATACTTATATTTAACTTTAGCAGATTAGAAGTGCTGCGTCCACATAATAAATGGAAAAGAAGTCAAAGAAAGAAGTCAAAGGCCGGTTACATGTTTGTATAACATAAAGCTATGATGTAAAATGATACAAAAGAAATTTATTTGAGATTTATTTGAAATGGAGATTATCAGGTATGTTGAAATTAGGATGTCATGTAGGTATGTCAGGGAAAGATATGATGCTGGGCTCAGTGAAGGATGCTGTAGCATTTGGCGCAAATACATTTATGCTTTACACAGGCGCACCGCAGAATACAAGACGCAAGGATATATCGGAGCTTAAGATACAGGAGGCCCATGAGCTCATGGAGCAGCACGGCATGGAGGAGTTCGTGGTCCATGCACCATATATAATCAACCTTGCAAACACAGTGAATCCAGCGACATATGAGATTGCTGTAGAATTCCTCTCAAAGGAGATAGACAGAGCAACAGCTATGGGCTCACAGACCATAGTTCTTCATCCGGGCTCGCATGTAGGAGAGGGCGTGGACAAGGGTATCGCAAGCATAGTAAAAGGATTGAATGAAGTTCTGACCGCGGACACCGCATGCCATATAGCTCTGGAGACCATGGCGGGAAAGGGCAGTGAGATTGGAAGAACCTTCGAGGAGCTTGCACAAATCTATGATGGAGTGCAACACAGTGACAAGCTCAGGGTATGCTTCGATACATGCCATACCAGTGATGCGGGCTACGACATAATAAATGATTTCGATGGTGTCATGGAGAAATTCGACAGACTCATCGGCAGAGACCAGATAGCTGTGTTCCACATGAACGACAGCAAGAACGACCCGGGAGCGGGTAAAGACAGACACGAGAACTTTGGGTTTGGCAAGATCGGCTTTGAGCCACTTATGTACATCATGAACCACCCAGACTTCATGGAAGTCCCAAAGATCCTGGAATCCCCATACATCAAAGACCCGGAAAACAGCAAGAAAAGCTACGAGCCATTCAAACGGGAGATAGCCATGATCCGCAAAGGAGAATTTGATCCGGAGATGAGGGAGAGAGTGGTGGAAGATAACAGATAAAAAAGGAGCCCTACTTAGTAGAACTCCCTGAATGTTTTCTTTCGGCATCTCTGCCTATCCGAGTTTTGGTAAACAAACAACCCTTATGAAGCTCAGCCATGCACTGTCTCTCGGAACATCACACGCATCATCACTTTACAGCCTGCTACGACTATTAAGTTTACGTCAGGCTGATAGGCAACTCCTGTCACCTGCATAACAGCGCTTTCGCCCTGTTTCTATTATTCATTATAAACTGAGCCGCAAGAAAAGCAATAAACCTGCAGTTTACCTTTGAAAATATTTCTTTAATAATTATATATTTCGTAGCAGCTACACTAATGTTTAGCCAAAACATAGGTAATCATCTCTTAAGCTGCATCAAAAAATATAATAGAAGAGATGTGTATCTAATATTTTGTTGGAACACAGGTAATTGGTCTGCTCCGTCTACAAACTATATTAAAGGCTGGTCACTATATCTGTAATCCCATCGGTAGTGAAGACTGCCGAGCTTCAGGATTTTCCTGCCGAGCTGAAGACCGCAGCGCCCTTATCGCGGTCGTAAGCGAGTGCAAATGGGAAATTCTGAAGCGACAGCAGTCGAACGTGATGGGAATACGGATATAGTGACCAGCCTTTTCAATACCTGTAAACGGAGCAGATCAATTACCGTTCGTTTATCATTCCTCCGGATGCTCCGTCAGCCAATGCTCAATAACCTGCGCATCAGAGTGGCACTGCACAAAAGTTCCATTGATTCTCTGGGTGCTCTCAATACCCTTTCCTGTCGTGATGACAAGCTCACCAGGCTGAGCCTCGTCAAGTGCTCTTGTGAGAGCCTGTTCCCTGTCAACGATTATATAGCAAGGCTTTGTGATGTACTGCTTGATCTCCTTGCAGATCTCCTCACAGGACTCAAATCCCGGATCCTCCATGGTGAGAACAACCTTGTCGGCATACTGCTCAGCAAGTCTACCCATATCCTCACGGCGCTTCTTGTAACGCTCACCGCCACAGCCGAACACTACAGTGATAGACTTTGGTTTCATGGTCTTTTTAACCATCTCATACAGTCTGTACATACTTATATAGTTGTGGGCGTAGTCGATCATAAATGTACGATCCTTCCAGTGATATACCTGAAGTCGGCCTGGAACATATACGTCTCTGATGCTGCTTCTGATCTGATCATTTGGAATGCCGATGAGAAGAGAGGAGATGATGGCGGCAACAATATTCTCAACATTGTAATCACCGATCAGGTTGGTGTTGTACGCTCTGTTTTCGCCTCCGTATATCAGCTCAAAGTAGCTGTTGTGGTCTGTGAGATCCTCATTGTGGATGCTGGCAAATTCAGTATCTTTCTCGAAGAAATCATCGTCCCTTGACATGAGTTTTTCTACAGATTCCTTGCTTCCGTATACAACAACGTGTTTGTCCCTTACTTCATTATATATAGTCTCAAAATATCTTGTGTCACTGTAGAGCACAACGTTGTCACACTGCTTCAGGAAGGATACCTTGCATCCGAGATAGTCTTCCATGGATGCGTGCTCAGTCGGACTGATGTGATCGTAGTCGATATTGGTAAATACTCCGACCTTGTAGTGCTCTCCGTAGATACGGTTCATTTTCATGGCCTGGGAAGAAACTTCCATTATACAGTGTGTACAGCCTTCATCTGCAGCCATGTCGAAGTATGTCTGGAGTTCAATAGGCTCAGGTGTGGTGAGAGTGGTCTCAAAAACCTTTGTTCCAACATCAATCTCATGGGTTGAGAATGCTGAGCATCTGTTGTCGGTGTATTTGTCCAGTATATCCTTCATGACAAATGTAACTGTGGTCTTTCCCTTTGTTCCGGTGATTCCGACCTTGGTCATGTTATCACCTGGATTGCCGAAGAACCATCTGGCAGCAAGAGCCATGGCCTTTCTTATATCATTTACAATAATATAAGGAATGTCCACGTCGTCGTACTTTTGCTGTGACAAATATACGATGGCGCCCTGTGCGATGGCTGATTTCAGGTAATCCTCCTTGAATGAGGCACCCTTGCACACGAAGAATGTACCTGGGACCACATCCTTGGAATTGATGGTTATATGGGAAGGAGTGATGTCTTTGCAATCCTCCGAATATTCAGTTATAAGATCCTGCCTGCTTAAAATATCCAATAAAGCTGTAAATTGTAAATTCTCTTTCATACTTTTCCCCTTGGAATGTGTCTTTTATTGTATTTGTACGGACTATTATCCGTACGACTAAATGTATCACTTATTATGCTTTCTATAAATAATTATGTCAAATAAAAAATACTCAGATCATTCGTTCTGTTCTCTTCATATTTATCTCCATTTGCATACAAATATATCCAAGCTGGTATAACCATGCCTATTATAGCATAACCTCAGGTATTATAGCACTTAAATTGTCGAAATGCGAAGCATTTTGGCCCTGTATTGATAACTTCTATCATATGCAAAAACTTGTGTTGACAAAGTGAGTCTGTTCAATTAAATTGTAGTCGCAATTTAAAAAGAAAGATGAACTAATGAAGATGTTATACGAATATAGTATAGACAGAATACATATTATAAAGAGGTGATGAAATGTCAGAGTTCATAACATTATTTATACCATTTGCAGGGACAACACTGGGAGCGGCCATGGTTTTCCTTATGAAAGATAAGATCTCTCCGCTTGTGGAGAAGGCTCTGCTCGGGTTTGCGGCGGGGGTCATGATCGCGGCGTCCATATGGTCACTGCTCATTCCGTCCATAGACATGGCGGAGGCACAGGGCAAGATAGCGTGGCTGCCGGCACTTATCGGATTTGCTCTTGGGATCATATTCCTGCTTGTCCTTGACACGGTGATACCTCATCTTCATCTGGAAAGTGACAAACCGGAGGGCGTCAGGTCAAAGTTTCAGAAGACGACCATGATGATATTCGCAGTCACGCTCCACAATATCCCCGAGGGCATGGCAGTGGGCGTTGTGTACGCCGGCGCAGCCATGGGCAATATGGGCGTGTCCATCACAGGTGCATTTGCACTGTCCATAGGAATCGCTATACAGAACTTCCCGGAGGGCGCAATTGTGTCCATGCCGCTTGTTGGCGAGGGCATGAGCAAGAAGAAGGCATTTCTGTATGGAACACTGTCTGGAGCTGTGGAGCCGGTCGGAGGTTTCCTCACGGCACTGCTGGCTGTTCAGGTCACACCACTTCTTCCGTATTTCCTTGCATTTGCGGCGGGAGCTATGCTCTATGTGGTCATAGAGGAGCTGATACCTGAGTCTCAGGCGGGCGAGCATACCAATATAGGAACCATCGGTGCGGCGGTGGGCTTCGCTCTTATGATGGTGCTGGATGTGGCACTCGGATAATGACGAAAAATGCTAAATGATAAAATATGAGCAACTACTCATGTTGATTTTAAATGTGAGTTAGTTTAAACTAACATCGTAGATCATGTGAGCTCCTGTACCCTCTGTAAACTGCTGAATCGGAGGGACAGCAGGGGTTATACTTGCGCGAAAGAGGAGGTGCCATGTGCCCTGTGGGCACATATCGGAATGCACCGACGAAGTGCCGCCGACCGTAAGGGAGGGGGCGATACAAGAAAGGAGAAATATAAAAATGATGAATTATCTTGAGATCGAAAAGGTAATAGGAAGAGAGATCCTTGATTCAAGAGGAAATCCAACAGTTGAGGCAGAGGTGTATCTGGCAGATGGAACAGTAGGCCGTGGTGCGGCACCAAGTGGAGCTTCCACAGGTGAGTTCGAGGCCCTTGAGCTTCGTGACGGAGACAAGTCAAGATACCTTGGCAAGGGTGTCCAGAAGGCAGTAGAGAATATAAATACAACAATCAATGACGTACTTACAGGAATGGATGCGTCTGATATATATGCAGTAGATGCAGCAATGATCAAGGCAGATGGAACAAAGGACAAATCAAAACTCGGAGCGAATGCTATTCTTGCAGTTTCAATCGCAGCAGCAAGAGCAGCTTCAATCTCACTTGACATTCCTCTTTACAGATTCCTCGGCGGAATCTCAGGAAACAAGCTTCCGGTTCCAATGATGAACATCGTAAACGGTGGATGTCATGCTCTGTCATCAGGACTTGACGTTCAGGAGTTCATGATCATGCCGGTTGGCGCCCCATCATTCAAGGAGTGTCTGAGATGGTGTGCAGAGGTATTCCACGCACTTGCAGGAATCCTCAAGGAGAGAGGCCTTGCCACATCAGTAGGTGATGAGGGTGGATTTGCCCCGGCACTCAAGTCTGACGAGGAGGCTATCGAGACAATTCTCGAGGCTGTAAAGAAGGCTGGGTATGAGCCAGGTAAGGACTTCAAGATCGCTATGGATGCTGCTTCATCAGAGTGGAAGAGCGAGAAGGGCAAGGGCTGGTACAAGCTTCCAAAGGCTGGAACAGAGTATACAGCAGAGCAGCTCATCGAGCACTGGGCAAAGCTTGTTGAGAAGTATCCTATCATCTCAATCGAGGATGGTCTCGATGAGGAGGATTGGGAAGGCTGGCAGAAGCTCACAGCAAGACTTGGCGACAAGGTCCAGCTTGTCGGTGATGACCTGTTTGTTACAAATACAGAGAGACTTGCAAAGGGTATCGAGATGGGATGCGCAAACTGTATCCTTATCAAGCTCAACCAGATCGGCTCAGTATCAGAGACACTTGAGGCTATCAAGATGGCTCATAAGGCTGGATACACAGCAATATCATCACACAGATCAGGTGAGACAGCAGATACAACTATCGCAGATCTCGCAGTAGCACTCAACACATGCCAGATCAAGACAGGTGCTCCTTCAAGGTCAGAGAGAGTTGCAAAGTACAACCAGCTCCTCAGAATCGAAGAGCAGCTTGGCGACTCAGCTGTATACCCTGGAATCAAAGCTTTCAACGTAAAGCAGTAGGATAATAGCATTAGCCATACGAATGCATCTCCACTGATGGAATCATCGGCGGAGGTGCTTTTTTTGTGTTTCTGGCGGCAAACAAGGAAACCGACAGCAAAGGCTTATTAGTTAAAAAATTGCCTAAAATTTCCTCGATATTATGTATGCATTTTAATGCTAAAAATATGGAATCACTTGACAGATAGTGTTAAACTATACATAGGCTTATCGGGAGGTAGGAATCATGGCTTCAAAAAGAGATTATTATGAAGTTCTCGGCGTATCAAAGACAGCCACAGACGCTGAGATAAAAAGAGCATATAGAACCCTGGCGAAGAAATACCACCCGGACACGAATCCTGGCGATGCGACGGCTGCAGAGAAGTTTAAGGAGGCCTCTGAGGCCTACGCGGTACTGTCTGATGCCGAGAAGAGGAAGATGTATGATCAGTTTGGAATGGCTGCATTCGATGGCTCCGGTGGAGCCGCCGGTGGTGATCCATTCGGAGGCGGAGGCTTCCACTTTGAGGGTGGAGACTTCGGTGATATGTTTGGCGATATATTTGGCTCGTTCTTTGGCGGCGGTGGCCACTCACAGAGAGGCGGATTTGGCGGATTCAGTCAGGGAAGCTTCAATGCGCGGGGCAGAGATATGGAGGCAAGCGTTACCATAGATTTTGATGATGCTGTATATGGCTGTGACAAGACTCTGTCGTTCAATGATGGACGTGGAGGAAGCTCCCAGTTCACTGTTCACATACCAGCAGGCATAGACAACGGCGGTGTGATAAGACTGGCTGGCAAGGGATATCCCGGAACCGGCAAGGGGCAGCCCGGAGATATGCTGCTGAAGGTCAATGTAAGAGACAAGGCAGGTTATGAGAGAAAGGGTCTGGATATATACACCACGGCTCTAGTGTCATTTGACACGGCAGTTCTCGGTGGAGAGATATTGGTCCACACCATGTTCGGTGATGTGAAGTGCAAGATAGCACCGGGTACTCAGTCTGGAAGCAAGATAAGGCTTCGTGGCAAGGGTGTCCAGGCCAGGGGCGGCAATACCCATGGAGATCATTATGTTACCGTGAGAATTGCAGTTCCAAGGAATATTTCACCAGAGGCGAAGGATGCGCTTAAGAAGTTCACAGAGCTTGTGAACAAGGGCTGATAATATTATGTTCACATAGAAACCAGGGCGGAAAGCTCACTTTATGAGCGGTCTGCCCTGGTTTTCTCAGCTAAAGAGGGAGATTCTTGACTTTGCAGACAAAAATACATATAAATATTACTTCAAACAATTGATTTCAGGAGGGAAAATGTTATTAGATAAAGATATACGAGAACCGCTGTTTGAATTTCTGGAGGAACGGTACGGAAAGGTACGTATCCTTGAGGAAAAGACCGTGGGCAATTCCCGTGCGGATGTCGTGATGGTCATTCCGGATAAAGTGGTCGGTATAGAGATAAAAAGTGATGCGGATACATACACGCGGCTGGAGAGTCAGGTAGCAGACTATGATCTGTATTTTGACCAGAATATCGTGGTGGTGGGAAGTACACATGCAGGTCATGTGGCAGAGCATGTACCAGACTACTGGGGGATCATATCTGTTGAAGAATATGATACAGGCAGCAAGTCAGATGCAGGCGAAAATGCGGATGTGAATATGGGTGGCAAAGCAACTGGTGGAGGCACAACTGATCCATCTGATAAAGGGACGCAAAAGATAGACTTCTATGTAGTGCGAGAGATGCAGCCCAATCCAAAAGCGGATATTCTCCGCACCATCCGAATACTTTGGAGACCGGAGCTTGCACATATTCAGGAGACCTACAGCCTTCCGATGTATAAGGGCAAGAGCAAGGACTTCGTGAGAACCCTCATAGTTGACAGACTTCCGGCGGAGATCGTGCATCATGAGATAAGTGAGATCCTGTTCGAGAGGGATTATGCCGCCATGATCGAGCAGATACAGGAATTCAGAAAGGCGCAGGCGGCAAAGCGCGGCAAGACGGTAAGGAAGAAGAAAAAGAGATACAGAAGAAAAAAGAGAGATGCATAGAGGTGACAGCATGATAAAGAAGTACACTTACGGAAAGCCATTTCAGACAGAATCAGTAGTGGCAGATATCGCAGCAGAAAAAGGACAGCCAGATTACGGCAATATAGACTTAACAGCCGGATTTTCGTATACATTTGGTCTTGAGGACAGTGATATAGTATACGGTCTCGGCGAGGCGAACAGAGGAATCAACAAGAGGGGCTACAAGTACATAAGCAACAACACAGACATTCCGCATCATCACGAGGATGTATACTCACTGTATGCATCACACAACTTTATCATAGTTTCGGGTGCGCAGACATTTGGCCTGTATTTTGACTATCCATCCACGATCACATTTGATGTGGGATATACGAAGTGCGATGAGCTGCACATTTTCTGCGACAGCGCAGATCTGGATATCTATGTGATAACAGGTGACAGCCCATATGATATCACAAAGCAGTTCAGGAAGATGATCGGGAGAAGTTATATACCGCCAAAGTTCGCATTTGGATTTGGACAGAGCCGCTGGGGATACAAGACACCAGAGGACTTTGAGATGGTGGCGAGGAAATACAGGGAGAACCACATCCCGATCGATATGGTCTACATGGATATAGATTACATGGACAGCTATAAGGATTTCACCATAAATGACGACTTTGGCGATTTTTCAGAGTATGTGGAGAATCTGAAAAAGGATAATATCCGTCTTATTCCAATAATCGATGCCGGTGTAAAGATCGAGGAAGGTTACGATGTGTATGAGGAGGGCGTGGCAAATAATTACTTCTGCAAGAGAGCAGATGGAAGTGATTTCGTTGCAGCGGTATGGCCTGGATATACACATTTTCCTGATGTGCTGAACCCTGAGGCGAGACGATGGTTCGGTGCAAAATACAAGATCCTCACGGATGCAGGTATAGAGGGCTTCTGGAATGACATGAATGAGCCGGCGATCTTCTTCACCCCGGAGGGTGTGAGCGAGCTGAAGGAAGCGATGAAGGAATTCATTGATAAGGACGAGACTGTGGACGATGTCTGGGGCATCTCGGGTAAGGCAGCAGGTGTTGCCAACAATCCGAAGGATTACGCATCTATGTATCACAATGTGGATGGGGAGATGGTGCGTCACGACAAGGTCCACAACCTCTTTGGATATAACATGACAAGGGCAGCAGGCGAGGCGCTTCGCGAGATTTCACCGGATGAGAGACGACTTCTGTTCTCCAGATCGTCTTATATAGGAATGCATCGTTATGGCGGCGTCTGGATGGGCGACAACAAATCGTGGTGGTCACACATCCTACTCAACATCAAGATGCTTCCATCCATGAATATGTGCGGTTTCCTGTATACGGGAGCGGATCTCGGCGGATTTGGATGCGACACATCCAGAGACCTTCTTCTCAGATGGCTCGCACTCGGCGTGTTCACTCCGCTCATGCGCGACCATTCTTGTGAGGGTACAAGAGATCAGGAGTGCTATCAGTTTGAGCATATAGAGGATTTCAGGAATGTGATCGGTGTCCGTTACCGGTTGCTTCCATATATATACAGCGAGTACATGAAGGCTGCCTTGACGGACGACATGATGTTCAAGCCTTTGGCATTTGAATATCCGGATGACAGGATTGCAGCCCATGTGGAGGATCAGCTCATGCTGGGAAATGAGATCATGATCGCACCGGTTTACACGCAGAATGCCATCGGAAGATATGTGTATCTGCCGGAGGATATGATGCTTGTAAGGTTTACGGCAGACGGAGCAGTTGAGCAGACGGAGATGCCTGCGGGACATCACTTCGTGGAGATTCCGGAAAATGAGGTCATCCTGTTTGTAAGAAACGGCAAATGTATACCTGTCGTGGATGTGGCGGAGTGCGTTGCTGATATCGACAAGACTACAATGCAGCTGATCGGCTACAAGAACAGCAGTTATATGCTGTACGATGATGACGGTTATACCAGAGAGTATGATCTGGAGAAGAACAGTGCATTATTATTTAAATAAGGAAGAGAAGACATGAAGAACGTAAAATTAATAGCATCCGACATGGATCATACACTGCTTATGGAGAATGGAAAACTCCCGGATGGTTTCTTTGATTATATTGACAGGCTGGATGAGAAGGGGATTCGTTTTGTTGTAGCCAGCGGAAGACCGATGTACACCCTGAGGGACATGTTCGGAGACAAGATGGATAAGATGGTGGTCATCGGTGATAATGGTGCGGCTATCTCCAACTGCGGCAAGATCATATACAAGAGCCTGATGGAGGTGGAAGAGTACCAGAGTATGATACGCTTTGTGGAGGATGAGACAGATGGTGTTGCTGTACTGTGTGCTCTATCCGGAGCATATGTCCTGAAAAAATACGAGAAGTATGCGAAGTTTTTCAAAGCATTTCTCAGCAATCTTGTGTTTGTTGATGATATGAGAAGCCTTGACGTCGAGGCCAATAAGTTTACGATATTTGCTCCGGATAAGGATGCCGCTGTGAAGTACAAAGAGATCTATACGCCACGTTTTGGAGATAACTTCTCAGTCACTGTGGGCGGAAGAGAATGGATTGACATCATGAATAAAGGTATCAATAAGGGAATGGCCATGAGAAAGATAGGAGAACTTCTTGGTATCGATACCAGTGAGATGATGGCATTCGGAGACAACTTCAACGATGCGGAGATGCTGAAGACGGTATACTACAGCTATATCGTGGAAAATGCGCAGCCTGGCATGGAGAAGTTTGCAAGATTCCGCGCCCCATCCAATGAGGAGCGTGGAGTGCTCCAGGTTATGGAGCAGGTGCTGGCAGCCAACTAGTAGGCGGAGTATAGAAACAGTCATAAATAACGGATAGAAATCAAAGGCTCAGTCTCTTATTAACAGGGGCTGGGCCTTTTAATATATTGATAATGTAAGCAGTGACCACTAAATCTTAATATTAAACGTAATAAGATTGTAAGATGTGGATGTTAGAATAAAATCATCAAATAGATCAGACAAGAAAATGAAAAGGAAGAGGTATCATGAATATATTATCAACCCACAATCTTACAAAGACATACGGAACAGGAGACAATGTCGTGCATGCGCTTACAGATGTATCACTTGATGTTGAAGAGGGGAAATTTGTATCTATCATAGGCAGTTCGGGAAGTGGAAAGTCAACTCTTCTAAATCTCTTAGGAGGTCTCGACAGGCCTACATCGGGGGATGTTATACTGGACGGCAAAGCTATTTTTGAAATGGACGATGAGGCACTTACTATATTCAGAAGACGAAAGATAGGATTTGTTTTCCAGAATTACAATCTGGTGCCAATATTAAATGTGTACGAGAATATAGTGCTTCCAATTGAGCTGGATGGAACGAAGATAGACACTGCGTATGTAGATAAAATTATGGATGTGCTCGGCTTATCGGAAAAGAAATTTTCCATGCCTAACCAGCTGTCAGGAGGCCAGCAGCAGAGGGTTGCGATAGCCAGAGCGCTGGCAGCAAAACCTTCTATCATATTGGCTGATGAGCCGACAGGCAATCTGGACAGCAAGACCAGCATGGATGTCATTGCACTGTTAAAGCTGACTGGTAAAGAGTTCGCACAGACGATAGTGATGATCACTCATAATGAAGAGATAGCAACCATGGCAGACCAGATGATACGGATTGAAGATGGCAGGATCTTCTCAGCAGGAGTACCAAATGGGGGTGAGAAGGATGCTTAGGAACAATAATCAGGCAGCGGTGAGCAGGATATATCACCGCATGTTAAAGCAGAACAAAGTGCGAAATGTAATTGTTATTCTGGCGATCGTTCTAACGACATTTATGTTCACGGCTGTATTTACATTGGGATTTTCCGTAGCTAAAAATCTTAACCAGATGCAGCTCAGACTTCAGGGAACAAGATCTTCTATATATATGGAGCATCCATCTGAAGGTCAGATAAATGATATAAAGTCCTGTCCGTCACTTCTTGCGGCGGGAATACAGATCGATGCACAGACGGTAAGCACGGAATCAGGCAAGTATAGTTATCTGCTTCAATATTATGATGACACGGAATTTAATGAGAATCTGAAACCTGCCATAACCGATGTAAATGGCAGTTATCCGAAGGACGAGAATGAGATAATGCTCACAAAGCAGATACTTGACAATATGGGTATCACGTCGCCAAAGGTAGGTCAGAACGTTACTTTGGTGATGGATGGTGAGAGGAAAAACTTTGTGCTCTCAGGCTGGTACACAGGATTTGCCAAGAACAGCGTATGCCTGGTGTCAAAGAAATATGTGGATTCCCAGGGAATAGATATGCAGAAAGATGGACGTGTCAGTATCTCCGCAAAGGAGGGCAAGGGTGATAAACTCCAGGATGAACTTGAGAAAAATGTTACTTTGAGGCAGGACCAGAAGTTTGACGTGAAATATGATGTTCAGTCTGAAAATGGTTCAAACCGTGTTTTTATAGCTATAAGTATAGGCATTATAGCTCTTATGATACTCCTTAGTGGATATCTTCTTATATATAATGTAATGTATATATCTGTTACAAAGGATATAAGATTCTATGGAATGTTGAAGACCATCGGAGCCACGATGTCCCAGATACAGAAGATAGTGAAAAAACAGGCACTATATCTGGCTTGTATAGGAATTCCGATAGGGGTACTCCTTGGAACGGCGGTGTCATTTGGCGTTGTTCCTCTTGCTATGAACATGCTGTCGATAGACAGGGAATCTGCACTTTCATCGGCGGTCAGTTTCAATCCGGGAATATATGTATTCTCCGTGGTATTTGCATTTGCAACTGTATTTATAAGTGCAAGGAAACCGGCAAAATATGCCGGGAAGATATCTGCAATCGATGCTATGAAATATGCTGGAAATATATCGGGAACAAGATATAAATCCACCAGTGGAGGAAGACCCTGGAAGATGGCATGGAGGAATGTGTTTCGTGAAAAGAAGAGAAGTATACTTGTGTTCGCATCAATATTCATGGGTTCAGTTACATTTCTGTGTGTGAATACATTTATATCATGCATGGATGCGGACAGTTATATAGAGCACTATCTTCACAATGATTATGTGCTATATGGCGACGGAGAATCAGATAACTCTAAGCCTCAGGCGACCATGGCAGATATCGCGGATCAGATGCGCAGCATTCAGGGTATGGATACTGTAGAGGTGAACAGAAGCGCAAAGGTAAGACTGCCATTTGACGCTGAACTTTATGCACCGTTTATTGAGAGCGAGGATGACCCGGAATCTCTTGCGACATTTTATGAGACAACGACCAACAGTGAGGCACAGTATGGGGCACCGCTGATATCGGTCAATTCAGATATGATAAAGCTCTACAACAAAACTGCAAGACAGAAGATTGATATAGATGCATTCAAAAAAGGAGAGGTATGTCTGATAGGTTATGTAGATTCCATATCAGCGTCGGAGCGGATGATGGATAAGGCTCTGACACTTGTAAATGACCAGACAGGCAGGAAGAGACAGATCTCAGTCGGTGCAGCCATGATGAGGACAGAGCAGTCAGCAATCACCGCCGGATATTACTGGACACTTGGTGGAGCTCCGGAGGCGATATTTGTGAGTGATGCGGTGATGGATGATCTGTTCCCGGATGCGGAGATCTCATGCATCATTGCGGATGCGGAGAAAGGAAAAGAATCAGAAGTGACAGCATATGTACAGCGCATCGTAAAGGAAAATCCAGTCATAGCCGGGAGTGATATCAAGTCGGTGGAGGGCTCGGAATTCAAGAAGTCTATGCTGTCACTTGAGGTGATAGGCGGTGGAATGTCGATCATATTGATACTTATCGGAGTTGTGAATTATATCAATGTTATGATCACCGGTGTATATACGAGAAAGCTGGAACTGGCAGTGCTTGAGAGCGTTGGAATGACAAAGAGGCAGATACGTAATATGCTTATGTACGAGGGCATGTTTTATGGTATTATAACAACAGTACTTATTGTGACGCTTGGAAGCCTTATGATGTATGGAGCTGGCCGGCTAAGTGTGAATATAGCCGATTATGCAGTATTTCATTATCCGTATGCACTTGTTGCCGGAGTCGTTGTTGTGCTGTTTGCTATATGCATTGTGGTTCCGGCGATGGTGTTCAGACTTGTGACAAAAGATACGGTGACAAGCCGGCTGAGAGAAGCATCATAGATATTTGGCAGACCGGGAGTCATGAAAATGATATGGAATCAGTATGTAATTGATAGGAGAAAGTATGAAACGTATTTTGGTCGTGGAGGATGATGTGATCATATGTGGAGGTGTAAAGCTATTCCTTGAAAAGAGGGGATACGAAGTTGAAACTGCGTACTCATGCAAGGAGGCAGATGGCTGCCTGGAACATGGCTTCGATCTGATATTGCTTGACAGAAACCTTCCCGATGGAAGAGGCCTTGACTATTGCAGAGAACTGAGAAAAAGTACAAAGGTCCCGATCATCTTCCTCACGGCAAGAGATACGGAGGCTGATATGATAGAGGGATTCCGGGCCGGCTGCGATGACTATATAGCGAAGCCGTTTTCCGTGGAACTTCTGTATCAGCGGATAGAGGCAGTCCTTCGAAGAAGTGAAAATGCATCGGATGGGGGAATGCGCGAACGTTTTCATTATGGGGATATGAGTGTTGACTTTGAACGGATGCAGGTGTACATATCGGATGAACCGGTAAAGCTGTCCGTTACGGAATACAGGTTACTCGAACTGCTGATAAAAAATAAGGGGCGCGTTCTCACAAGGGATATGATCATACAGAAGATTTGGGATGACAATGAAAATTATGTGGATGAGAACACGCTGAATGTGCATATCAGAAGACTGCGTCAGAAGATAGAAAAGGATGCCGGCAATCCGGAGTACGTGATCACGGTGTTTGGAATTGGATATACATTCGGCGAGACATAGGCAGGGGTAGATAGCAGAGATAATATGGATAAATATATTGAAAACTATGGTAGATATAAGAAGAGAGTGAGGATGCTGTATGTATGCTCACTTCTTTTGTTTGTGTTTTTAGCAGTATTCGAGTATGTATGTTCAGGGAAAATACTTGCGGCTATAGGCGCACTGGCGTGTGGTGTAGTTATGTTTGTTGTCATAAGGCTGCTGCAGAAGGCGGATGATGACTTTATTTCGAAGGTCGTGGCAGCTATGTCGGATCTTCTGGACAATCTCTCTGAGCTGAAACGGCAGCAGGTATTTCCGGAAGATGAGGACTCGCTGGTATCAAGGCTGCAGAGCAAGGTTGACAAGATAATCGATGCGCTGAAACTTCAGAATTCCAGAGAGAGGTTGGAGCATGAGAATATTAAGGGGCTGGTATCGGATCTTTCGCATCAACTGAAGACACCAATATCGAACCTGAGGATGTACACGGATTTTCTAAAAAATCCGGATATAAGTGATGATGAGCGTACTCAGTACTTGCAAGTCCTTGAACTGGCGGTGGATCGCTTGTCATTTCTCTCGGAGAGTATGATAAAGGTATCCAGACTGGAAAGCGGACTTATCAATCTCGATGTGAAAAGTCAGAGTATAAATGACACTGTGCTGCAGGCAGTGAAAGATGTATATGTGAGTGCGAAAAATGCCGGTATAACTATCAGATATGATGAACAGGTGAAATGTGATATACAGCATGACAGAAGATGGACTGCGGAAGCGTGTTTCAATCTTTTGGATAATGCGATAAAATACGGAAAAACTGGAAGTGAGATAGTCCTGTCGGTCAGAAAACTAGGGCTCACGGTTGAGGTCAGTGTGACAGATGAGAATGAACCAATAGGAGAGAATGAGCGTACACATATATTTGAGAGATTTTACCGTGGCAGAAATTCCGATGACAAGGATGGTGTTGGAATAGGCCTTTATCTGTCAAGGGAGATCATAGAAAAACAGGGCGGAATGTTAAGTGTTATTCCCCAAAAGGACGGTAACAAGTTCGTGATCGTGCTGCAGAGCCGATGAATGGAATAATGGCATGATTATATATAAAGGAGTACATATGATTTACACATACCCGGATTATTATAAGAAATTCAATTGCATAGCGGATAAATGCCCGGACACATGCTGCGGCAAATGGCAGATAGTGATAGATGATGATTCGTTGGAAAAATATGAGGATTATAATGGTGAGTACAGGGATGAGCTGCGCCGTAAGGTAAATTGGAAAGAAGGCGTTTTCAGGCACGGCAGAAGTGGAAAGTGTGCATTTCTGCGGGATGACATGCTGTGTGACATGTATATACATATGGGAAAGAACAGCCTCTGCACTACATGCAGGGAGTACCCGAGACACACGGAGGAATTCGAGAATGTGCGCGAGGTTTCGTTATCACTTTCATGTCCAGAGGTGGCACGTATACTGATGAACATCACGGACAAGGTGACATTTGTGACTGAGGAAGACGATGAGGACGAAGTGTTCGATGACTTTGATTATTTCTTGTACTCCAATCTGGAAGATATACGGGAGGAGATACTGCGCGTCATTCAGGACAGAAGTGTGGACATCCGGAGCAGAATAGAGCGGGTACTTCAGATCGGTGCGTCGGCTCAGAGACATTATGAAGAAGGCGACCTTGTCATGTGGGATGAGTGTGAGGAGCGGGATAAGCCGGAGATTCACGGAGAACATGAAGAGTATATGTTACTTCAGAAGCAGGCTATGTTTCTTATCGAAGATCTTGAACTCTTGTATGATGACTGGGAGGATGTGCTCATTGAGTCGCAGGAGCTTTTGTTCGGTGTGGGCGAGATGGCATTTGCTGAAAATAGGAAGAGGTTTGAAGCCTGGTGGGAGACTCACAACGAAATTTCATACTGTCAGCCGGAACAGAAATCGGATACTGCTGAGAATGTTGTGACTGAGGATGATGCGGCTGGGAATGATGTAGATTGGAATGATGCGACAGATAATCAGTTCGAAGATGTTAAAGCGCGCGGGGGTGAGCTTCGCATGACGATGGACATATTCCTAGAGCAGATCATAGTATATTTCATCTCGATATATCTTCTGGGTGCAGTGTACGACGATAATATATCTGGCAAAGTAAATGCCTGCGCGGGACATGCCGTAGAACTCTATATGCTGCTCATGGCGAGATGGCTCAGAAATGGAGAGACTCTGTCGGTGGATGATCTCATAGAACTTTCTTACAGATATTCCAGAGAGATAGAGCATTCGGACGAGAATCTTGAACAGGTTGAGGTTCTTGACTGGTTTAATTTATAAATATAAAAAGCAAGCACCATAGTATTAGGGTTATATCAGAATCAGGTGCTTGCTTTTTTAGTGGATAATACAGTGCACATGACAATATGTAATGATGCCTATAAAAATGTGTCGTTTTACAGATACAGGGCCTGTGTATATACTGTCACTAAAAGAAACAGAAACAACTTAATACACGGAGGGAGTGAGATCATGAACGAGATTTATAGATTTCCTCTGAAACAGCATATTGGAAATAAGGCTGTCCCATGTGTCGTCAAAGGAGACGAGATTCGCAGGGGGCAGCCTCTTGCATTACAGGGGGAAGGCCTTGGAAGCAATATTTTTTCGAGTGTTTCAGGGACTGTTGTAAAAGTTGATGACACAGAGATAGAAGTCAGAAAGGAGCGGGAGGATGATGGTTATGTCCCATTAAGTTCCGTTAATCCTCTGGATCTGATAAAAGAGTCCGGTCTGGTTGGCCTGGGAGGCGCAGGATTTCCCACTTATGCAAAGCTTGCGAAGCCGTTTGATAATGGAGGAACAGTCATTGTGAATGCTGCTGAGTGTGAACCGATATTGTCACACAACATAGCGCGGATAGAAAACAGGCCTGAGCAGCTGATAAGAGGCCTGGAGATAGCAATGGATGTTGTGAAGGCCGATAAAGGAGTTATTGCCATAAAGGAATGTCATGAGAAAGCCGTAGACATTCTTGCCAGGTATGTTCAGGAAACAAATAAAAACATAACACTGCATGCACTCCCGGATATATATCCCATGGGAGAGGAACGGGCAGTCGTCAGGGAAGTTATGGGAGAGCTGCTTCCTGTGGGGGCACTCCCGCTAGAGGCAGGAGCCGTGATAATCAATGCGGAGACGACATGCCGGATACAGGAAATAGTAGATATGAGAAAGCCTTTTATAGACAAAGATATGACGGTTGGCGGCAAGATACGCGGCAATGAGTCAGAGAAGATGATCCAGGTGTTCCTGGATGTTCCGATAGGGACAAGTGTGGCGGAGATGTTCAGGAAGGCAGGCGGTGAAGACAATAATGGAATCTCAGAGGATGTCGGAGAACTCATAATGGGCGGCCCGTTCACCGGAAAGAGAACAACCTTGGATTCTGTTGTCATAAAGACAACTGGAGGTCTGATAGCCAGTGAGTGTTTTCCGAAAGGGCCGGCACGTATAGGACTTCTGGTGTGTGCCTGCGGTGCTGATGAGGAGAGAATGAGGCAGATAGCTGAAAGTATGGGATCCGAGGTGGCTGGAGTTCAGTATTGTAAGCAGGCTATGGAGACGGGCAATACAAGAAAATGTCTGAATCCCGGAAAGTGCCCCGGACAGGTGCAGAAGGTTATGCTCCTGAAAAAAGCAGGTGCGGATGCTTTGCTGATAGGAAACTGCACAGATTGTTCCAATACAGTTATGTCATGCGCCCCGAAGCTTGGGCTGGCGGTTTATCACAGTACCGATGGTCCGCTCAGGGCAGTAAATCATAAATTGATAAGAAGGATAAAAGACTGAGTTAAAAGGAGGAATGTGTATATGTCAATCACAAAGGAAACACTTGAAAAGCATCTTAAGGATCCTGCGATCTTCTGCTGCAGGAGACAGAAAGGTCTGGTGATCAGTGCGGCAGATCTTGAGGATCCGGATTTGTTTGATGACATGGTAGAGGCCGGACTTCTGGAGCTTAGTCCGGATGGACTCCGGATAGAACAGGTACTTGGAAGTACACTTCTTGAGGATGTCGAGGCGCTGACACCTATCACGAGAAGTGTGTTGAGCGGAGTCAATGAAGTGGCTTCTGGTTCACCGGAGGCTGATCTGCCGGAGAAAGAGTCAGACTGTACAGAGCATGAATCCTGTACAGCACCTGTTATAACTACAAGAATGGGAGGTAACGGAATGATACATATTGAGATAGCTAAGGCTGATAAGATAGAGGGACTCAAGCTGGATGTTCCGGTTGGAATGGCAGCTGCAGGTGTGGACACACCGGCTGTGCTGACAGAGGACAAGCCGGAGGCTGGACCGGGGACAGTGCAGACTGGAACAAAGAAGGTCATAAGAACACTGACCAAAAAGCATATAAAGATAACCAGAGTGGAGCTTGGAGATAAGACGGAGATAAAGGACGGAGTACTCTCTATAGACAAGAGCATTGTTGATAAGGCAGTTCTTGAGGATCCGCTGTGCAAGAGTCTTGCGCTGGATGTCATCTATCCTGATCAGAGACATCAGTACACAGAGACCATCATGGATGTATGTCCTATAGCAACAAAGGTAGAGGGGGAGCTCGGCGAAGGAATCACCAAGGTTGCAGACGGCGTGGTATTTATGCTCACAGGAGTTGATGAGGACGGAGTACAGGTTCATGAATTTGGTTCATCAGAGGGTTATCTGGATGAAAAGATGTACTTTGGACATCCTGGCTGTGCAGATGAGAACGACATTATAATCAGATGTCATGCAGTTATACAGAGACTGACAGGAATGACAAGACCGGGCCCATTTGCAGCTCACAAATGTCAGGATTATATAATCCAGGCGGTCAGAAATGAACTTAAGAAGTACGATGGTGAGGTAGTGCGCGAGGAAATCTGCGAGGATGTCAGAAGAACAGGCAACCCAAGAGTTGTGCTTGTGAAGGAGATCATGGGACAGGGGGCCATGCATGACAATGTAATCTGTCCGACAGAGCCTTGTGGAATCCTCGGCGGACAGAAGAATGTCGACTGTGGAAATGTGCCGATCATGCTCACGCCTAACCAGGTGAGGGATGGCTCGATACATGCGCTCACATGTATAGGACCTGCTACAAAGGAGATGACCAGACACTATATCCGTGAGCCGCTGGTAGAAGGACTTGCTGCAGATTCGGAGATTGATCTTATCGGAGTTGTGTTTGTTGGATCTCCTCAGGTAAATGACGAGAAGATGTGGGTTTCAGAGAGACTTGGATCACTGCTTGAATCACTGGATATCGATGGATGTATCATAACCACCGAAGGATTTGGCAATAACCATATAGATTTCATACAGCATATAGGTCAGGCCGGCAAGAGAGGTATCCCGGTAGTTGGAGTGTCATTCTGTGCATACCAGGGACAGCTGGTTGTGGGAAATAAATACGCGGATGCCATGGTTGAGGAGAACATGGACATGGGCGGATTTGAGAATAATGTGGCAGGATGCTCCTGTGTTACAAAAGAAGTGGCAGCCCGTGCAATTCAGATGCTTAAGAATAAGATGGCAGGTGTTGAGATCAAACCGGCACCTAAAAAGTGGAGTAACGACGTTATCAATGCCAATAATAAGCTCCTGGGACTTGCGGAGACAAAGCTGCTTGATAACGGAACATTGCACTGATGCCTGACTATATGATAAATCCTATTCAAATGGGAGGTCTTGTGAAGGAGATCGATGGCGACCAGGTAAAAGTCCATCTGCACGGGAGACTGGGAGTTATCACTGTTCCACGGCGTCTCATAATAGGAGATACGGAGCTTGCACCGGGATGTGAGATGAAATTTTATTTCAGCTATATCCAGGTGGTGGAGGATCCATATGATTATGACAGTTCGGATATGGTTACAGATCATGAGATAATGCCATGTCTTCTGGGAGGAAAGATAATAGAGGTCAATGATACCGCAGCGAAGGTTCAGATCATGGATGACCTGGGAACTGTAGCGGTTCCAAGAAGATGGATGTTCACACCTGTAGAGCTTGAATGCGGACAGGATACAGAGTTCTACTTCAGCTGTATGCAGGTGACAGGAAAGCGGGATATACCAGTAGAATCGATTTAAGGAGGATAAGCCTATGTTAACAACAATAGAAGGAATGCAGTCGGAAATATTTGTACCAATAACACCAAAACCGGTATTTACAGAGCTGAAAAAGCCGCTGAGTGAGTGCAAGGTTGCATTTATCACTGCCGGAGGAATACATATGAAGAGTCAGACCCCATTTAACACGTCAGGTGATTTTTCGTACAGGACGATTCCGTTTGATACACCGTCAGACCAGCTCATGGTTACGCATGGAGGTTTTGACAATTCGGATATCAATAAGGATGTAAATGCCATGTTTCCTATAGACAGATTACATGAGCTTGTGGATGCAGGATTTATAGGTTCCCTTGCAGATGAGACATACACATTCATGGGAGGCGGCGGAAATGTAGAAAAGTTCAAGAATGAGACCGGACCTGAGATAGCGGCAAAGCTCAAGGCGCAGGGAGTTGACATTGTTCTGTGCACAGGTGGATGTGGAACCTGTCACAGATCAGCAACCATCGTTACAAGATGCTGTGAGGAAGCTGGAATGAGCTGCGTTGTGATTGCTGCGCTGCCACCGATCGCGCGCCAGCAGGGTGCTCCGAGAATAACAGCACCACATGTGCCTATAGGCTCAAATGCAGGCGAACCCAACAACATTCCTATGCAGACAGCGATAGTGAAGGAATCTCTTGAGTGGGTACGTGACTGCCCAAGCTACAATCAGACAAAGGTTCTTCCTTATGAATACAGACATAATGTATAAATATGATCAACACAGAATATTTCACGGCAAATGCGCCTGATACGATCAAGTGCCCGCAGCGTTACAGCGCGGGCACTTTTTCTCTGCTTTCAACCCACTCCTGCATCTCGGTAACAAAGCGTACTGCGGCAGGGGACAGGGATTTTTTGGATAAAAATGCAATGCCGAGTTCTCTGGAATAATATGGTTCAAGAGGGACGGCAGTAATTTCATGTTCAACTCCTTTGATGACCAGCCCTGGAAGAATGCTGAGCCCGAGCCTGCTCGCAACCATGGACACTATCACGTGATCATCTTTTGAAGAAAAGGGTATATCAGGTGTGATGCTGGCATCCTCAAGAGCCTGGTGCACGTCGTAGTCAACACCCTCCGCGGATATAATGAATGGATGCCCGGAGAATTCCTTTACCGGAAATGCATTCCTGCCATCAAGCGGATAATCCTTGGGCAGTATTGCCATGAGAGGATCATTTTCCAGGGACAGCCATTCCAGATTCTTCACCTTTCTGTGGCTTAACAGGCCGAAATCTGCCTTCATTTCCCTGATCCAGTTTACAATATCATCAGTTCCGCCCTCCAGAAGCTCTATCTCTATTCCGGGATATTTGTTCCTGAACTGATATATGACATGCGGAAGCCAGTTCCTTGATATGCTGGCGAAGCAGGCTATGGTTATGTGTCCGGTCTCGAGACCGTTGAGGGCATTCACTACCTGATCCAGCTCCTCGTTCGCCGCCAGAAGCTTTCTTATGTATGGCAGAAGCTTCTCTGCGTTGTGAGTTAGAACGAGCCCCTGTTTTGTCCTGAGAAAAAGTGGAAATCCGAGCTCAGTTTCCATTGATTTTAATATATGACTGACACCGGACTGCGTGTACCCCATATTCCCGCCACTTTTAGTAAAGTTAAGGGTGTCAGCAATGTCAGCAAATAGTGCGTATTTGTTAATTTCCATCTGAATCCTCCATTTCTGATATAGACATAAAAAAGGTGCCAGCGACCAAAACTGATCACAGACACCTTTGCCGTTCATTTTTGAATTTATTATATATAAAATAAGATTATTCGGCAAGAAATATTTAAAAAATAAATGCATTACAATTTGGCATGAAGGCAATTAACAATTGCAGCTTTACCTTTTGAGGGAATGGGGGCATAATACAGGCATGTTTTAAACAAGCGGTCCCAAGAGTACGAATGTTATATGACATATATAAAGAGGAGACAAGGGCGTCTGGTAAAAATGCAGATGCTCTGTCTCCTCATTTTTGTTATATGTGGCAGGGATTTTCACAGCTGACCGTATGAGGGATCACAGCAGCATGTAGGTGCATTTAAGACAAATAGTGACAGTTTAAGGAGGAAAGAAGTATGAAGAAAAAGATTTTTTCAAAGGTGTTTTCAATGGCAATTGCAGTGGCAATGATGGGAAGTCTTCTGGCAGGCTGCGGAAGCAGCGGGGAGACAACAACAGAAAGTGCTCCGGCGACAGAAGCAGAGACAGCAGCAGATGCGGCAGCAGATTCAGATGATCCGGCTTGTAAGGATGCTTTGAAGGGTGTGAGTCTTGTGATTGGTACATCGGGCACATATGCACCATTTTCTTTCTTTGAAAGTGATGGAACAACACTCACGGGATATGATGTAGAGATGCTCAAGGCACTTCAGGATATTCTGGGATTTGAGATCGCAGACGATAAGATACAGGATATGGATTATCAGCCACTCGGCACGGCTCTTGGTCAGGGCCAGCTTGATCTTGGAGCTGCGGCACTGTGTGCAACTGATGAGAGAAAGAAGAGCATGAATTTCTCTAAGACATATTATGATGCCGGACTTAAGGTTATCGTAGCTGAGGACAATGACAAGATAACAGGTGTTGATGATCTGAAGACAGGGGACTATACAGTTGCAGTACAGTCAGGAACACTTGCTTACGAGTATGCAACAGGTGAGGGTGCATTCCCTGAGAGCTGTCTGCAGGTATTCGATTCACAGGCTCTTGCCTACAAGGCTGTTGAGGATGGTCAGGCAGATGCAACCATATATGATGTACCCGGAACTGCTTACTCTATAAGCACAGGAGAGATACACCTGAAGATGGTAGGAGACGAATTTTACAATGGCCAGGCTCCATATGCCATTGCATTCTCATTTGCAACATGTGAGAAGTATCCTGAGATCATAGATGATTTCAATGCAGCGATAGATTATCTCACAGAAAATGGAACGATGGATGAGCTCAAGGCTAAGTGGTGTGAGTAGTAAAGAATAAATACGGACCCGGTGGCTGCGCAGCTGCATTTGGCTGCGTGGCTGCCAGAGTCACCCGATGG
This sequence comes from uncultured Coprococcus sp., assembly GCA_934247115.1. Taxonomy (GTDB): domain Bacteria; phylum Bacillota; class Clostridia; order Lachnospirales; family Lachnospiraceae; genus Coprococcus. The sequence continues at coordinate 28,127 of CAKQIY010000002.1, forward strand.
GAGTGAGTGTATGAACAGTGAATTTCTAGCAACCATTATTCCTATGCTTATGCGAGGTCTGAAGGTCACGATGCAGGTTGCACTTATAGGTATAGCCTTGGGCTTTGCGCTTGGTTCACTGAGCGGCTATGCGCTTCAGAGCAAAAATAAAATAGCAAGAGGAATAGCAAATATATATGTATGGATAATAAGAGGCACCCCTATCGTGGTGCAGGCGCTCTATGTATTCTTTGCAGTTCCGGCACTGGTAACACTGATTAAAGGAGAGAGGTTCACCATAGATTGTATGACAGCCGGAATAATTGTAATAACCCTCAATGCAGGAGCTTTCATCTCGGAGCTCGTCAAGGGAGCGCTGGAGAGTGTAGAGCTTGGACAGAGAGAGGCAGGACTTGCCCTTGGACTTACCAAAGGTCAGATACTCAGGCATGTTGTGATCCCTCCGGCATTTAAGAGCATGATTCCCGGACTTTTTAACCAGTTTATAATCTCGGTTAAGGATACAGCACTTTTGTCCGTTATAACAGTAAATGATATAACCAGACAGACACAGAATTATGTAGCCCGTACATATAATACACTTCCGGCATACACGGCATGTGCTTTGTTTTATCTGATACTTCTCTCATTGCTGATGATAATACAGAAGATCGTTGAAAGCCGTGTAAAGAGCTGAGGAAGGAGTGAAGAGATATGAGTAATGAAGCATTTATTCAGATAAAGCATTTGAAGAAATCGTTTGATGATCTTGAGGTGCTCAAGGATATAAATATGGACATACATGAAGGCGAGGTTGTGTGTATTATAGGCCCGTCCGGTTCCGGTAAGAGCACATTCCTCAGATGTATAAATCAGCTCGAGACACCTACCGGAGGAGAGATATTGTACAAGGGTGAGGATCTGTGTGATAAAAAGGCGGATATACGTACGTTTCGTGAGGAAGTTGGAATGGTATTCCAGAGATTTAATCTTTTCCCTCTTAAAACGGTCCTTGGAAATGTCATGATGGCTCCAGTCCTCACAAAGCATATGGATAAAGCCGGGGCACATGAAAAGGCAATGGAGCTTCTGGAGAAGGTTGGGCTTTCGAGCAAGGCAAATGCAAAGCCGCACATGCTTTCAGGTGGACAGCAGCAGCGAGTGGCCATAGCCAGGGCACTTGCCATGGAGCCGAAGGCACTGCTCTTTGATGAGCCTACATCAGCCCTTGATCCAGAGCTTGTCGGTGAGGTACTTAGTGTAATGAGAGATCTGGCGAAGGAAGGAATGACCATGGTCATAGTAACCCATGAGATGGCATTTGCCAGAGACGTTGCAGACAGAGTTGTGTTTATGGCAGACGGATATATAGTCGAAGAAGGCGATCCGAAGGAAGTGTTCAGCAATCCTAAGGAGGAGAGGACAAAGGCATTCCTTTCGAGATTTCTGGCTTCGTGATCGGACGTTCAAAGGAAAGAGGGTATCAGATATGAAAAAATTTGTAGTTACTATAACCAGAGAGTTTGGAAGCCTTGGAAGACCCATTGCGAAGCGCCTCTCGGAGTTGCTGGGAGTTGAATTCTACGACCGTGATATAGTGGAGGCTGCGGCCAGACGCATGAATCTTCCTGTGTCGGTCATAAGTAAAACAGAGGAGAAGAAATCCGGATTCTTCCAGATGATGTTTCCTCTTGGCACAGAGAATGTAGAGAAGCAGAAGTCGCTCTTTGAATGCCAGTCACAGATCATACAGGATCTGGCCGGCAAGGAAAGCTGTATCATAGTTGGAAGATGCTCGGACTATGTCCTTGCAGATGAACCAAATGCCATACATGTATACATATATGCGCCATACGCAGACCGCCTTGCAAACTGCGTTGGAACTCTGGGTATGTCGAAGACGGATGCGAAGAAGATGATCGCGGAGGTTGACAGGGCCAGAGTAGCTTATCACAGGCATTTTGCCGGATATCTTCCTGATGATCCTGAGCATAAGCATGTGATAATCAACAGTGCACTTCTCGAGGTAGAGGGAACTGCACAGGCGCTTGCAGCCATAGTCAGACAGAAGTTTGGAAAAGAGACAGAATAGGATCAGAGAACAGGAGCGTGGTCGATGTGAGAAAGATTCCTAGACTTCAAAACTATCAATATAATATAAAGACGATCGATTCCCATACCATGGGAGAGTCTACCCGAATTGTGTATGATGGTTTCCCTGAACTCACAGGCGGCACGATGATGGACAAGAAAAAACAACTAACGCAGCAGTATGACTATCTTCGCGAAGCACTCATGCTGGAACCGAGGGGACACAGGGATATGTTCGGCGCAGTGCTTACAAGCCCCGTACATGATGAGGCAGACTATGGAGTTATATTCATGGACAGCGGTGGCTGCCTGAATATGTGCGGACACGGGAGCATAGGTACGGCGTCCATGCTGGTGGAGACGGGAATGGTTCCGGTGTCGGAGCCCTATACAGATGTTGTTCTCGATGCCCCAAGCGGAGTCATAAGGACAAAGGTCCGCGTTGAGAATGGAAGGGCTGTCGAGGTCAGCATTCTTAATGTGCCATCATTTCTATATAAGAGAGATCTGAAGATTACGACAGAGAAATGGGGAACGATAAAATACGACATTTCATTTGGCGGATCGTTTTTTGCCATTGTAAACGCTGAGCAGATAGGTCTTTCTCTTGAGAGAGAAAATGTGGATGAGATAACAAAACTGGGTATGGAGATCAGAAGAGTGGTCAATGAGACTGTGGAGATAAAGCATCCATATCTGGATATAACAACCGTTGATCTGGTGGAATTCTATGAGCATACAGATAATCCCCTTGCGGATATGAAAAACTGTGTGATATTTGGCGATGCTCAGGTGGACAGATCCCCGTGCGGTACGGGAACCAGCGCAAAGCTTGCGGCACTGACTGCAAAAGGAGAACTGGAGATCGGGCAGCAGTTCGTGTATGAGAGCATTACAGGATCGCTGTTCAAGGGCGTGGCAGTCCAGGAGGTGGACATCGCAGGAGGCAAGGGTATAATTCCACAGATAACAGGAAGTGCATATATAACAGGTCTGAACGAATGGGTCATAGATGAGGACGATCCGCTCAGGTATGGCTTCCTTCTCGGCAAATACGAGAAGAAGCATCAGCCGAGCGAGAGAGAACGGATCGTTGTGGCGGCCTGGGAGCTGTTTCATGAGATTGGCTACGATGCTGCCAGTGTGGACGATATATCAGATCGTGCCGGTGTTACCCGGGAAACGTTCAATAAGTATTTCGTAAAGAAGGATGATCTGGAACATACGCTGGGTGATCTGTTCGATGAGAAATATGCCCAGCTCATGGTCAACATGAATCCTGCATTTTCGTGCTTTGATAAGCTGGTCTACCTCAACAAAGAGCTTTTCACCCTCATTGAGAATATGGTGCCATTTGAGCTTGTAAGACATATATATGCGGAGGAAAAATCAGAGCAGCAGGAGCTGCTGTCGGAGACCCGTTTTTACTATAAACTGATAACCAGGATTATCCGGGATGGTCAGAGCTCTGGGGAATTTGCCCGAGAAGAATCTGCTGAGGAGATCGCCGAGGACTATGCTTCACTTGAGCGTGGAATCATATATGACTGGTGCGTGCGTGGCGGTGCGGTGAGTCTGACTAGGAAGGGACAATCCATCATAACGATGTATCTGGAGCATATAAAATTATGAAAAAAATATCCTATGTATTTATATTGCTTGCGGGAATACTGTGGGGATGTATAGGGCTGTTTGTCAGGACCCTGAATGCAAAGAATCTTGGGTCTATGGACATAGTATTTCTGAGAGCGATAGTCACTGCGGTGGCTATGACCTTGTATCTGTTATTATTTAACAGAAAGCTTCTTATCATAAAATTAAAGGATATCTGGTGTTTCCTTGGAACGGGAATTGCCAGTATAGCCTTCTTTAACTTCTGTTACTTCAAATGTATAACAGCGTCTTCGCTGTCTGTGGCCTCTGTGCTGCTATATACGGCACCGGCCATAGTGATGGTCCTGTCGTACTTTCTTTTCCATGAACGGTTCACAGTCAGAAAAGCTGTAAGCCTTGTGATGACATTTGCAGGATGTGTATGTGTAACAGGTGCTCTGGATGGACTGGACAATGTCAGCCCCAAGGGCTTGCTATATGGCTTCGGAGCAGGTCTTGGATATGCCTTATATTCTATATTCAGCAGATATGCCATAGACAAAGGCTATCATTCACTTACTATAACCTGCTACACATTTATTATCACCTCGATTGCGACCGTATTCTTCACGGACATAGGCAGGATAATCGGTGTTGTATCAGAGAGTTGGAGCTTGGTGTGGCTGATACTGGCACTTGGAGTAGTGTGTACCGTTGTACCGTATCTGTTATATACGCTTGGACTTGTACACGTGGAGAATTCCAGGGCATCCATTGTGGCATCCATAGAACCGGTGACGGCAACACTCATTGGAGCAGTCGTCTTTCGAGAGAAGCTAAGTATGGAAGGCGTATTGGGCGTTGTACTTGTTATTGCGGCTTTGGTGATATGTAATTCGTCATCTGGGGAGCGGGTAAAAAGAAACTGAACAAAACTGTTAAAGAGAATTACATGGCCATCCGGACAAAAAAGTCCAGATGGCTTTTGTGTATGACGGGACATTTACTCAGAATTTACGCATGAAAGATGATGACATTTACAATAAAAAGTATAGTATATGTTCTGTATGAAATATGATAAGGGAGGCTTTTTATGGGCAGTTATGTAATATCAGACATCCACGGATGCTATGACGAGCTGATCCGGATGCTTGAGAAGATAAATTTAGGAGACAGTGACACTCTGATATGTGCGGGAGATTATATAGATAAGGGACCAAAGAATGCCGAGGTGCTGGAATGGATAATGAATGTCCCACCAAATGTCATTCTGCTGCGCGGCAATCACGATGAGGATTTTGCACAGAATATAGAGGCTATGAGAATTATCAGCTACAAAATGGATCTCGACAGGGATAGCCTGCAGGACACGAAAACTCTGTACCGGTCGATGAAAAAGCTTTCGAAAAAAGATGACAGCGTAAAGTTTGACCGCTGTGAGACGGTATATGAGCTGGTAGAATCCGGATATACTTTCGCACAGCTTTGCACATGGGCGGACCGGATAAAGAACATGCCGTATCTGTATGAAACAGAAGTGTCTGGCAGGAAATGCATAGTAGTTCATGCCGCATACATCAGGAGGCTTGACACGCCGGAACTTAAGGCCAGGTATAGCTCAAGGGAAGAGTTCTATATGAACGCCAGGGGTGATGGATTTACAAATGGTGGCATCATGCAAGGCATGGTTGTGGCGGGACATACGCCGACGACCAAAGAGGAAGAATTTGCATATAATGATGGACGGGTATTTCGAAGGTATGATGAGGAACGGGACTTTTTGTTCTATGACATAGACTGTGGATGCTGGATGAGATATGCAGAGAAAAAGAACGCCAGACTTGCATGTATCAGGCTTGAGGATGAAAAGGTGTTTTATGTGTGAGGGTGTGAAGTCCTGATTTGGTGGGCTTCACAATTTTTTCACAAAATTTATTAGCACTCGGTATTGACGAGTGCTAACAGAAGTGGTATAACATAATCAGTCAAAGGAAAGAGCTTCTAAATAGAAATTAACGATAAGCCTTGAAGCGATCCTTTGAAAAGAAAACGAAATTATTAACATATATATACCTGATGCGATAAAGGCAGATGGGATAGATATTGGAAGGAGAGATGACTTATGTTAATGCCTAGTATTATTGGAGATAGCTTTTTAGATGATTTCTTTGGATATCCTGAGAGGACATATGCAGCACCAAAGCAGACTCAGATGAATGGATTTATGCAGGCTGATGTAGCCGAGAGCGAGGACTCCTACACAGTTGAGATGAATCTTCCAGGAGTTAAGAAAGAGAATGTGAAGATAGAGCTCAAGGATGGATATCTGATCGTGAACGCTTCTACAAAGAGAGAAGTCACAGAGGAAGATAAGAAGACAAAGTACATCCGCAAGGAGCGTTACAGTGGTTCGGGCAGCAGAACCTTCTATGTTGGCAAGGATCTGACTCAGGAAGATATCAAGGCCAAGTTTGAGGACGGAGTGCTTAAGCTCACAGTTCCAAAGATTGAGAAGAAACCAGAGGAGCCAAAGTCAAAGTATATAACAATTGAATAAATATACGATAGATGATTACTTTCATTTGTATATAAAAGTCCGGCGCAGGGACCTCCCTCCTGCGCCGGATTTTTTTGTGGCGTCATTGTTGATTGACAACCTTAACTCACAGATTATAATGGGAATAAGCATAAATACAAATATGACAAGGAGATGTACGACATGAGATATAAGGCAGCGATATTTGATATGGACGGAACAATACTTAATACTTTGGAGGACCTGACGGACAGTACCAACTATGCGCTTGCTCATCACGGATTTCCGGAGAGAACTATAGATGAGGTTAGAAGATTTGTTGGTAATGGCATACGAAAGCTCATTGAGAGAGCTGTGCCGGCGGGAACTGATGTGGCAACGATAGATCAGGTGTTTGATACATTTGCTTCTTATTATAAAGAGCATAGTGCCATCAAGACCAGACCATATGACGGAATACATGATGCCATTGCAAAGCTTAGGGCAGCAGGTGTGAAGACTGCGGTCGTGTCCAACAAGGCGGATTTCGCAGTGCAGGATCTGTGTGTTGACTATTTCCCGGGAATGTTTGATTTCGCACTTGGAGAGAAGTCTGGCATAGCAAAGAAACCGGCACCTGACATGGTGGAGGAGTGCCTCAGAACGCTTGGTCTTGAGAAGAAGGATGTCGTATATATAGGTGACTCTGATGTGGATCTTGCCACAGCAAGAAATTCTGGAACGGATGTCATCATGGTCGGCTGGGGATTCAGAGACGAGGAGTTCATCATGAGCCTTGGCGCACCATTTGTCATACATGACACACAGAAGATCGTTGATATAGTATTGGGAGAGTAGTGGATGCTTACATATTCATTTGACGACAGAGGGATGGATTTCCTCTATGAGCATTTGTACAAAGAGATAAAAAATGACATATTGATGGGAAATCTTAAAGCCCATGAGAAGCTGCCGTCAAAGAGGACACTTGCAGCTCATCTGAATGTGAGCGTGGTAACAGTGGAGAATGCCTATAGCCAGCTCCTGGCGGAGGGGTATATTTATTCCAAGCCGAAGAGCGGGTTCTATGTGTGTGATGTGAAGGCCGAGGATGCGGATGTTGTGGGAGTGAGAAAATCCTATGATATTGGTGTATATAAGAATAGCACAAGGGGGTATGCTGTAAAAGCTGATTCTGTGCAGACCACGACCTCAGATGAACCGGACGTTGCACACATGCGTGGAATACGACTGGAAGACCATGTGACAGAGCATACTCATGTGATCAGGGAACACGCAGAAGCCCCTGACCAGAACAGATTTTTTGCAGACTTTGTAAACAATTCCACCCTCAGTGAGAACTTCCCATTTTCGACATGGACGAAACTCATGAGGGAGACGATGATGGATGACCGGGAAAAGCTTATGAAGAGATCACCATCTGGTGGTATATTCGAACTCAGAAAAGCCATTGCGGATTATCTCTATCAGTTCAGGGGGATGTCTGTAAGCCCGAACCAGATCATAGTCGGCGCGGGAACGGAATATCTGTATGGTCTGATCATACAGCTCCTCGGCAGGGACAGCGTATACGGAGTGGAGGATCCTGGATACCAGAAGATACAGCACATATACGATGCATATCAGGTGAAATGCTGTTATATAGATATGGACGAGAGCGGTGTCAACATAGATTCATTAGAGAGATCCGGAGCTGATGTGGTGCATATATCACCGTCACACCATTTCCCTACGGGAACTGTCACTCCGGCGAGTAGGAGATATGAGCTGCTGGGCTGGGCGGCAAAGCAGGAGGGCAGGTACATCATAGAGGATGAATATGACAGTGAATTCCGCCTGGTTGGAAATCCAATCCCGGCGCTTCAGAGTATAGACGCATCTGATAAGGTCATATACATGAATACATTTTCAAAAAGTTTGTCATCAACCATAAGAATAAGCTACATGGTATTGCCAATACCGCTCATGGTAAGGTATAATCATGTACTAAGCTTTTATGCGTGTACGGTGTCGAATTTTGATCAGTATACACTCACAAGGTTTATCCAGGAGGGGTATCTGGAAAAGCACATCAACAGGATGAGAAAGTTTTACAGGAACAGCAGGGACAGGATACTTGGTTGTATCAGGAGCCACAGACTGTATCCGCAGGTAACGATAAAGGAAGAGAATGCCGGTCTCCATTTCCTTATGGAGGTTGACACGTCGTACACAGACAGAGAGATGGTGGACAGGGCTGCCGCGGCAGGCATCAACATATCCAGCCTTAGCCAGTACTGCCACGGAAAAGAACAGGAGGACAGCCACACACTGGTTATCAATTACTCGGGTATAGAAGAGGACATAATAGAGGAAGCCTGTGACAGACTTCTGGAGAGTGTAGTGAGCTTGACGACATAGGATGCAGACGCCGCGCGGAGCGCATTTTATGCGTTTGCGGGATTTTTCGTATTTTTCGTAAGGAGGACAACAGATGAAGATATCATTCGATTCACTTGAGGAGCAGAATATTCAGGGATTTAAGGGTGGCGAAGGCGTATTCAAGCCACGCATGCACGTAGGCAATTACAACAAGATCATGAGGGCAACACTTCCAGCCGGAAGTTCTATAGGACTTCACACACATGACACCAACAGCGAGATCATATTTATCATCTCAGGAGTTGGAACCATGGAGTATGACGATACCATGGAGATACTCAATCCGGGCGACTGCCATTATTGCCCACCGGGACACAGCCATAGTCTGAAGAATAATGGTGATGAGGATCTGGTGTTCTATGCTGTCGTGCCTGAGCACAATTAGAAGAAATCGGTAAAATAATATATAAGAAATATAGCTGAAAAAAGAGGTTTCCGAATGAAATGCATCTGAAATATATCTGGAATTTTGGATGCGTATCAGAGTGTGGAGACCTCTTTTATTAGTTGGAAGAAAAATAAATGAACATAGAAGCAAAGCAAGAAATTCAAAAATTGAGACAAAAATTTAATTTGACACAGGAACAATTCGCAGAAAAATGTGGTGTTTCGCGTCAGGCTGTAGCAAAATGGGAGAAAGGTGTTAACTTTATAATACTATCACTGGATAGATTGTTTTAATGTAGTTTACATAAATTTTACGCGCCCGCATATTGAAAAATACGATACAAAATGCTAATATAATGGCAAATTTATAGTGATGGAATTTAAGCCAGTAGATACACATGAAGTGTGTCTGCTGGCTTTTCTTGCTTTTTACATAGATTTTACATTTCGTTTACTGCATGTGGATAGCGGCACTTTCCTTATGTGGATATGCTTGATTAAGACATCACGCAGACGCCACGCATAAGCGCGTTGTAATGCGTCTGTTCCATATTTACATAAGGAGGAAAGAAACACAGTGGACGAGCGAGTTAAGATAGTGTTTGGCCTGCTGGGAGGACTTGCCATGTTCCTATATGGAATGAATAGCATGAGCGATGCACTCCAGAAGGCAGCAGGAGAGAAGATGAAGAGAATATTGGGATTTCTTACCAGGAATCCTTTGATGGGAGCTTTGGCGGGAGCACTTGTTACCGCAGTTCTCCAGAGCAGTTCAGCGACCACGGTCATGGTTATCGGATTTGTAAGTGCAGGACTCATGAGTCTGCCACAGGCTATATCAGTAATATTTGGAGCAAATATAGGAACGACCATGACGGCACAGCTTATGGCGTTCAAGATCAGCAATTACATATATCCGATCATATTCATAGGCTTCATTATGAACTTTGTGTTCAAGAAGGAGAAGATCAGAAATGTTGGTATGGTCATATTCTCATTTGGACTTCTCTTTGAAGGTATCGAGGTCATGGGTGGTGTTATGAAGCCACTTGCGAGCAGCGCGATATTTGTGGATCTGATGGGCAAGGTGTCAGAGATACCGGTTCTCGGAGTTGTACTTGGTGCAGTTATGACCCTGGTTGTACAGAGTAGTTCGGCGACCATTGCGGTACTTCAGAACTTTGCGTCACAGCCTGGACCTGACGGAATACACAGTGTCATAGGTCTGACTGGTGCGATACCTATCCTGTTCGGCGATAACATCGGAACAACCATCACAGCGCTTCTGGCATCCATCGGACAGTCCAAGAATGCCAAGAGGACAGCCATCGCGCACAGTACATTCAATATCACAGGAACCATACTTTTCATGTTCCTTATAAGACCGCTGGCTGCATTTGTACAGTGGATATCACCAAAGGGGGATGAACTTGACATCATATCAAGGCAGATAGCAAATGCGCATACCACGTTCAATGTGGCATGTACACTTATCTGGCTGCCTCTGATACCTGTTATGGTGAAGATAGTGAAGTTCATCATCAGGGGCGAGGACAAGAAAAATTCAGATGGCTTTGTAGCCAAGTACCTCGATGATAAAGCTATGTCACAGCCTGCGGCAGCTATCTACATGGCCGCAAAAGAGATATCAAGACTGTCGGCTCATGCGGGCAAGATGATAGAGTCTATGAGAAATGCTATAGAGAAGAGAAATATCACAGATATCCGTGACAAATATGTGGATGAGCATGATAAGGTCAAGGAGCTTCAGAATATAATAGTTGATTTCATCACAAAGCTGATATCAAGCGGTAACCTTACCGAGAAACAGGCGGAGCAGGCGGCAGGCCTCATGGTGGTCAGCAACAATATAGAGCGTATAGCAGACAGGTGCGATGAGGTGGATGGTCTGTATAAAAAGATCCTGGACAATGGACAACTGCTGTCGGATGCTGCGATAACTGACCTGACAGCATGTATGGATATGACAGAGAAACTTTTTAGTGAGTCAATGAATGCAATAATTACTGGGGACAGCGAAACTCCTGATAAGGTTGCCGCAGACAAGAAGAAGATAAGAAAGCTTCAGAGACAGGCTGGCAAGGCTCATCTCGCGAGAGTCAAGAAAAATACATGTGTGAGAAGCCTGACAGCGGACTATTCTGCACTCCTTTACAGCATGGACCGTATGGCGGACAACTGCATATCCATTGCGGAAGAGGCAATCGACGATTTCACATTTGACAAACTTGAGATAGAGAATATGGATAGCGACAGTGAAGTCATGGTGAAGGCAGGTGCTCAGGCATGACAAAATACAAATGTGAAAGAACGTATATTGACAGTAATATAGACAGGAACTGCAAAATGGGCAGATGCTGGAAAATGATTGGCAGATTTCTTGCAATGACTGCACTGGGTTCTCTGCTGCTCACAGGATGCGGCGCCAAAGTGGACGTTCCGGATATGTCATCCATGGGAACGGTAAACGTGGTTTCCAGAGAGGAAGGTTCTGGTACTAAGACGGAATTTGACAATCTTGTAGGTACCGATGCTACGGGAACAAACACTGTTGCAGATTCCACAGATAAGGTCATATCGGAAGTTGCTTCTGACAAAAATGCGATAGGTTATATAGCTTACAGTGCGGAAAATAACAGTGGTGTAAAGGTGCTGGATGTCGATGGTGTAGCTCCGGATGCGGCATCTATAGAGAAGGACAAATATCCTCTGTGCAGGGACTATATATTGGTGTATAACGGAGAGTTGTCAGCTGTGGCAAAGGATTTCATGGCTTATGTGAAGTCAGCGGGGCAGGCAGTGGTTGCGGACTACTGTGTTCCGGTAAAAAATAGCGAGACATTCCTGTCAGACAAGTCTGGTGGTACGGTGGAGATACATGGTTCCACATCGGCAGCTCCGATCGTATCAAAGCTGGCAGAGGAATACATGAAGATCAATCCGTCGGCAAAGGTTGTGGTCACAGAGTCGGATTCTACACAGGGACTCAATGATGCACTTCAGGGCAGATGTGACCTTGGAATGTCATCCAGAAGTCTTCAGCCGTACGAGAGCGAGCTGCTCACGTCATATGTATTTGGACGTGATGCGATCGCTGTGATCGTAAATAGTGAGAATCCGCTATCTGACATATCGGTGGATATGCTGAAGAAGATATATGATAAGAAGTATACTGCCTGGAGCGATTTGAGATAATTATCACAATAAGGAACAGCAACTTGCATGGGCGCATATAATGAGTCTGCGCCTATGATGAGAGGGGTAGTCATATGGCTATCCGTCTTGTCATGTATGTATAGGATAAAATAGATAGAAAGAGGACAGGCAATTGGTAAACTGGCTGATCAGATTGATAAGAAAAATAAAGAACAGAAAAGGAGAATATGAAGAAATGGCACAGGAAACAAATATAAGTACAATAAAGGGCGTATACGTCAACAGAGAGATTTCATGGCTCAAGTTTAATGAGCGTGTGCTGGAGGAGGCACAGAATGAGAATTCACCGCTCTGCGAGAAATTGTCATTTCTGGCAATATATCAGTCAAATCTTGATGAATTCTTCATGGTGAGAGTTGGTTCTCTGGAGGATCAGAAGCTTCTGACCGGAGATCAGAGGGAGAACAAGACAAAGCTCAGCCCACAGGAACAGATTGATGCGATCCTTGAGAATGTCACAAAGCTCAATGCTATCAAGGATAATATATATGAGAACCTCATGAAAGATGTTGAGACGGAGGGCTTTAGACTGGTGCGTTATGCAGATCTGTCAAAGGCTGATGCAAAGTATCTTGACAGTTATTTTGCGCAGGAGATACTTCCGCTGCTCTCAGTGATGATCGTTGGAAGGAAACAGCCATTCCCATTCCTCAAGAACAGGGAGATATACGCCCTTGCCATACTTGAGAGAAAGGGCAAGAAGAAACTCGGTATCATACCTTGTGAGAGTGGCATGCTTCCAAGACTTGTGGCACTTCCGGGCGTGCCGGGTACATACATCCTCTTAGAGGAGCTTATCCTTCACTATACACCGGGACTTTTCAAGGGCTACAAGGTTCAGGAGAAGACCCTCATGAGGATTACCAGAAATGCAGACATAGATGTGAGCAAGGTGTATGATGAGGATCTCAACTATAGGGATCAGATGGAACAGGTGGTTAAGCTCAGAAAGAAGCTCGCTCCGGTCAGAATAGAATTTACAAGAGATATATCACAGAAGATGGTTGGGGAGGTATGTGATTACTGTGAGCTTGACGAGAACCATGTATTTTATTCAAAATCTCCGCTGGATCTGTCATTTGTATTCCAGATACAGGATAAGCTCAGGGACAGACAGGATCTGTTCTTTGAGAAGAGAGTTTCACAGCAGTCACCGGATCTTGATGTGATGAAGCCGCTTATACCTCAGATACTAGAGAAGGATGTGCTTCTCTCATATCCGTATGAGAGCATCAGACCGTTCCTGAATCTCCTTCAGGAAGCAGCAAGAGATCCAAAGGTAAATGCAATCAGGATGACTTTATATCGTCTTGCGAAGAACTCCAAGGTTGTGGAAGCACTTGTGGAAGCCGCAGAGAATGGCAAGCAGGTGGAGGTACTTGTGGAGCTCAAGGCGAGATTCGACGAGGAGAACAATATAGAGTGGAGCCGTACCCTCGAGGATGCGGGGTGCCATGTTGTGTATGGCGTTGACGGACTCAAGGTTCACTCAAAGCTCTGCCTCATAACCAGAAAAGACGGAGGTAAGATCCAGTACATAACACAGATAGGAACGGGCAATTACAATGAGAAGACATCGAGACTCTACACAGATCTGTCACTCATGACTGCAAATGAGGCTATTGGCAAGGATGCCATGAAAGTGTTCCAGTCAATCCTTATCGGCAATACAGTCAGCCATGCTGATCACCTGCTTGTGGCTCCTGAATGCCTGCAGGCTCCGGTTCTCAAGATGATAGATGATGAGATAGCTATTGCAAAGGATGGACAGCCGGCGTATATCGGTGTTAAGATCAATTCTCTTACTGACAAGAAGATCATAGATAAGCTGGTGGAGGCATCAAAAGCCGGGGTGAAGATAGAGCTCATAGTCAGAGGTATATGCTGTCTGCTGGCTGGAATCCCAGGGGAGACGGAGAACATACATATAAGAAGTATAGTAGGACGTTTCCTTGAGCATTCAAGAATATATATGTTTGGAACACCTGACAGAGACAAGATATATATAGCTTCAGCAGATTTCATGACACGCAACACTCTCCGCCGTGTTGAGGTTGCCACCCCTATATACGATGAGAAGATCAAGCAGCGTATCAGAGACATGTTTGGGCTTATGATGAAGGATAACATGCAGGCACGTATACAGCAGCCTGATGGCACCTATATGAAGCAGAACCGTGATGCAGAGGAGATAAACTCACAGGAGCAGCAGTATGCAGATGCCTATGAGAGGGCACGTCAGTAGATGTATTACATAGTGAGGGATGCTGATGAAAAATAGGAAGATAAAGATCAGAGAGCTTGAGACCGCGGCACGAATAGGTGTGGCATATGGTCAGGGCTACTATCTGTATGCGCCGGGAGTACATTTTGTAGAATGAAAATGAATATAAAACAGCCGGTGTGCATATGTAAAATCTGCACATCGGCTGTTTTTATACTAGCAAAAGTATGAGTTTACATGTATTTTCACTGACTGCCAAAGATATCTAGGGGTGGGCTGAGGCAATTTCGCACACCATGAGAATACCATCCTGTATGGTGAATCTCACATCATATCCGCCATACAGCATCCCGTACCGTCTATTCGGTTCATCCTGATAGCCCGGCCTTGGATCCTGCGCAAGTATCTCTTTCAGGGCTTCAATCTGTGTATTTGAAAATATCGTTTCAAGCTGGGCGGCGATATCGTCAGAGAAACGTACTGACAGTTCCGGAATATCAAGAGAGTCCGTCCATCCCCCAGTCGCCTCCGGGTGGCTGTCTGTGTATGGCAGATAAGGCTTGATGTCGTACACCGGTGTACCATCCAGTATATCGGCTCCTGACACCACAAGCCTGTGTACACAGCCAGTTTCTTCATTATATATAATATCCAGAAGCTTCACCGATGATAGTCCGATGTTGTTCGGCCTGAATGGCGATCTGGTGGCAAAAACCCCCATCCGCTGGTTACCGCCCAGCTTTGGGGGTTTTACTGTTGCGGTAAAGCCATTCTTGTGAGCCCTGGAGAAGTCCCACAGCAGCCATATGTGGGAGAATTCGTCAAGTCCTCTGAAAGCCTCTGCCTGATTGTATGGTGGAAGCATCTCTATAAAAGCGGTGGCGCAGTCTGTCAGGCCGCTCTGCCTTGGAATGCCGAACTTTTCTTTATAGTCACATCTCACATATCCTATTACTTCTAAATTGGTATTTATCATGTATATTGATCCCACTTTCTGGTCGTAATTTATAAGTCATGGCAGATTGTCTGCTGTACATTTTCACTTGCATTGATTAACGCCGACTTTACATTCAATTTACATTGCGCTGGTTATGTATTTTACTTATGCCCTTTATTATAGTGCAAAGAAAAGAACGAAAGGCGCGCGGGTTCTTTTCCGGGACATAAGCGAAGAATGATATGTCCCAATAATACAATATTTGCAAAGACCGGTTCAAGAGATAACCGGCACATGCAGCAAGTTTTTGAAGAAAACTTGTTATGCATTACAAGCCATAAAAGAATATGGACAAAGTAAGGAGAAAAAGAAAATGGTTAAATTAAAGAAAGTATTAGCAGTGACACTTGGAGCAGCACTTATGGTAGGAAGCCTTGCAGGCTGTGGAAATAATTCATCAAAGAGCGCAGATGGCGGATTCGATGCAACACAGGATATATCAGTAGTATCAAGAGAGGAAGGCTCAGGAACAAGAGGAGCATTTGTAGAGCTCACAGGAGTTGAGGAGAAGGATGCAGATGGCAATAAGGTCGACAACACAACAACAAATGCCATCACATGTAACAGCACAGAGGTTGTACTTACAACAGTAGCTGGCGATGATTATGCGATCGGTTACATCTCACTCGGAGCACTCAACGATACAGTAAAGGCACTCAAGATTGGTGGAGTTGAGGCAAGCGAGGAGAACATCAACAACGGTTCATACACCCTCTCAAGACCGTTCAACATCGTTACAAAGGATGGCATCAGCGATGTTGCACAGGATTTCATCAACTACATCATGAGCGAGGATGGACAGAAGATCATTTCAGCAAATAAGTACATCGAGGTTGCAAACAGCGGAGCATTTACTTCAACAAATCCAAAGGGCAAGATCGTTGTAGCTGGTTCCTCATCAGTAACACCAGTTATGGAGAAGCTTATCGAGGCTTACAAGGCAATCAATACAAATGCGGACATCGAGCTTCAGGAGAGCGATTCAACAACAGGTATCACATCAACATCAGATGGAACATGCGATATAGGTATGGCATCACGTGAACTCAAGGATACAGAGACATCACTTGGACTTAAGGCAACAGTAATAGCAATGGACGGAATTGCAGTTATAGTAAATAACAACAACCCTGCTGAGGATTACACAGTAGATCAGGTCAAGAACATATTCACAGGTTCAGCAGCAAAGTGGGAGGACGTAAAGTAATCAGCTTATGCATAAAGTAAAAGAAATAATTATGCATGTAGTATTCCTGATAGCGGCACTGGTATCCATCGCGGCAGTAGCACTCATATGTGTGTTCCTGTTCGTGAATGGAATACCTGCTATCAAAGAGATAGGCTTCGGAGATTTTACCCTCGGTGAAGTATGGAAGCCTACAAATGGATACTACGGCATTCTTCCTTTCATACTAGGAAGTATATATGTAACGGCCGGCGCGCTGATAATAGGAGTTCCGATAGGACTTCTGACAGCGATATATCTGGCAAAGTTTTGTCCCGACAGATTATATAAAGTTATAAAGCCATTTATCAATCTGATGGCCGGAATACCTTCGGTGGTATATGGATTCTTTGGAATGTGTGTGCTTGTACCGATGGTGAGAAGCATATTTGGAGTAAATGGAAATACGATGCTCACGGCATCAGTACTTCTTGGAATGATGATACTTCCAACTATCATCAGTGTATCAGAGACCTCAATAAGAGCGGTACCTGACAAATATTATCAGGGAGCTTTAGCACTTGGAGCAACACATGAGCGAAGCGTGTTCAAGACTGTTGTCCCTGCAGCAAAGTCAGGAGTTATGGCAGCGATTATCCTGGGTGTTGGCCGTGCAGTTGGAGAGACTATGGCGGTTATCATGGTAGCTGGAAACCAGGTTCATATGCCTGACGGAATACTGAGAGGTGTCAGAACACTCACCACAAATATAGTAATGGAGATGGGATATGCGACGGACCTGCACAGACAGGCTCTGATAGCAACGGGCGTTGTACTGTTCGTATTCATACTCATTATCAACCTCCTGTTCTCCATCATAAAGAGAAAGACGGTGGCATAGATGGCAGAGAGAGTAGAAGGAATAAAGACAGTTGTCGCATGTGGCGATGACAGAACAAAAAATACAATAATCAGCACGAAAAAGACGGCACCTGAGGATGATCCTTCATCCATGGTTGATGTGGACAGTATAGAGGCTATAAACAAGAGAACATGTTCTGAGAAATGGGCTGAGTACAGAAAGAAACCGGGATCATTCATAATGTTTATCCTTGTACATCTGGCAACGCTCATAACTGTGCTCTCCATAGGATTTCTGCTGGTGTATGTACTGGTAAAAGGAATCCCAAATCTTAATGCGGACATATTCAGCTGGGAATATACATCGGACAACTGTTCGCTGGTACCGGCGCTTATAAACACGGTTTACATGACGTTGCTGTCCCTCCTGATAGCAGGCCCGATAGGAATATTTGCAGCGATATATCTTGTAGAATATGCAAAGACTGGCAATAAGCTGGTGGGGGTTGTGAGGATCACAGCGGAGACACTTACAGGAATACCTTCGATAGTATACGGACTTTTTGGAATGCTGTTTTTCACAAATGCGTGTGGGCTTAGATTATCACTCATATCAGGTGCGCTCACTTTGGCGATAATGGTACTTCCGGTCATAATGAGAACCACTGAGGAGGCACTTATGGCAGTGCCTAAGTCTTATAGAGAAGGAAGTTTTGGACTGGGAGCCGGAAAGCTCAGAACAGTATTTAAGGTAGTGCTTCCAAGTGCCGTTCCTGGAATACTGTCAGGAATCATACTTGCGACAGGACGTATCGTGGGCGAGACGGCAGCACTCATATACACAGCAGGATCGGTTGCAAAGATGGCGACAAAGCTTACCGATTCAACAAGAACTCTGGCGGTTCATATGTACCTTCTGTCAAAAGAAGGACTTCACACGGATCAGGGTTATGCAACAGCGGTAGTGCTTCTTGTACTTGTAGTGCTTATCAACTTTGCGTCAGACAAGATTGCAGGCAAGGTTGCGGCAGATAAAGCCAATTAACATGTGTCAGGGCTTTGGAATCAGAGTCTTGGCAGGTGCTTACAATATCCGGCAGAAGCGATTAAGCTTCTGCAATTAAAAAAGAAGAAAACTCTGAGCACGAAAAAGATGGGGCAATGTTTTGCTTCGTGCTTGATGTTAAGAATGGAGAAAAATAGATGAATAAAAACGTTAAGTTTAGCGTTAAGGATCTGAACCTTTATTATGGAAAGTTCCACGCCCTTAAGGGTATTGATATGGATATTCCGTCAAATGAGGTTACGGCATTTATCGGACCATCAGGTTGTGGTAAGTCAACATTCCTCAAGTCGCTCAACAGAATGAATGATTTGGTAGAGGGATGCAAGATAACAGGTGATGTGAGACTTGATGGCGAGGATATATACAGTGGAATGGACATCAACCTTCTCAGAAAGAGAGTTGGAATGGTATTCCAGCAGCCAAATCCGTTTCCGATGAGTGTATACGACAATATAGCATATGGCCCAAGAACCCATGGAATAAGAAACCGAGCAAAGCTTGATGAGATAGTTGAGAGATCCCTCAGACAGGCGGCAATATGGGATGAGCTTAAGGACAGACTGAAGAAATCAGCCCTGGGTCTTTCGGGTGGTCAGCAGCAGAGACTCTGTATAGCCAGAGCACTGGCAGTGGAGCCTGAGGTACTTCTCATGGATGAGCCTACATCGGCCCTTGATCCTATATCGACATCCAAGATAGAGGACCTGGTACTTGAACTGAAGGACAATTACACCATTATCATGGTTACGCATAACATGCAGCAGGCAACCAGAGTTGCGGACAACACAGCGTTCTTCCTTCTCGGAGAGGTCGTTGAGTACGCAGAGACAGAAAAGATGTTCAGCAAGCCGGCTGACAAGCGTACAGAGGATTACATCACCGGTAGATTTGGTTAGGAGGGACACGATGAGAGACAAATATGAGATGCAGCTTAGAAAGCTTCACGCAGAGATGATAGAGATGGGAACTATGATCGAGCAGGCGATCGAGACAGCGATCAAAGCTCTCGTGGCCCAGGACACAGAGCTCGCAAAGAAGGCGATCGAGGCGGATGACGCCATCGACCATCAGGAGAGAGAGATTGAGAATCTGTGCCTCAAGCTGTTCCTTACTCAGCAGCCGGTTGCCGGGGATATGAGGAATATATCCGCAGCACTCAAGATGATAACGGATATGGAGAGGATCGGAGATCACGCCTCAGATATATCAGAACTCACACTGTGCATGGCTGGTACACCATATATAAAGAAGCTTGAGCACATACAGCAGATGGCAAAAGAAACGATCGTCATGCTGGTATCAAGTATAGAGGCATATGTCAACGCAGATGAGAAAAAGGCAAAGAGTGTAATAGAGCATGACGATGTCGTCGATGATCTTTTTGACAAGGTCAAGAATGAACTCATCACAATGATACATGAGAATCCGGATGATGGAGAGCAGGCTTGTGACCTTCTTATGGTTGCCAAGTATCTTGAGAGGATTGGCGATCACGCAACGAATATATCAGAGTGGGTCCTCTTCTCGATAACAGGAGAACATGTTGATTGATTAAATGATATAGATACATTTTATATGTAACAGATCAGAAATATTTTACATAGAGTAAGTTAGATGAAAAGAGGTGATTTCTATGAAGTGGATATGTACAAAGATAAATGAACTGTCATACAGAACAGGTATAGGCAATATAAAACTTTTCATAACAGTCAGCATGGTGGTATGCGGACTTGCGGGATGCGTTATAGCATTGCTGCTTCACATGATCCCTGTGCTTGGAACTGCCTCATTTGTAAAGCTGATGTTCATATGCGGCGGCTACGGCATGTTTCTGGTAGGAATGCTTGGAAGTGCAGTATATCTGCTCATAAATGAGCCTCTGGGCAATAGATAAATTAAAGAAAATGGACTGGAATTATATAAAATTTTAATCGGAATTTTGTTGATATTTTACACAGATTTTAAATTTACACAGATTTTACATATGCCTGTCATGTATTTTACATATCCCTTTTACAATAGACTCTGATAAAAACAGACGCTGTAAAAGGGATATTGTGTATACAAGTCCTTATACAGAAGTAATTGGAAATGAAATAAGGAGACAAAAGATATGGATATTTTCAATGTGTTATCCCTTCTGGGCGGACTTGCAATGTTCCTGTATGGAATGAACGTTATGGGAGATGGCCTTGCCAAGACGGCAGGCGGTAAGCTGGAGAAGATACTGGAGAAGCTCACATCCACACCTATAAGGGGCGTTCTACTGGGCGCCGCGGTGACAGGAGTGATCCAGTCATCATCGGCCACCACAGTTATGGTGGTTGGACTTGTAAACTCAGGCATCATGAAGCTGAGACAGGCAGTGGGTATCATCATGGGTGCAAATATAGGAACAACAGTAACCTCATGGATACTCAGCCTTACAGGAATACAGAGTGACAATATATTTATTAATATGTTGAAACCCTCATCCTTTTCACCTATACTCGCAGTAATAGGAATAATATTCCTCATGTTCACCAGGTCTGAGAAGAAGCACGATATAGGTGGAATCCTTCTTGGATTTACAGTGCTCATGTTTGGCATGGAGATGATGAGCGGTGCGGTTGCTCCGCTTAAGGATGTACCGGAATTTACGAATATACTCACCATGTTCTCCAATCCATTCCTTGGAATGCTTGTGGGAATGTTGATAACAGCCATCATACAGAGCTCTTCGGCGTCTGTAGGTATACTCCAGGCGCTCTGTGCAACCGGGGCTGTATCATTTGGGACGGCGATCCCTATCATCATGGGTCAGAACATAGGAACCTGTGTAACGGCACTGATATCATGTATAGGAACCAAGAAGAATGCCAAGAGAGCTGCGTTTGTGCATCTGTACTTCAACATCATAGGAACAGTGGTGTTCATGGTGGTGTTCTACACAGCCAATTCATTTATACACTTTCAGTTCCTGAACACTTCTGCAAATGCAGCTGGTATAGCTGTTGTACACAGTGTGTTCAACGTTGCAGCGACACTTCTTCTGCTTCCGTTCTCAGGTGGACTTGAGAAGCTTGCAACGCTCACTGTCAGAGATAAGGATGAGGTGGAGAAAAATATTCCTGCAGAGCTGGAGATGCTCAAGCGTCTGGATGTCAGATTCCTTGAGAAACCGGCATTTGCTGTTGGACACTGTATAGAGGTCGTAAAATACATGGCTCAGCTTTCAAAAAGCAGTGTTGATATGGCGCTGTCACTGGTTGATAATTATGATGAGGCGGTCAGGGATAAGGTTGAGAATCTTGAGGGCATCATAGATACCTATGAGGATGAGGTCGGTTCTTATATGGTAAAGCTCAGCAGCAAGGAGCTCTCCCATGAGGACAGCCAGAAGGTGTCGATCGGACTTCATGTCATAGGTGACCTTGAGAGAATGTCTGATCACGCCATAACCATAGCGGATATATGTAGGAAGATGAATGAGGCGGGCGCGTCCTTTTCAGAAAAGGCAAAGTCAGAACTTGGTGTATACAAGGACGCAGTTCAGAACATAGTCAGCATGACTGTGGAGGCTTACGACAAGGAAGACCTTCAGGAGGCATCTCATGTGGAGCCGCTTGAGGAAGCAATTAATGAGCTCAACAGTGCGGTTAAGAAGCAGCATATCAAGAGACTTCAGAAGGGCAAATGTACCATTGAGCTCGGAATATCACTGGAGAATCTTATCAACAACTATGAGAGAGTTGCAGATCACTGTTCCAACGTGGCGGTGGCAATGCTTCAGTTAAAATCAGATAACTTTGATACACATGAATATCTGGATAACATGAAGAAGGATTCCAACATAGATTTCCAGAGTATGTACACATATTACAGAGAGATGTACAAGCTGAAGTGATATCTGGCATGTATAAATAAAAAAATAATGAAAAAAATAAAAATAAAATGCAATACGCATGTAAATGAAAGAGGTATTGCATAGGGAAAGGAGACAAAATGGCAGTACATATTTATATTGTAGAAGACGATAAGAATATACGAGAAATCGAGATGTTTGCATTGAAAAACAGTGGATATGCGGTGGAGGAGTTTGAGAATGCGAAATCCTTCTTCTCAAGGACTGTGGAGAAGGTTCCTGATCTGGTGCTTCTGGATATCATGCTCCCTGACATGGATGGTCTTGAGATTGTGAAGAAGCTAAGAAGCAGACCAGATACTGTCAGAGTTCCGATCATCCTTGTGACAGCCAAGACTACAGAGCTTGACAAGGTCAAGGGACTGGATATAGGAGCAGATGATTACCTCACCAAGCCATTTGGCGTGATGGAGCTCATATCCAGAGTCAAGGCGCTGCTCAGAAGAAGCAGGGCACTGCAGGATGACAAGCAGCTGGTACTCGGGGATATAACCCTTGATTCAGAGAGACGCGAGGTGCATGTGGGCGGCGAGCTATGTGAGCTTACCTTCAAGGAGTTTGAACTCTTAAAGCTCCTCATGGTGAATGCAGGAATAGTCCTTCACAGAGACACGATCATGTCGGATGTGTGGGGAACTGATTACGAGGGCGAATCCAGAACCCTTGATATGCATATCAAGACTTTGAGACAGAAGCTTGGCGAAGCAGGCAATATGATAAAGACAGTTAGAAATGTAGGGTATAAGATGGAGTAGCATATGGGAAAGAGAGACGATAAAAGACTGAAAAAGGTTATCAATCTGGAGTTTATCATCTTTTCACTGGTGGCTATAGCGGTGACCATGGTCCTGTCGACGTTCATATTCTATGAGGTGTACAAGGCGGAGATCATAAGGGATCTGAAGGGGTATGCTGAGGTGCTTAAGAATACCGGAGATTTCGACGTTGACGATACCGGTGTGTATGCAAGTGTTGATACCAATGACCTCCGACTGACGCTTATAGCGCCTGACGGCAGCGTTCTGTATGACAATCAGGCTGATGAGACTTCCATGCAGAACCACCTTGACAGACCAGAGATAGCAGAGGCATTTGAAAATGGTGATGGACATGTTATAAGAAAGTCGGCAACCCTCAATAAGAGCACATATTACTATGCGATACTGCTCAAGTCTGGAAGGGTGCTGAGAATAGCGAGGGAGACCAACAATGTAATCAGCATGTTCCTTGCGGCTGTGCCGGTCATGCTGGTTGTGATGGCAATCCTGGTCTGTGTCACCATCATAGTGACACACTATCTGACCAGAAACATATTGAAACCAATAGAGCAGATGGCGAACAGTCTGGATGACGATACCCACATAGTTGCGTACAAGGAGATGCGGCCATTTATAGATATGATACAGAAGCAGCATGCGGATATAGTGAAGAGCTCACAGATGAGACAGGAGTTCACGGCAAATGTATCACATGAGCTCAAGACGCCGCTCACATCTATATCGGGGTATTCGGAGCTCATAGAGACCGGTATGGCTACTGAGGCGGATGTACACCATTTTGCAACTGAGATCCACAAGAACTCCAACAGACTGTTGACGCTTATCAACGATATAATCAGGCTGTCTGAGCTGGATGTATCTGAGGATGCGCCACTGATGGAGAAGATCGATCTGGCGGTCATAGCCAGAACAGCCACGGATATGCTGGCGATAAACGCAGAGAAGAACAGTGTGGCACTCAGCTATGATGGTAGTCACGGATATATATATGCGAACAAGATGATGATGGAGGAGCTTGTGTACAACCTCACAGACAACGCCATCAGATATAACAATAAGAATGGAAGCGTGGATGTATCTGTAAAGGCAGAGGATGGCAAGGTTATACTCAGGGTGAAGGATACGGGAATAGGAATCCCGAAGGAGCATCAGGAGAGGATATTTGAACGATTCTACAGAGTGGACAAGAGCAGATCGAAGTCCACAGGTGGTACAGGACTTGGACTGGCTATAGTAAAGCATATAGTTGCCCGCAACAATGCACAGCTTGATATGGATAGTGAACCAGGTAAGGGAACTGACATAAAGGTTACATTTGACGCATACAGGGAAGATGAACAATGATGCAGTCGAAATCAATGAATTTTGATGGGGAATGCTGTAAAAGAAGAGAATAGATGCTACAATAAAAAGGAGCCTGGTGGAAGTGTATTAGCCAGACTCCTTAAGTATATTGGTATTCACACACACCGATGCTAAGTTCGAAAATATGTGAAATCTTCTGAATTTACTAATATAATACAGTATGTTACGGAAAAAATCAAGTGGCAATTATGCATAACATACAAGTTGATTTATACATATTTCACAAAGCACTATGCGAAGATAATGGGGGGATTATGGAATTTTTCCATTTGCACCATATAAATGTTCATACGGACACGTTTTTGAGTGAGATCGGAAGTAAACAACATCTTGATTATTGAATTTTATAGTATTACTATATGGTTTTGAATAAGGAGAGTGAGAGTATGTCAGCAAACGAATATTTAAAGGCACAGAAGCTTGGTGAAAAGAGATATCAGGCAGCCGTAGCAAAAAATGAATATCCATATCTTCCGGTCCTGGATGAGATAATATCACCTTCTGACACAGTTGGAGAGGTTAATCTCGGACTCCAGACAATATCACTTGACAGAGTGGTAGGTACAGCTACAGCGGCGAGGACGACGGCGTTTGCAGGTAATTTTATGCCTATTTTGGATTATCATACAGAGTTTGGAATGAAGTGGGCATCCTTATGTGAGTCTCACATAGAGGAAGGTATTCATGATCCTATAAAGGTATATGAATACATGAATAAGTTTTATGTAGTAGAAGGAAATAAGAGAGTGAGTGTTCTCAAGTACTTTGGTGCGGATTCAGTTCCGGCCATGGTTACAAGGAAGATACCGAGAAAAACGGACTCACTTGAGAATAAGATATATTTTGAGTTTATAGATTTTCATAAGCAGACAGGGATAAACTACGTGCATTTCTCACAGCTTGGCGGATATGATAAGCTCAGAGAGTTTATAGGAACCACCAGGGATGCAGAATTTACGGAGGATGAAAGACTGGACTTCAATTCAGCACATCTTGCGTTCGAGAAAGCTTATCTGGCCAAGAAGGGAAATGAGGAGCTGACCATCACAGTAGACGATGCCATGCTGGTATTTCTGAATGTATATGGTTATGAAGAGCTGAAGGCGATGACTGCAGCGCAGGTTAAGGATAGTGTGGATAAGATATGGAACGAGATAGTTCTTACAAATGAGAAGAAGGATAAGACAGTTCTTCCAAAGCTTGACCCGGTTGAACCTAAGAAATCCATACTTGACAGGGTTATCAAGCCGTCAGGACCATCCAACCTTAAGGTTGCATTTGTATATGATAAGTCTCCTGCCAACTCGGTATGGACATATAGCCATGAACTGGGTAGAATGGATATGGAGAATAAACTCGGAGCTTCTGTTGACAGCAGAACCTTCTGTAACATCGATACACCTGCCAAGCTTACAGAATGTCTTGGCAGACTTGTGGATGAGAAGTATGATGTTATATTCACCACAGGCCCGGAGATGCTTCCTGAAGCGCTCAAGACCGCAGTGCTCCATCCGGAGATCAAGATACTTAACTGCTCGCTGAGCCTTGCTAACAGCCATGTCCGTACCTATTATGCCAGAATGTATGAGGTCAAGTTCCTCACAGGCATGATAGCAGGAAGCCTGTGTGCGGATGGACAGATTGGTTATGTGGCAGACTATCCGATATTTGGTACGACAGCGAATATCAATGCATTTGCCATAGGGGCAAGGATGGTGAATCCAAGGGCGAAGATATATCTGCAGTGGACGAAGGTCAAGGATGCAGATCCTCAGAAGTTTTTCGATAGGAATGGAATAACATATATATCCGATAGAGATATGATCATGCCGGACGATGCATCCCGTAATTTCGGACTGTATCACTATGATCAGAACGGAGAGGTTGTGAATCTTGCAATGCCTTTTTATAACTGGGGAGCGTTCTATGAGAGAATCCTCAGATCCGTACTGGAGGGCAACTGGAAGCAGGAGGAGAAGAACGAGACTGGCAATGCAGTCAGCTACTGGTGGGGAATGTCTGCCGGCATAGTTGACGTTATCTGTTCAAAGCATCTTCCAGCAGGAACACAGAAGCTCATATCTGTGATGACTAACCTTATAAGAGAAGGAGCTATCACTCCGTTTAGTGGTAAGCTCACGTCACAGAATGGTATAGTGAGAAATGAAGACGATGGCGCGATGCTTCATGAGGATATCCTCAAGATGGATTGGCTGGCAGAGAATGTAGTGGGAATGCTTCCTACGGACGACGATCTCGTGGATGAGGCCAAGACGGTTGTAGCATTGCAGGGCGTTGATACACCTGAGAGTCTTGAGCTTAAGTCTGTTCCAGAGGTAAAGTAATATACAGAAGATATGGGTAGTACAGGGGTAGTAGACACGTGAAGATTTTGTTGTTGGCGGATGAAGAATCCAAATATTTATATGATTTTTTTGATAAAAGCAAGCTCGAGGGCATAGATCTGATAATTTCGTGTGGCGATCTGTCTCCGAATTATCTGTCGTTCCTTGCCACGTTCAGCAGCGTGCCGATATTGTATGTGCATGGCAATCATGATGTGTGCTACGAAGATACGCCTCCTGGAGGCTGTACCTGTATAGATGGGAAATTATACGAATATAAGGGCGTGCGGATACTGGGACTTGGCGGTTCCATGGAGTACAAATACGGAGGAGCTGATCATCAGTATTCTGAACGGGCTATGAAGAAGAGAATAAGGAGGCTGAGGGCAAGGATAACCTGGAAAAAAGGCTTCGATATTCTGGTAACTCATTCACCGGCATACAGGATAAATGATTCGGAAGATATTCCGCATACAGGATTTAAATGTTTTCTGACTCTGATGGACAAATACAAGCCGAAGTATTTCGTGCATGGTCATGTCCATATCAACTATGGCAGGGATTTTGTAAGAGAATCAAAATATGGTGAAACTACTATTATCAATGCATATGAGAGATATATCATAGAGATTTAAAATATAATATTTTTTGCGGAAAGACAGGAATAAATCAATTTTATTGCTGTCTTTCTTGCGAAAATAGAGTTTTTTTGATAAACTGTGGTGAGTTAGAGAAATTACCGGTAAAACTGGGATGCATTCCTGAAGTGAATGCAAGGATTGAAAAGGAAGGAGACATGAGGTTTGGAAAAGAATAGCGAGGAATATAACAGAATACTGGATGAGCTTACAGGTTATTGTACAGAATCTGGCAAGATAGACCAGAACCTCTATGTCAATTATGATGTCAAGAGAGGACTCAGAGATTCCAACGGCAAAGGAGTTCTGACTGGACTTACAGAAATATCGGATGTCATAGGATATGATGTTATTGATGGAGAGAGGGTGCCTACAGATGGCCGCCTGTACTATCAGGGATACAATGTGGAGGACCTTGAGAGAGGTTTTCATGGAAGCAAATTCGGATTTGAGGAGACGATATATCTTCTTCTGTTTGGAAAACTTCCAAATGAACAGCAGTTCATGAGGTTTGTTGAGATGATGGAGTGCTACAGGGAGCTCCCGAGAAAGTTCACAAGAGACGTCATACTCAAGGCTCCAAGTAAGAATATGATGAACGTTCTGCAGAGATGTGTCCTTACCCTCTATTCATATGATGACAATCCGGATGATATAAGTATAGAGAATGTCCTCAGGCAGTGTATGGAGCTGATAGCACAGTTCCCGGTGATAGCTGCATATGGCTATCAGGGCTACAAGCATTATTTTCATGACATGAGTCTTGTGATACATAATCCAAAGCCAGGACTTTCCACTGCGGAGAATTTTCTGAGACTTATAAGATCGGATAAGAAATATACAGAGCTTGAAGCGCAGGTGCTTGATATATGTCTGGTTATACACGCTGAGCATGGCGGTGGTAATAACTCCACATTTACAACTCATGTAGTATCGTCAACTGGAACAGACACATATTCTGCAGTCGCAAGTTCGCTTGGATCACTGAAGGGACCTAAGCATGGTGGTGCAAACCTCAAGGTTCAGCAGATGTTTGATGATCTCAAGAGCCATGTCAGGAACTGGGATGATGAGACTGAACTGGAGGAATATCTCACAGGTCTGCTTGACAAGAAGGGATTTGATCACTCAGGTCTTATATACGGAATGGGGCATGCGGTATATACCAACTCAGATCCGAGAGCAAGGATCCTCAAGGGATATGCAGAGAGACTTGCCAAGGAAAAGGACAGGACGAAGGAATTTGAACTGTACAGATCTGTTGAGCAGATATCAGGAAGACTGCTGGCAGCCAGAAGACGCAGTGGTAAGCCAATATCGGCGAATGTCGACTTCTATAGTGGATTTGTATATACTATGCTGGGTATACCTATCGAGCTGTTTACTCCTATATTTGCCATTGCACGTATTGCGGGATGGTCGGCACATAGAATAGAGGAGCTTGTCAATGCTGGCAAGATCATCAGACCCGCATATAAGTATGTGGGAACCCACAGAGAATATCTTCCGATGGAGGACAGATAGAGAGAATGTTGTGTGGCAGATGATGCCGGAGAATACTATAGATATATATACAGCGCCTCAATCTTCAATTGATAAGGTTGGGGCGCTTGGTGCATTTGATGACAAGGAGATGACTTTGGAGTATGAAAGATAAGAATAAGAATGCAAAGACTGATGAAAAGACGAATGTCATGCGCATACTTGACAGCAAGAAGATAAATTATAACCACTACTGTTATGTGGAGACAGGGGAGACAAATGGCGAGAAGGTTGCGGCCATACTCGGACAGGATCCTGCATATGTGTTCAAGACTCTGGTAACTGTTGCGAAGTCCGGGGCAAATTATGTGTTTGTAATTCCTGTAAAAGAAGAGCTTGATCTTAAGAAAGCGGCGAAGGCAGTGGGTGAGAAGTCGATAGATATGCTCAAGGCAAAGGATCTTCTTCCCCTTACCGGATATATACATGGAGGCTGCTCACCGATCGGTATGAAGAAGTTCTTCAGGACTACGATAGACGCGAGTGCCCAGAAGCTTGATAAGATGTATGTGAGTGCTGGCAAGGTAGGCTATCAGATAGAGATAGCGCCGAAAGATCTTGAGAAGGTTATACGTCTTGAATATTCGGATGTGACAGTATAATATAAATATGAGAGAAATTTGGATAAACGAGATTGAGACTTTCTCTGGCAATCCGGATGCAATATTTTGAAGGGCATATAGAAAAAGGGGGATTAATTATATGAATTTGCAGTTATACCTGATAAATGACTGGGATAAGCTTGTACGAGAGGCGGAGGATTTTGCATATGATATAAAGGCGTTGAATTCCTACCTAAACAGCGGTTCAAGAAAGAGTAGTATAGATATCAGGTTTTGGGTAAATGACAGTGAACTGTTCAGTAAGATGGTGAATGCAACAGACGATTATGTCACTGTGTATTTGGCTTATCAGGCTATATGCGTTTGCAGCATAAGAGTTTCATCTAGAAGAGTGAGCATAACTGATGTGAATATAGTCAATCTTGTGAGATGGGTGAATAATACATATGGTGTTGACTGTAACAAGTATGATACCAATTTGCCGAAAGTGTGGGCATAAGAAGAGTCACAGATTGAATTGCGCATATTAATGAAGCTACATAAACGCGGGTATACATGATAACAGAAATATTACTGTTGTCATGTATACCCGCGTTTGCATTTTGTATATTGTGTTAGGCATATGATCTAAAAATAAGCCTGTTCAGTTCCTTTTGGATATTAATAGCCTGCTACTTCTGCCATCTTCCCGCAGCGCCGCAAGGAAGAACAAGACCAGTCTCGGTTACGGGCAGACCGATCTCATCGGAAACAACGTGTCCGCCGAACTTACTCTTTACCTCTGTGGATATCATGTATGTGAGAACGGCAGGCGCAAGGCCTGTTGTGTATGAGTTTACAAGGAAGAAAAGTGGTTTGTCACATAGCAGCTGACTGCAGAGATTTATGAACGAGTGTATCTTTTCCTCTATCTTCCAGATCTCACCCTTAGGACCTCTGCCATATGATGGAGGATCCATGATGATCGCATCGTATTTGTTGCCGCGGCGGATTTCTCTTTCTACGAACTTAACGCAGTCGTCAACTATCCATCTGATAGGGGCATCTGCGAGGCCGGATGATGCGGCGTTCTCCTTGGCCCATGTGACCATTCCCTTGGATGCATCAACGTGAGTGACCGCGGCTCCTGCCTTTGCGGCTGCACATGTTGCTCCTCCGGTATACGCAAACAGATTGAGAACCTTAATGTCCTTCTTTGGAGAATTCTTTATCAATTCACTGAACCAGTCCCAGTTGGCAGCCTGCTCAGGGAAGAGTCCGGTATGCTTGAAGCTGAATGGCTTCAGATTGAATGTGAGATCCCTGTAATTGATAGTCCACTGCTTAGGAAGGTTGAAGAATTCCCATTCTCCGCCGCCTTTGTTACTTCTATGATAATGCCCGTTTAGTTTGTTCCATGAAGGATTTTTCTTTGGAGTGCTCCACAGGACCTGGGGGTCTGGTCTGAGCAGAGTGTATCTGCCCCAACGCTCAAGCTTCTCTCCGTCAGAACAGTCAATAACTTCATAATCCTTCCATCCGTCTGCTATCCACATATATGTATTCCTTCCTTAATAAAAATAACTTCAAAAAATATATCCTATAGATTATACTTGTATCAAAGCGCTGCGTCAAGGCTGCTGTGTGTATAGCATGTGCATAGAATGGCAGGCGGACGCATGTGATTGGATGATGGTAAATGATGACAGAGATTATCCGCCGAGATTGAAGGTGGAGCTTGTTCGCGGAGATTGAAGGCGATACAGATTGATGATAATGGAGAAGTTGAAATAATGGCAGATATAAGTATAAAAGACATAACAGAAGAGATGGTACAGTGTGATCCCCACAAGATTATCCTTAGTGGCGGACGCGGAGAATACAGGAAGATAGTGTTTGAGAGAAAGATCATAGGTGGTAAGAGGTGTTTTCAGATAGAAAGGTATACGGAGAAACAGGTGTTCCACCAGAATATAGATGAGGACGACCTTGGGGAAGCGCTGACTGGTCATCTGCAGGATGGATTCAGACAGATCAATATGTTCTCGGCACAGGAGGAATGGGATGCAAAGATATCCAAGAAGGGCAAAGTAGCTGTGAATAAGAGATGTACAGAGAACAAACTCATAACTGTCCAGGGAAACAACCGCAGAAAGAAATATATACTCGAAGAGGGGATGGATATCCCGGTATTTACACACCTGGGCATATTTACGAAGGATGGCAAGGTTGTTCATTCCATGTATGACAAATTCAAGCAGATCAACAGATTTGCAGAGATCGTGGATGATGTCATGAAGGACTACAACAAATCTTCTATTAATATAGTAGATTTCGGATGCGGCAAATCATATCTGACATTCATAGTATATTATTATCTGCATGAGGTGAAGGAGCTTGATGTACATATAACTGGTCTGGATCTCAAGGAGCAGGTTATACGGGATTGTAACGATCTTGCTGAGAGATTTGGATATACAGGATTGAGATTTGAGCTTGGAGACATACATGGCTACAGGACGGATATGGATGTGGACATGGTCATGACGCTCCATGCGTGCGATGTGGCCACTGACTATGCTCTGTACAATGCCATATGCTGGAATGCTGGATATATATTGTCGGTGCCGTGCTGTCAGCATGAACTCAACAGGCAGATACATTCAGAGAATCTGGCGGCGCTTACGAGATATGGCATTATCAAGGAGCGTGTGGCGGCGCTTGCAACAGATTCGATACGTGGACTTATGCTGGAGGCTTGCGGTTATAAAACAGACATAATGGAATTTATAGATATAGCCCACTCGCCGAAGAATCTCCTTATAAGAGCTGTGAAGAAGAATGTGTCTGAGGAGAAGAGACGCAGAGCTCTGGAGGATGCGGAAAAGCTGTGTCAGGAGTTTGGAGTGAAACAGACTCTGATGGAGATGCTCAGATCCGATGGGAGAATATGATGTCAATGAACCTGTGGTTTATTGAATATTTGATATATGTGTGCCATATTTACAGGAAGGAGATAATGGACTTATGAGGGCTGCGTTATATATAGATTGTGACAGTACAGATGCCGGATATGTTCCGGTTATATATGAGGAGATTCTCAGGACGGATAAACTTGTTGCCGGCAAGATGTTCAATTCCAACAGGAATGACAGGAGTTTTCAGAATGTTGCAGAGAGATACAGGATACAGGATTGTATGCACGGGGAATATCCTGTGTCAACCGCCATGGTGGCTCTGGCGGTGGAGGTTATGGCAGATGAGGCTGCGGGGGTTGCAGATAAGGTGTATATAGTTACGGGCGATTCGCTTGCGGTGCCGCTCCTGGATAAATTAAAACTGACAGACATGAGCGTGGTTGTGATGGGGTCAGGCAATGCAGACCGGGTGCTGGTTGAGAGCTCGCAGAGGTATGTGTATCTGGAAGTGATCGCAGGTAGTGAGTGTACCGCTGATATACCGGATAAGGCAGAGATAGCCAGGGAGGTGTATACAGTTTCTTCTTATTATAAGGGACTGGGGCAGGACGCGACGCTGGCACAGATTTCTGACAGTATTGGGAGAAAACATCCGGATTTTGATGTGAGAAATTATGGATATGCACATCTTGCGATATTTATAAAAGAAAACGTTGCGGGAACAGATGTGTATACGGACGAGGACGGCATCTCCAGAGTCAATATATTTAATGACAGAACGGATATTGACGCGTTTGCATATGAGTATATGACTGGCAGGGGATATCAGATCGATGATATGGCAGAACTGCTGGACGCGCTGGGAGAAAGATTTCCTGGATTTGCCATGGAGAACTATGGCTATCATACGGACTACGGATTCATATTGAGCTTTCCAAAGTTTGAGATATGGGAGAACAAGGGAGTGAAGATGAAGCGGTCGTTCAGACTCAGTACAGACGACGGGAAAAAAGAGTAATATGACGCCGCGTTATTATGCCATATATCCGGCTAAAAATAATTCAAAAAAACATAAAAAAATTAAAAAAAACTCTTGATTTACAGAATCCCCTAGTATATAATCAAACGTGCTGTGGCATGATAGCTGAGAAGCGGAGGTTGCTGCGTACATATATTGACGCAGGTTTTTCGTGGAGCGAATGTCAATTTACAAAACTGGCGACAAGTCACTGTACAATATAACCGTCTGTCAAAGGACAGAAACGACGTGATGGTTCTGGGTTTTCACTTAGGACACACACGGGAGAGTGTACAGTCACCACTTGTTGTACTAAGATTAAGTGCGAAAAGGAGGCGGCTTTTTTTATGGCAAATCAGATTATGAGAATTACACTTAAGGCTTATGACCACAAACTTATCGACAAGGCAGCAGCTCAGATAGTTGATGCGGTTAAGAAGACTGGTGCTAAGGTAAGCGGACCAGTTCCAATGCCTACTAAGATTGAGAAGATCACAATCTTAAGAGCGGTTCATAAGTACAAGGACTCAAGAGAGCAGTTTGAGCAGAGAACTCATAAGAGACTTATCGATGTTGTTGCACCAACTCAGAAGACAATTGATGCATTACAGAAGATCGATCTGTCAGCTGGCGTGTTCATCGATGTTAAGATGAAATAATTAAAGTCAGAGAACAACAAGTAAGAAACCCAAATTAGAAGCGGACTAATTTAAATCAAACCGCGAAAACAATTAAATAACAGTACCTAATGCATCTACGGATGTAATTTAGTATGATTGCGAATGCAATCCGCTGTGAATTAAATTAGGAGGAAACAGAAATGAAGAAAGCTATATTAGCTACAAAAGTCGGAATGACACAGATTTTCGACGAGAACGGTGTATTAACACCAGTTACAGTATTACAGGCTGGTCCATGTGTTGTAACCCAGATCAAAACAGTTGAGAATGACGGTTATGATGCAATTCAGGTAGGATTCGGTGAGAAGAAGGAAAGAGTAACAACAAAGGACGTATCAGGAAAGAAAGTTATCAGAAATCCACATGGTGCTGGTAAGGCAGAGGTTGGTCATGCTAAGAAGGCAGGAACAACTCCAAAGACTTTCTATAGAGAGTTCAGACTTGAGAACACTGCTGAGTACGAGCTTGGCGCAGAGATCAAGGCAGATGTATTTGCTGCTGGCGACAAGATTGATGTTACTGCTAAGTCAAAGGGTAAGGGATACGCAGGCGGTCTTAAGAGACACGGCCTTAAGTCAGGTCCTTCAGGACATGGTTCAAAGTATCACAGACATGCAGGTTCAAACGGTTCTGCAACTACTCCAGGTAGAGTGTTCAAGGGTAAGAAGATGCCTGGTCATATGGGTAGCGTAAGAGTTACAATCCAGAACCTTGAGGTAGTTAAAATAGATGTTGAGAACAATGTAATCTTGGTTAAGGGCGCTGTTCCAGGACCAAAGAAGTCATTGGTTATGATTAAAGATACAGTAAAGTCTGGTAAGTAAGGCTTTGGAAAGGAGAGACAACAATGGCATCAGTTAAGGTTTATGACATCGAAGGCAATGAAGTTGAGACATTAGAGCTCAGCGATGCAGTGTTCGGTGTAGAAATAAATGAGCATATAATGCATAAGGCTGTAGTTGGTCAGTTAGCCAACAACCGTCAGGGAACACAGAGCGCAAAGACACGTTCAGAAGTTTCTGGTGGTGGTAGAAAGCCTTGGAGACAGAAGGGAACTGGTCATGCAAGACAGGGTTCAACAAGATCTCCACAGTGGACAGGCGGCGGAGTTGTATTCGCACCAAAGCCAAGAGATTATTCAGTTAAGATGAATAAGAAAGAGAAGCAGCTTGCTATGAAGTCAGCACTTTCATCAAAGGTAGCTGAGAACAAGCTGGTAGTAGTTGACAAGCTTGATCTTCAGGAGGTTAAGACAAGCGTATTTGCAAAGATTCTTGCAAAGCTTTCAGCTCCTAAGGCTCTTGTAGTAACAAAGGATAAGAACAATAACGTTGTTCTTTCAGCAAACAACATTCCAACAGTTAAGACAACAGTAGCTAACTCACTTAGCGTGTATGATATTCTCAAGTATGAGAAGCTTGTTCTTACTAAGGAAGCAGTTGCAGCAATTGAGGAGGTGTACGCATAATGGCAGATATCAAATATTATGACGTTATACTTAAGCCAGTGATCACAGAGAAGAGCATGAATGCAATGGCTGAGAAGAAATATACATTCCTTGTTCATCCAGAGGCAAACAAGTCACAGGTTAAGGAAGCTGTAGAGAAGATGTTCGAGGGAACAAAGGTTGCTAAGGTCAACACAATGAACAACGATGGTAAGACAAAGAGACGTGGAATGACACTTGGTAATACAGCAAAGTACAAGAAGGCTATCGTTCAGCTTACAGCTGACAGCAAGGACATCGAGATCTTCGAGGGCCTTTAAGATATAGCCGTGAGCGGCTGCATCAGTTATAAAGTATAGCTGCTCATAACATTAGTTGTATACGCAATCAAAGCGTGAGAATAAATTGAACCGAAAGGAGAACAACGATGGGAATTAAGACATATAACCCATATACACCTTCCAGAAGAAATATGACTGGCCTTGATTTCTCAGAGATCACAAAGACTACTCCAGAGAAGTCACTCGTTGTATCAAGCAGCAAGACAGCTGGTCGTAACAATCAGGGAAAGATAACAGTAAGACATCACGGTGGTGGTGCTAAGAGAAAGTACAGAATAATAGATTTCAAGAGAAATGACAAAGATGGTATTCCAGCAACAGTAGCTGCAATCGAGTACGATCCTAACAGATCAGCAAACATTGCACTTCTGTTCTATGCAGATGGAGAGAAGAGATACATCCTTGCACCTTTCAAGCTTGCAGTTGGCGATGTGCTGATGAATGGCGCTGAGGCTGATATCAAGGTTGGTAACTGTCTCCCACTTCAGAATATTCCAGTTGGTACTCAGGTACACAACATTGAGCTTTACCCAGGCAAGGGCGGACAGTTAGTTCGTTCAGCAGGAAACGCAGCACAGCTCATGGCTAAGGAAGGCAAGTATGCAACACTGAGACTTCCTTCAGGCGAGATGAGAATGGTTCCAATTATCTGTAGAGCAACAGTTGGACAGGTAGGAAACATCGAGCATGGCCTTGTTAACATTGGTAAAGCCGGACGTAAGCGTCACATGGGCATCAGACCAACAGTTCGTGGTTCAGTCATGAACCCTAATGACCATCCACATGGTGGTGGAGAAGGTAGAGCACCAATCGGTCGTCCAGGTCCTTCTACTCCATGGGGTAAGCCAGCAATGGGTCTCAAGACAAGAAAGAAGAACAAGCAGTCTAATAAGCTGATCGTAAGACGTAGAGACGGTAAGAATGTTAAATAGTTAAGGAGGAAGAAATATGGCTCGTTCATTAAAAAAAGGACCATTCGCAGACGCACATCTGCTTAAGAAGGTAGATGCATTAAACGCTGCTAACAAGACAGAAGTTATAAAGACCTGGTCAAGACGTTCAACAATCTTCCCATCATTCGTTGGCCACACATTTGCCGTTCATGATGGAAGAAAGCACGTACCAGTATATGTAACTGAAGATATGGTAGGACATAAGCTTGGTGAGTTCGTAGTTACCAGAACATACAGAGGTCATGGTAAGGACGAAAAGAAGGGTAGAAGATAATATCAGGAATATTTGAAAGGAGGACTTTTCAAAATGGCTAAAGGACATAGATCCCATGACAAGAGACTCAGAAATGAGAACAAAGATACAAGACCATCAGCTAAGGTTTCATACGCAAGAGTATCAGTAACCAAGGCATGTTTTGTGCTTGATGCTATCAGAGGTAAGGATGTTCAGACAGCACTTGCTATCGTTGAATACAACCCAAGATACGGCTCAAGCGTTATAGAGAAGCTTTTGAAGTCAGCTATTGCAAACGCTGAGAACAACAATGGTATGAAGAAGGAGGACCTTTACGTAGCAGAGTGTTACGCTAACAAGGGACCAACAATGAAGAGAATTCATCCAAGAGCACAGGGTAGAGCATATAGAATCGAGAAGAGAACAAGCCACATCACAATCGTGCTTGACGAGAAATAGGAGGTAAAATATGGGACAGAAAGTTAATCCTCATGGTTTAAGAGTCGGCATTATCAAAGATTGGGATTCAAACTGGTATGCTGACAAGAGAAATGACGAGTTTGCTAAGAACTTAGCAGAAGATCAGATCCTTAGAAAATACTTAAAGACAGCTCTTTACAAGTCAAACATCTCAAAGATCGAGATCGAGAGATCAGCAAAGAATGTAAAGATCGTATTATATACAGCAAAGCCTGGAGTAGTAATCGGTAAGGGCGGAGCAGGAATCGAGAAGATTAAGGCAGAGGCTCAGAAGCTTACAGATAAGAAGCTTTTCATCGACGTTAAGGAGATCAAGAAGCCGGATGCAGATGCACAGCTTGTTGCAGAGAACATCGCTGCACAGCTCGAGAACCGTATCGCATTCAGAAAGGCTATGAAGTCTTGCATGGGCAGAACAATGAAGTCAGGCGCACAGGGTATCAAGTGTGCATGTTCAGGTCGTCTTGGCGGTGCTGATATGGCTAGAACAGAGTTCTACAGCGAGGGAACAATTCCTCTTCAGACACTCCGTGCAGATATCGACTACGGATTTGCTGAAGCAGATACAACATATGGTAAGGTTGGCGTAAAGACATGGATCTACCATGGTGAAGTACTTCCAACAAAGACAGTAAAGGAAGGGGGAAATAAATAATGTTAATGCCAAAGAGAGTAAAGCGTCGTAAGCAGTTCAGAGGAACAATGGCTGGTAAGGCACTTAGAGGCAATAAGATTACAAACGGTGAGTATGGTCTTGTAGCATTAGAGCCAGCATGGATCAAGTCAAATCAGATCGAGGCAGCCAGAATTGCAATGACAAGATATATGAAGCGTAGTGGTAAGGTATTTATCAAGATTTTCCCTGACAAGCCAGTTACAGCAAAGCCAGCTGAGACTCGAATGGGTTCAGGAAAGGGAGCACTTGAGTACTGGGTAGCAGTAGTTAAGCCAGGCAGAGTTATGTTTGAGGTTCAGGGTGTACCTGAAGAGGTAGCTAAGGAGGCTCTCAGACTCGCTATGCATAAGCTTCCACTTAAGTGTAAGATCGCATCAAAGGAAGAGTTAGAGGAGGTAGCAGGCAGTGAAAACTAAGGATTTTATGAACGAATTAAATAGCAAGTCCGTTGACGATCTCCAGAAAGATTTAGTAGCTGCAAAGAAGGAATTATTCAACCTGAGATTCCAGAATGCTACAAATCAGCTTGACAATACAAGCAGGATCAAGGACGTTAGAAAGAATATAGCAAGAATACAGACAGTTATAGCCCAGAAGGCTAATGCTTAATTATCTTGGAAGGAGGAATTATTGTGGAAAGAAATCTGAGAAAAACACGTGTTGGTATAGTTACAAGTGATAAGATGGATAAGACAATCGTTGTTTCTATCGTAGATAATGTTAAGCATCCTCTTTATGGTAAGATTGTAAAGAGAACATACAAGCTGAAGGCTCATGACGAGAATAACGAGTGCAAGATTGGCGATAGAGTAAAGGTTATGGAGACAAGACCATTATCAA
Source organism: uncultured Coprococcus sp. (assembly GCA_934247115.1). Classification (GTDB taxonomy): domain Bacteria; phylum Bacillota; class Clostridia; order Lachnospirales; family Lachnospiraceae; genus Coprococcus. The sequence goes on from CAKQIY010000002.1 coordinate 67,387, forward strand.
AGGATAAGAGATGGAGACTTGTTGAAATCATCGAGAAGGCAAAGTAAGGAGGCAAATTAAATGGTTCAGCAGGAAACAAGACTTAAAGTTGCTGATAACACAGGTGCAAAAGAGTTACTTTGTATCAGAGTGTTAGGCGGATCAGTTAGAAGATATGCAAATATCGGCGATATCATCGTTGCCTCTGTTAAAGATGCAACACCAGGCGGAGTTGTAAAGAAGGGCGATGTAGTTAAGGCCGTTGTAGTTAGAACAAAGCATGGCGCTCGTCGTAAGGATGGTTCATACATCAAGTTTGACGAGAACGCTGCTGTTATTATAAAAGACGATATGAATCCAAGAGGTACACGTATCTTTGGACCAGTTGCAAGAGAGCTCCGTGATAAGAAGTTCATGAAGATCGTATCACTTGCACCTGAAGTATTATAAGGAGGTGTGACTATGGCAACAATGAAGATCAAAAAAGATGATATGGTACAGGTTATCGCTGGTAAGGACAAGGGCAAGAGCGGAAAGGTCGTTTCAGTAGATAAGAAGAATGGTACCGTAGTAGTTGAAGGAATCAACAAAGTATTTAAGCATAGCAAGCCAAGCATGGCTAACCAGCAGGGCGGAATCATCGAGATGGAAGCCCCACTTGACATCTCTAATGTAATGTATCTTTACAAGGGCAAGCCAGTTAGAGTTGGTTTTGAAGGAACTGGTAAGGATAAGGTTCGTGTAGCCAAGATTGATGGCAAGACAGAGAAGATAGATTAATTGGAAGGAGGTCGTCTTAGGTGAGTAGACTTAAAGAAAAGTATGACGCTGAAATCAAGAGCGCCATGGTTGAGAAATTTGGATATAAGAATGTAATGCAGATACCAAAGCTCGATAAGATCGTTATCAATATGGGCGTTGGTGAAGCAAGAGAGAACGCTAAGGTTCTGGACGCTGCTATCAAGGATCTTGAGACAATCACAGGTCAGAAGGCAGTAGTAACAAGAGCAAAGAAGTCAGTAGCTAACTTCAAGCTGAGAGAGGGAATGCCTATCGGATGTAAGGTAACCCTTCGTGGCGAGAAGATGTATGAGTTCCTTGATCGTCTTGTAAATCTTGCACTCCCACGTGTACGTGACTTCAGAGGAATCAATCCAAACGGATTCGATGGAAGAGGTAACTACGCATTCGGTATTAAGGAGCAGCTTATCTTCCCTGAGATCGAGTATGATAAGGTAGATAAGGTTAGAGGTATGGATATAATTTGCGTAACAACAGCACAGACTGACGAGGAAGCTCGTGAGTTACTTACACTGTTCGGCATGCCTTATAGCAAATAATAAAGGAGGAGATTCGAGAAATGGCTAAGACATCAATGAAAGTTAAGCAGCAGCGTAAGCAGAAGTTCTCAACAAGAGAGTACACACGTTGCAGCATTTGTGGACGTCCACATTCAGTATTAAAGAAGTACGGAATTTGTAGAATCTGCTTCCGTGAGTTAGCATATAAGGGACAGATTCCTGGCGTTAAGAAATCAAGCTGGTAAGAGTAAGAAGGAGGAAATTTATTATGTCAATGAGCGATCCAATTGCAGATATGCTTACAAGAATTCGTAATGCTAATACAGCAAAGCATGATACAGTAGAAATCCCTGCTTCAAAGATGAAGAAAGCTATTGCCGACATACTTTTATCAGAAGGATATGTTAAGGCTGTAGATATCGTTGAGGACGGCAAGTTCGAGACAATCAAGATCACATTGAAGTATGGTGCAGATAAGAACGAGAAGATCATCACAGGTCTTAAGAGAATTTCAAAGCCTGGTCTTCGAGTATACGCAAGCAAGGATGAGCTTCCAAGAGTACTTGGTGGACTTGGAACTGCTATTATCTCCACAAACAAGGGCGTATTAACAGATAAGGAAGCTAGAAAACAGAACGTAGGTGGAGAAGTACTTGCGTTTATTTGGTAAAAGGAGGACGGCAAAATGTCACGTATCGGAAGAATGCCTATCGCTGTACCTGCAGGCGTAACTGTAGATATAGCAGAAAATAATAAAGTGACTGTTAAAGGACCAAAGGGAACTCTTGAGAGAGTTCTCCCTGCGGAAATGGATATAAAGTTAGATGGCGATACACTTACAGTATCAAGACCTAACGACTTAAAGAAGATGAGATCATTACACGGACTTACAAGAACACTTCTTCACAACATGGTTGTTGGAGTTACAGAGGGATTCTCAAAGGATCTTGAGGTCAATGGTGTAGGTTACAGAGCTCAGAAGCAGGGCAATAAGCTTGTTCTTGCTCTTGGTTATTCACATCCAGTAGAGATGGTTGATCCAGAGGGTATCGAGACAAAGGTTGACGGTAACAAGATCACAGTAAGCGGAATCAGCAAGGAGAAGGTTGGTCAGTACGCTGCTGAGATCAGAGAAAAGAGAGCACCAGAGCCATATAAGGGCAAAGGTATCAAGTATGTGGATGAGACTATCAGACGTAAAGTTGGTAAGACTGGTAAGAAATAATAAAGGAGTGAGATAAGATGATTAATAAAGAATCAAGAAGCGCAATTCGTGTAAAGAAGCATATGCGTGTTCGTAATCGTTTAGCTGGAACAACAGAGAGACCACGTTTAGCTGTATTCAGAAGTAATAATCATATGTACGCTCAGATTATTGATGATTCAGTTGGTAAGACATTAGTAGCAGCATCTACAACAGAGAAGGCTATTAAGGATGAGCTTGAGAAGACAAATGATGTTGATGCAGCAGCTTACGTTGGTAAGGTTATTGCTGAGAGAGCACTTGAGAAGGGTATCAAGACTGTTATCTATGACAGAGGCGGTTTCGTATACCACGGTAAGGTTCAGGCATTAGCAGATGCAGCGAGAGAAGCTGGTCTGGAATTCTAGTAAGGAGGAAGAACAACGTATGAAGCGTGAAATAATTGATGCAAGTAAGTTAGAGTTAGAAGATAAAGTTGTTGCCATCAAGCGTGTAACAAAGGTTGTTAAGGGTGGACGTAATTCTAGAGTTGCAGCTCTCGTAGTTGTAGGTGATAGAAATGGCCACGTTGGCGTTGGTGTTGGCAAGGCAGTTGAGACTCCAGAAGCTATCCGTAAGGGTAAGGAGGATGCTGCAAAGCATTTAGTTACAGTTCCTGTAAATGAAGTTGGTAGTATCCCTTACGACTGGAATGGACAGTTCGGCAGTGCTTCAGTTCTCCTGAAGACAGCTCCAGAAGGTACTGGTATCATCGCTGGTGGTCCTGCTCGTAGCGTACTTGAGCTTGCAGGCTACAAGAACATCCGTACAAAGTCCTTAGGATCAAACAACAAGCAGAACGTAGTTCTTGCAACAATCAAGGGCCTTACAGAGATCAAGAACCCAGAGGATATCGCAAGACTTCGTGGAAAATCTGTTGATGAGATACTTAACTAAGGAGGTATTAGAAGATGGCAGATAAGTTAAAGGTAACTTTGGTAAAGTCCCCTATTGGCGCTGTACCAAAGCATAGAAAGACAGTAGAGGCTCTTGGACTTAAGAAGGTTAATAAGTCAGTAGAGCTCCCAAATAACGCTGCAACACTTGGAATGGTTAAGCAGGTAAGTTATATGGTAAAGGTTGAGGAAGTATAAGAGAAGGAGGATACGCAGATCATGGATTTATCTACATTAAAGCCAGCTGAAGGCTCAAAGCACAGTGCTAATTTCCGTGTAGGCCGTGGACATGGTTCAGGAAATGGCAAGACTGCAGGTAAGGGACACAAGGGTCAGAAGGCACGTTCTGGATCACCTAGACCAGGTTTCGAAGGTGGACAGATGCCATTATATAGACGTCTTCCTAAGAGAGGCTTTAATTGCATCAATCACAAAGAGATCGTTGCAATCAATGTATCAGCTCTTGAGAGATTCGAGGATGGCTCAGACGTAACTGTTGAGACATTAGTAGAGGCAGGTATCATTAAGAATCCTCGTGATGGAGTTAAGATTCTTGGAAATGGAGAGTTAACTAAAAAGCTCAATGTTAAGGCTAATGCTTTTTCAAAGTCAGCAGCTGAGAAAATTGAAGCTCTTGGCGGAAAAGCAGAGGTGATGTAATATGTTCAAAACCTTAATCAATGCATTTAAGGTACAGGATATACGAAGAAGACTTTTATATACGTTCTTCATTCTCGTGGTAGTCAGACTTGGTAGTCTGATTACCGTTCCGGGAATAAGTGCGGATGCAATAAGAGAGTACATGCAGAATGCCCTCGGTGATTCACTGAACATCTTCAGCTCATTCACTGGAGGATCATTCGAGCAGATGTCGATCTTTGCATTGTCAGTAACACCTTACATTACAGCTTCCATCATCATACAGCTTCTCACCATTGCTATACCGGCTTTGGAAGAACTGCAGAAAGACGGAGAAGATGGTAGAAAGAAGATCACCGCTATCACAAGATACATGACAGTCGGTCTTGCTATTCTTGAGAGTACTGGTCTTGTAGTAGGATTTGGAAACAAGGGAGTCATTGAGAATTATAACTTCTGGACAGTGTTCTGCATCGTAGTCATTCTTACGGCAGGAAGTGCTATAGTAATGTGGCTTGGTGAGAGAGCAACAGAGAAGGGTGTTGGCAATGGTATATCAGTAATCCTTTTGATCAACATTGTTTCAACAATGCCAAATGACTTCAAGAATTTATACACACAGTTCATGAAGGGCAGAGACTTTGTAAGACTTACACTTGTAGGACTTGTTATCCTTGCAGTTGTAGTTTTGACAGTAGTATTTGTATGTGCACTTCAGGGCGCAGAGAGAAGAATTCCTGTACAGTATGCCAAGACAGTAAGAGGAAGAAAGACAATGGGCGGACAGTCATCTCATATTCCACTTAAGGTCAATACTGCAGGTGTTATTCCGGTCATCTTTGCATCATCCTTACTGTCTGTTCCACAGATCGTAGTGAATCTGTTCAACATCAAGACATCTGGTGTAGGAGCAAAGATAATCCAGGGTATGAGTCAGAGCTACTGGTTTAACAGATCATATCCTTGGGCATCGATCGGTTTGATCGTATATATTTTACTTGTGTTCTTCTTCGCATATTTCTACACAGCGATCACATTCAATCCAATGGAGATCGCCAACAATATGAAGAAGAGTGGCGGTTTTGTCCCTGGTATAAGACCTGGACAGTCAACACAGGATTATTTGAATAAAATTTTGAACTACATCATATTTATAGGTGCTGTAGGACTTATCATCGTAGCATGTATACCAATGTTCTTCAGTGGTTTCTTTGGAGCGAATGTTTCATTTGGAGGAACATCACTTATCATCGTGGTAGGTGTTGTTATAGAGACTATCAAGAATGTTGAGTCACGTATGCTGGTAAGGAACTATCAGGGATTCCTTTTAGACTGATAATATGACGTGGCAGCAATCATGAATGGGAGTGTGCCGAAAAGTACACTTCCTATTCGTGTATATACAGAGAAGGTCAATTTTGGATAAAAAATGAAATATTTGGGAGGTAATATATGAAGATAATCATGTTAGGAGCACCAGGTGCAGGCAAAGGTACTCAGGCGAAGATGATCGCAGCAAAGTACGGCGTACCACATATCTCAACAGGAGATATATTCAGAGCGAACATAAAGAACGGCACAGAGCTTGGTGCAAAGGCAAAGGAGTACATGGATAAGGGACTTCTTGTACCGGATGAGCTTGTTGTCGACTTGGTAATAGATAGATTTAAGGCTGATGACTGTGCAAAGGGGTATATCCTTGACGGATTCCCAAGAACAATTCCACAGGCAGAGGCACTTGACAAGGCACTCTCAGCAATCGGCGATTCAGTTGATTACGCTATCAATGTTGAGGTACCTGATGAGAATATCATTGAGAGAATGTCAGGCAGACGTGCATGCGTAGGATGTGGAGCAACATACCATATCGTATATAACCCAACAAAGGTTGATGGCAAGTGCGATGCATGTGGAGCTGACCTTATTCTCAGAGACGATGATAAGCCAGAGACAGTAGAGAAGAGACTTAACGTATATCATGAGCAGACACAGCCTCTTATTGATTACTATAAGGCAAAGGGTATCCTGAAAGAGGTTGATGGAACCGTAGATATGAAGGATGTATTCGCTGCTATCACTGATATATTAGGTGAGTAAATTATGAAAGGTATTTCCATAAAATCCCAGGAAGAGATTGAACTTATGAGGGAGGCCGGAAGAATTCTGGCCATCACTCATGAGGAGCTGCGCAAGGCACTCAAACCGGGAATGTCTACATATGATATAGACAGACTGGGGGAGGAGGTCATACGGAGTTATGGCTGTGAGCCATCATTTCTTAATTATCAGGGGTATCCTGCATCGATATGTGTATCAGTTAACGAGGAGGTTGTTCATGGAATACCCTCTAAGGACAGAATACTGAAGGATGGAGATATCGTAAGTCTGGATGCTGGAGTTATATATAAGGGATATCATTCAGATTCAGCCAGAACATATGGAATAGGTGATACGCCTGATGTGGCAAAGTACCTCATGGAAGCAACAAAGCAGTGTTTCTTCGAGGGGCTGCAGGTGGCAAGAGCCGGAAATCATGTGAGAGACATTGGAATAGCCATTGAATCTTACGCAGATGAATGTGGTCTGGGAGTTGTGATAGATCTGGTGGGACATGGAGTTGGAAGAAATCTTCATGAAGAGCCGGAGGTTCCGAATTTTGCGACGAGGAGACGGGGACCGAAGCTCAAGGCCGGTATGACAATAGCGATAGAACCGATGATCACACTTGGTGATTATGAAGTAAAGTGGCTGGATGATGGCTGGACAGTTGTGACTGCAGACAGATCGCTGGCAGCACACTACGAGAATACGATACTTATAACTGATTCGGAGCCGGAGATATTATCAAGGGCGGAAGGCATACAGTTGTAGTTACTATATATAGAACTCATAAGTTGATTTATTATAATTAGGAGGATTTTAGAAAATGTCAAAAGCAGATGTGATCGAGGTAGAAGGAACAGTAGTTGAGAAACTTCCAAACGCCATGTTTCAGGTAGAACTTGAGAATGGACACAAGGTTCTTGCTCATATAAGTGGAAAGCTGAGAATGAATTACATAAAGATTCTTCCTGGCGATAAAGTTACAATAGAGTTATCACCATACGATCTTACAAAGGGCAGGATCGTTTGGAGAGATAAATAATAAAAAAATGAATTTCCCTATTGCATTTTATCAATGAAAATGATAGAATGCTAATTCGTAGCGGACTTTTTTTGAAAGGAGAGTTTCTAATGAAGGTTAGAGCATCAGTAAAACCTATCTGCGATAAGTGCAAAGTTATCAAGAGAAAGGGAATCGTTAGAGTTATCTGCGAGAATCCAAAGCACAAGCAGCGTCAGGGTTAATCAAAAAAGGAAAAGAAGTATATGGATGATAGCCCATCCGGAAGTATGCTTATTTTCGTGCGTCAGTACATATATCTAATGTACTGTATTATTTAAAAGCGGCTGTGGCATACAGAGATATGCCAATAACAATTATAGAAATATACAACTTAGTTGAAGCTTGCGATGTATGCATTTCACCCCATAGTATGCACTATGGGATACATTTGTGAATTCAGCTTAAAAGAAGATTTTACGGAGGTTATTATAATGGCTCGTATTTCAGGTGTTGATTTACCAAGAGAGAAACGTGTTGAAATTGGTCTTACTTATATCTATGGTATCGGACTTCCTTCATCACAGCGTATTCTTAAGGAAGCAAACGTTAATCCTGACACACGTTGCGCAGATCTGACTGACGATGAGGTTAGAAGACTCAGCGAGGTTATCAAGGCAACTCAGGTGGTAGAGGGAGATTTACGTAGAGAGATCGGCTTCAATATTAAGCGTTTACAGGAGATTGCTTGCTATCGTGGTAAGCGTCACAGACAGGGACTTCCAGTTCGTGGACAGAAGACAAAGACTAATGCCAGAACTCGTAAGGGTCCTAAGAAGACTGTTGCTAATAAGAAGAAGTAATTAAGAATATATTTGAAAAAACCATAGGAGGTTTAGGCTAATGGCTAAGCAGGCAACTAAAAAAGTGGCTAAGAAGCGTGTCAGAAAGAGTGTACAGCACGGACAGGCTCATATTCAGTCATCTTTCAATAATACAATTGTTACATTAACAGACGCTGAAGGCAATGCGCTTTCATGGGCAAGTGCTGGTGGATTAGGATTTAAGGGTTCTAAGAAGTCAACTCCATATGCTGCTCAGATGGCTGCAGAGACAGCAGCAAAGGCTGCTGCACCTTACGGACTCAAGACAATCGACGTATTTGTTAAGGGACCAGGTTCAGGTAGAGAGGCAGCAATTCGTGCACTCGCAGCATGTGGTATAGATGTAGTTAGTATCAAGGATGTTACTCCGGTTCCACATAACGGATGTCGTCCACCAAAGAGAAGAAGAGTTTAATTAGAGGAGGTACAAACAAGATGGCAGTAGATAGAACCCCAGTTCTTAAGAGATGCAGATCTTTAGGCATGGAGCCAATGTATCTCGGAATAGATAAGAAGTCAAACAGAAGACCAAACAGATCAAATAGAAAGCAGAGCGAGTATGGACTCCAGCTCCGCGAGAAGCAGAAGGCTAAGTTCATTTATGGTGTACTTGAGAAGCCTTTCCGTAACCTTTATGCAAAGGCTGAGCAGCAGAAGGGATTAACAGGTCCTAACCTCATGACATTACTTGAGCTTAGACTTGACAACATCATCTTCAGATTAGGTTTTGCAAGAACAAGAAGAGAGGCAAGACAGATCGTAGATCACAAGCACGTACTTGTAAATGGCAAGTGTGTCAACATCCCATCATACTCAGTTAAGCCAGGCGATAAGATCGAGATCAGAGAGAAGAGCAAGTCTCTTCAGAGATATAAGGATATCATGGCTGCAACAGAGGGCGTTCTCGTACCAGGCTGGTTAACAGCAGACAGAGATAACCTCGCAGGTGAAGTTGTAGAGAAGCCAAGCAGAGAGCAGATTGATGTTCCTGTAAATGAGACTCTCATCGTCGAGTTATATTCTAAGTAAGATTTGTTCTTTATTTATACATTTTGTAACTTGGAGTGTAGCATTTTAAAACCCGTAAAGGAGGGGCTTAGATGTTTGAGTTTGAAAAACCAAAAATCGAGATCGTTGAGACTTCAGATGACAACAAGTATGGCAAGTTTGTAATCGAGCCTTTAGAGAGAGGTTACGGTATAACACTTGGTAACGCACTTAGAAGAATAATGCTTTCTTCATTACCAGGTACAGCTGTAAGCCACGTTAAGATAAAGGGCGTTTTACACGAGTTCAGCTCAATACCAGGTGTAAAAGAGGATGTTACTGAGATTATAATGAACATCAAGAATGTCGTTATCAAGAATAACTCAGATACATTTGAGCCAAAGCAGGCATACATCGATGTTGTTGGTGAGCGCGTTGTTAAGGCAGGAGACATAAAGGTTGACGGAGATATCGAGATAGTTAATCCAGATCTTGTAATCGCAAACCTTAGTGGTCCGGACGCAAAGCTTGAGATGGAGCTTACAATTGTCAATGGACGTGGATATGTAAGCCTTGACAAGAACAAGGAAGCAGATGCACCTATTGATGTTATAGCTATTGACTCAATCTTCACCCCTGTTGAAAGAGTAAACCTTACAGTTCAGAATACACGTGTTGGTCAGGTTACTGACTATGATAAGTTAACTCTTGATGTATATACAAACGGAGCTCTTGCTCCAGACGAGGCAGTAAGTCTTGCTGCTAATCTTCTGGTAGAGCACTTGAAGCTGTTCGTAGATTTATCAGAGAACGCACGTCTTGTAGATGTTATGGTTGAGAGCACAACAGACGAGAAGGAAAAGGTTCTTGAGATGAATATCGATGAGCTTGAGTTGTCAGTTCGTTCATACAACTGTCTCAAGAGAGCTGGTATCAACACAGTTCAGGAACTTATCAATAAGACACCAGAGGATATGATGAAGGTTCGTAACCTTGGTCGTAAGTCACTGGATGAAGTTTTAGCTAAGCTTAAGGAGTTAGGCTTATCACTTAATCAGAACGAGGACTAATAATTAGTTTTCGCATACCACTCAAGCTGAATAATAGTAAGCACAGTGAAGACCCACAAAGGGTATAGGAGGATAATTAAAATGGCAAAGTATAGAAAGCTTGGAAAAGCAAGCGCACAGAGAAACGCATTACTTCGTAACCAGGTAACTCAGTTACTGTATCATGGAAAGATCAAGACAACAGAGGCAAGAGCTAAGGAAGTTGTTAAGATCGCAGAGAAGCTCATCACATTAGCAGTTGCTGAGAAGGACAACTACGATGAGGTTACAGTTCAGGCTAAGGTTGCTAAGAAGGATAAAGATGGCAAGAGAATCAAGGAAGTTGTAGATGGTAAGAAGGTTACTGTATACGACACAGTTGAGAAGAAGGTTAAGAAGGATCAGCCTTCAAGACTTCATGCCAGAAGAGAGATGCTCAAGGTTTTATATCCAGTTGTTGAGGTTCCTACAGATGCTGCTGGTAAGAAGGCCGGTACTAAGAAGATCGACTTAACACAGAAGTTATTCGATGAGTATGGTACAAAGTACGCAGGACGTAAGGGTGGTTACACAAGAATCATCAAGATCGGTCAGCGTAAGGGTGATCAGGCTCTTGAAGTTATTCTCGAGTTAGTATAATCGATTGATATTATACAGATAAATAAACAGGGCTGCAGTACATAGACGTATTTATTGACGTTTGTGTACGGCGGTCCTTTTTTTTAATAAAACTGATGAGATATTGAGTAATCTCGTGGAACAGAATGGAAAAATTATGAGTTTTATAAATATAAAAGGATTATCTCATAAATTTAATATTAAGGATAAAGATGGCAATAAGATAGGAGAGAACTGGGCCATAAAGAACATGGATTTTCATGCGGACAAGGGTGAGGTGATCGCTATCCTTGGAAGAAATGGTTCTGGAAAGTCGACATTTGCAAGACATCTGAATGGACTTCTTGTGCCGCATGAGGGCTCGATCGTCATAGGTGGTAAGAATCTGGCGCAGGTGACGGAGCTTATATCCATCAGACGGCAGGTAGGAATGGTGTTTCAGAATCCAGATAACCAGATAGTCGGAAACACCCTTGCCGAGGATATCGGTTTTGGCCTGGAGAATCTTGGTATCGCAAGTGAGGATATTTGGAATAAGATAGATGAGATGCTGGAGCTTACAGGCCTAACAGCCTATAAGTATGCCAACACGTCAAGAATTAGTGGAGGACAGAAGCAACGGCTAGCGATGGCATCGGCCATGGCGATGACACCTGAGTGCATTGTGCTCGACGAGGCGACATCCATGCTTGACCCCCAGGGGGCAAAGGATATGCTGGAGCTTGTGCAGAGATTGAACAAAGAAAAGAAAATAACCGTAATAATGGTGACTCACAGGATAGCTGAGGCACTTATGGCGGATAAAGTATACATATTGGATAATAGCAGGATCGTGGCAGAGGGTACACCTGGAGATGTATTCACAGATGTTGACAGGCTTAAGAGCTATGGACTGGAGATACCGGTTGATATGAAGCGTAGGGCCGGAATACCGATCGATATCTGCTATAAATATAAGAACAGGCATATGGATATAAGCAGCGATATGAACAATGCGCAGAGTAATCATGCAGAGGATGAGAAGACTGCAGATAATTCAGAAAAATGCATAGTTGAGCTTCAGAATGTATCATATTCGTATGTGAATGGAAATGAGTCATTTCAGGCGCTTTCTGATATAAACATCAAGATATATGAAGGACAGGTTGTCGCTGTAATAGGGCAGACCGGCTCGGGAAAGAGTACACTGCTTCAAATGATAAATAAGCTGATAGTTCCACAGAGTGGCAAGGTATATCTGTATGATACGGATGTGCAGAGTGTAAGAAATATCAAGGATATCCGCAGGAGGATAGGGTATGTATTCCAGTTCCCTGAATCCCAGTTGTTTGAGAATACCGTGCTAAGGGATGTAATGTATGGTCCGCTGAACTTTGGTATGTCAAAGAGCGAAGCGGAGGATTCTGCCAGAAAAGCGCTGGAGCTTGTGGGAGTTCCGGAGAAATATGCGGAGTATTCTCCATTCGAATTGTCCGGTGGTTTGAAAAAGAGGGTGGCAATAGCGGGAATACTGGCATATGAGCCAGACGTATTGATCCTTGATGAGCCTGCATGTGGGCTTGATGGAGAGAGCCGGGAACAGCTGTGGAACCTCATCAGAAAGCTCAACAGGGAGAAGAATGTCACGATCATACTGGTATCCCACGAAATGGAGGATGTGTATGAGATGTCAGAGAGAGTTCTGCTTATGGATTGCGGAAAGATCGTGTATGATGGAGGGACAGGTGAGTTCTTTGAGAACAGGAGCTTACTTGAACAGTATGGTATAGATATTCCTGATGGAGCTAAAATGTAGAGCAGTATTGGCTATTCAGTTGAGCGCGAATGATGCCCGGATAGGAGATTTAAGGATGATTCGAGATATTACAATAGGACAATATTATAGTGGGGATTCTGTGATCCACAAGCTGGATCCCAGAACCAAGCTGGCCATCACATTTGTATATGCTATATCGCTGTTTCTGTGCAGAGACTGGATCATGGTACTTGCTGCAACAGTTTTTCTCTGTATATATGTGGCAGTGAGCCGGGTTCCAATCACATACATATGTAAGGGCCTTAAGGTTATATGGATATTTATTTTATTCACAGCGATATTCAGTGTTTTCAATGGAGCTGGACGTGTGCTGTGGAGCTGGCACAGGCTTCGGATAACCGACAACAGTGTATTGACAACGGTGCTTGTGGTAATACGTCTTGTATACTTAATAATAGGCTCGTCGGTCATGACATATACTACCAGACCCATGAATCTGGCAAATGGACTGGAGAGCAGTCTGGGATTTCTGAAGAAGATAAATGTTCCAGTGTCTGAGATGGCCATGATGCTCATGATCGCATTGCGATTTATCCCGATATTCATGGAAGAGCTGGATAAGATCATGAAAGCACAATTATCCAGAGGGGCGGACTTCGAGAGTGGAAATATATTTAAGAGGATAAAGAGCTATGTGCCGGTATTTATACCACTATTTGTGTCAGCTATAAGGAGAGCCACGGATCTTGCCCAGGCAATGGATGCAAGATGTTTTGATGGCAGTGAGGGCAGGAGCCGCATGAATCCGTTAAAATACAGTGGAACAGACTATGTAATTTATGCTATAGTGTTGGTGTATCTGGGATGCATGATAGTATATAGATGTGTGATGTAGTAAATACCGCGGATGTTATTCAGTGATACCTGAATGATTCGGGATCAAGATTTGCACTGCATACAGACTTGCCTGAGAATGTATTAGAGGCAGGAGAGTAACTCAGATACATTGATAATTATAGAAAAGGATATGGATGCGTCAGATATATCGATAATATAGAAAAGGATACGGATGTGTCAGATACATCCCTAGTATGAATATGAAGAGAGTAAAATTGGTCGTAGCCTACGATGGAACAAATTATTGTGGATGGCAGGTTCAGATAAACGGAATAACGGTTGAGGAAGTCCTGAATAAGACACTCAGCGAGCTTTGCCATGAGGATATAAAGGTTATAGGTGCCAGCAGAACGGATTCAGGTGTACATGCACTGGGAAATGTGGCGGTGTTCGACACTGAATCAGGAATACCTGGAGAGAAGTTTTCATTTGCGCTTAATCAGCGGCTCCCGGAAGACATAAGGATACAGGAGTCATGCCAGGTGGCTGACGATTTTCATCCGAGATACTGTGACACCATCAAGACATATGAATATAAGATACTCAATAGAAGATTTGATGTGCCGACAGAACGCCTTTACTCGACATTCGTCTATTATCCACTTGATATAGATAAGATGAAGCGGGCTGCGGCAGTGCTGGTTGGGGAGCATGATTTCAAGAGCTTTTGTTCATCAAGGTCTCAGGTGGAGAATACAGTCCGTACAATAACAGATATAACCATAGACAAGGTGGGCGACATGATACATATAAGGATCAGTGGCAATGGTTTCCTGTACAATATGGTCCGCATCATAGTGGGAACTTTGATGAAGATAGGTCTTGGAATCTGGCCGGAGGACTGTATGGAGTCAATACTTGAGGCTAAGGACAGGACGAAAGCTGGTCCGAAAGCCGAGGCCAAGGGGCTTACTCTTGTGGAGATAAAATATCTGTAGACGTATAATTCCTGCCGGCCTAAAATTGCAAATAATATGTTAGAAGTTCATAGCACAGCGTGGAAATATTCTGAATATGATAATCCGGAAAAGAGAACTTGATATAATCTAGGAATAAGTATAAAAAGTGGAAAACATCTAGTAAAACAGTGAAAAATAGATGAATAACATTGTATGAAATGCACAAAAAATAATGAAAAGAAGAGTCAATCATGTTATAATTACATTGAAATGCTGCTATATGACGGATGTGTCAGGAAATGTTTCGAAATATTTCGAAGTGTTTCAAAGTGTTTCAATAAAGATAACATTATTGGCTTTTTTATTTTGATTTAGGAGGGCAAACAAATGGCAAGATTTACATTACCAAGAGATCTGTATCACGGAAAAGGTGCTTTGGAGGCACTCAAGACATTCAAGGGTAAGAGAGCTATGGTCTGTGTCGGAGGCGGATCCATGAAGAGATTTGGATTCCTCGACAGGGCGGTACAGTACCTTGAGGAAGCTGGAATGGAAGTTAAGTTATTTGAGGGAATCGAGCCGGATCCTTCAGTAGAGACGGTTATGAAGGGCGCAGCAGCCATGCTTGAATTTGAGCCGGATTGGATAGTGGCCATCGGCGGTGGTTCACCTATAGATGCAGCAAAGGCGATGTGGATAAAGTATGAGTATCCTGATGCTACATTTGAGGATATGTGTAAGGTATTTGGAATCCCTGAACTTAGAAAGAAGGCTCATTTCTGTGCTATTTCTTCAACATCGGGAACTGCAACAGAGGTTACAGCGTTCTCAATCATCACAGATTATGAGAAGGGAATCAAGTATCCTATTGCAGATTTCGAGATCACACCAGATGTTGCGATCGTTGATCCTGAGCTCGCAGAGACCATGCCACAGAAACTGGTAGCACATACCGGTATGGATGCCATGACACATGCAATCGAGGCTTATGTATCGACAGCAAACTGCGATTTCACAGATCCTCTGGCACTCCACGCCATCAAGATGATCCAGAATGATCTGGTTGGATCATATAACGGAGACATGGAGAAGCGTGACGCAATGCACAATGCGCAGTGCCTTGCAGGCATGGCATTCTCGAACGCACTGCTTGGAATCGTACATTCAATGGCACACAAGACTGGAGCAGCATTTGCCGATTACGGTGCACATATCATCCACGGAGCAGCAAATGCGATGTATCTCCCGAAGGTTATCGCTTTCAATGCCAAGGATGAGACAGCAAAGATTCGTTACGGCGAGATAGCAGATTTCATGGGCCTTGGCGGAGAGACACTCGACGAGAAGGTAGCTCTTCTCATCGCATATCTGCGCAAGATGAATGATGATCTGAACATACCTCACTGTATCAAGAATTATGGACCTGACAGCTATCCATGTGAGCAGGGCTTTGTTCCGGAGGATGTATTCCTTGAGAGACTTCCTGAGATTGCAGCAAATGCTATACTTGATGCATGTACAGGCTCCAACCCAAGACAGCCAAGCCAGGAGGAGATGGAGAAGCTGCTGAAGTGCTGCTACTATGACACAGAGGTGGATTTCTAAATCAAAGATAGTATTTACAGACAGAAGAATGAATGATAATATGGTATCCGGCGGTGCACATGTATCGCCGGATATTTTTGTTGGAAAAAGTAGTTGACAACAAAATGTAATTATAATATACTTGCAAAGTATGCGAAGTTTATAAGTGCGTTTCGAACCAATGCCCCGGTAAGGAATGTGCTGAATATACATTAGTAAAGAAGATTATAAAAGAATAATTTAGGAGGTACCACGATGAAGAGCTTTATGGCAAGCCCATCAACAATAGAGAGAAAGTGGTATGTAGTTGACGCTACAGGACATACTTTAGGTCGTCTTGCATCAGAGATCGCAAGCATTTTAAGAGGAAAGAACAAGCCAACATTTACACCACACATTGACACAGGTGATTATGTAATAGTAGTAAACGCTGACAAGATCCAGGTAACTGGTAAGAAGTTAGATCAGAAGGTATACTACAACCACTCAGATTATGTAGGTGGTATGAAAGAGACAACTCTTCGTGAGAAGATGGCTAAGAAGCCAGAGGATGTTATCTACCTTGCAGTTAAGGGAATGCTTCCAAAGGGACCACTTGGCAGAGAGATGATCACAAAGCTTCACGTATACGCTGGTGCAGATCACAAGCATCAGGCACAGAAGCCAGAAGTATTAGAGATTAAGTACTAAGAAGGAGGAGATTAACAGATGGCTAAGACAACAAAGTTCTATGGAACAGGAAGAAGAAAAAGCAGTATCGCCAGAGTTTACATCACTCCAGGTACTGGTAAGATCGTTATAAACAAGAAGGATATGGATGAGTATTTTGGCCTTGATACACTCAAGGTTATCGTAAAGCAGCCACTCGTTGCTACTGGCACAGAGGGTAAGTACGATGTACTCGTTAACGTATGTGGTGGTGGTTTCACAGGTCAGGCTGGAGCTATCAGACATGGTATTTCAAGAGCACTCCTTGAGGCAGATGCAGAGTTCAGACCAATCCTCAAGAAGGCTGGATATCTTACAAGAGATCCAAGAATGAAGGAGAGAAAGAAGTACGGTCTCAAAGCAGCTCGTCGTGCTCCACAGTTCTCAAAGAGATAATTATTCATTATTTCAGATATATCAAGAACCCGCAGAAGTCCAACGCTTTTGTGGGTTCTTTTTTTCAGAACTTTTGAGATTCAGATTAGGAGGAACAAAAGATATGGTGACATTATTGTCGAAGCTGTGGATCAAATCAGATAATTATAAGGATAGCAAGGTGAGGGAGAAATATGGTGTTCTTTGCGGAGCTGTTGGTATATTTTTGAATGTATTATTGTTTCTGGGAAAATTCTTTGCTGGATTACTTTCGGGGGCTATCTCGATCACGGCGGATGCGTTCAACAATTTATCAGATGCAGGAAGCTCGTTTATATCTATGATAGGCTTTAAGTTATCTGGCAGGAAACCGGACCCGGATCATCCGTTTGGACATGGAAGAATAGAGTATATATCAGGCTTATTTGTAGCAGTCATGATCATATTGATGGCCTACGAGCTTATTAAAGATTCAATCGGAAAGATCCTACATCCGGAACTTCCCAAATTCAGCAGTCTAGTTGCCGTTATACTCGTTGTTTCAATTGGAGTAAAGATATATATGTATTTCTACAACAGGAGTATAGGCAGAAAGATAGAGAGTGCGACCATGATAGCGACGGCGAAAGATAGTTTATCTGATACATTTTCCACAATGGTTGTTCTTGCCTCTGCACTTGCAGCTCATTTCTGGAAAATACCTATAGATGGATATTGCGGGTTCTTGGTGGGCGTGATGATACTCATAGCTGGCATCACTGCAATGAAGGATACGGTCAGCCCATTGCTTGGTCAGGCACCGGAACCTGAGCTTGTGGATGAGATCGAGAAGATTGTGAGGTGTGACAAAAGGATCCTTGGTATTCATGATCTTGTGGTCCATGATTATGGACCTGGCAGACTTATGGTCAGCCTGCACGCAGAAGTTCCTTATAGGGAAGATATTCTTGAACTGCATGATCTGATTGATCAGATAGAATTCTCTCTCAGAAAAAAATTAAATTGTGAGCCTGTCATTCACATGGATCCGATAGTAGATGATGATGATGAGACAAATGCTGCGAGAGCGCGGATCACTGAGATTATAGAAGCGCTTAATAAGGATAGCAGAAAAAATGAAGGTGTTCAGTTTCACGACTTTAGAATGGTAAAGGGTTCAACACATTCTAATCTGATTTTTGATGTGGTTTTGCCATATGGATATCAAATGTCAGAAGAACAGATAATAGCCTATATCAAGGAAAAAGTTAGTGAGTACAATAAAAATTACTATTGTGTGATACATATTGACAGAGTGTATGTAAAATAATTCCAGATGGTGAGCATCCTGACCACAGAAGAGTAAGACCTTCTGTGGTTATTATTATTACATAATACATTTACAGGCATTTCCGAAATCTTAGGTTTGACTTTACTGTGATAAACTGTTACTATGTTACCGTGCTGTGCCCTAATAGGGCTGTATATCATGCAGATGCCCTGTGTAGTGTGTTTCATGCATCTGCCAAGTATATTTAAGTATATTTTAGGAGGAAAAAAGTATGAAAAAGTTATTATCACTGTTCTTAGTGGCAGCAATGGGACTTTCACTGGTTGGATGTGGCGGATCTGACAGCGGATCAAAGAGCGAGTCAAAGAGTGATTTGGAGTATGTAAAGGATAAGGGAACTCTCGTTGTCGGCATTACAGACTTCGCACCGATGGATTACAAGGATGAGTCAGGCAACTGGATCGGATTTGACGCAGATATGGCATCAGCATTTGCAGAGAGCCTTGGCGTAAAGGCAGAGTTCGTGGAGATAGACTGGGACAACAAGATCATGGAGCTTGACGGTAAGACCATCGACTGTGTATGGAATGGTATGACACTCACAGATGAGGTTACAAGTTCAATGGCATGTTCAGATGCATATTGCAACAATGCGCAGGTAGTTATCGTGCCAAATGATAAGGCAGACAAGTATCAGACAGTTGACAGTATCAAGGAGCTTACATTTGCTGTAGAGGCAGGAAGCGCAGGAGAGGATCAGGCTAAGGAGCTTGGGCTCAACTATACAGCTGTAAAGGCACAGGCAGATGCTCTCATGGAGGTTGCAGCAGGAACATCAGATGCAGCGATCATTGATTCACTCATGGCAGCAGCTATGGTTGGCGAGGGAACAGGTTATGACAAGCTCACATACACTGTAGGTCTTAACAGTGAGGAGTATGGCGTTGGCTTCAGAAAGGACTCAGATCTTGTAGCTGAACTCAACAAGTTCTTTGCAGACAGTAAGGCTGACGGCTCAATGGAGAAGTGTGCTGAGACATATAAGGTACAGGCTGCACTTACAAAGTAATAGATAAGATATAATTAGTATTTTTACCATCACTTAGAGAGAAAAATTATTATGGATTTGTTTTTTGAACAGCTCCCGGTAGTACTTGGAGCTCTTAATACAGGATTTATACAGACATTAAAATTGTTCTTCGTGACATTGCTCGGTGCATTTCCGCTTGGACTTCTCATAGCACTCGGTTCCATGTCAAAGTTTAAACCCCTCAGCTATCTTATGAAGTTCATCGTATGGATAGTGAGAGGTACACCACTTATGATACAGCTGCTCATCATATATTTTTTTCCAGGACTTGTATTTCACAATCCGATATGGGGCGGCGGCGAAGGCGGAAGATTTGTTGCGGCATCAGTGTCATTCATAGTGAACTATGCCTGCTATTTCTCAGAGATTTATCGTGGAGGTATTCAGGGTATTCCTGTAGGACAGGAGGAGGCCGGACTCGTGCTCGGCATGACTCCAAAGCAGATATTCTTCAAGGTCAAGCTTTTGCAGATGATAAAGAAGATAGTTCCGGCAATGTCCAACGAGATCATAACTCTGGTCAAGGATACTTCACTTGCCCGTATCATCGCACTTCAGGAGATCATCTGGGCAGGACAGGCATTCATGAAAGGTTCACAGGGAATCTCAGGTGCAATATGGCCACTCTTCTTCTGCGCATTCTACTATCTGATATGGAATGGCATAATCACAGTTTTACTTGGCAAATTAGAGAAGAAACTTGATTTCTTTAAATAGGAGGAGCCGCTATGAACGAAGTTCATACTCGGAATCGGCTCCGACGACCTGCCCCGCTGCGGAGCAGAGGGGCGATACATATTAAATAGGAGGAGTCGCTATGGCTATATTAGAGGTTGAACATATAAAAAAGAAGTTTGGCAAGACCGATGTGCTCAAGGATATAAGCTTTTCTCTGGATCAGGGAGAGGTCCTTTCTATCATAGGATCATCAGGAAGTGGAAAGACAACACTTCTTCGCTGCCTGAACTTTCTGGAGATGCCGGACAATGGAGTTATCCGTGTAAAAGATGAAATCCTGCTTGATACGGACAAGCCGGAGACCCTGAAGGAATCAGAGGTGCGCAAGAAGAGACTGCATTTTGGACTGGTGTTCCAGTCATTTAATCTTTTCCCGCAGTACACTGCGCTTCAGAACGTAATGCTTGCGAGGGAGCTTTTGGCAAAGGAGAGACCGGATTTCAAAGTAAACAAGAAGAATATACTCGACGAGATAAGAGTCCAGGCAGAGGAGCTTCTCCGCCAGATGGGACTTGAGGAAAGAATGAACAACTATCCTCACCAGCTTTCAGGCGGACAGTGCCAGCGAGTTGCCATAGCAAGGGCGCTTGCGTTGCAGCCGGATATCCTGTGCTTTGATGAGCCGACATCGGCTCTTGATCCGGAGCTCACAGGAGAGGTACTTAAGGTTCTCAGAAACCTTGCAGACAAAAAGACGACCATGATAATTGTTACCCATGAGATGGCATTTGCAAAGGATGTTGCAAGTCAGGTCATATTCATGGATGATGGATACATACTTGAGCAGGGAAGACCTGACCAGGTATTTGACAATCCGAAGATGGAGAGGACAAAGCAGTTCCTTTCATCGTACTCATAAAAGATATATATATGATTCCGGTGTACCGATAAAAGTAGGTACGCCGGGATTTTTTGTTATCGGAAAAAGTTACTAAAAATCTTAAAAAATCTACAAAATTGGTCTATAAGAATTATACAAATCAAAAATAAGAAACAAGGCAAAAATTCTACCCCATATACAAATGAAATTAGAAACATAGGCATGGCAGATAGGGATACCATCTACCCCATGCACAAAAAAACAAGAAAATGACATATCGGAGGTCTACCCAGAGGGATAAAAAAAACTACCCAGACGTTGAGTTAGAAAAGGTCAGTGTGTACCATTGGATATACCGTACGGAATACAAAGCTTGACATATAAATTTTTAAAAATAGGAGGATAAAAATATGCCATTGAGAAGAGTAGCAAAAGACAATGAAAAAGCAAAAAGAGGAACAGGAAGTATTGACAAAATAAGAATAAATGATGACCGTGTACAGATACTGACGGGCGAGGGTAAAATATACGTTTTTGATAAACGCGATATATGTCCTGTTACGAATATCTCACTCAGGGTAAATAACAGACAGGTAAATATCAGTTTTGAAAACTCAGGGTATGGCTCATCGACCAATGCCTTACGTTTTCATCGGTATCCGATAGTAGAATTTGGCAATCTTACGCCGAATGCTATAAAGACATATATGAAGTCAATATTGAGGGAGTCGATTCTGGATCTGTCTGACGTTAAGGTGATACATTCGTATAAGCGGGTGGGCAATGAACCGTATATCTATATACTTGACAGTGAAACCTTGTTGGATGATGAAAGAATATACGCTAAACTGAGCAATGACGATATAGATAGAAATGTTTCAGAATGTGGTGAGAAAAAGACAAATAGTGGCAATGTAACAGAGTCAGATGACTTTAGTGACGATGAAGAGTACTTCGAATATGTGGAAGACGGATATGAGGATAACCTGTTCGAAGAAGATGATTGGGAGTAAAGTGAGATCATGATTGAAATGTGATACAGTTTTTCCATTGCAGTGATGACACAGAGAAAACAATAAAGTATAGTAGTAGATAAGTAGGTGTTCTATTACAGGAGGAATTTTTGTATGAGCAAGATACTCGTCATAGAGGACGATAAAGAGATAAACCGGCTTATCTGCGAATATTTGACAGAAAGTGGCTATGAGCTGATATCAGCCACAAATGGCATAGCGGGGCTGTCTATTCTCGAAAGCACGCCGGACATCGATCTATGTCTGCTGGATCTCATGCTGCCGATGAAGAGTGGCGACAGAGTCATGCAGAGTCTCAGGGGATTTTCTGATGTTCCGGTTATTGTGCTTTCGGCTAAAAATACGGTTCAGACGAAGATAGATCTGTTCAGGCTTGGCGTTGATGACTATATCACAAAGCCGTTTGATCTGGATGAGCTGCTTGTAAGGGTGGAGGCGGTGATGAACCGCTGTATATATAGAAAATCTTCTGGAGATCCATGCGGCATCAAGGGGATAGCTGGCTATTCTTCAAATGACGAAAAAAGTGTAGCAAGTATGGATGTTAGTGGCAGATTAAATCCTGAAAGAGAAAATACAAATGCTGGCGTAGCATTGGGAAATGAAGTCAACACTAAGAATACTAAGGTTGTGCATCAGGGTTACACATATATTTACAAGCACCTCACCATGGATGATGAGGCAAAGAATGTCACGGTAAATGGCAATAAGCTGGACATTACTGCAAAGGAGTATGGAATATTGAGGCTGTTGCTGACAAATCCAAACAAGCTTTTTTCAAAGGCAAATCTGTTCGAGAGTGTGTGGGATGAGACATATTATCCGGAGGATAATGTCCTCAAAGTTCATATGAGCAATCTCAGAAATAAGATAAAAAAGTATGATGACCAGGAGTACATAGAGACAGTCTGGGGCATGGGATACAAGCTTGCGGAATGATTCTTAACCTTTTCTTTACATTTGAATTTACCATTTCTTTATGCATAGAAGGTAATATATAAAATGTGAAGAGACAGCGTAGGTGATCGCGGGATCAAAAGAGCGGGATATGATTTACATGGCGCGATCATCAGATGTATAAATCGGGGAAGGGAGCAGCATATGGCGAGCGTGATAAGCCTCAAGGGGCTGACCAAAGTGTATGGCGATAAGCGTGTTGTGGATAACTTTTCGCTGGATGTTGAAAAGGGACATATATATGGCCTGATAGGACCAAATGGAGCGGGCAAGACCACCATAATGAAGATGATAGCAGGACTTATAGATCCTGCTGAGGGAGAGATAGAGCTGTTTGGCTCGGGTAAGGATCTGGATGCAAACAGGGAGAGAACAAGCTTTATGATCGAGGCACCATATCTGGACAAGAGTTTTACAGCCAGAGAGAATATGGAGTACATCAGCCGGCTCAGGGGAGTGGCGGATTCATCTAAGATAGATGAGATACTTGAGCTTATGGGGCTGGCAAATACCGGGAAGAAGCTGGTGAAGCATTTCTCACTTGGAATGAAGCAGAGACTTGGAATAGGCATGGCACTGCTGCCAGACCCGGAAATCATGATACTCGATGAGCCTGTGAACGGACTTGACCCGGAGGGAATCGTGGAGGTCAGGAATCTCCTTAAGAGGCTGAAGGATGAGAGGGGGATAACGATACTTATCTCCAGCCATTTGCTTGCCGAACTTTCGGAGCTCTGTACGGATTTTGCCATAATCGACAGGGGTGTGCTGGTGGAATGCATTTCCAAGGAAGAACTGGATGAGAACTGCAGGAGCTACATAGAGGTGGCGACGGATGACACGGAAAGACTTGTGACGGTCATCGAGCAGGATCTCGGAATATCAGGTTACAAAGTGATGGAAAACGGAGACATCCGTATCTATGATATGCTGTCAGAACTTAAGACCGTGTCAAGAGCGATAACGGCATCAGGCCTTACTATACTCAAGTTTCATGTACAGGGGGAGAATCTGGAGGAGTATTTCCTGTCCAGGGTATCATCATCCGGTGATGATAGTAATGCTCCGAAGAGCTTTGTTGGCAAAATGCTCAGAAAGGCAGGTAGATAGTATGAACAGACTTATGAGAGCGGAGTGGTACCGCGTGAGGAAAACCTATCATCTGTCAGTGTGGGCGGTTGCGCTGTGTGTATTTATGATCTATCTGGGGTACATGGATGTCGGTTTTGACAGTGCAAGCTCAGGAGTAGAGGCATTTGGAATGTTTCTTGAGAAGGATCTTCTGCTCATGACGTATCTTCCGCTGATCATCGCAGGCATGTACGTGACATCATATGAGAACAAGGTGCTCTGTTACGAGGTTATGGCGGGCAATAGGACGTCAAGGCTGCTGATTTCCAAGCTGTTTACAGTTGTACCGTTCATGTCGGTCATCAGCATAGCGCTGATGATCTCTCCTATACTGTATTTCGGAGCGAAGAATGGTTATGGAGATACGAAGTATCTTGCGCTCAGGATATTGATCGTTGCTGTGATATGTATCAGAGTGCTCAGCTGTTCAGTGCTCATCATGACAACCTTCAAATCCGCTGTAGGAATGTTTGTGGTGTTTCTCAGATTCCTGATACTAGAGACATTTGGCAGCCTGATGATAGATATGGTAAATGAGGGCGGCGGCACCGTCTCAAAGGTAACTTACTGTCTTGTGGGAGGTGGCCTGACCTGTTCAGGTCTCCCGGATATAGCATCTCAGGACGTGATAATCTGTATGGCGGCAGGAGTTGTTGAAATACTCATCTGGTATGTGTTATCCTATAACAGCTATGAAAAAAAGTGGTTCAACTAGTGGGGCAGATAGGGTATGGATATCTATTACAAGATTGTGATCGGACTGTTGCTTATTATAGCGGCAGTCCTTTTTATACGGGTGATACAGTACAAGAGGCAGATGCGGATATTTGCGGATAAACTGAAGGCGCGCCTTGACGGCGGTGTGGATCAGGATATACATGTTGAGTATTTCGACAGGGATATCCTGAGGCTTGCAAATGCGTTAAATGACTATTCGGATCAGATAAAAGAGAAAAAACTGGCGGTGGAGAAGGACAGGGCAAGGCTGAAAAGTGTCATAGCCGGGATATCCCACGACTTCAGGACACCGCTCACGGCGGCAAAGGGGTATATGCAGCTCATGAAAAAGGGCGGACATATTACAGGAAAAGATCAGGGGTATCTTGATATTGCCCTTGCAAAGACAGACTATCTCCGAGTGCTTTCAGATGCATTTTTTGAGGTGTCGTCAGCGGAGGCGAAGGATGACGAGATAGAGACTGCAGATGTGGACGTGGCTGCACTCCTGACATCCCAGGCATTTGAGCAGTATGACTGGGTGAAGGAGTCAGGGGTAAATGTTACATTTGATATACCGGAGCAGCCAGTCACCCTGCGGAGCAATGAGACCATGCTCAGTCGGATATTTGCCAACTTCTTCTCAAATGCGCGGAAGTATGCCAGGAGCCGGATATCTGTGAGGCTGGTGTGTGAGGACGGCCGGGTTAAAGTCATATTTGAAAATGACATAGATTCGGACAATGAGATAGATGTGGATACGATATTCGATGCGTTCTGCCGTGGAAAGTCCAGACAGAATGAGGGCGCAGGGCTGGGACTTTACATAGTAAGGTGCCTTGCGGACAAGCTGGGACATGAGGTGAGTGCAGAGACCCAGGAAGGAGTATTTGTGATAAATATTTCTATGGTGGCTGAACAGAATTATAAAGAGTAATTTGATCATAAGTGTGAATTTAATACAGAAACAGCAAAGACACTAAATGTCGTTTGCCCAATGTCAGACGGGCAGGCAGCATTTGGTGTCTTTTTTTGTGGCGGACAGAAGAATGCTTAAAACAATGGGACAATAAATCCGGCAATGCGTTCTACTTCATGTCACATGAAAACATATCAGCAATCCATTCCCATAGCCGTGGCTTTGGTGGCCTGCGTCTCCCCCCTGGGATGATGTGGTGGGGCATAGATGGATGAGAGCTTTAGTGGATTATTGCCAATGTTGATGATGTTGTGCCATGTTCCGGCTGGTACACAGATGCATTCTCCGGCACAAAGATTCTGACGGAAGCACAGTTCGTTTGGGCAGCAGCCCATCCTGACTGAACACTGTCCCTGTTCGATCCTGATGATCTGATCGGTATTTTCATGGATTTCCAAACCTACATCGGAGCAGGCAGGTATACACATGACGGTCATCTGCATGAAACAGCCGGTCCATACGGTTTCACGATAATTGTGGTTCTGTAAAGCTTTCTCCCGGATATCTATAGTGCATATGTTGTCATGACAGTCAGGTCTGTTCGGAGAACAATTATTGTAGCATTTCATAGGATAGCCCTTTCAGATTTAATAGTTGTTCTATTTATAGTATTCAAAAAGGTTAGAATATGACAAAAATTATACATTTTTATGTAGTCTGGAGGGAGAGTCACATATAGAAAATGCAAAAAGTGATAAAAAAATTGAAATTAGTATTGACTTTTTGTACATAAACAACTAATATAATATACATCAGATGGAAACGATTCCAGAAACGTTTCCGAAAAAACAAGGTAACCATTAAGCATCTCGTATAAGAGATGCCTGAAGGGAAAATTTTTATTATTTTATGGGAGGAACCAATATGAACAAGAAAGGTATTGCAGCACTTGGACTGTCACTTATGATGGCAGGTACCATGTTGACAGGATGTGGCTCAGGAGATTCAGATGGAGCAGGAAAGAAGGCAGATGCAAAGGGCTCTGTATATTATCTGAACTTCAAGCCGGAGCAGGATGCACAGTGGCAGGAGCTTGCTAAGGTGTACACAGAAGAAACTGGCGTTGATGTGACGGTAGTTACAGCGGCTTCTGGTCAGTATGAGACTACTCTTAAGAGTGAGATGGGTAAGTCAGAAGCTCCTACTATGTTCCAGGTAAATGGACCAGTTGGTCTTGCTTCTTGGAAGGACTATTGTTATGATCTTGGATCATCACAGGTGTATAAAGAACTTACTTCTGAGGACTTTGCACTTAAGGATGGCGATAAGGTCGCAGGAATCGGATATGTTATAGAGTCATACGGAATCATTTACAACAAAGAGCTTTTAAGCAAAGCTGGATACACAGAGGATGATATCAATTCATTTGCAGACCTCAAGAAGGTGGCAGAGGATATAACAGCCAATTCAGACAAATTAGGATTCTCAGCATTCACATCAGCTGGAATGGATGGCTCATCAGACTGGAGATTCAAGACACATCTTGCAAATCTTCCAATCTACTATGAATACAAGGCTGATGGAATCGATACTACAGATGCGATCAAGGGTACATATCTTGATAATTACAAAAATGTATGGGATCTGTACATCAACAATTCAACAACCAATCCAAAGCAGCTCAGCACAAAGACTGGTGATGATGCGGTTGCAGAGTTTGTTTCAGGACAGGCAGTATTTTATCAGAATGGTACATGGGCATACGCAGATGTATCATCACTTGGCGATGACAACCTCGGAATGCTCCCTATCTATATAGGAGCAGATGGTGAGGAGAATCAGGGACTCTGTACAGGAAGTGAGAATTACTGGTGTGTAAATGCTAAGGCTTCAGAGGAAGATATCCAGGCAACTCTTGACTTCATGGAGTGGTGTGCTACAAATGACACCGCACTTAAGGCAATCTGTGGTTCAAAGGGCGCTATGCCATCAGGAGCCGATGGAATGGGATTTGTAACACCATTTAAGAAGAACCTTGAGTCAACAAACCTTCTTGTAAACATCGCAAATGAGTATGTAGCAGAGGGCAAGACACCTGTAAGCTGGAACTTCACAACAATGCCATCAGAGCAGTGGAAGAACGACCTTGGATCAGCACTTACAACATATGCGGCAGATCAGACAGATGCCAACTGGGATCTTGTAAAGAGCGCATTTGTAGATGGATGGGCTAAAGAGGCTGCTGCAGCAAAGTCAAAATAAAACATATTAACAAATAAACAATAGTACACAACCCCAAAATAAAAAACATCACAAAATAAAACCAACTTAAAATATGAATAAAGTCCTGCAAGCTGCAGGACACCAGGAAGGCTAACAGCTTTGCAAAGGCAGCTCATACCCAGAGGTGTCAGACTAGAGATGGATATGTATTCATATGCAAATATGTCTACATATCCATTTTTAGACTCAGAAGACATTGGAAAGAAAATTGATATGCAACAGAGTGGAGGTTATCAAAAAAATTATGGAGAAAACGATAAAAAGATATTGGCCGGTGTTCCTGATACCGACAATGGCTGCGTTTCTTATAGGATTTATCGTGCCATTTGCCGAGGGAATATATCTGTCCTTCTGTAAGTTCACGACCATAAGGGACGCTGAATTTGTAGGATTTCAGAATTATATAGACGCATTCAAGGACTCAACATTCCCGGATGCATTTAAGTTTACAACATTATTTGCGATTGTCACACTTGTGCTTATAAATGTTCTTGCATTTCTTGTGGCACTGGCACTTACACAGAAGATCAAAGGAACTAATATATTCAGAACGATATTCTTTATGCCGAATCTTATAGGTGGTATCGTACTTGGATATGTATGGCAGCTTATATTTGATGCCATATTCTCAAAGTTTGATACAGCCCTGAAGCTCAATGAAGTCCTCGGTTTCTGGGGATTGGTTATACTGGTGTGCTGGCAGCAGATAGGATATATGATGATCGTTTATATTGCAGGACTTCAGGCAATTCCTGAAGACATTCAGGAAGCAGCCATGATTGATGGTGCAAATAGAACACAGAGACTTTTCAGGGTTACGATCCCGAACATGATGCCATCCATAACTATATGTACATTCCTCACAATAACCAACTCATTCAAACTGTTTGACCAGAACCTGGCACTCACAGGAGGCGAGCCACTCCATAAGACAGAGATGCTTGCACTCAATATATATGAGACGTTTTATGGAAGAGTAGGATATGAGGGAGTTGGACAGGCCAAGGCAGTAATATTCTTCATACTAGTAGTAGCGATAGGACTCATACAGCTTAAGCTTACAAGATCAAAGGAGGTGCAGCAGTAATGGCGAAGATACAGAAAACAGCAAATACAGCGGATAAAAAGCCTGTATACAGAGTTAAAGAAAAACCAACGTTGAAGGGAATTCTGGCTACTTTATTCTTTACCGTTATTTCCATAATATTTGTTTCACCTATAATAATCGTAATTATAAACTCGCTGAAAGCCAAGACATTTATCAATCTGGAGACATTTGAACTGCCAAATGAGCACAGCTACATAGGCTTGGACAATTATAAAACGGCTATAACACAGTATGATTTCATTAAGGCAGTGGGCTGGACAGTTGTGATAACGGTTCTCTCAGTAGCAGCAATTCTGCTGTTCTGCTCTATGACAGCCTGGTATATAACCAGAGTCAAGAATATAGCGACAAAGATCATATATCTGCTCTGCGTGTTCTCTATGGTAATACCTTTCCAGATGGTTATGTTTACTTTGGCTGGAACTGCGGATGCACTTCACCTAACTACCCCATGGGGAATCGTGATCGTGTATCTTGGATTTGGAACAGGTCTTGCAGTATTCATGTTCTGCGGATTTATCAAATCCATTCCTTTGGAGGTTGAGGAGGCTGCGATGATAGATGGATGTACGCCGCTCAAGACATTTTTCAGGGTTGTTATCCCTATCATGAAACCTACTTACATATCTGTAGGAATACTTGAGGCTATGTGGATATGGAATGATTTCCTTCTGCCATATCTGGTACTCGACATCAAGAAATACAAGACGATATCTATAGTTGTCCAGTATATGAAGGGCAGCTACGGAAGAGTAGATATGGGAGCAATCATGGCGTGCCTTGTTATGGCTATCATTCCGGTTGTTGTATTCTACCTCTGTGCACAGAAGTACATCATCAAGGGTGTTGCAGCTGGTGCTGTAAAGGGATAGTAATATAAT
Organism: uncultured Coprococcus sp.; assembly: GCA_934247115.1. Classification (GTDB taxonomy): domain Bacteria; phylum Bacillota; class Clostridia; order Lachnospirales; family Lachnospiraceae; genus Coprococcus. The sequence goes on from CAKQIY010000002.1 coordinate 97,253, forward strand.
ATTATTAAATGTAAAAAACAGGCGGTTGTGAGATTCGCAGCCGCCTGAAATTGGTTAAAAGGAGAGATTTCAGATGGAAAGATCAGCAGGAATACTGCTTGCTATATCAAGCCTCCCGTCAAAGTATGGAATTGGCAGCTTTTCAAAAGAGGCATATCGTTTCGTTGACTGGCTTAGGTCTGCACACCAGAGCTACTGGCAGATACTTCCCATGGGTCCCACCGGGTATGGGGATTCGCCGTATCAGTCATTTTCAACATTTGCGGGCAATCCATATTTTATAGATCTTGATACACTGGTGGATCAGAGACTGCTCACAGACCGCGAGTGCAGTGAGATGGACTGGGGTGAGGATGACAGATACGTTGAATACAGCAAAATATATAATGGAAGATACAGTCTTCTCAGGAAAGCCTATGAAAGATGGAAAATGACTGATAGCATGGAGTTTTCCTTATTCATGGACGAGAACAGTGATTGGATATATGATTATTCATTATTTATGGCTGTAAAGGATTCATTTGGCGGAATTCCGTGGACAGAGTGGCCGCAGGATATAAGGAACAGACAGCCTGATGCAGTGCAGCAGATGCAGGTTACGCTTGCGGATGAGATACATTTTCAGCAGTACATGCAGTATTTGTTCTATACTCAGTGGAATGCGCTAAAGAGCTATGCCAACAAGAACCATATAAGGATCATAGGAGATATCCCAATTTATGTAGCCATGGACAGTGCAGATGTATGGGCACATCCGGAGCTTTTCAGGCTGGATGAGGACAGACGTCCATACGAGGTTGCCGGATGTCCGCCTGATGGGTTTTCGGAGACCGGACAGCTGTGGGGCAATCCAATATATGACTGGGAGCTGAACAGGCAGACCGGTTACAGCTGGTGGATAGCCAGAATGAGACACAGCTATAAGCTTTATGATGTAGTCCGGATTGACCATTTCAGAGGCTTTGATGAATATTATGCCATTCCATATGGGGAGGAAACAGCTGTGAATGGCAAGTGGAAAAAGGGCCCTGGGATGGATCTGTTCAGGAATATAGAAAAAGCACTGGGTAAGAGAGATGTCATTGCCGAGGATCTTGGTTTTGTGACTGATTCGGTCAGAAAACTTGTTCATGATTCCGGATTCCCGGGAATGAAGGTTGTGGAGTTTGCCTTTGATGTGAGAGACACCGGGGCGGCATCTGACTATCTTCCACATAATTATATACGAAATTGTGTTGTATATACGGGAACCCATGACAATGAGACACTTATTGGCTGGTGGAGCAGCATAGATCAGAGATCCAGAGACATGGCACGGGATTATATGGCAGCTCATTATACACCGGACCGTCTGATCAATGTTCCTTTTATCACGCTTGCTATGAGAAGTATTGCAGATCTCTGTATTATACCGATGCAGGATTATTTGGGGCTCGACAATAAATCGAGGATGAATAAGCCGTCCACAGTTGGCGATAACTGGAGGTGGCGCACGATATCTGACGATACGGATGATGACCTTGCAGAGGAAATAGGCAGACTTACACTGATGACCGGGAGAAGCAAGATGTGAAAAAGTACTCTTAAAAAATAAATATCGGGAAATGATAAGTAGAGTATTTTCTTGACCTCCACATAACAGGATAATATAATAATTGGGAATAAAAGAGAAAAGTGGGATACAGCTTATGACAATAAAGGATATTGCACGTATATCAGGTTATGGTATCGGAACCGTGTCCAGAGTGATAAACAATCAGACAGGAGTCAGTGATGCTGCCCGGGAGAAGATACTCAGGGTTGTAGAGGAAAACGGCTTTGAGCCGAACGTCAACGCTAGACACCTCAAGATGTCAGCGAAATCGGCGGTTGTAGTCATCATAAAAGGAAATCAGAACATGCTGTTTGCGGATATAGTAGAGCGTATACAGAGCCAGCTTGCGGGATATGATGAAGACGTCATAGTGGAGTACATAGACGAGGATGGTGATGAGATAGAATATGCCATCAAACTGATCCGGAGTGTGAATCCAAAGGGAATCATGTTTTTGGGTGCCAATCTTGCACTTTTTGATGAGCGTGTGAAAGAGTTTGAGATTCCGGGAGTCATAATCACGACTGGCGGAGAGATTCTTGCAAATGACAACATATCCTCCATAACGATAGATGACACGGCAGCGACATACGATATGACAAGGTATCTTCTTGAAAAAGGCCACAGGCACATCGGAGTCATCGGAGGGCAGGTGTCCGAGAAACAGATAAGTTTCAATAGATATGAAGGCTGCAAGCGGGCTATAGACGAGTGGCAGCATGATGACAGGGCGGAGTTTACATATATTCCGTGCAGATATTCTATGAAGGCGGGGTATGAGGCTACAAAACGTCTATTGAAGGACCACCCGGAGGTTACAGCAGTCATGGCTCTCAGTGATATGATAGCGATCGGCGTCATGCGGGCGGCTGCTGATATGGACAAACATATTCCGAAAGAGCTGTCAGTTACAGGATTTGATGGAATAGAGATGGCAGGATACTGTGTACCAAGACTTACAACAATAAAGCAGAATACAGAGATCATGGCATCGAGAAGTGTTGACATCATGCTCAAGCATATAAATTATGCAGCAGCTGGTGAACATGAGATAGTGCCATATTCCCTGATAGAGGGTGAAAGCGTTAAGAGCATCGGCTAGGATTCGTATAAATCTTTTTAATTAAGATTGAATTCGTCTTATACTGGTATATTATATATCAGTATAAGGCGAATTTTTTATGAGATAAAAGTTTGGAAAAGCTCTGAAATTCGTATAGAGTATTTATCACAGTTTGGAGATGAGAAGATGGATTACATAGACAATATTGAGCTGATTACAAGACTTGTGAAATCAGGCTTTTTCGGTATAGTGGGAATATTTTTGATCGGACTTGCAATTTGGATAAAGAAAAATGAGGACCGTTGGAACTTCAAGAATATCGGAATAGGACTTCTGGCTGGCGGCGTGGCACTTTTGCTTATCGGTATATCTACGGCAGTAGATAGTCTGCAGGATGGCGGGGTAATAGCTTTAGACAAAAATGATCCTGTGTGGGTGGTTGTGGATACAATCAAGGTGCTGGCTTGTGTACTGATATTTGTGATAGCAGGCTGGGCTGTGAGGTCAAAGCGAATAAAAGAAAATGATATGTTCGATATGGAGGTTGTGGGAAAGATAATAGGATATGACACCATGGCCGGCAGAACCAACATTCCGGGATACGCACATCCCACAGTGGAATATATTGATCCATACAGCGGTGAGCCGGATTCTTATGTGGTGAATCAGGATATAAACAGAAAGAAGCATCCGATCGGCAGTGAGTATAGACTGCTTTACTCCAGGGAAGAGCGGAAGGCATTTGAGAAAAAGTCAAACAAGGTGTACAGGGAGATGGAGGTATTCTTTTTTGGACTTGCGGTTTTTGTTTTCGTCGTGGGGATAGTGAAGTTGATAATGAATGTGTTATAAAATTTATGTAAATATGGATGTTGTAACCAGAATTTATATATGTTATAATACCGACAGATATAAAAGGTAATAAGAGTATATCATTGTGCTTTACACAATATAGGCGCAAGCGAAAACCCCAGAGGGTGCCACCTCTGGGGTTTTCTCCGTCTATTGTGTAGGACGACGTATTTCCTAGGCTGGTTGTCAGCTAAAATCACAAAATCAATGTATAACAATGTCATGAAATAATATTGTAAACCATGCTAATCATATGCTAATATAGATATGTTTGCGAAAATGACAAATTTTTATCACTTCAGGAGGAAAACAATGGGTGGATTTTTTGGAGTAGCGGCAAAAGATGACTGTGTGTTTGATCTGTTCTTTGGAATAGACTATCATTCACATCTTGGAACAAGGCGCGGAGGCATGACAGTGTATGGAGATAAGGGATTTGACAGATCTATACACAATATCGAGAATGCTCCATTCAGAACAAAGTTCGACAAAGATATGCAGAACATGAAGGGTTATTTTGGAATAGGATGTATATCCGATTATGAGCCACAGCCACTCATAGTGCGTTCACATCACGGAACATATGCTCTGACAACTGTCAGCAAGATCAACAATGTTGACGAGATATCCAAGGAGATATTTGATCAGGGACATTCACATTTCCTTGAGATGAGCGGAGGGGATATCAACAGCACAGAGCTGGTGGCAGCCCTCATCAACCAGAAGGATAATCTGATAGACGGAATAAGATATGCGCTGGAGAAGATAGACGGTTCGCTGTCACTCCTGCTCATGAACCAGAATGGAATATATGCAGCCAGGGATATGCATGGAAGAACTCCTGTGGTTATAGGCAAGAAGGATGGTGCATTCTGTGCGTCATTTGAGAATTTTGCCTACAAGAACCTTGGATACCATGACTATAAAGAACTCGGTCCTGGTGAGGTTGTCGTACTTACGCCGTCCAACTGCGTGACGCTTGTGCAGCCGGGCAAGGACATGAAGATATGTACATTCCTGTGGGTATACTATGGTTACCCTGCAAGTTCATACGAGGGTATGAGTGTAGAGCAGATGAGATACAACTGCGGAGCCAGTATGGCAAAGAGAGATAACGTTAAGCCTGATATCGTAGCCGGAGTTCCGGATTCAGGAACAGCGCATGCAGTCGGCTATGCTAATGAATCAGGAATACCTTTCTCAAGACCATTCATCAAGTACACACCGACATGGCCACGTTCATTCATGCCAACCATACAGAGTCAGCGTAACCTAATCGCGAAGATGAAGCTTCTGGCAGTTGAGGATCTTATCAAGGACAAGAGCCTTCTGCTCATAGACGATTCCATCGTGCGTGGAACACAGCTCAGAGAGACAACCGAGTATCTGTTTGACAGCGGTGCCAAGGAAGTGCACATCAGACCTGCATGTCCACCACTTGTATACGGATGTAAATACCTTAACTTCTCAAGATCATCATCAGAGATGGATCTTATAACAAGAAGAGTTATCGAGAGACTTGAGAACGGCAACGTGACAGATGAGGTACTTCAGGAGTACACAGATCCTGATTCAGAGAAGTATGAGAAGATGGTTGATGAGATCTGCAAGGAACTGCATTTCACATCACTCAGATTCAACAGACTTGATGATATGCTTGAGGCGTGCGGAGTTGAGAAGTGCAAGCTCTGTACGTACTGCTGGGATGGCAAGGAGTAAGCTGCGGATGACGGCGATGTCATATGCGGCAGACAGTATCATATATAAAAATAGCTTATTTGTAATACTAAGAAAAATGGTGACAGGGACATGGCATTAGAAAACTCAAAAGAAACTTCAAATGAAATCACAATAGAAGAGATGCAGGAACTGGATAAGGATTCGTATCTGATGGTTGACATCAGGAATGAAGTTGAGATATCCCACGGAGCCATCCCGGGTGCGATTGCAGTTCCTGCGGACAGTCTGATGCCGGAGCATCTGGCAGAGACCGCAGGTGAACTGTTTCCTGCAGAGGAATATATGCCCAGGGATGATTCAAAAGGGAAAAAACTCATCATCTGCTGCACCCACGGAACCAACAGCATTCCACTGGCGGAGAGATTTGCTGAGCTTGGATACGATGCAGTGAGCCTAAAGGGTGGCTATATATCATGGCTGCTCTACACCATGGGCAAGCAGGAGCAGACTGACATATGTGCCGATGTGGAGAAGAGCCTCCGCAAGAAATTCCACAAGAAGATATGGTGCAACTTCACAAAGGCCATCAACAGATATGAGCTGGTGAAGGAGGGCGACAGGATAGCCGTATGTATATCGGGCGGCAAGGATTCCTTCCTCATGGCGAAGTGTTTTCAGGAGCTGAAAAGACACAACAAGTTTCCATTTGAACTCAAGTTCATAGTCATGGATCCGGGTTACAGCCCGGCAAACCGCAAGGTCATAGAGGACAATGCTAGGATGCTGAACATTCCTATCCAGATATTTGAGTCGGATATATTTGATTCAGTGTATAACGTAGAGAAGTCGCCGTGTTATCTCTGTGCAAGAATGAGACGAGGCCATCTGTACAGCTATGCGAAGGAGCTTGGCTGTAACAAGATAGCTCTCGGACATCACTATGATGATGTCATAGAGACCATACTCATGGGGATGCTTTACGGAGCGCAGATGCAGACTATGATGCCGAAGCTCCACAGCACCAATTTTGAGGGAATGGAACTCATAAGACCTCTCTATATGGTGAGAGAGGACGACATCAAGGCGTGGAGAGATTACAACGAGCTTCATTTTATACAGTGCGCATGTAAGTTCACTGATACATGCACAACATGTAACAATGAGGAGACGAAGTCCAAGCGTCAGGAGATCAAACAGCTCATAGCAACACTCAAGAAGACGAATCCATTTGTGGAGGGCAACATATTCAAGAGTGTGGAGAATGTAAATATCGATACCCTTATAGAGTACAAGCAGGGTGGAGTGAGACATAGTTTCCTGGATACCTACGATGAGAAGAGCGGTAAGACAGAATAGAATATAAAGCAGATATATAGAGCCGTTATTTACATTTGACATATGTAAGTGACGGCTTTTAATGTTATTTTCATAATAGAATGGCAATATATACCTGCTTAGTGATGTTTAGCCGCGGGCTGCGGGGTACTGGTGAAATAACATGGAGGATAGATGTATGCGGATACTTGTAGTTGAAGATGAGAAGGATCTGAACAGCATAATATGCAGTAAGCTTGCCAAGGAAGGATATAATGTGGATGCCTGCTATGACGGGCAGGCAGCACTTGATTTCATAGAGATGACGGAATACGATGGGGTTATTATGGATATAATGATTCCACATGTGAATGGTATAGAAGTGTTGAAGACTATCAGAGCAGATAAACAGCAGGTTCCGGTATTATTTCTGACAGCCAAGGGCGAGACTCAGGATATAGTGAGAGGACTGGATGCAGGGGCCAGCGATTATATGACAAAGCCTTTTGAATTTCCGGAGCTCCTGGCCAGGCTCAGAGTAATGCTCAGAACACAGGGGGGAGTTAATGAGAATGTAATTACGTGCGGATCTCTGGTTGTGGATATGAATAATCATAAGGCTGTGCGGGATGGCCAGGACATAGACCTCACGGTAAGAGAATATGCCATACTTGAATATTTGGCACGTAACCGAAATATAGTTGTTACCCGAGAGCAGATAAGGGCGAATATCTGGAATATTGATGACGATGTGAATTCCAATGTGGTTGATGTGTATATCAGATATCTTAGAAGAAAAATCGACGACAAATATGATGATAAACTTATACAGACGATAAGAGGGGTTGGGTATAAACTGGAATGTTAAAAAAGAAAAGATCACTGGTAACATATACGATTATAATGTGTGGACTTATTATGACTGTTGGTATTGCCTGTCTGCTATTTATACAGAACAGCATAGTAAAAGATGATATGGAATTGCAGGCATATGAGAAGCTTTCACAGGAAACACGGCAGGTCAGACGGTTTTTAAATTATGATAAATCCCATATACCATCCATTGGCAGAGGATATTATGACCTCTATGAGGATGTGGAAAACAATGATAAGCTATATGTGTTCCTGCAGTCGGCAAACGGGGATTATATAGCAGGAGAGGTCCCTGATGGTTATAATGAGAAAATTTCATATCAGTCAGATCTTGATATAAAAAGCTTTAATGGAGTCAAATATTATATATTGACAAGAAAAGCCCAGGTTGGCCTGAAAATGATAGAAAATGATAATTTTATGATTTGCGCGATGGTTTCAGTAAAGGATATAAAGGCAAATTACAGGCTCCTTTGGTATAGAACATATATGGTAATAGGAGTAGTTGCCTTGTTCTTCTTTGTATTTGCAGTTGGACTCAGAAAGCTGGTTGCTGTGCCAATGAAGGAACTAAATGTGGCTATTGACAAAAGCGGTCAGAATCTGGATTTTACAGAGAAACTCAGATATGATGGACCGTTTTTGGAACTCGATATGATAACTGAGTCAAATAATAATCTGTATGACCGGGTTCAGAGAGAATTTGAACGACAGGAAGAATTCAATGCAAATGTATCCCATGAACTTAGAACTCCCGTGGCAGTTATGCATGCCCAGTGCCAGCTTTCCAGAGAGATTGCAGAGAAGAACAATGATCATGAGATGTTGGAGAGCATAGCGGTATTTGAACGTCAGACAACCAAGATGAAGGGGCTTATAGAGCAGCTCCTGCAAATGTCTATATTGGAAAAAAATAACGTTAACCCGAGTGTTGAGGATGTTGACTTATTAGATGTTGTTGAGTCCGTGTGTGATGACGCGGAATACATATGTAAGAAGGATATTCAATTTAGCTATGATCTAGTTCCGACGGTTGTCAAAGTTAACATGAATCTTATTGTTATCGTGGTTAGCAATCTGGTGTCAAATGCAATAAAGTATAGCAATGAGGGGGGAACTGTGGAAGTTGCCTGTGGCTCTGATTCAGAGTCATGTTATATATCTGTCAGAGATGAGGGAAGAGGTATAAGCAAAGAACAGAAAAACAGGATTTTTGAGAGCTTTTACAGAGCAGACACTGTAAGAAATACAGAGGGATTTGGCTTGGGCTTATCTCAGGTTATGAAAATAGCAAAGTATTATGGAGGATCCGTTCAGGTGGATAGTGAACTTGGTAAAGGCAGCACATTTACTTTTATAATACCTGTAAATAATGGATAGAATATCAAGTTAATATATCTTAATATTTTTTAATGAAACCTTAATTTTCGATTGCTATAATCGTGAATTAAGGTTTTGTTATTTAAGGAGAATGTTATGAAATCACAAAAGAGAATAATTCATCTGATCATTGGCCCACTTTTATTTGCGCTTTTCTGTGTCTGTCTGCCGCATAGTGTGTTCACGGAATTTGAAACAAGGGCTGCGGTTGGAACAATTATATGGATGGCATATTGGTGGGTTACAGGACCAGTAGACTATGCGGTCACGGCGTTTCTTCCGATAGCACTGAATGCCATATTTCAGATGACTGACATGTCGTCGGTCATATCCAATTATGCGGATGAGACAATTCTGCTTCTTCTTGGAGCTTCTATTATAAGTGTTATGTGGGAGAATACGGGACTGGACAAGAGGATTGCCATCACGTTTCTCAGACTCATAGGCAGCAGTCTGCGCACCCAGCTTGTATTCTGGTTTATTCTGGCAGCAGTATTGTCTGCGGTCCTGCCTAATGCAGTGGTATGTGCCACCATCACACCTATAGCGGTTGCCATGCTGAAGTATATAGGAATGGATGATATCAAGAACAACAAGACGGCGTCCAAGATACTTCTGACAATAGCATATGCAACTGGACTTGGAGGACTTGCGTCACCACTTGGCGGTGCTATGAACCTTGTAACAGTTGATTACATACAGAAGATTACAGGCAAAGAATACATGTATTCGTCATGGGTTGTCAGGTTCCTTCCTATCATGATCGTACTTATGTTTATTAATATACTCTTCATGATAAGGGATGTTAAGCGCACGGAGATGCTCGGTGGATCAAAGGAGTATTTTGTCGCCAGATACAAGGAGCTTGAACCTATGAGCTATGAGGAGAAAGCAGCTCTTATACTGTTTGTCCTTGCGACGGTTCTGGCATTTACGAGACAGCTCTATCAGGGAATTCTTCCAGGACTTAAGCCTGCTTATGTATTTATCATATGTGCTATAGTATCATTTCTGCTCACCAATAAAAAAGGCGAGAGGATCATGGTTTGGAAGAATGTGCAGGGTAAGATCATATGGGGGCTTATGTACATATTTGCCGGTGGCCTTGCCGCCGGAACGCTCATCAACAAATCAGGAGCTGCAGAGGCATTGGGCGAGTGTATATCAAAGATTGATATGAAGGGCGGATTTGTCACGGTATTTATCATACTGACAGTCACTCTGCTGATGTCGGACGTGACATCGAATACAGCTACAGCAGCGGTCGCCATGCCGCTTGTAATATCCATCACACAGGGATGTGGCCTGAATCCGATACCTTATGTGTATGTGGCGTCGGTGGGCGTCAATCTGTCATATATGCTGCCGACATCTATCAGAGCCATACCGGTTGGATATGGATTGTCGCCGAAGTATATGTTCAAAGAGGGGTGGAAGATTACAGTGCTGATTATAGTAATAATGTCCATCGTATGCGCATTGCTGCTAAAGTATTGGCCAGCGTTCAGCACAGTATAGAGAAATAGATCGCAGGATACATACAGGGGAAGAAATATGTCAGTAATTTCATATATATTTATAGTTTTTTTGCTGTGCACAGTGATTGTGTATTATATCGTTCCGAAGAAAATGCAGTGGGTTGTGCTCCTTATTGCCAGCCTTATATTCTATGGTTACGCGGGGATAGAATACCTTATGCTTGTGAGCGTGACAGCGATTGTGGTATATCTGTTTTCTCTCAGACTTCAGAAGAGTCTGGATGAACAGGAGAAGCTGGCTGAGGGAGCGGACAGGCGTACAGCGAGAAAGATAAAAGCAGTCGAGAAGACGAAGAGAAAGAAATTCCTTGTGATGGCGCTGGTCGTTGTCATAGGTATACTGGTGGTGTTCAAGGCTATGGGCTTTATCATAACCAATATCAAGAGGTTTATTCCGTATGATGGTCTGCAGAGCATACCGGACTGGAAGCTTATTGCACCTATGGGTATATCATTCTACACATTCATGATGGTATCTTATCTGGTGGATCTGTATAACGGCCATATAACAGCACAGAAGAATTTCTTCAGATATCTGTCATATGTGTTGTATTTCCCACATGTTACACAGGGACCTATAGCAAGATATGAGGAGGTTGCACACCAGCTCTGGGAACCTCATCATTTTAGCATGGATAACATCATGCGTGGCATATGGCTGATGATCTGGGGATTTGTCAAGAAGATGGTTATTGCCGACAGGATAGCAGCATTTACAAATGCCGTGTTCGGAGACTGCTTCTCATATCAGGGAGGAGTGTTCCTCCTGGTGGGAATCGCATATTCAGTTCAGATATACTGTGATTTCTCAGGATGCATGGATATTGTCAGGGGGGCATCGGAGTGCTTTGGCATAGTACTCGGTGAGAATTTCAAAAGACCGTATTTCTCACAGACTCTTCCTGAGTTCTGGAGAAGATGGCACATATCTCTCGGAGCATTTTTCAGAGAGTATGTATTCTATCCGGTATCGACATCCAAGCTTTTCCTGAAGCTCAATGTAAAGATAAGGGATCATCTGGGTAATGTGATAGGAAAAGTGTTCGCGGCAAGTATCCCTATACTGTGTGTATGGGTGCTCACCGGGGCATGGCATGGAGCAAAGTGGAATTATATAGCGTGGGGATTGTATCATGGAGTACTCATATGTATGTCCACATTGTTTGAGCAGCCGCTTGCCAATCTGACCGGTAAGCTGAGGATCAACACGGAGTGTATCAGCTGGCAGATATTCAGGATGCTCAGAACATTCCTTCTATGTGTCATAGGACGACTCATCTTCATGGGACGGGGAATAGGAAGCTCATTATACATGATCAAGTCCATAGTTCTGCACAGAAGCAGAATATATGATATAGTAAATGACTTCTCACTGGCTGAGGGCGAGTGGAGAGTTATACTTATAGGCTGTCTGGTATTGCTGCTAGTGTCTGTTGCCCAGGAGATAAGGGAGCACATGGGCTGCAAAGAGGATATACGGGGCTGGCTTATGAGACAGAATATATGGGTTAAATGGATAGTGATGATAGTTGCACTTGCGTGTGTGTTCATCTGTGGAGTGTATGGACCTGGTGTAGGCGCAGCATTTATATATGAACAGTTTTAGTGAGGAGGAGAGAGTATGCCAGCCTGGATAAAATATATAATTTCAGTTATATCGGTAAGTACAGTTCTTTTTCTGGGACTTAGCAAGGCCGGACAACTTGCAAGACCGGATGATTTTGACTCGGATGTGTGGACGAATTATTATGCTGAGGAGGATAACACCTTGGATGCAGTCATGATAGGCTCAAGTTCCATGTATAGATACTGGATACCTACTCAGGCCTATGAGGAGCAGGGTTTCACCTCATTTCTTCTCGGAACGGCAGCTCAAGATATACGTCTTGCACCATATCTTATGGAGGAGGCTGTCAAGACACAGAATGTTGATCTGTTCGTGGTGGAGGTCAGAAGTATAGTCATGAGAGGCGATGTGTCAGAGATAAAGGACGAGCATTACAATTATCGTATGGAGGTCATGACCGCCGGAATGAAGCCGTCCATGACCAAGTTTGAGATGATACAGAAGTATTACAGGGGAACAGAGACTGAGAAGCTGGAGCTGATGTTCCCGATAATCAAGTATCATGATAATCTCCTGCAGTTTGACAGGGAATTCCTTATAGACAGAATGGATCAGGGAACAGACGAATTCAAGACAGGAAGACAGAGAGCAAAGATCACACCGATCAAGACTCCTGTTTTCAATGAAGATGGAGAACAGTATCTCTCTGATGAGACACTGGGCTATATCGATGACATAGAGACCAAGGCTGATGAGCTTGGTGTGAAGGTGCTTCTACTTGCAACACCTTATTATCCATCAAAGAAGCAGGCATCCAAGCAGATACAGCTTGATGAGTATATAGAGGCTCATGGATATGATTATCTGAATATGAACGATTATCTGGAAGATGTTGATTTTGATTATTCCACTGATTTCTACAACAGCAAGCATGTCAATATAGCGGGAGCGAAGAAGGCGACATCATTCATTGCTGCATATCTGAAGGACAATTATGGACTTCAGTCACAGCTCACAGACGGGCAGAAGCAGAGCTGGACAGATGCCTGCTCTGCCTGGGAGATGGAAGAGAAGGATCTTTTGTCCCAGTGGGAGAAGTACAAAAAGGAGAAATAGAGTATGTATAAGCAGACTGTATTACATTATATTCAGGACTATGCACAGAGACAGCCGGATACACTGGCAGTGTGTGAGCTCAGAAAGAGTCTTACATATGCAGAATATTGGAGCAGTATAAAGAAGACTGCGACAGCATTACAGGACATGGGAATAGGCAGTGGTGATCATGTCATGCTCAGATGTACTCAGAATATTGATTACCTGGTGGTGTTCAGTGCACTTCAGTATGTAAAGGCACTGGTGGTCCCGATTGAGAAGAGCACATCGGCGGAGAGAGCCATCGAGATCGGTGACAGGGTTGATGCGGCGTGGCTGATAACAGACAAAGCAGTTGATGGGATTAATTGCATAAGACTTAAGGATATAATTGAAAAAATGAAAAATTCCGGGGAAGCAGAGCTTGAACTGCCGGGAGAGAACGACAGGTCCATGCTGCTCTTCACCACTGGAACTACAGGTTCCTCCAAGGGCGTCGTCATGCAGCACAGGGGTGATGTGGGAATCGCCGGCAATGTCATCAAAGGAACGGCTATGAAGAAGGGAAATGTAGAGATCATACCTATGCCGCTTAACCATTCATTTGGAATAAGGAGATATCAGTCTGACATGGTGAACGGAGGTACGGTTTGTCTGATGGATGGAATGGTATTCATTGGAACGCTGTGGAAGCTTGCGGAGAAGTATGGTGCGACATCCATGGCCATATCACCGGCATCACTGGGGATGATATTTCATTTGTCTGATGAAAGAATTGCTGATTATGCGGACCAGCTTGACTATATACAGATTGGCTCTGCGCCGCTGGCTGAGTCAGATAAAGAGAAGCTGCTCAGACTGCTTCCGAATACAAGACTGTATAATTTCTATGGATCATCAGAGGCTGGCTGTGCCTGTATACTGGAGTTCAGTGGCAACGGCAACAAAACAGGATGTATAGGAAGACCGACTGTGAATTCTATTGTCAGATTCACTGATGATGACGGCAATGTTGTTGAGAATGGAAGTCCTGAGTCACCGGCGTTGCTGTCCTGGGGTGGTTCGATAGTCATGGAAGGCTATTATAACGATCCTGAACTCACTGCTGATACAATAGTGGATGGTTATGTGAGGACCAAGGATCTGGCATATCTTGACGAAGATGGTGACTGCATACTTGTGGGCAGGGCAGATGATGTGATAAACTATGGTGGAAGCAAGATATCACCTGCAGAGATAGAAGACTGTGCGCTTGGATATGCACATATAGATGATGTGGCTTACAGTTCTGTTACAGATCCGATCACCGGAGAACTGCCGGTTATACTGGTGGTACAGAATGAGGGCTACGAAGAGGCGGAATTTGAGAGCTTTCTTGCCGACAGGCTTGAGAGCTACAAGCTGCCGAGAAAGTATATATATGTTGAAAGTATCCCGAGGACATTCAAGGGCTCAGTTCTGCGTAAGGAAGTAAGAATGCTTGCAGAGCAGAATTCATAGATAACAGAATTGATAGGATCAATAAAGGGATAGAAAGAATACAAAGGAGAACTATATCATGAAAGAATTTATTGAAATGCTCAAGAAGATCAAGCCAAATGTTGATTTTGAGAATGAGGAAGCTCTGGTTGACGATGGAATCCTGGAGTCACTTGACATCATCTCTATCATATCAGAGATAGCAGATAAGTACGGAGTTGTAATTCCTAGTGATGAGATCATACCTGACAACTTCAATTCAGCGATAGCTCTCTATGAGCTTGTGGAGGATCTGAAGTAGGATCAGATATATCTGGAATAAAAACCTGTGGATATGACATATGATAAGACACGTTCCGCGTGTCAGGTGAATATATGTTATATACACAGTTTTTTTATGCACAGATGTTCATATAAATATTTTTACAAAAAAAAAATTATCTGTTGACATATAATTAAATATATGTTTAAATGTTCATAGATTCAATGGGATATTTAAATCCTGGTTGGTATGTCAATTCAAAAATGACAGATCACTAAATATTAAAATGAATAAAAATATAATTAAAAAGGAGATTACGATTATGAAGAAGTACAAGATCGAAGTTGATTGTGCAAACTGCGCAGCAAAGATGGAGGATGCAACAAAGAAGGTCGCCGGTGTTAAGGATGCAGCCGTGGCATTCATGGCTCAGAAGATGAGTGTTGAGTTTGAGGATGGAGCAGACGAGGCAGAGGTTATGAAGAACGTTCTTAAGGCATGTAAGAAGGTAGAGCCTGACTGTGAGATATTCATGTAATCACAATTCGTCATGTGTCAGGCTGTTGCAAAGCAGGTTTTGAAATGTATCAGCATTCCAATCCCTGCTTTGTCTCATATATAAGACAGGAGGATGTTATGACAAAGAAACAGAAAAAGGTCCTTATAAGAATCATAGTATCGGCGGTTCTTCTCGTTGCCATGGCTGTCACATTCACAGTGCTTGACAAGACCGGGACGGTGGATCTTGAGAATCCGTCAGTTATGTGGCGATGCATAGAGATAGTGGCTTACCTGATTCCGTATCTCATCATCGGCTATGATATACTTAAGAAGGCATTTCTCGGAATCATACACGGAGAAGTATTTGACGAGAATTTCCTTATGGCTATAGCCACGGTTGGCGCCATGGTGCTCGGTGAGTACAAGGAGGCATCAGCGGTTATGCTGTTCTACCAGATAGGCGAGTTATTCCAGAGCTACGCGGTGGGCAAGAGCAGAAAGAACATCACCGCACTTATGGATATCCGTCCGGATTATGCGAATATAGAGAAGGATGGCAAGCTTGAGCAGGTAGATCCGGATGACGTTCAGATCGGAACAGTCATAGTTGTACAGCCGGGCGAGAAGGTGCCTATCGACGGAAAGGTAGTTGAGGGCTCATCTTCCCTCAACACAAGTGCTCTCACAGGAGAGAGTGTCCCTAGAGAGGTTCATGTGGGTGATGAGATCATCAGTGGATGCGTCAACCTCAACGGACTTATAAAGATCGAGACAACCAAGGAGTTTGGAGAGTCAACCGTATCCAAGATACTTGATCTCGTCGAGAACTCAAGCATGAAGAAGTCCAGATCAGAGAACTTCATCACAAGATTTGCAAAGTATTATACGCCGGCTGTGTGCATCGCGGCGCTTGCACTTGCAGTTCTTCCGCCGTTGGTAAACATGATCATGGGTAACCCGGCTGCATGGTCCAAGTGGATCATCAGAGCCCTTACAACACTTGTTATCAGCTGCCCATGTGCACTGGTAATATCCATTCCACTGAGCTTCTTCGGTGGAATCGGAGGAGCTTCGGCAAAGGGTATCCTTGTAAAAGGTTCTAACTACCTTGAGGCTCTTTCATACACGAAATACGTTGTGTGTGACAAGACAGGAACACTGACAAAGGGTGTGTTCCAGGTTACAGAGATACATCCGGTTTCGGGTATGAGCGAGGCTGATCTGCTTGAGAAGGCAGCATTTGTCGAGAGCTATTCCAACCATCCTATCAGCAAGAGCCTGAAGGAGGCATACGGCAAGGAAATCGACAACAATAGAGTATCTGACGCAAAGGAGATCAGCGGACACGGTGTGTCAGCAGTCGTGGATGGACATGAGGTCGCAGCGGGAAATGTCAAACTCATGAAGAAGATGAATATAGAGGCAGCGGTTCCTGCGTCAGTTGGAACAGAGATCCATGTTGCTGTGGATGGAAAGTATGCAGGATATATACTCATATCAGATGTCGTTAAGCCAAATGCGAAAGAAGCCATAAGAGGCCTCAAGGCAGCAGGCGTGGAGAAGGTTGTCATGCTCACCGGAGATGCCAGGAAGGTTGCTGACGCAGTGGGAAGAGAACTTGGCGTGGATGAGGTCAGAAGTGAACTTCTTCCGGGTGACAAGGTAGATGAGGTTGAGAAGCTCATAGCAGCCAAGGGCGAAAAAGAAAAGCTTGCATTTGTGGGTGATGGAATAAATGACGCCCCTGTGCTTTCAAGAGCAGATATAGGAATTGCGATGGGAGCACTCGGCTCGGATGCAGCTATAGAGGCAGCTGATATAGTCCTCATGGACGATGACCCGGCAAAGATAGCCACAGCCATGAAGATATCCAAGAAGACACTCAGGATAGTTCATCAGAATATCGTGTTTGCACTTGTGATCAAATTCGCATGTCTTGCACTTGGAGCAGTTGGATTTGTCAACATGTGGTGGGCGATATTCGCTGATGTTGGAGTTATGATCCTTGCGGTGTTAAATGCAACAAGAGCGCTCAGTTTCAAAGAGTAGGAGGAAACGCATGGGAGAGATACATTTGCCTCATTGTCATTGCGACAATGAGAACAAGATCATAAAATGCATGCCGTCTGTTGATGACTGCAGTGGCATGGCAGATATATTCAAGCAGCTCAGCGACGGCAGCAGACTCAGGATACTCTGGATGCTATGCCATCTGGAGGAATGTGTGAGCAACATAGCCGCCGCCATGGAGATGAGTGATCCGGCTGTGTCACATCACCTGAAACAGCTTAAGAGCAGTGGGCTTATCGTGAGCCGCAGAGAGGGCAAGGAGGTATATTATAAGCTGGCAGACACGGAGACCGCCAGACTTGTCCACAAGGTATGTGAGGAGATGTTCCAGATAACATGTCCGCTTGAACAATAGAATAATATGACGGATAGATCCCCGTCGGTACTGAACAGATCAGTGCCGGCGGGGATTTTTTGTGAAAGTGGAAATACTGAGTAACTTCGTTTGGCGGTTCAGTATCGTGGTGGGAGAATTTGTGGGGATAATAAGAAAATATATAGTTCTATGTCGCAAAACAAAATAACAGTTGACATGCGTCTGTACATAGTGTATATATAACATATAAACAGTTGATGTATCAAGTTTTCTGTGAAAACTTGATATGCAGCGCCAGCCCCTGCCGAAGGCACTTATTAATGGGCTGGTGTTCAAAGTTGAGGGAGGTATGTATATGAGGCTTTCTCAGAATTCAGGAGTGCCTATATATCAGCAGATAGCGGACAGTTTCAAGTCGGATATCCTGGCCGGCAAGTATGCCCAGGGTGAGTATCTGCCGTCCATCAGAGGGCTGGCGCGGGATCTGAAGATAAGTGTTATCACAACCATGAAAGCATATGAGCTGTTAGAGCAGGAAGGGCTGGTCACGGCTGAACAGGGCAAGGGGTTTTATGTGAATGCACAGGACAGTGAGATGCTGATAGAGCAGCACCTTCGAAAGGTCGAGGCATCTCTGACGGAGGCCATAGCTGCGGCACGTATTGCAGGTTTGTCGGACGATGAACTAAAGAATATGCTTGATGCCCTGCTTATGGTACAGGACTGACGATCTGACAGGCAGGGAACAAAACAGACAGAGAACAAAGCAGGCAGAGAACAAAGCAGACAGAGGATAGGGAAAAAGAAAGACATGAAGAGAGTTTAAGGTTTAATGGAGGATTGGATGATGAATTATGACTGCGCTGTAAAAGGGGAGAATATTTCCAAAAAGTTTAAGACATTTACACTGGATATACCTGATTTGAGGGTGCCGAAGGGATTTGCGACAGCACTCATCGGTGAAAATGGAGCGGGAAAGACGACACTTCTCAATATGCTTTCAGGAATAAGGCTTGATTACAAAGGTGAGCTGACTTTCTTTGACAAGTATTCATCGGAGGAGAAGGAGAGGAGAGCGGATGTAAAGAACAGGATAGGCTATACGGGAACAGGCAGATACTACCTTCCACAGTGGACTGTATCTGATGTGGAGGAGATAAGCAGTTTGCTCTTTGACAATTTTGACAGGGACGAGTTCGAAAGATATTGCCGTGAACTTGCGATATTTCCTGATTCTCCGGACGGTGTTGCTCTGAAGAAGAAGTGTTCAGCACTCTCTGATGGAACCAGAACCAAGCTGATGCTTGCCGGGGTTATGGCGAGGGATACAGACCTGCTGCTGCTCGATGAGCCGGCATCGCCTCTTGATCCTCTTATGCGAGACAAGTTGTGTCAGATGATCGGCGATTATATAAGTGGCGGAGCGGGGGAGAAGAGTGTATTGTTCTCAACACACAATATATCCGATATGGAGAGCATCACTGATTATGCGATAATCATGGAACATGGAAATGTGGTCGAGTGCGGATTTGTGGAGGATCTTAAGGAGAAATACATACTGATAAAGGGAGATGCCCAGGATGCTGAGCCGGCATCAAAAATCCTTTATACCATGACTAAGAATCCATATGGTTTTGAGGGAATCTGTCTTGCAGAGAATCTGGACAAGCTTGCCGGAATGAATGTGAGCAAGGAGATACCATCGCTGTTTCAGATAAGTGTTGCGGTCATGAAGAATAATACAAAAATGGTATTAAAGTAAAACAGCTTAGAGTGTTTCACGTATTTATAGGAGCGTAATTATGAGGATGATAAAGGATTACAGAGCCATTACGAATGGAAAATATCGGTTAGGGTGCAATGTTCTGATACCGGTTGTGCTGGGGATCATACTGGCTTTGGTCGATGCAGTGGTGAGAAATGGTTATGTTACAGTAGTCATGTTTGGTTTTGGTGCCGCGTTCATGACTGCGATTGAGATTGTTGGTGATTATTGGGGATTTGGTGCAATATGTGTAAAAGGGTGCCTTGGAATGGACTATCTGAAGACATCCACAAAGGGCAAAGCCATGTTGCAGAATGCACTTATGGCGGATCTGCTTGTCCGCCCGGTGAGGATCGCCATATGTATGGCGATGGTGGCTGTGCCATATGGAATTATGGTGGGAAATCCGGTGAGACCGTTTTGTCTGTCGGTGCTGCTCACAGCAAATCTGTCGGTGTGGGCGCTGAACATTACGAGATATGTCCAGAGTGTCCAGGTTATGAGTGTACTGTCCATGCTGGCATATGGAGTGTCAGGGGCTGCAGTTATATACATAGCGACATCTCATAAAATGCAGAGATTTGAATGGCCGATAGTGGCAGCGCTGGCGGTATTGATGGTCGTTGGAATATATGTGACACGCAGACATATGTACAGCAAGGTTGAGGCGTCTTATCTGGATATGGATTAACAGATCGTTGTTCATGGCCGGAAATGGCTTAGACTATCCGTCCCGCCTGCCGGCGGGAGGAATGATATATATCAGACAAGGAGGATTAAGGGATGAAAGATTTGATACTTGGTTTTAAACTTCTCAGATATGGGTATAAATTAAAGACAAATGTGATGATGCTTATTTTGTTCACTGCAATAGGGCTTGTGGTCGAACTGTCATCACATGGAACGAACATGCTGGGCGGTTTCTATTTTATGCTGACTGGAATGTTTGCCTACCAGATGATAATATACATGAATGCATCGGACTATGTGCAGTCAAGCATGATGAAGAGAAAGCTGGAAGTGGGAATGCCTGTGATTGTCAGTACAGTTGTGTATCTTGTACTTCTCACAATACTTGTTGCGGAGAAATATATACTTATCAGAATGTACCCGGAGAATACAGAAAACTATCAGGATACATTGTTTATGATAATATTTATATTGTTCGGAGCTATGATATTCTGTGGTGTGTGTTACAAATATTTTGTGGCAAGTCTTATCGTGTTTATGCTGGTGATAATGACCTGCATGTCAACACTAAACTCCTGGTTGTATCACCATCATATATCGGAGATTATAAGCCTTGGAATTGTAAAACTTGCTATACTTGGATATGCAGCCATCATTTTGGGTGGTGTTATAGAGTATCTGCTCAGTTCACTTCTCTACAGGAAACAGTTGTCAGAGTTCGCGATGAGCGGACTCAGCAAGAGCATGAAGTAAACGGAAATACAAATAAACTTAATAAAATAGACGGAACAGAGCCGGTTGCGGATCGTGCGGGATTGCCGAAGAGAGGGCGGTCACAGCAGAAGATTTGTAACCGGCTCTATTGCTATTATCAGGTGAGTGGAATATAATATTTAAGAATGTGCGCACTGGAGAAATCCGGCAGCTGCGCATAGGAGTAATGTATAAAATACAGAACCATAACGGTAGACATTGATAAGTCAGCATATGAATTTGAAAAGAAAGATATAAGGAAGATATAAGGAAGTTATATGGTACAGAACATATTGTTTGATCTGGATGAGACACTGCTGGACTTCAAGCGCAGCGAGAGCAGAGCGCTCTCCAATATGCTTAAGCATATAGGGGTGGAGCCTACAGAAAAGGTCATATCCAGATACAGCGAGATCAACAAATCGAGATGGAAGCTGCTTGAACAGGGGCTGCTCACAAGGCAGCAGGTGAAGGAGAGCAGATACGAGATACTTTTTGCAGAGCTGGGAGTTGACTACTCTGCTGCAGAGGCGACAGCCTACTATGAGGGTCAGCTCAGCCAGAAGGGATTTATGTTCCCTGATACGATAAGGCTGCTTGAAACCTTGCACGGAAGATACAGAATGTACATTGTGTCAAATGGCGGATCAAATGTGCAGAGCGGACGACTTTTGGACAGCGGTATAGGCAAGTATTTTGAGGATATATTCATATCTGAGGATGCCGGAGCGGAGAAACCGTCCAGAGAATTCTTTGACTATTGCTTTGGCAGGAGACCAGAGATAGAGGCAGATGAGACTGTGATCATAGGAGACAGTCTGACATCAGATATACAGGGCGGGATAAATGCCGGGGTAAGGACGATATGGTTCAATCCGGACGATCTGCAGGCGGCGGATATACATCCGGACTATGAGGTGAAAACACTTATGGAGATACCGGCGCTGCTTGAAGAGCTGTAAGCAAAATTATTTATCGGGACCGGATACAGATGAGTCCGAATACAAATGAGTCCAGATTGAAATAAACAGGAATAGACAAATATACAGAGGTAGTACATGAAGATAAGAGATTTGATCACACAGGATAAGGCGACACTCTCATTTGAGGTGTTCCCGCCAAAGAAAGATACTGACTTTGCGGATGTTGAGGCTGCCGCACTTGGCATAGCGGCGCTAAAGCCTGACTATATGAGTGTAACCTACGGCGCTGGCGGAAGTACAAAGGGCCACACCATACAGCTTGCGCGGGAGATACAGGAGAAGTACGATGTTCCGACTATAGCACATCTCACATGCGTGTGTGCCAGCAGAGACGGAATAAAGAACGCGCTTGTGGAGATGAAGAGCGCAGGGATAGAGAATATACTTGCCCTTCGCGGAGATATACCTAAGAACTATGATGGACAGGTGTTTACTGAGTTTTCGCATGCATCTGAGCTGGTGGAGCTCATCAAGGAGTCGGGTGATTTCTGCGTGGGCGGTGCCTGCTATCCTGAGGTACATCCAGATTCTGCAAATAAACATGATGATATAGCCGGGCTTAAGAAGAAGGTCGATGCCGGATGCGATTACCTGACTACACAGATGTTCTTTGATAACAACATTTTCTTTAATTTTATGTACAGAGTCAGGGAGGCTGGAATAAACGTTCCTATCATACCGGGAATCATGCCGATCACAAAGCGTGTCCAGGTCAAGAATGCGGTGAAACTTTCAGGCTGTAATGTGCCTGAGAGATTCAAGAGTATAGTGGATGCATTTGGCGATACGGAGGCGGCCATGAGACAGGCAGGAATCGCATATGCCACAGACCAGATCATCGATCTCATGGCAAATGGAGTAAAGCATATACATGTGTACTCCATGAATAAGCCGGAGGTCGCAGCCGGAATACAGAAGAATCTCAGTGAGATACTTAAAGTGTGGTAATATACAGATATATATATTAAACTGGCAGTTGGTAGAAATTTGTAAGACAGGTGTGTATGATGATATCATCCTGTAAGCTGAATTCCTACAGAATAAAATGCCAAATAATATTATAATAAATACAAGATGTCAAAATTAAGGTAACAATTATAAGAAAGAAGGAATAAAAAATGACACTTGAAGTTTTACAGAAGGACATGATAGCAGCAATGAAGGCAAGAGATAAGGAGAGAAAGGACAGTATATCATCTCTCGTATCAGCAGTTAAGAAGGTTGGAATCGACAACGGCTGCAGAGACAATATACCGGAGGATATAGTTGACAGCGTTATCCTCAAGGAGATCAAGTCTGTTAAGGAGCAGATCGATACATGCCCTGCAGACAGAACAGATCTGCTTGAGCAGTACAAGGCAAGATATGATGTGTTTAACGAGTATGCACCAAAGCTTTTGTCAGAGAATGAGGTCAGAGAGATACTCACCACAAAGTTTGCTGATGTGATCGCAACCAAGAACAAAGGACAGATCATGAAGACAGTCATGGCAGAGCTCAAGGGCAAGGCTGACGGCAAGGTTATCAATCAGGTTGTTGCAGAGCTTTGCAAATAATAGTTTCTGACAGAAATCAAATCTGCGAATTAGTGAACGGAATTAGTGGAGAAAAATATGAAGTTTGTAGGAATTGAGAAGAAGGAACAGGGCAAGTTCATCACAAGGTATGATGTGAAGTATGAGACCGTAGATGGCATATTGAAAAATTATGAGATGATAAGCAGAAATGGCGATATCACAGATTTTGAGGGACTTCACGGCAAGGCTGCGGATGCAGTTGTCATCATAGCCACAGATGAGAATGATGAGAAGATCCTGATAGACAGAGAATACAGACTAGCTCCTGGCGAGTGGGTATACAATTTCCCTGCAGGACTGATAGATCCGGGAGAGACCCCGGAGGTCAGCGCAAAGCGTGAACTCATGGAGGAGACGGGACTTGAGCTGTACGAGATCACGGATACAATAGGTACAAGCTACAGCGCCGTCGGATTTTCAAACGAGACAAATATGTGTGTGGTGGGCAAGGCGAGAGGCGAGTTTAAGCCGAGCACATCAACTCTGGAGGAGATCACACCTGGCTGGTACACCAAGGCGGAAGTGAGGGAACTGCTAAAGACTGAGAAGTTCGCAGCCAGAACCCAGGCATTTTGCTATGTATGGAGCAGAAAGTAGGAGGAGTATGTGTATGGAGAAATTACCAGGAAAGGGTATGGTTACGGTGTCATCTGTCATCATGCTCATATGGGGACTTGTAAATGCAGGATATTATGATGTGGCAAAGCTTGTGCTTGCTGATGATCCATCATCTAAGGCCATCGCGTGCGGTGTTGTGGTTGGAATCGCATCACTTGCAGCAATCATAGGCGGAATATTTGGAATAGCTGGAAGCAACAAGGTGGCAAAGGCATCTGCGATAGTTGTGTGGGCAGCATTCCTGCTCATACTTGCCATTGTGAGCGGAATAGTAGCACTTGTGGCAGGAGACAGCAAGGCTATTGGAGTTGTCATGATGATAGTTGGGATCATTGTTCCATTTGTCATGTTTATGGGCGCATCAAAGAACAGAGCAAAGTAATTTATGAGAAGTAACAGTTATAGGTTTTTTCAGAACAGAGAATGTAAATTTTTCCCATGCCATGAGGTACAGGATGAAGATGATTTTAACTGTCTGTTCTGTTATTGCCCTTTATATCTCGATGACAACTGTATAGGATCCCCGGAATATATCATAACAGGGCGGGGACAGCGGATAAAGGACTGCAGTTCGTGTCTGGTGGTTCACAGTCCGGAGATGTACGATAAAGTTATTGCACATCTGCGCAGACAGGATGAAATCCTGCGTGTGGATCTGAGCAAAATGAAAAGTCTATTGATGGACAGACTTTTTCAGATCACTCACATAAATGATATGGATGAGGATATGCGCGCGGAACATAGACTGCTGGCTGACCGGGTGGTGGATAGGATCATGACTGGATCCTTGGCAACAGTTTCGAATCCCATGGAAGTGTCTGTTCTGCTGCAGCCATTTGCGGGGGAATGTGTCCACAAAGGATACCTGGAATTTGGAAGTAAAAAGATAGAGTGCAATGTGCTTGAACAGATTGACACAGCCGGTGTTGAAAAAGGTTACTTATATGCATTTCATGCGCCGGATGTTGACCTGGAGAGTGCAGGGTCGGTTCTTGAGCAGTATTACATGGAGGCATTTCAGGTGACATGCATGGATGTCATAAGGGGATGGCTACAGGGATATCTTGAGAGAAAGAACAGTGTATATGAGAAGAAGTATTGCAGTCCGTCATTCGGTCCGGGATATTATGGAATGGGCATGGATGCTTTACCTGAGTTGCTGGGACTTATGGATGCATCACAGGTAGGCGTGTCATGGAACGGAGAATGCATGTCGCCGAAGATGAGTCTTGTTGGAACATATCTGATCGCGGGTGAAGATGTGTTTGCAGTAGATTCTGATTGCATAGATTGTATTGGACAGCGTGGTGGATGTGAATTCTGCATAAAACATTAAATTTAGAAAACAGGAGCAGAGTTATTCTGCTCCTGTTTAGAATTATAGTTATTAGTCCAAATCGAAACTAAAGACCGCTTTGTCGAAATTGCGGTTCTTTAAATCCTCATCTGAAATGATCCAAAAGATATTCCATAGACAACCAACGTTGTAACCGTATTGAAACAGCAGATGTGTTTTTGCGTTTACATCCGGAATATTACCCCCCGTAGGATAACCGAATAATTTGTCACCGTCATACGAAAGATATTCGATATCATAATCTGGAGCAACTTCTTCAAGACGGTCAAATAGGTCACAGTCAAGCACATCTTCCAGTGGCTGATAATCTGTGGTGAGTTCAAAACCGACAGCCTTTTCCTCAAAAGCTTCTGTAAAATACTTTGAATAATATGGAACAGGTGGCTCAGTTCTCTTTAAATTTGACAGGTCGCCGTTGTACCAGATCACCTTGTGATAAGCCGAATTTTCGGGGTCGTCAGCAACGCTTTCAACCCATTTGTTGGTCTGGTGAATTGAGTCGATTTCTCCGCTCCAGAAAAAATATAAAATCCCCGTGTGCGGAAGCCTGTTTTCAGTATCTAAGTCGGCAATGTCCGCAAGATTGATTTGAGCAACAAGCTGCATTGCTGATTTTTCGTACCGCTCAGTGTCATCTCCGCGCTTGCAGGAATAGCCCGACATTGTGGGATATGGAATTTCCGGCGGAAGATCGGGAAAGCCACCGATTTTACTTGAGCCTTTTGCAATTACATTTCCCCCATCCTTCACACACATTTTAATAGTATTTTTTCGGTAGTCTTTAATACTTTCTGCAATATCAGTGTGTCCTTTTTTAATAAGGAATTCAATCAAATCCATTTCGTGCATTTTCATTTTATACCCCCTGTTATCTAATCCCTATTTGTTAAAGTCAACACATCCATTATACTTTATATCGCCTAATTTGCATACACATTTAATGGCCCCCTACCTTTGGGATTGCCGCGCCAGAAATACCAGACTGACAGTAAGAGTCACAGCCTCGGTCACAGGTGCAGCAAACCACAAGCTGTTGCCACCGATCAAAACTGGGAACGTCAGTATACACACGCTGCTGAGTATGATGTTTCGGAGCAGTGATATACACAGAGATTGCCCGGATTTCAGTATGGCCTGAAGGTAGTAGGATGTCATCAGGTTGATTCCAAATGGTACAAATGCGAAGAAGTACGCTCTGACACCAAGATCGGCAATGACTCCAAGGCCTGTATTCATATCTATAAACACACTGCAGAGCACTCTTGGAAAAAGGATTCCAGAAAGTGAGAACAGCACGCCCATGATCAGGATGGTTATGTAAGCCATCCTTTTTATGGTTTTTATTCTGCCTATGTTATTTGCTCCGTAGTTGGTCGAGATCACAGGCTGCACAGACTGACCAACTCCTGTGAACAGAGAATTGAACAGGATGACGCAGTTGGAGATGACGCTGTATATGGACAGGGCATTTTCACCGCAGTACTTCAGTATCTGTATGTTGAACAGCAGCACTATAAATCCATTTGCAAATTCATTGAAGAAACTCGGGATACCGGCTGTCACGATATTCTTCATGCTGTTCAGGATCCTGTGTGGCATTATGAAACGCAGCTCATTCTTCTTGCGGAGGAAATGTGATGAGGCGACAAGTACCTGGATCAGCATACCGACAACAGAGGCAAGTGCTGCTCCGCCGATTCCCTGCTTCAGCGGGAATACCAGTACGATGTCCATCACGATGTTGAACACTCCGCCCAGCAGGACGCCTGCCATGGCGCGGTTCGGGTCATTGTCAGCCCTCACAAATATAGCGATGAAGTTGGAGAAGACTGCAACCGGCAGGAACATATTTATATAGTGCATGTATGACATGGCATATGGGTATAGAGTGGCATTTGCTCCCATGAGTCTAAGCAGTGATGGCATACATGTTCCGTACAGTATCCATAGCAGTGCGGTGATTGCCGCGATCATCATGAATGACACAGTGAAGTAACGGTTAGATTTCACTGTGTTGCCACTTCCTCTGTGCACGCTCATCTGTACCGAGCCACCTACGCCAAAGAGAATCCCGGTTGACATAAGTATGCACAGCAGTGGCGTGGTGATGCTCAGAGCGGCCAGGGCATCAGCTCCAACACCTTTGCCAATGACGATGGCATCAGTCAGGGTATATATGGACATGACCATGGCACTTCCAAGGGAAGGAATGAGGAATTTGAAGTAAAGTTTTTTCAGATCGTCTTTTAACAGATTCATTTGTAAATCTCCTTAACAAAAATAGTTTATAATTGAAAATCATTGTAAATCGTAAAAGCACATGATCGCGGGTACACATTAACCTGCTAGCCGCATAAAAAAAGAGCCAGATAAGATAAAGTATCTTATCTGGCTCATGAAAATTCTGATATATTTGTATCGCGATTCATGTTCCATCCGGGAATCCTGCATCTGCAGAACACCTTGCAAGGTATATTAATATTCAACATACCGTCCGACTTGTGTTATTATAACAGGAGGCAAAAAAATGTCAAGGATTAATAAGGGGGTATTATGGAGTATAGAGTGACAGATGCAAATGATATAGATATGCTGATGGATGTCAGATTGTCTATGCTTAGGATAGTCAATGATCTTCCAGCTGATTATGTATTTGACGATGAATTGGTGGTGAGCAGCAGAAGGTATTTTCTTGAGGGCGATCAGACAACAGTTGCAGCTGTCGATGACGGAAGATGTGTGGCGTGTGCCAGTATGTCTTATATTGAAATAATGCCAACATTTTCTCATCCTTCGGGAAAGAGGGCACATCTCATGAATGTATATACAGAAAAGCACTATCGGAGAAGAGGAATCGCCAGGCATCTTGTGAATATGCTTATAGAGGACGCGCGTGTACATGGTGCCACGGAGATAAGCCTTGATGCCACGGAAAGCGGCAGACCGCTGTATGAATCAGTGGGATTTAAGGCATCGGAGGAGTGCATGGTTATAGATATACAACAATTATGATGCTTTTGATAATAGACAGTTTACATACATATATTTACGGAGACAGACGGAGGCAGGCATAGATATGGAAGTAAGAGATAGCATAGAAAAAAGACGCAGCATTAGAAAGTTTAATGATATCCCAGTGAAGCCGGCGATTATAAGACAGCTTATCGAGGCTGCGGTTGCAGCTCCATCGGCAAAGAACAGGCAGCCGTGGAAGTTCATAGTATACACAGGCGCTGCGAAAGAAGAGATCTGCGATGCCATGGAGGCGGGACTTGCAAGAGAAAAGTCAGGTCAGACCATACTCCCAGGATGGACATGCGGCCACGCGGACGCGGACAATACGCTCCGAGTCATGAGGGAGGCACCTGTTCTTATAGCTGTATTAAACACAAATGGCACAACTCCGTATGAGAACATAGACACAGACCATAGGATTGCGGAGATATGCGACAGCCTTTCCATAGGCGCGGCAATCCAGAACCTGCTGCTTGAGGCGACAGCCCACGGCCTTGGTACGCTGTGGATCGCAAATACCTGCTTTGCCTACCCGGAGCTTGTAAAGTGTATAGGAACGGAGGATCAGCTCATAAGTGTTGTCTCGGTGGGGTATGCTGCAGAGAATCCGGATATGAGACCTAGAAAGAAAATGGATGAAGTACTGGAATACAGAGGCTTTGGATGTGTGCAAGAAGAAGGAGTAAAGACATTATGAACAATCCAATAAAAGAACTGACAAAGCGGGAATGGCTTATCTGGCTGTGTTCCCTCATTATAGTGCTGGTATCGAATCTTCTCACTGCAGATCTGGACATTCTCACACTTGCAGCGGCCCTCATAGGCGTGACATCGCTTATATTTGCGGCAAAGGGAAATGTGTGGGCTCAGATACTGATGGTGATATTCAGCATATTATACGGTATCATATCCTTTAGGTTCCGCTACTGGGGTGAGATGATAACCTATCTCGGAATGACGATGCCGATGGCGGTGTGGTCCGCCATAACGTGGTTCAAGAATCCGTCGGAGGGCAACAGCAGTGAGGTTGCCATACAGAAACTGACAAGAAGACATGTGATATGGCTCACTGTCAGCACGGTGCTTGTAACGGTTGTATTCTACTATATACTCATGATACTTGACACGCCGAACATAGTGTTCAGCACTATATCAATAGTCACAAGCTTCCTTGCAGCGGCGCTCACCATGCTGAGATCGTCATACTATGCGGTGGGATATGCAGCAAATGATGTGATTCTGATAGTTTTGTGGGTCCTCGCGTCACTTGAGAATCCGGCATATATTCCGGTAGTTGTAAACTTCGTCATATTCTTTGCGAATGATATGTATGGATTTGTGAGCTGGAAAAAGAGGGAAGTGAAGCAGGCTGTGGGGATGTAGGAGATAATTGGAATATCACACTGAACTTATTTTTATGTTCACAGTGAGCATGCAGACAGAATGACAAAAGAATAAATAGAACATAAGTGAAATCTTATCATAATAGGAGGACGCACAGATGAATATAAACATAAGAGAGTACATGGCAGCAGATGCAGCTGCAGCATCAGAGATATGGAATCAGGTTGTTGATGACGGAGTGGCATTTCCACAAGAAGAAGACCTGTCTCCGGAAGAGGGAGATGCATTTTTCAAGGAACAGACATATACAGGAATAGCTGAGAACACAGAGAGTGGTGAGGTGGTGGGACTCTACATACTTCATCCGAACAACGTGGGAAGATGCGGACATATATGTAACGCCAGCTATGCTGTGAGACGCGATATCCGCGGTGAACACATAGGAGAAAAGCTTG
Organism: uncultured Coprococcus sp.; assembly: GCA_934247115.1. Lineage (GTDB taxonomy): Bacteria > Bacillota > Clostridia > Lachnospirales > Lachnospiraceae > Coprococcus. The sequence continues at coordinate 127,394 of CAKQIY010000002.1, forward strand.
TGCTTGACTGTATCTCCATGGCAAAGAAGAAAGGCTTTGGAGTGCTCCAGTTCAATGCCGTAGTAGCATCAAATGTACATGCACTCCATCTGTACAAGAGGATTGGATTTACTCCGCTGGGAGTCATACCGGGAGGATTTAGAATGCCTGATGGACATTACGAGGATATCATTCCGCACTATTATGACCTTAGAAAAGATACAGATCAGTAATGAGTTGCAGCATATGGTGTAACATCACAGAAAAATATGTTGATGTTACGATCTGACAGCGGTATACTTGTTGTCAGAGAATTGGATATAAGTATGGGGAGCTGGTGAGTTAGCCGGCTGAGAGGAGGCTGAATGCTTCGACCCACAACCTGATGCGGATAATGCCGCCGTAGGGATACGTTTGATACATACATAATGATGTAAGTAAGAAAGAAGAGACGCATTCCCTCGTCTCTTCTTTCTTTATTTTCATAAGGAGGAACCCACGCAAGTGGGATATTCCTAAAGTGGCTGATTGGGGGCACCACCTTCCGCCACTATAAAAGTGTAAGAGAAACAAATATTAGATCTGGCACAGATGTATAAAGCCGGATCAGATTGGAGGAACAGATGAGAAATTACACAACACAGATGGACGCTGCAAGAAAAGGCATAGTAACTCCTGAGATCGAGAAAGTTGCCGAGAAAGAGCACATGTCCACTGAGGCGCTGATGAAACTGGTAGGAGAGGGTAAGGTAGCGATACCAGCCAACAAGAAGCACACATGCTTAAACCCAGAGGGAGTTGGAAGCATGCTGAGGACCAAGATCAATGTCAATCTTGGCGTGTCAAGAGACTGCAAGGATTACGGTATCGAGATGCAGAAGGTTATGAGTGCTGTCGAGATGGGAGCAGAGGCGATCATGGACCTGTCAAGCCACGGCAATACACAGCCGTTCAGACAGAAGCTCACTTCAGAGTGTCCTGCCATGATAGGAACTGTGCCGGTATATGACAGCGTTATCCACTATCAGAGAGACCTTGCGACACTGACAGCACAGGATTTCATCGATGTGGTACGTCTCCACGCGGAGGATGGAGTTGACTTCGTGACTCTCCACTGCGGAATAACAAGAAAGACGATCGAACAGATCAAGAAACACAAGAGAAAGATGAATATAGTCAGCCGTGGCGGCAGTCTTGTATTTGCATGGATGACCATGACAGGCAACGAGAATCCGTTCTACGAGTATTTTGACCAGATCCTTGATATATGCGAGGAATACGATGTGACAGTATCACTTGGAGATGCATGTCGTCCGGGATGTCTTGCGGACGCAACTGATGTATGTCAGATAGAGGAACTTGTCAGACTTGGAGAGCTGACAAAGCGCGCGTGGGATCATAACGTACAGGTTATGGTTGAGGGCCCTGGACATGTGCCACTCAATCAGATAGCAGCCAATATGGAAGTTCAGAAGACACTCTGTATGGGAGCGCCATTCTACGTACTTGGACCTCTTGTCACAGATATAGCACCTGGCTATGACCATATCACAAGTGCCATAGGCGGAGCGGTCGCAGCCATGAACGGAGCAGCATTCCTCTGTTATGTCACACCAGCAGAGCACCTTGCCCTGCCAAATGTTGACGATGTTAAGCAGGGAATCGTCGCATCCAAGATAGCAGCCCATGCGGCAGATATAGCAAAGGGGATACCTGGAGCGAGGGATATAGATGACAAGATGGCGGATGCGAGACGTGTCCTCGATTGGGATGCACAGTTTGCATGTGCCATAGATCCTGAGACTGCAAAGGAGATCAGGGACAGCAGAAAGCCTGATGACGAGTACAGCGATACATGCAGTATGTGCGGTAAGTTCTGTGCTGTCAGATCCATGAACAAGGCGCTGTCAGGGGAATACATAGATATACTGTAATTCCCAAGAAACTTAAAATATAAAAAGATACGGCAGTATATGTCCATCTCGGCATGTACTGCCGTTTTTATATGCATAACATGATAGATAATATATGGGAATAAGTACAAAAAAACGGGTGCTCAGCTGAAGATGTTTACTATTTTGCCTATTGTAATGCCGGGTGAACGAGTTTAGAATAAAACCGAAAACAGGAGTAAATTATAGAAAAGAAGGGAAAAATGTGAACAAAGATCTTACTGTGGGAAGGCCTGAATCCGTGCTTTGGAGATTCTGCCTGCCACTTTTCGGAAGTGTGATATTTCAGCAGCTCTATAACATAGCGGACAGCTTTGTGGCGGGGCAGTTCATAGGAGAAAATGCTCTGGCGGCGGTCGGCAACAGCTATGAGATAACACTTATTTTCATAGCATTTGCATTTGGATGCAATATAGGCTGTTCGGTCATAGTATCCCAGCTGTTCGGGGCAAAGAAATACAGCGAGATGAAGACTGCGGTCTGGACTACTCTCATAGCAAGCGCGGTACTTGTGGCGGTTCTCATGCTGGTTGGATTCCTGCTTGGCGAGAGACTGCTGGCACTTATTGACACCCCGGATGAGCTGATGAGGGATTCGCTTACTTATCTGAACATATACATATTGGGCGTGCCATTTTTGTTCTTCTACAATATAGCGACAGGAATATTCTCCGCGCTGGGCGACTCGAGAACACCGTTCATATTCCTTGCCATCTCATCGGTGTCCAACATAGCCGTTGATATACTGTTTGTAAAGACATTTGAGATGGGGGTAAATGGAGTTGCGTGGGCGACATTCATCTGCCAGGGCGTGAGCGCTGTGCTTGCGATAATAGTTGTGTTCAGACGTCTGGCGGCAGTCCGCACTGAGGGGAAGGTCCGTGTATTTTCGGGAAGCATGCTGGGAAAGATAGCAGTTATAGCCATACCGAGCATACTTCAGCAGAGCTTTATCTCAGTCGGAAATATAATTATTCAGAGCGTTATCAATGGGTTTGGTGCCTCTGTCATAGCGGGATATGCGGCGGCTGTAAAGCTCAACAATCTCGTCATAACGTCATTTACAACACTTGGAAATGGAATATCCAATTATACCGCACAGAATCTTGGCGCGGGTAAGATCGACAGGATAGGACAGGGACTTAAGGCTGGAATAAAACTCATATGGGGACTATGCATACCATTTGCGGTTCTGTACTTCTTCTTTGGCCGTTATGGCATGTATCCATTTATGGAGAACAGGACAGGACTTGCCCTTGACACGGGAGTCACGTATCTCAGGATACTGGCGCCATTCTACTTTGTAGTATCGGCAAAACTTGTAGCGGATGGAATACTAAGGGGAACAGGCATGATGGGCAGATTCATGACATCGACATTTACGGATCTGATACTCAGGGTGGTGCTGGCGATAGTGCTGTCAAGAGTTATAGGTTCCGCCACGGGAATATGGCTGGCCTGGCCGATAGGCTGGACTATAGCAACAGTCATGTCACTGGTATTCTGCGTGAATGGTATTAAGAAGCTGAAAAGAGAAAAAACAGGGAGGATAGAATAGATGACAGATAAAATGACTCAGAAGAGCCAAGAAGATATGAGTAAAGAAATAAACAAAGATGGTGTGGCGGTGCGTACATGGGGATATCATATATGGAGAGTTATATTCTGTATAATAGGCGTGCTGGGAATGCTGATGTTCATATATCCGGTGTTCAGAGGCTGTCATGTGAATATAGGAACCCTGCTGGGGACAGGCGTGTTTGCACTTCTCACATTGTATGGAGTTTTCAGGGCAAAGATAGACAAATCTGTCAGAAAGCTTTGGGATAAAAAAGCAGGAAAGGTATGCTTAAGTGTCGTGCTTGCGCTTGTAACCATTGCTCTTGCCCTTGTTGTGGTCATCACGTATCACATGGTCTATGCGGCTCATGTAAAGCCTAAACAGGATGCCACAGTCGTGGTGCTCGGATGCGCGGTTAGAGGCGGCGGTCCAAGCCTTATGCTGAGGGAGAGACTTATAGCAGCACAGGATTATCTTGAGGAGAACCCGGAGGCTGTATGCGTTGTGTCCGGTGGACAGGGTGCAGATGAGAGCATGTCGGAGGCTCAGTGCATGTATGAATACCTTACAGAGCACGGAATTGCTCCGGAGAGAATATATATGGAAGACAAGTCCACATCCACAAGGGAGAATATAAAGTTTTCGGCTCAGATCATAGAACAGAATGACCTGCCTGACGGAATGAATATCGTGACAAATGAATTCCATGAGTACAGGGCAAAGAGGATTGCGGAAAAGCAGGGTATAGATACGGGTTCCATAGCCGGAAGCACCGCATGGTGGCTGCTTCCGACATACTATGTCAGGGAGATGGCAGGCATACTGTATGAGTGGATAAGCGGCTGATACGTGGACAGGTGCGCTGCGAGGCGGACAAAGTGAATACAATGATCCGCCGGACACCCATGCAGGGATATTTGGTCGATATGCACAGATAACCTTGAAAAAGCCTTGTAATATTTCTTGAAAAATGCATGTAAAAACGTACTTCTAAATAGAAGAAATTATGTTATAATGGCTCTGTATGATACAAATACAGTATCCAGTTAAAAGGAGAACGAGATGAACAAATTAGAACTTCAGAAAAAAGCTGTAGAAGTTCGCAAGGGCATTGTCACAGGTGTATACAATGCGAAGAGCGGACATCCAGGCGGCTCATTATCAGCAGCAGACCTGTTTACTTATCTTTATTTCGAGGAGATGAATGTGGATCCTGAGAATCCTGAGGACGAGAATCGTGACAGATTCGTGCTCTCAAAGGGACACACAGCTCCGGGCTACTACGCAGCACTTGCGTTAAAAGGCTTTTTCCCAATAGAAGACTTAAAGACACTCAGACATGTTGGATCTTACCTTCAGGGACATCCTGACAAGAAGCACACCCCAGGTGTGGATATGTCATCAGGATCACTTGGACAGGGACTTTCAGTTGCAGTAGGTATGGCACTTGCAGCCAAGATGCAGGGCAAGGATTACAGAACATACTGTCTCTGCGGTGACGGAGAGATCCAGGAGGGACAGATATGGGAGGCAGCTATGTTCGCAGGACATAGAAAGCTTGACAATCTGTGCGTTATAGTAGATAACAACAATCTTCAGATCGACGGAACGGTTGAGGATGTATGCTCACCATATCCTATAGATGAGAAGTTCAAGGCATTCAACTTCCATGTTATCAATATCAATGGCAATGACTTTGACGAGATCGACAAGGCATTTGCTGAGGCAAAGTCCCACAAGGGTGAGCCTACAGCGATCATCGCCCATACAGTAAAGGGCAAGGGTGTATCATTCATGGAGGACAAGGCCGGCTGGCATGGAAAGGCTCCGAATGAAGAAGAGTACAAGATCGCCATGGAAGAACTTGAGAAGGAGGCTGCAGCATTATGATAGAGAATAAAGCAATCGCAACCAGAGAGAGCTATGGCAATGCCTTAGTAGAGATCGCAAAGGAACATGATAATCTTGTGGTTTTAGATGCAGACCTTGCAGAGGCAACCAAGACAGTTATTTTTAAGAAGGCTTATCCGGAGCGCCACGTTGACTGTGGTATCGCGGAGGCGAACATGGCAGGAATAGCTGCCGGAATGTCGACATGCGGATACGTTCCATTTATGAGTTCATTTGCAATGTTCGCTGCAGGACGTGCGTTTGAGCAGGTGAGAAATACTATCGGATATCCACATCTGAATGTGAAGATTGGTGCAACCCACGCAGGAATCTCAGTAGGTGAGGATGGAGCAACACATCAGTGCTGTGAGGATATCGCACTTATGAGAGAGATCCCGGGCATGGTTGTCATTAACCCATGTGACGATGTAGAGGCCAGAGCAGCAGTCAAGGCTGCATATGAGTATGTTGGACCTGTATATCTCAGATTTGGAAGACTGGCAGTTCCAGTACTCAATGATGAGAGCACATACAAGTTTGAGATCGGTAAGGGCGTTAAGCTCAAGGACGGCAAGGACATATCTATCGTAGCTACAGGACTTTGTGTATCTGAGGCTGTGAAGGCTGTGGATATGCTCGCTGCTGACGGTATTGATGCAGAGCTTATCAACATACACACTATCAAGCCTATCGATGAGGATATCATCGTAGAGACAGCTCAGAAGACAGGAAGAGTGTTCACAGTTGAGGAGCACTCCATCATAGGTGGTCTCGGAAGTGCTGTTGCAGAGGTGCTTGCTGAGAAGTGTCCTACAAAGCTGACAAGGATCGGTGTGAGAGATACATTTGGTGAGTCGGGCCCTGCAAAGGAACTGCTTCACAAGTATGAGCTTGATGCCGAGGGTATCTATAAGCAGATCAAGGCTGCACTGTAGTCGTGATGTTATAATTGGGACTACATGGCAGATATATAAGCTGAAACAGCTGAGACTAAATATCTGCGAAAGACATAGAGCGTTATATACAGATGGGGGGAGCCTGCCGGTGGCAGGCTCTTTCCATATATACGTATGGGTAGGCTGATGTCCGGTAAAACATACCGTGTACATCCGGCTGATACCAGAAGTTACAATACACAAGGGCTGAAGACCAGATGAAACTGGAGAACTTTACAGAAGAGAGGTAGAAATCATATGGGCAGAGAGTATGTAGAGGAACTTAAGACCCGTGTGCTAAGCGGCGGAGCGGAGATCACATATGACGAGGCTCTTAAGCTTGCACATGAGGATCTGGATATACTGGCGGCTTCAGCAAATGAAATAAGAGAGCATTTCTGCGGAGACCGGTGCGATGTGTGTTCGGTCATAAGCGTGAAGGAGGGCAGATGCACAGAGAACTGTAGATACTGTGCACAGTCCAGGATAGCGAAGAAGGATATACCAGAGATAAATCTGCTTGGTAATGCAGTGGTGACTGAGGGCGCAGACGTGGACTACGGCAAGGGAAGCTTCAGGTACTGCCTTGTGGCTGAGGGCAGGAGACTTTCAAAGCGGGAGGTTGAGCTTGCTGAGAAAACGGTCAAGGATATACACGACAATGTGGATATCAACATATGCGCGTCATTTGGCCTGCTGGATCGGGAGGACTTCACGAAGCTCAAGAATGCGGGACTTACGATGATACACAACAATCTTGAGACATCGCCGGCATATTTCCCGGAGGTGTGTACCAGTCACACACAGGAACAGAAGAAGGCGACAATACGCGCTGCAAAGGCTGCGGGACTCATGGTGTGCAGTGGCAGTCTGTTCGGCATGGGAGAGACACTTGAGGACAGGGTGGCACTTGCATTTGAACTCAGAGAGCTTGGGGTGGATTCGGTTCCGATGAACCTCCTCAATCCGAGGGAGGGGACGCCGTTCTATGACAAGACACCTCTCACTGAGGAGGAGTACGTTAGAACGATAGCAGTATACAGATTTGTCATGCCGAAGGTCATGATAAGGCTTGCAGCCGGACGTGGCAGATATGATGACAACGGCGAGGCTGCACTTGCCGCCGGGGCAAATGCGGTTATAAGTGGAGACTTCCTCACAACAGATGGAACATCGTTCGACCTTGACTTTGACATGATAAGAAGAAATGGATTTGTCACGGACAGAGTGCATTTGACAGAGTGACATGTCTGTGGCATGACTCAACAGTGTGAGTAAGTTGGTATATTTGTGACATGTAATGTCATGAAATTGTAGTTACAGATGGAAAAGGAGAAGATATATTATGAAGATTTATGACAGGATCATGGGACTTGGAACAAAGATGACAGACATGGATGCATCCACATATCAGGGCGCATTCATAGGCAAGATATCCTACACAGTAGACAGAGAGAAGGCAGAGGCTGCCGACAGCATCACATATGAGTATGGCGATGTGAAGGAGAATGCTTTCATGTACATACTCTCAATACTTGGTAAAGTAGATGGAGAGGAGATTCCTGTTGAGAAGATGACCATCACACTCGTAAAGGCGTCTGACAAGGAAAAGGATATCAAGAGAGTGGAGAAGGCTGAGTATGAGGATGAGAAGCCGTTCCACACATTTACAAAGGAAGAGGTTTATGCATTCAGCAAGGAGACAGGAGACGAGAATAAGATTCACCTCACAGACCATCCTGTAGTCCAGGGAATGCTGCTTCTCCGCACAGCAGCGTGTGCACACGAGGACTTGAAGAGACTTGATGTAAAGTTTGTGGAGCCTTCATACGCAGAGGAAGAGCTCATGTGGGGCAGCAACGGTAGAGAGCTCGTGCTCTATGCAGATGGCTATGTCAAGGCATCATTTAAGGTTGTAAAGTAAGATCATACATATATACAGATCAAAATAAAAGCACATAATACGTCGTGCCATACCAGTATGGTATATAACGTATTATGTGCTTTTGTTATTATAAAAAGACTAGTTGATCCTTATGTAGTCTGCGAACATATATCCCGTGTAGGTCTTGCTGTTCTTAGTATAGGTGACCTTATACCAGCCATCTTTGCCGGATATGGTATAGCCGGTTACTTTGACCTTTGAGCCACGTGCAAGCTCCAGGATGATACTTTTACCAGTTCCAGCACCGGATCTCAGTCGGACCTGACTGTCGATGACTGTTCCATTCAGGGGGCTGACTTTGGTCGGTGCCTGGGAAATGTCTCCATATACCACAGTGCTATTGTACTTTTTGTATGCGAGAATTCTGTATCCGTATCCGCTTTTCAGGGCAGGAAGAATACAACTGGTTGTTTTATAGGAAGATAATTTCTTCACTCTGGTGTATTTGTTGCCGGCAATATCATACTTGTATATTATGTAGCCGGATGCATTTGAAAGCTTCTGCCATTGGAGATAGCGGTATGAGCCCAGTTTAGTATATTTATACGATGTGGTAAATGTACGCGGTTTTGTGCATTTGCTGAACTCAAGACGATTGCTGTAGCTGGTCACTCCATCGTGTTCATAATATGCTCTCACGCCGAACTTATAAACTGTGGCTGGGCTGAGACCGCTGAAGGTGTAGGTTCTGGAGCTGTCTCCGATGCATCTGGCGATCCTGTCATATGTTCCTGTTGAGGTGTTGTATGAGTATACAAAATATCCTGTAGCGCCAGTGATCTTACTCCAACGTATATTGATGGATGAGGCGGTACGGGTTACTATGGCTGCCTGTGATGGCATGGATGGACCTGTATAGCCTGTCACTGAAGCAGAATAATCTGTATAGTAATATGTACCGGCAACCTTATAATAAGCACGCACAGCATATGAGTGGGATGTGGAAGCGGACAGACTGCTGTGAGTGTATGTGACAGTATCGGCGGAAGTTATCTTGCCTATTCTAGACCAGTCATCTGATGAAGAGAATCTGGTGTATATGATATATCCATCGATATTACTCAGTTTATTCCACTTAATTGTTATGTAGTCCTGATATGCGGCACTTATTTTCAGTCCGTTTACCGGTCCCGGGTCAGAGGAAGCCAGTCCGGCTTCTGATTGGGATGCGATACAACTGCACTCAGAGGAATATGTTCCGTATACAGTTCCGGAATTTAATTTGTAATATCCGCGTACCTTATATGTGTATCTTTGTCCTTCTTGCAGGTCCTTGTCGGTGTAGGTCAGTGTTCCGGCGCCCTTTACCGTACCGATCGATACATATTTTTCTTTGGATTCGTCATAACGCACGATCTGGTATCCGTACACCTCCGGCACTTTTTCCCAGGTGAGAGTTATGGATGAATCCGTGGAAGACTTGGGCGACAGGGAAGCCGGAGCTGCCGGAGTTCTGATATATTTGAAGTCAAGATCGGTTGGATAGCTTATTCCTGATACAGATCCGCTGTCACTGTACTGCCAGTAGGAATGAGTGGCTGTCAGTGTATCTGAATTGTTGTATTGCGCATTCCATATGGGATATTTATTGTTGACGCTTGTCACGTTCATGTCATCGGTTATCACGCTTTTACTTGCATACAGCATGCCTACATATCCCTTTGACTCAACTGTTGAGCAGAAGGTGTTGATGATAGTAGTGGCGGCACTTTTTGACAGATTGGCATTGTACAGTCTGCCGGTAAGCCCGTCCTCCCACGCGTACTCAAAATCCATTACAATAGGCAGATTGATATTGTATGAGGACACAATGTTGAGAATGTATGTGGCTTCCTGTTTGGCCTCGGAAGAGCTTATCGCCTGTGAGTAGAAGTATGCACCCACGTCGATTCCGGCAGCTGTTGCATTTTTGACATTCTCGGCAAATCTGGAATCGGTAAAATAAGCACCGGAGCCATAATATCGGCCGCCTGCACGTATAAAGGCAAATGAAACACCGCTGGCTTTGACCTTGCTCCAGTTGATAGAGCCATTCCATTCCGATACGTCTATTCCCATCACAATGGTGGAGTTCTTGAACTGTGATGCGTGTGTGTAGGTTGTAGATGACAACTTAGCTCTTCCGTAGGTTGTAGATGACAACTTAGCTCTTCCGTAGGTGGTGACGCTGTCGGACTGTTTTTGTAGCTGCCTTAGGGTTTCTGGATCGTTGTTGTACAGAGCGTATATGTGATCTATCTCGGCGTCTGTCAGCTGGGCACGGTCAAATCTGCCTTCGTCGACGATCTCCTGAACCTCCGATCTTGTTGAAGTGGTTGTGATACCTGAGGTATCAGCCGCATATACATCATGGGGATGAAATGTGGCAGCTGGAAGATTGAAAAAAAGCAATCCAAGTACAGCTTTGAGAATAACCTTTGATAATCTTTTGGAATTCATAAAGACCTCCTAAATAGTTGTTACAAATATATTACAAAATGTTTATTAAAATATTATTAAAAACAGGAGAATAAGCTCAAAATAACAAAAATATAAGCACATAATACGTCGTGCCATACCGGTATGGTATATAACGTATTATGTGCTTTTGTTATTATAAAAAGACTAGTTGATCCTTATGTAGTCTGCGAACATATATCCTGTGTAGGTCTTGCCGCCTGTGGTATATGTGACTTTATACCAGGTCTCCTTGCCGGCCATGGCATATCCGATAACCTTAACCTTAGAACCGCGTGCAAGCTCCTTGATGATGCTGTGGTTTGTTCCGGCTCCGGATCTCAGTCGAACCTGACTGTCGATGACTGTTCCGTTCAGGACATCCATTTTGACAGGCGCTGATGATACATCACCATAGAATGTCTTGCCGTCGTATGTCTTGTAGGCCATGATTCTGTAACCAAATCCACTCTTCAGAGAAGGGAGGAAGCAGCGGTTTGTCTGGCTGGATGTTATCTTCTTAACCCGGGTGTATTTCTTATTTGCCATATCGTACTTGAGCACGATGTATCCGGTGGCGTCTGTTAGCTTCTGCCACTGGAGGTATCTCTGTGATCCGAGAGATGCGTACTTGAATGACGATGTAAATGTTGCAGGAAGAGTGCATGTGCTGAACTTCTTCATATTGCTGTAGCTGGTCACGCCATTCTTCTCTGTATATGCTCTTATACCAAACTTGTATACGCTTGTTGCCTTGAGACCTGAGAAGGAGAAGGTTCGCATGGTATTGCCGACATTGCGGGCAATTCTTTCATATGATTTTGTTGACTCATTGTACATGTATACCAGGTAACCGGTGGCATTTGATATCTGTGTCCATCTAACACCTATGGAGCTGGCTGTTCTGCCTGTGATTGCTGTGTTGGATGGCATCACTGGTCCGGTGGTTCCTGTTACAGCACTTGCTGAATCGGTATAGTGGAGTTTGCCGTTCTTGGTGTAATATGCACATACTGTGTAACTGTACTGCGCTGAGGCTGACAGTCCCTTGTGTGTGTAGGACACTGTTTTGGATGAAGTGATCTTGCCAAGCCTGGTCCATGTTGCAGTGGAAGAATCCCATACAAATACAATGTATCCGTCCACGTTGTTCTGCTTATTCCACTTGAGTGTTATATAGTTCTGAAAAGCTGCACCTATCTTCAGTCCGCTCACTTGGCCGGGATCAGTAGTAACCTCCAGAGCGTCGGACAGTACATGCCATATTGTGCCGGACTCTGTGGTGGTATACGCTCTGACCTTGTACAGATATGTAGTTCCACCATACAGACCATTGTCTGTGTACACTGCATTGGTGGCTGATGTGGTGGTAGCTATCGTGTCGTATTCCTTGGTCGCATTGTTATATCTGTATATCCTGTATCCTGTAGCCGCTACTATAGGAGTCCATGAGAGCTTTACGGAAGTAGAAGACAGTACAGATGCCTTGAAGTTTTCTATATTGTCAGCGATGGTGATTCCTGTGCATTCGGAGGAGTATGTACCGTATATTGTGCCTGAGTTCAGCTTGTAGTAGCCTCTCACCTTGTAGGTATATTTCTTGCCGTCCTGAAGTCCTTTATCGGTAAATGTATGGATGCCGGCACCCTTTACTGTACCAACAGATACGTACTTGTCCTGTGACTCATCGTAACGTACTATCTGATAGCCGTATACCTCAGGAACCTTGTTCCATGTGAGGGTGATGGACGCATCAGTTGATGTCTGCTGCGCAAGAGAAGCTGGAGCTGACGGAGCCTTAACGTATTTGAAGTTCATATCCGTAGCGTGGCTTATACCCGGCACATTGCCCTCATCACTGTACTGCCAGTATGAATGACGGGCGGAGAGCGTGTCGGTGCTGTTATACTGGGCGTTCCAGATCGGATATTTGCTGTTGATGCTGTTTACGTTCATGTCGTCAGTGATGACGGTCTTGCTGGCGTAGAGCATGCCCACGTATCCCTTTGCCTCCACTGCGGAGCAGAATGTATTGATGATGGTTGTGGCTGCGCTTTTGGACAGATGTGCGTTGTATAGCCTTCCGGTGAGGCCGTTCTCCCATGCATATTCATAGTCCATGACAATAGGAAGATTGATGTTGTACGATGACACCAGATTCATGGTGTATGCAGCTTCCTGCCTTGCCTCCGCGGTACTTATGGCCTGTGAGTAGAAGTACACGCCCACGTCAAGTCCTGCGGCGATGGCATTCTTCATGTTCTCTTCAAACGTTGAATCGGTGTAGTATCCGCCAGAGCCGTAGTAGCGTCCGCCGGCACGGATGAATGCAAATGTTATTCCACTGGCTTTGACCTTTTTCCAGTTGATCGTTCCATTCCACTCGGACACGTCTATACCCTTCATGGCTGTGTAGCCCTTGAACTGGGACGCGTGAGTGTATGATGTGGAGGAAAGTGTCGCGATTCCGTATTGACTTACACTGTCCGACTGCCTTTGAAGCTGTTTGATGGTTTCAGGGTCGTTGTTGTAGAGAGAGTAGATGTGATCGATCTCGGCGGCAGACAGCTGGGTGTAATCGAAATTACCCTCGTCGACTATCTCCTGTACCTCAGATCTGGTTGATTCCGTTGATATATCGGAAGTATCGGCCGCGTATGCCGTCTGTGAGTGTGCACCTATGCCTATAAAAGAGAGAAGGCTCACCCCCAGCGCCAGGCCGAAAATCTTTTTGTTTATCCTTTTCGTAGTCATGTAATCCTCCCGTATGTAATAAAGTTTTTGCACAGTTTACATAATAGAATGTACGCTGTGAAAAGTCAATAAAATGGTGCGGATTTGTTACGAATATATTACAAAACAAAGGCCGGAGAGATGCACGTATGTATAGCGGGATTAAATTTCTGGAAAAAAGTCAGTAAAGGATGATGTTTTTCATATTCAATGCATAAAGTGTATGCTATACTGAAGAAGCATACGTCTGCTATAAATAATAACGACAGGAGGAGTATTCATATGAATATGAGAAAGACAAAGATTATATGCACGCTTGGTCCGGCGACCGATGATGATGAGATCCTGAGAAAGCTCATGATCGAGGGTATGGATGTTGCCAGATTCAACTTTTCTCATGGAGATCATGCTCAGCATAAAAGAAATAAGGATAGAATAGTCAAACTCAGGGAGGAACTGGGAATACCGGTTGCAACTCTTCTGGATACCAAGGGACCGGAGATCAGAGTCGGGGACTTTGAGTATGGCAAGGTGGAGCTTGTTGAGGGTCAGACGTTTACACTCACAACAGAGGATGTTATAGGCGATAAGGACAAGGTGTCTATCACATACAAGAATCTTGTGAATGATGTTAAGCCGGGGGACACTATTCTTATAGATGACGGACTTATTAATATGAAGATAGAGAAAGTCACCAGCAAGGAGATAGTATGTCATGTGGAGAACGGCGGACCTGTATCTAACCACAAGGGCGTCAATGTACCAAGAGTCAATCTGACCATGCCATATATAAGTGACGTGGACAGACAGGATATCATATTTGGAATACAGAACGACTTTGATTTTATAGCAGCATCATTTGTCAGATCAGCAGATGACATTCTGGAGATCAGAAAGATCCTTGATGAGTATGACTGTGACAATATCAATATAATTGCGAAGATTGAGAATATGCAGGGTGTTGACAATATCGATGATATCATCAGGGTGTCAGACGGAATCATGGTTGCCAGAGGTGATATGGGTGTTGAGATTCCTCTTGAGGATGTGCCTATCATACAGAAGATGATCATCAAGAAGGTTTACAATGCAGATAAGCAGGTCATCACGGCCACACAGATGCTTGATTCTATGATGAGCCATCCGAGACCTACAAGGGCGGAGGCTACAGATGTTGCAAATGCCATATATGACGGAACCAGCGCTATCATGCTTTCGGGCGAGACTGCTGCAGGAAAGTATCCTGTAGAAGCGCTTCATACCATGAAGACCATCGCAGAGAGAGCAGAGCGCGATATAGATTATAACAAGCGATTCTTCAGCAGGGATGCAGTACAGAATCCGGATATCACAAGTGCCATATCACATGCTACATGTACAACGGCCATCGATCTTGCGGCGGCAGCGATAATTACAGTTACAAAGTCAGGCAAGACTGCGAGAATGCTTTCCAAGTACAGACCAAAGTGTCCGATCATCGGATGTACACCAGTTGAGAAGGTTGCCAGACAGCTCAATCTTTCCTGGGGAGTCCAGCCGCTTGTCATAGGTGAGGAGAAGAGCACGGATGATCTGTTTGAACACTCGGTTGATGCGGCCAAGAAGAATGGTTATGTGAGGGATGGAGAGGTTGTTGTCATAACTGCCGGAGTTCCTCTGGGAGTGACCGGAACAACCAATCTGATCAAGGTCCATGTGGTTGGGCATATCCTTGTGAAGGGGTATTCGATCAATGAGAGATCGGCCACAGCTCCTCTGTGTGTGTGCCAGTCGGAGGAAGAACTGAAAGAGAACTATAAGACAGGTGATATCATAGTCATCAGTGAGACAAGCAATGGCGTCATGGAACAGCTCAAGACAGCATCGGCCATTGTGTGTGAGAAGAACGGTGGCAATTCCCATGCGGCTATAGTTGGCCTCAGCAGAGATATACCGGTCATCCTCGGTGCACAGAATGCCACCAAGATACTTAAGTCCGGAGCCATTGTCACAGTAAATGGCGAGGATGGAGTCGTTATATCCAATTAATATTCATTTGACGATGTAACAGATATTTAACAAAAACTAAATAGAAATGTATAAAATAAGACCTCCCGTGTTGACAAACGTAATCTCTGTTGCTATAATACAATAGATTTGTAACAGATTTGTAATAAATGAAGAGTTACAGTCACAGCACAGGAGGTTTTATAATGTCTAAATCAAATTCAATAAAAAAGACTATAGTTGTAGCGGCAGCAGCGGGGCTTGTCATAACGACATCCATAGGAACCGGCAGCGGAGCTATCGTAAGGACTGTCAGTGCAGACCAGATATACAGCGATTCAACTGTAGGAATTTCAGCTGCATTTGACATATATGCCAACACTCTTGCTGGTAAAGCTGCAGATGATAAGGAACAGACTCAGGCAACTGCCACGGATGCACAGTGTGACGGTATCGGATCAGACGGAACAGCACAGACTGCAGATAAGAATAAGACAGAGAAAAAAGTGGAGATAAAGTATCCTGATTTCAAGGATAAATGTATAGCAGTAACAGAAGATTATGTGAATGTCAGGGCGAAGGCTGGAACAGATTCTGACGTTGTGGGTATAATAGGAAACAATGGTGTGGCCACTGTTGTCAGCAAAGGCAAAGAATGGTCACATATAGTATCGGGTAATTGCGAAGGTTATATAAGCAATGATTTCCTTCTGTTCGGTGATGATGCCGGAGCTTATGCGGAGACTAACTGCACGAAGCAGGCTAGAATTGCCACAGAGACACTGAATGTCAGGGAACAGGCAGATGTAAACTCTGACTGTCTCACGCAGGTTGGCGAGAATCAGGTGTTTGATATACTTTCACAGGATGATAAATGGATACAGATCGCTCTTGACGATGAAAACAGTGGCTATGTGAGCGCTGACTACGTTCAGTATACATATTCATTTGATACGGCAAAGACCATGGAGGAGATACAGGCCCAGATCGAGGCCGAAAGAGCGGAGGAAGAGGCTCAGGCTGAGCAGGATGCAGCGGCAGATCAGTCATCAGATGACAGTACACAGGACGATGGTATAGGTGATGACGGATTGAACACAGATGATGGCTCGGATTCTTCGGATGATACACAGTATCCAGGTGATTCATCAGACACGGACGGATCACAGGATTCGGCTGATGACAGCTCCGATTCCTCGGATGATTCATCCCAGGTGGCAGCACCTAGCGGACAGACAGGTATAGATCTTGCCAATTTCGCAACGCAGTTCGTCGGTAATCCATATGTATATGGAGGCTCAAGTCTTACGGATGGAGCAGACTGTTCCGGATTTGTCATGGCTGTATATGCCCAGTTTGGGTATTCGCTTCCACATTCCGCGGGAGCCCAGTCTGGATATGGCACAAGGGTTGATACATCAAGCCTTGAACCTGGTGATGTACTGTTCTATGGATATAACGGATCCATCGAGCACTGTGCAATATATATAGGTGATGGAATGATAGTTCACGCCAGCACAGAGGAGACTGGCATCAAGATATCATCAGCATTCTATGATACACCTATGTGTGCAGTGAGAATTCTTGGACAGTAGACAAAATGACGATAATGGGTTATAATAATGACATGAGGCGCACATGGGATACATGTGCGCTTTTCTTGTGCAAAATGTCGAAAACAAAAGCTGAAAAATAAATATAGTTGTCAGTTTGCACATTAAATTGTAGTAAATATATTGAAAAAAAGCTGGATTGTGTTATAATAGTCATATCAATTTGGATTATATCCAAAAAAGAAGGAGTTGGGCATCATGAATTACATAATCAGCGGTAAGAACATTGAAGTTACAGAAGGACTTAGAAATGCAGTACAGGATAAGCTCTCCAAGCTTGAAAAGTACTTCGCAGCTGACACTGGCGCACAGGTCACATTCAGCGTAGAGAAGGATAGACAGAAGATAGAGGTAACAATTCCTATGAAGGGACATATCATCAGAGCCGAGCAGGTAAGTGATGACATGTATGTATCAATAGATCTCGTTGTAGAGGTTATTGAGAGACAGGTTACCAAGCATCGCAAGAAGCTCATTGATAAGGAGCAGAATGCAGCATACCTGAATGATGCGTTTGTTGACGAGGACGTTGAGGATGACGACGATATCAAGATCGTAAGAACCAAGAAGTTTGAGGTTAAGCCTATGTATCCTGAGGATGCATGTATCCAGATGGATCTGTTAGGACATAACTTCTACGTATTCAGAAACGCAGAGTCAGACGAGGTCAATGTCGTATACAAGAGAAAGGGCGGCACATACGGAATTATAGAGCCGGAGTACTAGGATCTGTCACAGCGCAGATGCGTATTATGGCTACGGATGACTTCATATAGATAAGACAATCTGGTAAAGGTCTGGTAAAACAGATACTACATACAATAGAATATATGAATTTTCAGGAGATCTTCAGTTGATGAAGGTCTCCTTTTTGCTTGATATAAATAACATAAGATGGTAGAATGTACCCTGAATAACGATAGCTAGGAGGCAGAAACAACATGGGTTTGTTTGAAAAAATATTTGGAACGCACAGCGAGAAGGAGCTTAAGAAGATAACTCCTATAGTTGATGCTATAGAAGCACTCGATGAGAAGATGCAGGCGCTGTCAGATGAAGAACTCAGAGCCAAGACACAGGAGTTCAAGGACAGGCTTGCAGCGGGAGAGACACTGGATGATATTCTGGTAGAGGCATTTGCCGTGGTAAGAGAGGCTGCATACCGCGTGCTTGGTATGAAGCATTACAGAGTCCAGCTGATTGGTGGAATAGTACTTCATCAGGGAAGAATAGCCGAGATGAGAACTGGAGAAGGTAAGACCCTTGTATCTACACTTCCTGCTTATCTTAATGCGCTTGAAGGCAAAGGCGTTCATGTAGTAACAGTCAATGACTATCTGGCAAAGCGTGATGCTGAATGGATGGGCCAGGTTCATGAATTCCTCGGGCTTAAGGTTGGAATCATTCTCAACAGCTCAACTACAGATGAGAGAAGAGAAGCATATAACTGCGATATTACATATGTAACCAACAACGAGCTGGGATTTGATTATCTGAGGGACAACATGGTTATCTATAAGGAGAAACTGGTTCTCAGAGGTCTGCATTACTGTGTAATCGATGAGGTGGATTCAGTGCTTATCGATGAGGCGCGTACACCTCTTATCATATCCGGTCAGAGTGGTAAGTCCACAGAGCTTTACAAGATGTGTGATTACCTTGCAAGACAGATGAAGCGAGGAGAGGGAGATGGAGAGATATCCAAGATGGATATGCTCATGAAAACAGAGATTGAGGAGAATGGAGACTTCCTTGTGAACGAGAAGGACAAGTATGTCATGCTCACTGCCAATGGTGTGAAGATGGTAGAGCAGTTCTTCCATATAGAGAACCTGTCAGATCCTGAGAATATGGAGATACAGCACAATATCATACTTGCACTCCGTGCTCATAATCTCATGTTCAGGGACAGAGATTATGTTGTCAAGGATGATGAGGTACTCATTGTAGATGAGTTTACAGGACGTATTATGCCGGGACGTAGATTTTCAGATGGTCTCCATCAGGCGATAGAGGCGAAGGAAAACGTAAAGGTCAAGAGAGAGAGCAAGACCCTGGCAACTATCACATTCCAGAACTTCTTCAACATGTTTGACAAGAAGGCAGGTATGACAGGTACAGCCCTTACTGAGGAAGAGGAGTTCCGTGAGATCTACGGAATGGACGTTGTAGTCATTCCTACCAACAGACCGGTTCAGAGAATAGACCAGCCGGATTCCATATTCAAGACCAAGAAGGAGAAGCTCAATGCAATAGTTGAGCAGATCAATATAAGTTATAGAAAGGGTCAGCCTGTGCTTGTGGGTACCATCAATATTGATGCGTCAGAGGAACTCAGCCATATGCTGACCAAGAAGAAAACACCTCATAAGGTGCTGAATGCCAAGTTCCATGAGCTTGAGGCTGAGATTGTTGCTGATGCAGGACAGAAAAACGCGGTAACCATAGCAACCAACATGGCAGGACGTGGTACTGATATCAAGCTCGGCGATGGAGTTGCAGAGCTCGGAGGACTGAGGATCATCGGAACAGAGAGACATGAGTCCAGACGTATAGACAACCAGCTCCGTGGACGTTCAGGACGACAGGGAGATCCAGGAGAGTCCAAGTTCTATCTGTCGCTCGAAGATGATCTGATGAGACTTTTCGGATCAGAGAGAGTTATGAGTGTATATGATACATTGAAGATTCCTGAGGGCGAGGAGATAGAGCACAAGACTATATCCAACTTTGTTGAGAAGGCACAGAAGAAGATAGAGGGGAATAACTTTGCCATAAGAAAGAATCTGCTTGAGTATGACAGAGTCAACAATGAGCAGAGAGAGATCATATACAAAGAGCGTAGAAGAGTTCTTGACGGAGAGAATATGCATGAGGTTATCCTCAAGATGATCAAGGACGATATAAACGCAGCAGTGAATCAGGTATGCTCAACAGAGACATCACCTGAGGACTGGAATCAGGCAGAGCTTGATGATATGCTCAGGAACATAATCCCGTACGCTGAGCCTGTGGAACTCACTTCAGATGAGATGAACAAGGGAAGCATAGATGAGATCAAGGAAAGATTGTACAATGAGGCTCTTGACCTTTATGCTGCCAAGGAGGAAGAAATCGGCGATCCTGAACAGATGAGAGAGATAGAGCGAGTAATCCTCCTCAAGACTATAGATAGAAAGTGGACAGATCATATCGACGACATGGATAATCTGAGACAGGGAATCGGACTTAGATCACTTGGCCAGAGAGATCCTGTTGTAGAATACAAATTCGCAGGATATGACATGTTCAATGACATGACAGCAGCGATCCGTGAGGATACCGTAAAGCTTCTTCTCAGAATAAAGGTTGAGCAGAAGATTGAGCGTGAAGAGGTGAATAAGGTTACAGGAACTAATAAGGATGACACAGCGTCAAAGGGACCTGTAAAGAAAGCCAAGAAGATAGGAAGAAATGATCTCTGCCCATGCGGAAGCGGTCTGAAGTATAAGAATTGCTGCGGTAAGAACGCATAAATACGTGATACAGGAGAAACCGAGTGATAGAATTGGATGAGTTCAGGGCGACGATGGCCTCCTACAAGGATCCCTTGAGGGAGGTCAGGTCATCCCTTGACATTGAAAACAAGACAGACAGAATAGCAAAGCTTAATTATGAGATGGAACAGCCGGATTTCTGGGATGATATCGACAGATCCCGTGAGGTATCGAAGGAACTGAAGGGACTTCAGGATCTGGTTGACAATTATAAGAAGCTTGAGAATGACTATGTGGATATAGATACACTGATCCTGATGGCGGAGGAGGAGAACGATCCGAGTCTTGTGCCTGAGATAGGGGAGCAGATAGATATATTTACGAAGGAATTTGAGGAGTATAGGATAAATCTTCTCTTCACTGACGAGTTTGATGACTGTAATGCGGTACTTACACTCCATTCAGGAGAGGGCGGAACGGAGTCCTGCGACTGGGCGAGTATGTTGTACAGAATGTATACCAGATGGGCAGAAAAGCACGGCATGAGTGTTGAGGTGCTCGATTTCCTTGAGGGCGATGAGGCTGGTATAAAGTCTGTGACCATTCAGATAAATGGGCAGCATGCGTACGGATATCTCAAGTCGGAGAAGGGAGTGCACAGACTGGTAAGAATATCACCATTCAATTCGGCCGGCAAGAGAATGACTTCGTTTGCATCCTGTGATGTCATACCGGATATAGAGCAGGATTTGGAGATAGAGATCAGGGATGAAGATATAAGGATAGATACCTACAGATCGAGCGGTGCAGGTGGCCAGCATATCAATAAGACATCATCGGCCATCAGAATCACACATTATCCTACCGGTATAGTTGTTCAGTGCCAGAATGAGAGATCACAGCTCATGAACAAGAATAAGGCTATGCAGATGCTGAAGTCCAAACTTTATCTTTTGAAGAAACAGGAGAATCTGGAGAAGATTTCGGACATCCGCGGAGAGGTAACTGACAATGGTTTTGGAAGTCAGATAAGATCGTATGTGCTCCAACCGTATACCATGGTCAAGGATAAACGCACAGCCTATGAGAATTCAAATGTATCGGCGGTTCTCGATGGAGATCTTGATGGATTTATGACAGCCTATCTCAAATGGGTGAATAAGGTTGAGGTGTAGCAGCACATGAGAGTTATTTGATGATAAGAAATTAGTCTTTGACAATGACGCTTTATACTGATAAAGTAATGACGTACTAAACTTGCATTATTATGCAGAAAAAGGAGATAAGAAGGAGATAAAAACATGGTGAATATAGCAGTATTAGGTTATGGTACAGTGGGTTCAGGAGTTGTGGAAGTGATTAACACCAACCATGATATTGTTAACAAGAGAGCTGGACAGGAGATAAACGTTAAGAGAGTGCTTGATCTCAGGGAGTTTCCTGGGGATCCTGTCGAGAACATTCTCACCCATGATTTTGAAGATATACTGAATGACGATGAGATAAGCGTTGTTGTGGAGGTTATGGGAGGTGTTGAGCCTGCATATACATTTGTCAAGAAGTGCCTGCTTGCCGGCAAGAGTGTGGCAACCTCCAACAAGGAGCTTGTGGCCGTTCATGGACCTGAGCTTATAAAGATTGCCAGAGAGGGCAATATCAATTTCTTCTTTGAAGCATCAGCAGGCGGTGGAATTCCTGTTATAAGACCACTTAACACATCCATAACTGCGGATGATGTTACGGAGATCACAGGAATACTCAATGGTACAACGAATTACATCCTCACCAAGATGGATAAAGAGGGGGCTGACTATGCGACAGTACTGAAGCAGGCACAGGAGCTCGGATATGCGGAGCGCAATCCTGAGGCTGATGTAGAGGGCGGCGATGCGTGTAGAAAGATAGCGATACTTACATCTCTCGTATATGGCAAGAACCTGGATTACAACAGGATCCATATGGAGGGAATAACCAAGATAACAACAGATGATTTCAAGTATGCGGACAAGATGGGCTACTCTGTAAAGCTTGTCGGAACAACAAGAAAGACTGACGGCAAGCTCTATTCATATGTTGCCCCTGTCATGCTTCCACATGACAATCCGCTGGCAAAGATAGATGATGTATACAATGGTATACTTGTACACGGCAATGCCCTTGACGATGTAATGTTCTATGGCAAGGGTGCCGGAAAACTTCCAACCGCATCAGCAGTCGTATCAGATGTTATTGATGCAGTGAAGAATGAGGGAAGAAATGTTCCTATCATATGGGAGGACGAGGAGCTTGAGATGGGTGCATTTGCAGACTCAGAGAGCAGATTCTTTGTCAGAACAGATGAGAAGGATGAGTCTGCCATCAAGGCGGTATTTGGTGATGTTGAGTATGTCGATTCTGATCTCGATGAAAAGGCGTTTGTTACAGCGGCGATCACAGAGGGTGAATTTGAGGCATGTTGCAATAAGATTGGTGTCAAGAGTGCTCTCAGAGTGCTGGATTAGTACAATATTATTCAATGACCTTGCAATCATAGTGGAATTGCGGTATTTTACAAAAGGCTTATTTCTTTTTTGCCGGCCCGCTCCGGTGAAGAGTTAAATATACAAATTTTCAAATGAGCGATCAGGAGGACAATATGTTAATAGTAAAGAAGTTTGGTGGTACTTCTGTTGGAAATACCGAAAGAATCGTTAACGTGGCCAAAAGATGTATTGAGGACTGGCAGAAGGGAAACGACGTAGTCGTAGTTCTGTCTGCGATGGGTAAATACACAGATGAGCTGATAGATATGGCTAAGCAGGTAAATGAGAATCCACCTAAGAGAGAGATGGATATGCTTTTTACAATAGGTGAACAGATGTCCGTATCGCTTATGGCTATGGCTATGAATTCTCTTAAAGTTCCTGCAATCTCTCTGAACGCATTTCAGGTGGCAATGCATACAACTTCAGTGTATGGCAATGCGCGTCTGAAGAGAATCGATGTTGAGAGAATAAGACATGAGCTGGAGCAGAGAAAGATAGTTATTGTCACAGGATTCCAGGGGATTAACAAGTATGACGATTACACAACTCTTGGTCGTGGAGGTTCAGATACAACAGCTGTTGCACTTGCAGCGGCACTTAACGCTGATGCGTGTGAGATATACACAGATGTGGATGGAGTATATACAGCAGATCCACGTAAGGTAAAGACCGCACGTAAGCTGGATACGATAACATACGATGAGATGCTTGAGCTTGCTACACTTGGAGCAGGCGTTCTGCACAACCGTTCAGTTGAGCTTGCAAAGAAGTTCGGCGTTCAGCTGGTTGTTCGTTCAAGTCTCAATTTTTCAGAGGGTACAATAGTTAAGGAGGATACTGGAATGGAGAAGATGTTAGTTAGTGGAGTTGCAGCGGATGCAGATTCAGCGAGAGTGGCAGTTGTAGGATTAGAGGACACACCGGGTGTTGCATTCAAGCTTTTCAACCTGCTTGCAAAGAATGACATCAATATAGATATGATACTGCAGTCAGTAGGAAGACATGGAACAAAGGATATTACATTCACATGTAGTGATGAGAATGCAGACAAAGCAGAGGAGATCATCAAGAACAACATAGGCAAGTTTGAGAGCATAGATGTCAACAAGAATGTTGCAAAGGTTTCTATCGTTGGTGCAGGAATGCAGTCAAATGCAGGTGTTGCAGCCAAGATGTTCGAGGCTCTTTATGATGAGAATATCAACATCAGAATGATTTCAACATCAGAGATCAGAGTTACAGTCCTCATCGACGAGCAGTATACAGAGCGCGCAATGAACGCGATTCATGACAAGTTCGCACTCGGCGATCGTTAATTCTAACAGAATCATATGAAGTTCTGTTCTGCAGGACCTTACATTATACGCCGGGGGAAACTCCGGCTTATATTATCATAAGGGGGAACCGCCGTTAAGGCGGGGGATTCCTTATGATGAAGCAGACGCCGCGCGAAGCGCCTTTCATGCGTCTGCCCCCGTATAAGGGGGAACCGCCGTTAAGGCGGGGGATTCCTTATGATGAAGCAGACGCCGCGCGGAGCGCCTTTCATGCGTCTGCACCCGTAGATAAGGGAACATAAAAGAATTTGAAAGGAGTCAGGGTATGAAGAGAACAGATTACATATCGTGGGATCAGTATTTTATGGGCATTGCGATGATGTCGGCAGAGAGAAGCAAAGACCCGTCAACGCAGGTTGGTGCATGTATAGTGGACAAGAACAACAGGATTCTGTCCATGGGATATAATGGTATGCCGGCAGGATGCGACGATGACACAATGCCGTGGGGAAAGTCCGGAGCCCCGCTTGACAACAAATATTTCTATGTATGCCATGCGGAGCTGAACTCTATTCTTAATTACAGAGGTGGCAATCTCAAGGATGCGATCATATATTCTACTCTGTTCCCGTGCAATGAATGTGCCAAAGCAATTATTCAGTGCGGTATAAAAGAAGTAGTGTATATGTC
The DNA here is from genome assembly GCA_934247115.1 of uncultured Coprococcus sp. Lineage (GTDB taxonomy): Bacteria > Bacillota > Clostridia > Lachnospirales > Lachnospiraceae > Coprococcus. The sequence continues at coordinate 152,392 of CAKQIY010000002.1, forward strand.
AGACAAGTATGCGATGACAGAGAGCACCATAGCCTCCAAGAAAATGTTTGACATGGCTGGTGTTGCATACAGACCATTTGAAGCAAAAGGCAGGAAGATCACGCTCAATCTTTAGAAGTAACAGAATAGTTCCGGAATACCGGAGAGAACACATATGTATGACAGACAGGAGAGAATATGGTCATAGAGAGTAATAGCAAGGAAGAAACCTACAATGCAGGAGTACAACTTGGACAGAATGCAGCTCCTGGCCAGGTGTACTGTATATATGGAGATCTGGGAGTTGGCAAGACGATAATATCCCAGGGGGTGGCAGCTGGACTTGGAATCACTGAAGTGGTGAACAGCCCGACTTTCACTATTGTGAAGGAGTATGACGAGGGCAGATTGCCTCTGTATCATTTTGACGTGTACAGAATCGGCGATGTGGACGAGATGGATGAGATAGGCTACAATGAGATGGTGTATGGAGATGGAGTATGCCTTATAGAGTGGGCTAACCTCATCGAGGAGATATTACCTGGCACATATACCAGAATCGACATAGAGAAGGACCTTTCAAAGGGCCTTGATTACAGGCGTATTACGATAGAAGAGAGGCATGATCAGATATGAAGATCTTAGCATTTGACAGCTCAGGACTTGTGGCGAGCGTTGCCATAGTCGAGGACAATAATTTGATAGCTGAATATACAACCAACTACAAGAAGACACATTCCCAGACACTGCTTCCTATGCTGGAAGAGATCGTGAAGATGACAGAGACGGACAAAGAGAGCTTTGATGCGCTGGCTGTTGCTGCCGGACCGGGATCATTTACAGGACTCAGGATAGGCTCAGCGACGGTCAAGGGACTTGCATTTGCATGGAATATACCGGTTATTGCGGTGCCGACACTTGAGGGGCTTGCATACAATGTGTGGGGAACTGACAGACTTATCTGCCCTATCATGGATGCGAGAAGAAAACAGGTGTATACGGGACTGTACCGTTTTAACAGTGATGACAGGCTTGAGACGATAATGGATCAGACTCCTATGGATATTGCTGACCTTATAGACCAGCTCAATGAGAGAGGGGAAAAGGTTATATTTGTGGGAGATGGAATAGATGTGTATGCTGATGTTTTAAAAGAGAAGATGGCGGCAGACTACGCATTTGCTCCGGCACACATAAATAAGCAGAGAGCGGGCTCGGTGGCAGCCGCAGCCCAGGTGAGATATGCAGCCGGACAGTATGAGGAGGGGGATACATTTGCCCCTGAATATCTCAGACAGTCACAGGCAGAGCGGGAGAGGGCTGAAAAGACAAAACTGGAGAATGACGGACATGAATAGATCCGGGGGCTACAAAGATGTGACATTGGGAATCAATGCCGAGACCGTGAATCATGGTTCTTCACATGTATGTCTGAGACTGGCAGACATGAAAGATCTGGCCGGGATAACTGCACTCGAGATGACTGTATTTTCACATCCGTGGAATGAGGAGATGGTGTCCTCATCTATACAGGGGACATACGATCATGTCAAGATCCTTGAGACTTCTGAAGGAGAAATCGCCGGCTATATCATATATTCGGCAGTGTGTGACAGTGCAGATCTGCTCAGGGTAGCAGTGGACGCCGGATCAAGACGCCGCGGTATCGGCCGTAAGTTGATGGAGGCCATGATTGGTGACTGCAAGAACAGGAATGTGCAGAGCATATTTCTGGAAGTCAGGGAATCCAACGCTGCTGCGATAGCTATGTATGAGCAGTTTGGATTTATAAAAATTTCTACAAGAAAAAAATACTACGACTCACCGGTGGAAGATGGTCTGGTTATGCAAAAACAGTTGTAGTAATAGACATATGCAGGATATACAGTGTGTGGAGCCTACATTTGTACGGCTGGAAAACATTGTCGGTATATTCCGTGAAGGATCTGGCTTATAATCAGACTCATAACAAGGCTGCATGCAGTCGGACAGGAGATAAATATGAGTGAGATCAGATGTAATAGGTGTGGAAGGATAATTGTATTTGGAGATATGCATAACAAGGAGGATTACGTCCTTATTCAGAAGGAGTGGGGGTATTTCTCACACAAGGATGGCAGAAAATACACACTCAGGATGTGTGAGGACTGTTACGACAGACTTGTAAATGAATGTGTCATACCTCCAAGGATAGATGATGTGACAGAGTATGCATAGAGTATGCATATAGACTCTGCCTTAGAAATGGAGATAGAAGATGATAGACGTATGTCTTTTGGGGACCGGAGGGATGATGCCGCTGCCATACAGGGCACTTACATCTCTCGTGGTCAGATATAATGGACACGAGATGCTGATAGACTGCGGAGAGGGAACCCAGACCTCGATGCGTCAGCAGGGCATGATAGGCTTTAAGCAGATAGATGTGATCTGCTTCACACATTTTCATGCAGATCATATAAGCGGATTGCCGGGGCTGCTGCTCACGATAGGCAATGCCGAGAGAACGGAGCCACTTCTTATGGTTGGCCCAAAGAGACTTGAGAAGGTAGTCAATTCCCTCAGGGTTATAGCGCCTGAGCTTCCGTTTGAGATCAGGTTCCAGGAGCTCTCGGAGGCTGAGGAGAGCTTTATGTGGGAGGATCTCAGGGTGGATGCATTCAGGGTGAATCACAATGTGACATGTTATGGATATTCCCTCTCACTTCCAAGAACAGGAAAATTCAGCGTGGACAGAGCTAGAGAGAATGAGATTCCGATGAAATACTGGAATGGCTTGCAGAAGGGCAACACATACGAGGAGAATGGACACATATATACTCCTGATATGGTGCTTGGTCCTGACCGCAAGGGTCTGAAACTCACATACTGCACAGATACCAGACCGACCCCCCTAATAGAGAAGTATGCAGCCGGATCAGATCTGTTCATATGCGAGGGCATGTACGGCGAAAAGGAGAAAGAGATAAAAGCCATAGAGCATAAGCATATGATGATGCAGGAGGCTGCGGCTATAGCAGCCAAGGCAGATGTGGGGGAGATGTGGCTTACACATTACAGTCCGTCGATGGCAAAACCGGCGGTGTTTATGGATGAGATAAGAGAGATATTCCCGAGAACTATTGCAGCAAAGGACAGGACGACAACAACGCTCAAGTTCTCGGAGGAGTAGAATAGATCGGCAAAGGTGAGATGAATTATGGAGAAAGATGTAAAGATACTGGCTATAGAATCCTCATGTGATGAGACATCCGCAGCGGTTGTTGTGAATGGAAGAAACGTACTGTCAAATATAATATATTCACAGATAGATATCCATACACTTTATGGAGGCGTTGTGCCGGAGATAGCTTCGCGAAAGCACATAGAGAAGATTACACAGGTCATAAGACAGGCGCTCAAAGAGGCAGAGTGCACACTGGATGACATAGATGCGGTTGCAGTCACATATGGACCGGGGCTTGTTGGCGCTCTTCTCGTTGGTGTGGGAGCAGCCAAGGCCATAGCATTTGCAAAAGATATACCGCTTGTTGGTGTGCATCACATAGAAGGTCATATCGCAGCGAATTATATAGAGAACAAGGACCTTGAGCCTCCGTTCATGTGCCTTGTTGTGTCAGGAGGTCACACACATCTTGTAAAGGTAGTCGATTACGGCAAGTTTGAGATACTGGGAATAACCAGGGATGATGCGGCAGGAGAGGCATTTGACAAGGTAGCAAGGGCTATAGGACTGGGTTACCCGGGAGGCCCGAAGATAGACCGCAAGGCGAAGGAGGGCAATCCTGACGCCATAGAATTTCCAAGGGCAAAAGTTGCGGAATCAGTCTATGACTTCAGCTTCAGCGGCCTGAAGTCAGCGGTGCTCAACTATATCAATCAGGCCCATATGAGAGACGAGCAGATCAATGAGGCCGATGTGGCAGCATCATTCCAGAAAGCAGTAACGGAAGTGCTCACAGAGCATGCGGTTGCTGCGGCAAAGGAATACCATATGGATAAGATAGCCATAGCTGGCGGAGTTGCGTCCAATTCTGCTCTCAGAGCCAGCATGAAGGCGGCCTGTGAGAAGGCTGGGCTTACATTGTATCATCCATCGCCGATACTGTGCACGGACAATGCGGCCATGATAGGTGCGGCGGGATACTACGAATACATAAATGGAACAAGACATGGCTGGGATCTGAATGCCATACCAAACCTCAAGCTGGGTGAGAGATAACCGGCCTGGTCAAGTGTGTGATGGTGTCAGACTACTACTAGGGAGAAGATGAACATGGGCGATGTGGATAATGCCGATTACAAAGGATCAAATATAGAAAACATTGATACAGAGGATGAAGTAAAGGTCACGGCAATAGTACTTGCAGCCGGAAAGGGAAGCAGGATGCACAGCGATATACCTAAGCAGTTTATGATGCTGGGGGATTATCCTGTGCTGTATTATTCGCTCAAGGCCTTTCAGGACAGTCCGGTTGATGACATAATCCTTGTCACAGGCGAGGACTATGTAGAATATTGCAGAAATGACATAGTAGACAGGTACAACATCACCAAAGTCAGGAAGATCGTGACTGGTGGGGCGGAGCGCTATGACTCCGTACATAATGGACTTATTGCGGCGGATGGTGCGAAGTATGTACTTATCCATGACGGTGCGAGACCGTGCATAACCCAGAAAATCATCACAGATTCCATAGATGCGGTAAAGATATATTCTGCATGCACAGTGGGTGTACCTGTGAAGGATACCATCAAGATAGTAGATGAGGATCAGATGGGAGTGAATACTCCTGACAGATCCAGACTGTGGCAGGTTCAGACTCCACAAAGTTTTAACAGGGGACTTCTGCTTACCTGTTATGATAGACTGGCATATGACAAATGTCAGGTTATAACAGATGACACAATGATAGTGGAGCGTTATAGCAGCGTCAGAACGAAGGTGATAATGGGGGCGTATGAGAACCTGAAAATCACCACTCCTGAGGATTTAAAAATTGCTTCAAATTTTTTAAAAAAAGATGTTGACACAAAGATGGTAAAGTGATAATATGTACAAGTCGCCGGTTGATGGCGGCGAACAAAAACAACTTGGAGAGATATCGAAGCGGTCATAACGAGGCGGTCTTGAAAACCGTTTGTCCGAAAGGGCGCGAGGGTTCGAATCCCTCTCTCTCCGCTGGCTTTCATACATAATGAAAGTTCAAGCGCTTGATACTGGAGAAGTACCCAAGCGGTTGAAGGGGCTCCCCTGGAAAGGGAGTAGGCCGTTAATAGCGGCGCGAGGGTTCAAATCCCTCCTTCTCCGTTAGACATACTTAGTATCAGAGCTATATAAGAACCTTGAAAAATTAACAACATGACAACCCTGAAATTCCAAACAAGAATTTCAAGAACGTCGGATCGAAAGATC
>CAKQIY010000003.1 GCA_934247115.1 uncultured Coprococcus sp.
ATGCAGCTCTACTATGCGATGACAGTTATCAAGTATTTTGCAGAGATGAAGGATGACACAGAGTACATAGATTACATCAACAGCATTCAGTACAAGATGGGTGAGACCATCCAGGAGAAGTGCTGGGAGGATGACAGATTTATCCGTGGATACAAGGAAGGTGGACAGGTCATTGGCTCAAAGAACGATCCTGAGGCAAGCATGTGGCTGAACCCTCAGTCATGGGCAGTTATAAGCGGACTTGCAACAAGAGAGCAGTCCGAGCTTGCGCTTGAGTCGGTCCACAGAGAGTTGAACACAGAGTACGGTGTGAGACTTATGTTCCCTCCGTACAGAGAGCATGCATTTGACGGAGCGCTCATGCTTCTGTTCAATGCAGGAACAAAGGAGAATGCAGGTATATTCTCACAGCCACAGGGCTGGATCATACTTGCCGAGGCACTCATGGGACATGGAAACAGAGCGTTCGAGTATTTCAATGAGAGCTCACCTGCATCTATGAATGACAAGGCAGAGATCAGAAAGCTTGAGCCATATTGCCACGGACAGTTCACAGAGTCTGTGGGAAGCCCATTTGAGGGACGTGCTCATGTACACTGGCTCACAGGTACAGCATCCACATGTATGGTAGGCTGCGTTGAGGGAATCATGGGTATGAGACCTGACTTTGGCGGAATCAAGATCGCACCTTCAGTTCCATCAGACTGGAAAGAGTTTGAGATCGAGAAGATGTTCAGAGGCAAGAAACTTTCCATCAAGGTACAGAACCCGGATGGACATGAGAGTGGTTTCCAGAGCCTGACGTTGAATGGAGAAGTTATGGAATCAAACTATATTCCTGCTGACAAGCTTGTAGATGTCAATGATATAGTGCTTGTTATGTAATTGATAAGATATCTTATGCTGAATAAAAATACATACATAAGAGATTAATAGTTAAGAAGGGCTTTTGCCCTTCTTAATTTGTTATGCGGAGTGGATGGCGAAGCGGATAAAGAGGTGTATGTATGGATGAAGGAATGAGACTTGCTGAAAAGCTGCGGCTTGCAGATGGCTGTAATATACTTGAGGTGGATGATGAAAATTATATCCTCATGTGTGGGATATATGGAGAGATAGAGGGACATGAAAAACTGCCGTCGGGAATGAAAAGAACAAGCTATGATGTGCTGCTTCCTGTTATAGCTCAGGCTGAGAACAGTGACAGAATCAAGGGGATACTTGTGCTTGTGAATACGATTGGAGGAGATGTGGAATCTGGATTGGCTATATCGGAGATGCTTGCCAGCGTGTCAAAGCCTGTGGTTACTCTTGTTCTTGGCGGCGGACATTCCATAGGCGTACCTCTTGCGGTGTCAGGAACTGAATCATTTATTGTGCCTACTGCTACCATGATAGTACATCCTATAAGGACAAGTACGACCGTTCTTGGGGTAAAGCAGAACTTTGAGTATATAGAGAAAATGCAGGACAGAATTATTGACTTTACTGTACAACATTCGGATATAGATCAAAAAGAACTGAAAAAACTCATGTTCAATACGAGGGAACTCACCAAGGATATTGGCTCAGTACTGGTAGGCGTTCAGGCGGTTGACGCTGGAGTTATAGATCATGTAGGAGGCATGAGAGATGCTCTAAAAAAACTGTATGACTTGATTAATTGAATAAATGATAGTAAAATTCCTTAGGATATTGTATTTACAGATTGGGTGAGGAGGCAGATCATGACTTTATTACAGGCGATCTTGATGGGAATAATACAGGGAGCTACGGAATTTCTTCCAGTGAGCAGTTCGGGACATCTTGCAATATTCAAGAATATATTTGGAGTTCAGACTGATACAGGAATATTGTTCGATATATTGCTCCATCTTGGAACTCTTGTGGCAATATTTATTGCATATTGGGAGGATATAAAGAAGCTTATAGTAGAGGGAGTCATGATTGTCGGTGACTGCTGTGTGAATTTGAGTTATTTCGTCAGAAACAAACTGGGAAAAGAACAGCAGTATGAGTATAGGAAAATAGTCAGAAGTGCTTACAGGAAGTTTGTTATGCTGATACTTGTGTCGACACTTACCACAACGATTATCGCACTCCCATTTGATAAAGCTATAAGTCATGCAGGAGATACACTGATCATACCTGGAATATGTCTGTGCGTTACATCTGTCATACTCTGGTTTGCCGACAGACTTCCAGTGGGTAAGAAGAGCGCGGCAAAGGCTACGTACAGGAACGCTGTATTTGTCGGACTTGCACAGGCTGTTGCAACCCTTCCGGGTATATCCAGATCGGGAAGCACGATCACGGCTGGTCTTGCCTGTGGTTACAGCAGAAAATTCACAGTTAAGTATTCATTTATAATGTCCATACCGGCGGTGCTTGGTGCGGTCATACTGGAGATACCTGATCTGTTTTCTTCATCTATTGCTGGAGGAGAAGTGGTGAATTACATAGTAGGAATGGTAGTTGCGGGTGTAGTTGGCTATGTGTGTATCAAATTTATGTTGTTCACAGTCAGAAAGAAGAACTTTAAGGGATTTTCTATATACTGCCTTGCTGCAGGTATGATTTCTATAATATGTTATTTTGTGAGATAAAAAAGAATCAGAGGTAAAAAATGGCTTCTACAAATAAAAAGTCAGTAAATAAAACATCATCAAAAAACGTGGCCAGAAAGAGTGGGGCAAAGAGTACAGCAAAGACTGCATCAAAGAATACCGTTTCAAAATCTGCCGGAACGACCAGAAAAAAGCAGACTGCTTCAAAGACATCCTCAGGAAAGAATGCCAGATCTAAAGCTGCCATGGAGAGAAAAGCAAGAGAGGAAGAACTTGCAAGGCAGAAGCAGATGCACAGTGAGATTGCTTTGATCGTGCTCTTTGCATTTTCGGTGTTTCTTCTTCTGGCCAATTTCAGAATATGTGGAATAGTGGGAGACACGGTATCAGGTTTCTTCTTTGGAGTGATCGGTTTTGCAGAATACATATTCCCTGTATACCTGTTTGTGTCAGCGGCATATCTTATATCCAACAATTTTAATAGGAAAATTGTCAAAAAAGCTATATATTTTGGGGTAGTACTCGTTCTGCTTTCCATGGTTTTCCAGGCAATCTATTCGTCTGATTTTGAGTCGGTTAAGGTTCTGTATATGGATGGATATACAAACCATGCCGGTGGAGGGGTGTTATGCGGTGGAATATTCTTTGGAATAAGAACTCTGCTGGGAGTCCCGGGAGCATGCATAATCATGTTTATTATGGCAGTTATCATGTTCATATTGATCACTGAGATATCGGTAGTAGACTGGATAAAGGATGTAATGCAGTCAATTCGTGACAGAAGATCATATGATGATAATGAGTATGACGATGGACATAATGCAGAATATTATGACGGAGATACATATGGAGATGACTATGATGATGTATACAGAGATTCTAAGTCTGGAAATGAGCGCGCAGGTCATAAGAAGATATCTGAGCACACAGACGATGAGAGAAAAGCGAGATCGTCAATGTCAAGCCTTAATGTATACAATACAAAGAATGGTAAGAATGATAAGAATGGAAAAACTGAGGATGATAAGCCGAAAGATTTTTTCCTTGAGGACGTGCATGAGATAAAGGCTGATGGGGCTGGAAGTACATATGGAGATGTGATACCATATGAAAGCTTCAATAACGATGTTGAAAAGATTGTGATGACCAATGATGACGAATATATCAACCCTGTACAGGTGGATGAGGTGAGCAGAACATCTGGTAACAGCCGTAAGGAGACTGTGAAAGCAACGGAAAAGACAAGGGTAAGGCATGTAAAGCCTCTTGAAAAAACGTTGTTGTCCACTGTGGATGAAAAAATAGAGGAGACAGCTGTTACGAAGCTCGATAATGTCAGCACAGGCTTGTCGGCACAGGATATTGATGCCGGATGTGAAGAACAGGAGGATGTGCTTGCAGGAGCCGTGAATGGTAATATGCATCCTGAGAGTGTGTCTGACTACAACCCTATGTATGATTCCGCATTTGTGGAAGAGGAACAGAGCAGAAAAACTGCACAGACAAAGGGGAAGACGGATAGCAATGAAGTGTCAAGGCAGTATCAGGCAAACAAAAAATACAGATTTCCGACTGCGGCACTGCTAAGCCAGCCGCCCAAAAACAACAATTCCAACAGGGATGCTCATGTCAGGGAGACGGCTATCAAGCTCAAGAATACACTTGAGACATTTGGTGTCAATGTTACGATAACCAATTACAGTTGTGGACCAGCGGTTACGAGATTTGAGATGCAGCCTGAGCAGGGAGTAAAGGTCAGCAAGATACTGAACCTTGCGGATGACATCAAGCTTAACCTTGCTGCTGCAGATATACGTATAGAGGCTCCGATACCTGGCAAGGCGGCGATAGGTATAGAGGTCCCGAACAAGGAGAACTCCATTGTGGCGTTCCGAGAGCTTATTGAATCAGATAATTTCAAGAACCTTAAGTCCAAAGTGGCATTTGCGGTTGGTAAGGATATAAGTGGACAGGTCATTGCGACTGATATTGCCAAGATGCCGCATCTTCTGATAGCCGGAGCCACGGGTTCAGGTAAATCAGTGTGTATCAATACACTCATAATGAGTATACTGTACAAAGCCACGCCAGAGGAAGTAAAGCTTATCATGATAGATCCTAAGATGGTTGAGCTTGCATGCTACAATGGAATACCACATCTTCTGATACCGGTCGTAACAGATCCAAAGAAGGCGGCAGGGGCACTCAACTGGGCGGTCATGGAGATGACCAAGAGATATCAGCTTTTTGCCGAGCACAGTGTGCGTAATATACAGGGATATAATGACAAGGTTGAAAATGCCGTTATAGCGGGAGCCGATGGAGAAAAGCTGACCAAGATGCCACAGATAGTGGTCATAGTGGATGAGCTTGCGGATCTCATGATGGTTGCCCACGGCGAGGTCGAGGATGCTATAGTGAGACTTTCACAGCTTGCCAGAGCGGCGGGAATACATCTTGTTATAGCGACACAGAGACCGTCAGTTGATGTTATAACGGGTCTTATAAAGGCGAATGTTCCATCTAGAATTGCATTTGCGGTTTCGTCAGGAGTCGATTCCAGAACCATACTTGATATGGTAGGAGCGGAGAAGCTCCTTGGAAAGGGAGATATGCTGTTCTATCCGACTGGCTATCCTAAACCGGTCAGAGTACAAGGTGCATTTGTGTCAGATGATGAGGTTACAGCCGTTGTTGACTTTCTTAAGAACAGTAATGGTGTGGGAACATATGATGACGAGGTGGCTAAGTCCATATCGGGAAGTGGCGCTTCAGGTGCCACGGCGATAGGTGGGGCTTCAGCCAGTGATAAGGATGAATATTTCGTGGAAGCGGGAAGATTCATCATAGAGAAAGAAAAAGCTTCGATAGGTATGCTTCAGAGAACGTTCAAGATAGGGTTTAACAGGGCAGCGAGAATCATGGATCAGTTGATGGCCGCGGGAGTAGTTGGGCCTGAGGAGGGCACAAAGGCCAGAAAGATTCTGATGACTCAGGAACAGTTCGATGAATATATAGACACTAATTTATAGAAAGCGGAGGATAAGAGCTATGATGACAGACATTGAAATTGCACAGAAGGCTGAGATGAAGCACATAAGGGAGGTTGCTGCAAAGCTCGGCATATCAGAGGATGACCTCGATCTCTATGGAAAGTACAAGGCAAAGCTCTCAGATGAGCTTATAAAGAAGGTTGAGGGCAACGAGAATGGAAAACTTATCCTCGTTACAGCCATCAATCCAACACCTGCAGGAGAGGGAAAGACAACCATCACCGTAGGACTTGGCGAGGCTATGGGGCAGCTTGGAAAGAAGGCGGTTATCGCACTTCGTGAGCCATCACTTGGACCTTGTTTCGGAATCAAGGGTGGTGCTGCCGGAGGCGGATATGCACAGGTAGTACCTATGGAGGATCTCAACCTTCACTTTACAGGAGATTTTCATGCTATAACATCTGCGAACAATCTCCTTGCGGCCATGATGGATAACCATATCCAGCAGGGAAATGCACTGAGAATAGATGTGAACAGAATCGTGTTCAAGAGGTGTTTGGACATGAACGACAGAGTTCTCAGACACACAGTTGTCGGACTTGGAAAGCGTGTTGATGGAGTACCTAGAGAGGATGGATTTGTCATTACAGTTGCATCGGAGATCATGGCAATTCTCTGCCTTGCAAGCGACATGAAGGATCTTCAGGATAGACTTGGCAGAATAATCGTTGCATACAATATGGACAATGAGCCTGTGACAGCGGCTGATCTCAAGGCTGTAGGAGCTATGGCAGCGCTCTTAAAGGATGCCATCAAGCCAAACCTTATCCAGACACTTGAGCATACACCGGCAATCGTACACGGCGGACCATTTGCAAATATAGCACATGGATGTAACAGTGTAATGGCTACAAAGACAGCATTAAAGCTTGCAGATTATGTAATAACAGAGGCAGGATTTGGCGCAGATCTCGGAGCTGAGAAGTTCTTCGATATCAAGTGCCGTATGAACAACCTTAAGCCGGATGCGGTGGTTCTGGTTGCCACAGTAAGAGCACTCAAGTACAATGGCGGAGTTGCAAAGGCAGATCTCGGCGAGGAGAATCTCGACGCGCTTAAGGCTGGTATAGTAAACCTTGAGAAGCATATTGAGAATCTTCAGAAGTACGGCGTTCCTGTTGTTGTTACACTGAACAGATTTGTCACAGACAGCCAGGCAGAGCTCGATTTTGTCAAGAAGTTCTGCGAGGACAGAGACTGCGATTTTGCCCTTGCAAATGTATGGGAGCAGGGCGGCAAGGGCGGTATAGACCTTGCAAATGCGGTGCTCAACACACTGGAGAACAAGAAGAGTAACTTCAAGGTGCTCTACGATGACAGCCTTTCAATAAAGGATAAGATCAACTGTATCGCAACAGAGATATACGGTGCAGACGGTGTTACATACAGTGCAGAGGCCAGCAAGGCCATCGCCAAGATCGAGGAGATGGGCTTCGGTAACTTCCCTGTATGTATGGCAAAGAACCAGTATTCTCTGTCAGATGATCCAAAGAAGCTTGGAAGACCTACAGGATTCGATATAAATATCCGCGAGGTTTATGTCAGTGCAGGAGCAGGATTTGTGGTAGCGATTACCGGAACGATCATGACCATGCCTGGACTTCCAAAGGCTCCGGCTGCAGAGAGAATTTATGTGGATGATGACGGCAAGATCGTCGGATTATTCTAGGAGGACAGATAAATGTATAAGCTTATAGATGGTAAGGTTATATCAAAACAGATAAAGGATGAGCTCAAGGAGAAGGTTGCAGGACTTAAGGCAGAGGGTGTAGAGATATGCCTTGCTGTTATTCAGGTCGGCAATGATCCTGCTTCATCAGTATATGTTGGCAACAAGAAGAAGGCATGTGAGTATATAGGAATAGGTTCACTGTCATACGAGCTCCCAGAGGAGACAACAGAGGAAGAGCTTCTTGCACTTATAGAGAAGCTCAACGCTGACGACAAGGTGAACGGAATACTTGTACAGCTCCCACTTCCAAAGCATATAGATGAGGATAAGGTCATAAAGACCATATCTCCTAAGAAGGATGTGGACGGCTTCCATCCGATGAGCGTTGGTGCGCTCAGCATAGGACAGCCGGGCTTTGTGTCATGTACACCGGCCGGAGTTATCCAGCTCATCAAGAGATCCGGAATAGAGATAGAGGGCAAGGAGTGCGTGGTACTCGGCAGAAGCAATATAGTCGGTAAGCCTATGAGCATGCTGCTGCTCCGCGAGAATGGTACAGTAACCGTATGCCATTCCAGAACAAAGGATCTCAAGGACGTGTGCAGACGTGCTGATATACTCGTGGTCGCAATAGGAAAGCCAAAGATGATCGATGCATCTTACATCAAGGAAGGTGCAACAGTTATAGATGTGGGAATCCACAGAGATGAGAACAACAAGCTCTGCGGTGATGTAGATTTTGAATCAGCCAAGGAAGTTGCCGGAGCCATAACTCCTGTACCTGGCGGAGTTGGTCCTATGACCATAGCCATGCTCATGTCAAACTGCGTGGAATCAATAAATATAAACTAAGAACAAGTGCGAAATTATTGGAGAACAGATGAAAGTATTACTCATATCACTAGGCTGTGATAAAAATCTGGTGGACAGCGAGGTCATGCTCGGATTGCTGAACAAAGCAGGACATCAGCTTACAAATGATGAGACAGAGGCAGATGTAGTAGTTGTAAATACCTGTGCGTTCATCAGCGATGCAAAAGAGGAGAGCATCAACACCATCATCGAGATGGGAGAACTGAAGAAAACCGGAAAACTCAAAAAGCTTATCGTTGCGGGATGTCTGTCCCAGAGATATAAGGACGAGATAATGAAGGAACTTCCGGAGATTGATGTCATTATCGGTGCAACCAATTATGATAAGATAGTTGAGGCCATAGGAACCAACGAAGAGTCGATTGTAGATGATATAAATTATACTCCAAGGCCGATTGCTGAGAGAATAGTAACGACAAATGCGTCGATGGCGTATTTTAAGATCGCAGAAGGTTGTAATAAACTGTGCACTTATTGTATAATACCTCACATACGAGGCAGATACAGAAGCATGCCGATGGACAGCCTGATCGCATCCGCCGAAAAGCTTGCGTCTGATGGTATAAAGGAGCTTGTCCTTGTGGCACAGGAGACTACGCTGTACGGAGTTGATCTGTATGGTGAGAAGAAGCTTCCAGAGCTTCTCACAAAACTCAGTGAGATAGAAGGCATAGAGTGGATAAGACTTCTGTACTGTTATCCGGAGGAGATAACAGATGAACTTATAGAAGTTATGGCCACGAATCCGAAGATCTGCCATTATGTCGATATACCTATCCAGCATTCTGAGAATGCGATACTTAAGAGAATGGGCAGACGAACCAGCAGAGAGGACATTGTGGAGCTTGTCGGCAGACTTAGGGCAGCCATGCCGGATATAGCTATCAGAACCACGCTCATATCTGGTTTCCCAGGTGAGACACAGGAACTGCACGATGGTCTGGTCGACTTTGTGGATGAGTGCGAGTTTGACAGGCTTGGAGTATTCACTTATTCGCCTGAGGAGGGCACTCCGGCTGCGGAGTACGAGGATCAGGTGGATGGAGAACTTGCTGCAAAGTGGCGTGACGAGATCATGGAGCTTCAGCAGGAGATATCCTATGAGAAGAACCAGCAGATGATCGGAAGTACCCAGAAGGTTCTTGTTGAGGGATATCTGGTCGACGATGATGTATATGTGGGAAGAACCTACAGAGATGCTCCGGGGGTTGACGGAATAGTGTTCGTCAGTGCACCATATGAATTGATATCTGGTTCATTTGTGGATGTGAAGATAACCGAGGCCAATGAATATGATTTGACAGGAGTGATAGTAGAATGAATTTACCAAACAAATTGACAATACTAAGAGCTATAATGATTCCATTCTTTCTTGTGTTTTTATATATGTCACCGGCATGGTCAAAGTGGGTGGCACTTGGAATATTCATAACCGCATCACTTACAGATATGCTTGACGGAAAGATTGCAAGAAAATACAATCTGGTTACCAACTTTGGAAAATTCATGGATCCTCTGGCAGATAAACTGCTGGTATGCTCGGCACTCATAGCTTTGTCGGATCTGAACAGGATTCCGGCGTGGATAGTTATAGTGATCATAGCACGGGATTTTATAATAAGCGGATTCAGACTTATCGCGGCAGAAAAGGGGATAGTAATAGCTGCCGGATGGTGGGGAAAGATTAAGACCACAGTCCAGATGATCATGGTAGGATTTTTGATAGCTGATCTCAAGGTGTTCTACATCTTTGATCAGGTACTTATATATCTTGCACTTGCGCTTACACTTATATCTCTTGGAGATTATCTGTATCACAACAGAGAAGTAATTAAGGATTAAGAAACAGTAAAAAATAAAACAGATTTTATAATTCAACGGGGAATTTGGGGTATACTTTTGTTTGAGGGTATATTTTACACAGATTCCCTGTTTTATTTAAAAAAGTAATAGCTTACAACGCCGACAAACCTTTGGTGGATTTTTCGATTTTACTTGAAATATGACGACAAAGGCTTTACAATTATACTCGGCGAAAATTGGACTATATATAGTCCTAAAATAAATTAAACGGAGGGCTAAAAATGAGCAACACACCAAGCTTGTCAGCAAGTGACAGAATTTCAATGTTACTTGATGACTCAAGTTTTGTTGAAATCGGCGCATATGTAACTGCTAGAAATACAGATTTCAACATTCAGGACAAGGATACTCCAAAAGACGGCGTTATAACCGGCTATGGAGAGATCAATGGCAATTTAGTTTATGTTTACAGCCAGGACGCAAAGGTACTCGGAGGATCTATAGGCGAGATGCATGCCAGAAAGATCGCCAGACTTTATGACATGGCTATGAAGATGGGCGCACCTGTTATCGGGCTGATCGACTGTGCAGGTTTAAGACTTCAGGAGGCAACAGATGCACTCAATGCATTTGGTGAGCTTTACCTCAAGCAGACAGTTGCTTCAGGTGTTATTCCACAGATCACAGCTGTATTTGGAACATGTGGCGGTGGTGCAGCCATCATCCCTAATCTTACAGATATCACAATCATGACCAAGGAGAATGCAAAGCTCTTTGTCAACAGCCCAAATGCACTTGACGAGAATCGCGCAGAGAAGCTGGATACAGCTGCTGCAGAGTATGTTGCACAGAACACAGCCAACGTTGACGTTGTATGTGATTCAGAAGCAGAAGTTCTCAGTGCAATCAGAGTTGTCGTAGGCCTTCTTCCTGCAAACAATGAGGAGAATGCAGAGAGCGCTGTTTGTGAGGACGATGTGAACAGGATCATCCCTGATCTTGCAGCAAAGGCGGGCGATGTAAAGGACGTTATAACAGATATAACAGATGATTATTTTGTATTTGAACTCAAAAAGGATTTTGCAGATGATGTTGTAACTGCATTTATCAGGCTTAATGGTGAGACAGTTGGTGTTGTAGGTAACCAGAAGGATGTTCTCACAACTGCAGGTGCATATAAGGCTGAAGATTTCATTAAGCTTTGTGATTCATTCAATATCCCAGTACTTACACTTGTGAATATAAAGGGATTTGCAGCAACAGTCAAAGAGGAGAAGACAATCTCAAAGGCTGTGGCAAAGCTCACATATGCATATGCCAACGCTACAGTACCAAAGGTAACTGTTATGCTCGATAAGGCTTATGGAACAGCATATACAGTTATGTGTTCAAAGGCTATAGGAGCTGATGTTGTATTCTCATGGCCAAATGCAGTGATCGGAACAATGGATCCTGAGATGGCAGTTAAGATCATGTATGAGGATGAGATAGCAGCTGCAGGTGATAAGCTTGCATATATCAAGGAGAAGAAGGCTGAGTACACAGATGCTCTTTCAGGTGCTGTATCTGCAGCTAGAAGAGGCTATGTGGATGATATAATAGAGCCTGATGCAACAAGAAAGAGAGTTATAGCAGCATTCGATATGCTTTTTTCAAAGAATGAGGACAGACCATACAAAAAGCACGGTACAATATAAAGGAGTGACAACTTAAATGGAAAAGATAATAAAGAAAAAGTTATTATTGATAGTTTCTATGTTAGCTGTTACATTCGCGCTCGCAGGTTGTTCATCATCAGATAAGAAAGTTAGCTTCAATTATGATCGAGAAGATATGGCAAATTATGCTCAGACATATGCCAAGCAGTGGATCGGTATCACAGAAGTTGAACCGGTATATAATTATGCTGTTGAGAACGGAACTGATGCAGGACTCACTGAAAGTGATATAGCTGCTATCAAGGTATTCTCAACTCTTGAAAGTGACTATGGTAAGTTCATAGATTTCAAGCCGGTTGATTATGATGAAGACATTGAAGAAGTTGACGACAAAGTTGTTGTGAGCATGTACGCAGAGTGCGCGGACAAGGAAGCTATTGTAAAGGCTACATTTGTAGATAATTCAGTTGTATACGAGTACAACAAATATAGATATATGAACCAGAATGGTGTGTCAGAGGAAGATGCAGACAGTTACCTCACATCCGTCGGTGTATTCCCATATAAGATATCTGAGTTTGAGATCGCAGCGAATCAGACTATGAAGGATAAGATGAAGGATGCCGGAGCAAATACTCTTATAGGTATGGGCATAGTGTTTATTGCTTTGATATTTATTTCCTTTATCATCTCACTTCTCAAATATGTTCCGGCTCTTTTAGATAAGGAGACAAGAGAGAAGAGAAAGGCAGAGAAGGCAAAGAAGGCTCAGGAAGCTGTTGCTGCCGGATCAGATGCCAGCACAACAGGAAGTACACCTGCTCCAGCAGGAATAGTTGATATTGTCAACACAGCAACCGGTGAGAGCGTTATGAACGATTCAGAGCTTGTTGCAGTTATATCAGCAGCAGTTATGGCAGCACAGGGTGGCAAGACAAGAGCTCGTGTAAACTATCCAAGTAACGATAAGCTGGTTGTAAGACCAAGAAAAAAGAATAAGAGATAATTATAGGAGGATAATTGTTATGAAGAATTATAGAATCACAGTTAATGGCACATCATACGATGTATCAGTTGAAGAGTTATCAGGTGGCGCAGTTTCAGCAGCACCTGTAGCAGCAGCTCCAGTGGCAGCACCTGCACCAGCAGCAGCTCCTGCAGCTCCAGCACCAGCAGCAGGCGGTGCTGGCAGCATCAAGGTTTCATCACCTATGCCTGGTAAGATCCTTGCAGTAAAGGCTAATGTTGGCGATTCAGTAAAGAAGGGACAGGTAATCCTTATCCTTGAGGCTATGAAGATGGAAAACGAAGTTGTTGCTCCGGAAGATGGTACAATCGCAAGCATAGACGTTACAGTAGGCGCTAGTGTTGAGTCAGGCGATACACTTGCAACACTCAACTAATTGCTTGAATTAGAATAAATCTTATAGGAGGAAACAACTAAATGGGCAGCACAATAGTTGACGTTTTGACAAATTTAGCTAATCAGACCGGTTTTGCAAGTCTTGACTGGAAGAATTACGTTATGATCCTTATAGCGTTTGCTTTCATGTACCTTGCAATCGGAAAGGGGTTTGAGCCACTTCTTCTTGTCCCTATCTCATTTGGTATGTTTCTTGTAAACATGTTCCCAGATATTATGGCAGAGGGCGGCTTGTTACATTATTTTTACCTGCTTGATGAGTGGAGTATCTTACCTTCACTTATATTCATGGGTGTCGGCGCCATGACAGACTTCGGTCCGCTTATCGCGAATCCGAAGAGTTTCCTGCTCGGCGCAGCAGCTCAGTTCGGTATCTATACAGCTTACTTCCTTGCATTCCTTATGGGATTCAATGGTAAAGAGGCTGCAGCTATATCAATCATCGGTGGTGCTGATGGTCCTACATCTATCTACCTTGCCGGTAAGCTCGGCATGGGTGGAACACTTCTCGGACCTATAGCAGTTGCGGCATATTCATATATGTCACTTGTACCTGTTATACAGCCACCTATCATGAAGGCTCTCACAACAAAGAAGGAGAGACTTGTTAGAATGCCACAGCTCAGACCTGTAACCAAGATCGAGAAGATCCTCTTCCCTATTATCGTTACACTTGTGGTAGTTCTTATCCTTCCAACAACAGCACCACTTGTAGGTATGCTGATGCTTGGTAACCTCTTCAGAGAGTGCGGCGTTGTTAAGCAGCTCACAGAGACCGCTTCAAACGCTCTTATGTATATCGTAGTTATCTTACTTGGTACTTCAGTAGGTGCTTCTACAAGTGCAGAGGCATTCCTCAAGGTTAGTACACTTAAGATTGTATTGCTCGGACTCATCGCATTCGCTGTAGGTACAGCAGCCGGAGTTCTCTTCGGTAAGCTTATGTGTTGGGCTACAAAGGGCAAGGTTAATCCGCTTATCGGTTCAGCTGGTGTATCAGCCGTTCCAATGGCAGCCAGAGTTTCACAGAAGGTTGGATCACAGTATGATCCTACAAACTTCCTTCTGATGAACGCTATGGGACCAAACGTTGCAGGTGTTATCGGTACAGCCGTAGCTGCAGGTACATTCCTTGCAATATTTGGAATTTAATCAGAATTTATATAATTATAGGAGGACGATAAAATGGCAGATAAGAAACCGATAAAGATTACGGAAACTGTACTGCGTGATGCGCACCAGTCACTTATAGCTACTCGTATGACAACCGAGCAGATGCTTCCTATCATCGACAAGATGGATAAGGTTGGTTATCATTCAGTAGAGTGCTGGGGCGGTGCAACATTCGATGCATCACTCAGATTCCTTAAGGAGGATCCATGGGAGAGACTCAGAAAGCTCAGAGATGGATTCAAGAATACAAAGCTGCAGATGCTCTTCAGAGGACAGAATATCCTCGGATACCGTCATTATGCAGATGATGTTGTAGAGTATTTCGTACAGAAGTCAATCGCAAATGGTATTGATATCATCAGAATATTTGACTGTCTGAACGATCTTAGAAACCTTCAGACATCAGTTAAGGCTTGTAACAAAGAGGGCGGACATGCCCAGGTAGCTCTTTCATATACACTCGGTGATGCATATACTCTGGATTACTGGAAGGATATGGCAAAGAGAATCGAGGATATGGGAGCAGATTCAATCTGTATCAAGGATATGGCCGGACTTCTTGTTCCAAATAAGGCTACAGAGCTTGTACAGGCGCTCAAGGATGGTTCAAGCCTTCCAATTCAGCTTCATACACATTACACATCAGGTGTAGCTTCAATGACATACCTCAAGGCTGTAGAGGCCGGATGTGATGTCATCGATACAGCAATCTCACCTCTTGCGCTTGGTACATCACAGCCTGCAACAGAGGTTATGGCCAAGACATTTGAGGGAACAGAGTTTGATCCAGGTCTGGATCAGAAGCTTCTGGCTGAGATAGCAGACTACTTCAGACCACTCAGAGAAGAGTGGATTGCAAGCGGTCTCTTAAATCCAAAGGTTCTTGGCGTTAACGTTAAGACACTTCTCTACCAGGTACCTGGTGGAATGCTTTCAAACCTCGTATCACAGCTCAAGGAGATGGGTGCTGAGGATAAGTTTGAGGCCGTTCTTGAGGAGGTTCCAAGAGTTCGTAAGGACTATGGTGAGCCGCCACTTGTTACTCCTTCAAGCCAGATCGTTGGTACACAGGCAGTTCTCAACGTCGTAACAGGCGAGAGATACAAGATGTGTACAAAGGAGTCAAAGGCACTTGTACGTGGCGAGTATGGTCAGTCAGTAAAGCCTGTTGATCCAGAGGTTAAGAAGAAGGTTATCGGCGATGAGGAGCAGATTACATGCCGCCCGGCAGATCTTCTTGAGAACGAGCTCGACAAGATCGAGAAGGAGATGATCCAGTACAAGAAGCAGGATGAGGATGTACTCACATATGCACTGTTCCCACAGGTTGCAACTGACTTCTTCAAGTACAGAGAGGCTCAGGATAAGAAGGTTGATGTGTCACTTGTTGACAAGGAGAGCACAGCTTATCCGGTTTAATGATCGTTAGATGATAATATAAAGATATGCAAACAGAGAGACGGAGCTCCGGGTGAGGAGTCTCTGTCTCTCGATTTTGTTTTACAATAAAGTTAAGTGGAGAGAATATGGCTGGAAGAATAGTTGTTATAGGGGCCGGTGCTGCCGGAATAATGGCAGCGTTATCTGCTGGCAGAGATCGTGAGGTTATACTTCTTGAGAAGAATGACCGAATAGGCAAGAAGTTGTTTATAACGGGCAAGGGGCGTTGCAATGTCACAAATGCCTGTGATGCTGATGACTTCTTCGGAGCAGTAGTATCAAACAGCAAATTTATGTATAGTTCGTTTTACACATTTGACAATAATATGATCATGGATTATCTGGAAAAGGCTTCATGTCATCTGAAAGTTGAGAGGGGAGGAAGAGTGTTCCCTTCAAGTGATCATTCATCAGATGTGATAGGTGCATTTAAGACACTTATAAACAGAAATAAGAATATAGACCTGAGACTTAATTCCAAGGTCATGGGTATAGATATAAATGACGGCAGAGTATCAGCTGTGAGTGTGGCCGGATCCCAGCCGATAGAGTGTGATTCAGTCATTGTGGCTACAGGGGGATTGTCATATCCACTTACCGGTTCCACAGGTGATGGTTATGAATTTGCTCAAAATTGTGGGCATAGTATCAGGCAGCTCAGTCCATCTCTTGTGCCTTTCAATATAGAGGAAGCATGCTGTGGCGATATGATGGGACTGTCACTGAGAAATGTGAGTCTTCATGTATTTTCAGGCAAGAAGAAGATTTTTGAAGAACAGGGAGAACTTTTGTTTACACATTTTGGCATAAGTGGTCCGCTTGTGATAAAAGCATCTGCATATATGCACAGATATATCGATAAGGGAATCATGCTTTACATAGATCTGAAACCTGCCATGGATGTAGATATGCTTGATGCTAGAATTCTTAAGGACTTTAAGAAGTACGCCAATAAGGATTTTAAGAATGCTCTCGGCGATCTACTTCCGGTGAAGATGATAGAACCTGTGGTGGAGAGAACAGGTATAGATCCATACAAGAAGGTCAACTCCATAACAAGGGAGGAAAGGGAAAAACTTGTGAGTGTACTCAAAAGGTTTGAACTTACATTTGCCGGATTCCGTGGCTATGATGAGGCGATCATTACCAGAGGAGGAGTGAATGTAAAGGAGGTCAACCCTTCCACAATGGAATCAAAGTTTGTAAATGGACTTTATTTTGCCGGTGAGGTGCTTGATCTTGATGCACTGACCGGAGGATTTAATCTTCAGATAGCCTGGTCCACAGGATATGTGGCTGGACTTTCTGCAGCGGAGAGGTTAAAATAGTCGGAGGGCATGATATAAGGCTCAAATATAATCAGGAGATGTAAGCGTATGAATATAGCGATAGATGGACCGGCTGGAGCCGGCAAGAGTACTATAGCAAAGCAGGTTGCAAAAGAACTTGGCTTTATATATGTGGATACCGGAGCGATGTACAGAGCTATTGCTGTGTATCTCATAGAGAATAATATTCCGGTTGAAAATGAGAGCATTGTTGGGGGCAGTATAGCTGATATATCGATAGAGATAAAGTATGAGGATGATGCACAGCAGGTGTATCTGAACGGCAGGAATGTTACTGGAAATCTCAGAACAGAGGCTGTGGGCAATATGGCATCAAAGTCATCTGCACTTCCATGTGTAAGGGAGAAGCTGCTGGATATCCAGAAGAATCTGGCTGCGTCTTATGATGTAGTCATGGATGGCAGAGATATCGGAACGAATATTCTTCCTAATGCTGAGCTCAAAATATATCTTACAGCTTCAGTTGAAGTCAGAGCTAAGAGAAGATATGATGAACTTGTTTCAAAGGGTGAGACCGGGGTAGAACTTGACAGTATAGAGAAGGATATAGCCCAGAGAGACAGACAGGATATGGAACGAAAGATAGCACCGCTCAGGAGAGCTGAGAATGCTGTTCTTGTGGACAGCTCAGACATGACTATAGATCAGGTCAAAGAAACAATCATAGGACTTGCAAAAGAGCGAAGATAATTATATTATAGGGATGGTTCTAACATGGAAGTATTGTTGGCGAAGACAGCTGGATTCTGTTTCGGGGTTCAGCGTGCCGTGGATACAGCATATGAACATGCTGACGAGAAAAATGTATATACCTACGGACAGATAATCCATAATGAAGAGGTTGTAGGCGATCTGTCGAAGCACGGAGTGCGTGTGATAGAGAGTGATGATGAGCTTCACACTATAAAGGACAGTAAAGTCATCATAAGATCACATGGTGCAGAGAAGAGAGTATATGATGAGCTTGAGGCGAATGGTAATAAGATCATAGACGCGACGTGTCCGTTTGTCAGAAAGATACATAAGATTGTCAGGGAACAATGTGAACTGGGCAACACTGTGATAATAATTGGTGACAGCAGGCATCCTGAGGTGAAAGGAATCATGGGCTGGTGCACGTCCAGACCGGTTGTGATAAGCTCTGAAGAAGAAGCTGAACAGTTTGTACAGACACATAAGAATGGTGACGGCGATTTAGCTGAGAATATATCGATAGTAAGCCAGACAACTTTTAATTACAGAAAATTTCATAATATTGTTGATATTATTCGAAATAAATTGTATAATGTTACTGCTTATAAGACTATCTGTAATGCAACGTCTGTGCGTCAAAGGGAGGCGCAGGAGATCGCATCAAAGGTAGATGCCATGATTGTTATAGGTGGTCGGAATAGTTCTAATACTCAGAAGTTATATGAGATTAGCAAAAAAGAATGTGAGAATACTTACTATATACAGACACTCGTTGATTTGGATTTGACTACTTTTGAATCCGTTAGTAGGGTAGGTATTACAGCTGGGGCATCTACCCCAAACAATATTATTAAGGAGGTTCATGGTAGGATGAGCGAGACATTTGAAGAATTATTAAAGAATGATGGAAGCAGGGGAACGATCAGACCTGGAGAGATAGTAGAGGGAAGCGTTATCGATGTTAAGCCAGATGAGATACTGGTTGACATCAGCTACAAGTCAGATGGTATTATCCCTAGAAACGAGTATACTAATACTCCTAATGCAGATCTTACAGAGCTTGTTCATGTTGGTGACAGCATAACAGCAAAGGTTGTAAAGACAAACGATGGTGAGGGATCTGTTCTTCTTTCATACAAGAGAGTAGCAGCTGAGAAGGCTAATGAGAAGCTTGAGGCAGCACTTGAGTCAGGAGAGGTTCTGACAGGTAAGGTTGTACAGGTAGTCAGTGGCGGACTTAACGTTATGTACGACGAGACAAGAGTATTTATCCCTGCAAGTCTTGTTTCTGATACATATGAGAAGAATCTTGACAAGTACCTTGATCAGGATATTGAGTTTGTGCTTACTGAGTATCAGCCAAAGAAGAGAAGAATTATAGGTAACAGAAAGCAGATCATCGCTGAGAGAAAGGCAGAGGCTGCTAAGGCACTGTTTGATAGAATAGAGGTTGGAATGACAGTTGAGGGCGTTGTAAAGAACGTTACAAGCTTTGGTGCATTCATTGATCTCGGTGGAGCTGATGGACTTCTTCACATTTCAGAGATGTCATGGGGAAGAGTTGATGATCCTAAGTCAGTTCTCAAGGTTGGCGATACAGTTAAGGCTTTCATCAAGAATATCGATGGCGAGAAGATCGCACTCAGCCTTAAGTTTGATGATACTAATCCATGGCTTACAGCAGAGGAGAAGTATGCTCCAGGTACAGTTGTAACTGGTAAGGTAGCAAGAATGGCAGATTTCGGTGCTTTCATCGAGCTTGAGCCAGGTGTTGATGCTCTTCTTCATGTATCACAGATCTCATATGAGCATGTAAACAAGCCGGAGGATGTATACAAGGTTGGCGATACAGTTGAGGCAAAGGTTGTTGAGTGCAATGCAGTTGACAAGAAGATCAGCCTTAGTGTTAAGGAATTGCTTCCAGCTCCTGAGTACACAGATGATGTTGTTGAGGATACAGAGGAGTAATCTCGTATATAGCAGAATCAATATTATCAATTTAATATACAACAAAAAGGACTGCAGATTTTTGAGAATAATCTCAAAGATCTGTAGTCCTTTTGTTATGTCTGACACGTTAGCTGGCAGAGAAATGAAATTGTTAGAATATTGGGCTGATGAGCTTTCTGATATAAGAGCTGGCTGCGTCATAGCTGCATCTGAGTGCCTCTGTGAATTCAATGTAACCTGCACTGGCGTGGTCCCCAGAATGAAATATGTCCTGAGCACAGCCTTTGGGTGCAGGGATAAATGTTGATTCCCTGGTGGTGTAAGCAGTGTCTTTGGTGGCTCGTACCTTATGTGAATCGTCTACGTATACTGCCATTGATTTGTGGATGGCAACATCTTCTATAGGCAGATAATAATAGTTTCTGTAATCTTTGAAGTAATACTTCAGTTTCCCATGCAGGAGAGGAAGAGTTATGTTCACCTGTTGATCGTATGCATTGATACGTATATCGTCTGCTGAATAGGTTATCCTGCATGGAAGCTTTGAAATGTCGCATGTATATGTGACTGAATCCTCAGATACCTCTATATTGCTGACACATATTTCATCTGGAATAAAAGGTATGTTGACGAATTCGGTTATGGATATAAGACCGCGGATGTCATCGTGGTTGTGTGTGAGCATATCCTGCAGAAGTTTATCACTGCCTGTGTTCAGAAAATCTCGGTAAGATCTGATGAGGTCACCTCCGGATATGAAGCTTTTTCTTCTGAAGCCGACAAGTTCTTCGATGTCTATCTGTTTTGCAGAGGCCATCCTGAATAGCTTTTTGTATTTTCTTGTGGTCTTATATATATCAACACTTATGATATCATCAGGAATTCCAGAAAGCTCAAACTGCTCAAGCTTGGTTTTGATATAAGGAATGTCAAATGTATCTCCGTTGTAGGATATAAGGTATTTATAATCTCCCATGATATTGATAAAATCAGATAACATCTCAGGTTCTGAGCGGCCGTCATCGTTGAACATGAGGGCTGAGTGAAATGCGTCGTTCCTGTAAAAACCATATCCAATCAGATAAAGATCCGAGCGTTCTGCGCTGAGTCCGGTTGTCTCTATATCGAAGTAAAGAATATCCGATGCATGATCTGCTATATGTGATGTGTCTACCTGTATATCCTCTGTATATGTATATATTTTCATCGTATGTGCTCCTGAATAAATTTTGCAGTTTGCGTTTGTTTTACAACTATATACTAGCGGTTCAATTTCGAAAAAGCAAACATATATTCACAACTGATAAATATTATGATATAATTATGAAGATTTAATGTCGGTTTTTATGCACTTTTGTGATTTTAGAGTCAGGGAAATTTATCCTGACTGCTGCCGACAGAATATATAGGATAGGGACAGAGATATGATTTCATATATAAAAGGTACGCTGGAGGTTGTTGGTGACAGCTACATAGTTGTAGAGTGTGGTGGAATAGGATATCAAATGATGGTATCAGGTCAGTTTATAAACAGGCTTCAGCCTCTGCATTCAGATATTAAGGTATATACATATATGCACATAAGGGAGGACGAGTTAAGCCTGTTTGGATTCTACAGTCCGGATGAGCTTGATATATTTAAGATTCTGATAGGTGTAAGCAGTGTAGGACCAAAGATAGCTATGTCGATCCTGTCAGCCCTCACCATTAATGAACTCAGACTGGCGGTCGTATCCGAAGATGTCAAGACTATATCAAAGGCCAATGGTGTTGGTGTCAAGGGCGCATCGAGAATCATTCTTGAGCTTAAGGATAAGCTCAAGATGGAAGATATGATAGATGCAGCCTATGATAATAGTATATCAGCAACAGTAATTCCGGGAGATGTGCGTAACAATGTCGTAACAGCCCTTACATCACTTGGATATACAGGAGCCGAGGCAGGAAGAGCGGTAAGCCGTGTGGAAGGTGCAGCAGATATGGATGAGGAGCAGCTTCTCAAGGCTGCGTTGAAATATATGATATAGAAAATAATACAGATTGGAAAGATATAGATGAACAGGATAATCTCAACAGAGGCACTGGATGCTGAGGAACAGAAAAGTGAATATAATCTCAGACCGCAGTATCTGAATGAGTATATAGGGCAGAATAAAGTTAAGGAGAACCTCCATATATTTATTGAGGCTGCAAAGAAAAGAAATGAACCATTGGATCATCTGCTGTTATATGGACCACCAGGACTTGGAAAGACAACACTCTCTACCATAGTGGCGAATGAGATGGGCGTAAATATCAAGATAACCTCGGGACCGGCCATTGAGAAGCCGGGAGAGCTGGCTGCAATACTTAACAACTTGTCAGACAATGATATATTGTTCATAGATGAGATACACAGACTCAGCACACAAGTGGAGGAGGTTCTGTATCCGGCTATGGAAGACTATGCTATAGATGTTGTCATAGGCAAGGGGGCAGGTGCAAGATCCATAAGACTTGATCTGCCAAGGTTTACTCTTATAGGAGCGACTACCAGGGTGGGCATGCTGTCGGCACCTCTCAGGGACAGGTTTGGTATGGTTGACAAACTGGAATTCTACACCCATGAGGATCTCAAGGAGATAGTTCTCAGATCGGCCAGTATGCTTGATGTGGATATAGATGATGCAGGTGCACTTGAGATAGCCAGAAGATCGAGGGGAACCCCTAGACTTGCGAACAGACTTCTGAAGAGGTGCAGGGATTACGCAGAGGTATGTCATGATGGATATATAGACAGGGATATAGCGAAGAGAGCACTTGACAAATTCCAGGTTGATTCCATGGGCCTTGATGTGAATGACCGGAATATTCTTATGACTATGATAGAGAAGTTTGCCGGAGGTCCGGTGGGGCTAGACACACTGGCGGCTGCTGTAGGAGAGGACCCTGGAACTATAGAGGATGTATATGAACCATATTTTATTATGAATGGTTTTATAAATAGAACGCCGAGAGGCAGGGTGGTCACAGACCTGTGCTATAAGCACTTTGGCCTGGACGCATTTATACGTGATAATAAGTAAAGGAGAACAGATATGGCACAGAAGAATGATATCAAGGTCGTAATAAACAATAAGGTATATACACTGAGCGGTCAGGAGAGCGAGGACTATCTGCAGAATGTGGCAACATATATAAATGGCAAGATAGCTGAGTGTCAGTCGTCTGAGGCGTATAGAAGATTTAATGCAGAGTATCAGAATGTTCTGCTTGCACTCAACATCGCTGATGATTATTTCAAGGCGAAGGACCAGGTTAACCAGATGCTTACAGAGGATGACGATAAAGATAAGCAGATATATGATCTCAGACATGAGGTCATAGAAGTCCAGATAAAATATGAATCAGCTCAGAAGATGATTGAGGAGTATAAGGACAAGATCGGTGAACTTCAGAGACAGATTATAAAGCTTGAAGCGGAGAAAAATGTTAAATAATAAAAATAAAACAGAGATTTTGGCACCGGCTGGCAATATGGAGGCTGTTCGGGCTGCGGTCAATGCACACACTGATGCAGTGTATCTTGGCGGCAGCCTCTTCAGCGCCAGAGCGTTTGCCGGCAACTTTGATGAGAAGGAATTGCTTGATACCATAGATTATTGTCACAGATTTGATGTGAAGGTGTATATGGCTATCAATACATTATTGAAGAATGATGAGATACAAAGGCTCACAGATTATGTGGAGCCGTATTATAGGGAAGGTGTAGATGGTATAATCGTCCAGGATATGGGCGTTGTGAATGTACTGTTGCAGTGTTTCCCTGATCTTCCGCTACATGGCAGTACACAGCTTAGTGTGTCAAGCCAGGAGGGGGCTGCATTTCTAAAGAACATAGGCATGACAAGGTTTGTGCCTTCTAGAGAACTATCACTGGACGAAATCCGAAGTATAAAGGACAATGTGGATATAGAGATCGAAACCTTCGTACATGGAGCAATGTGTTACTGTTATTCAGGAAGATGCCTTATGAGTAGTTATGCAGGGGGCAGAAGTGGCAACAGGGGAAGGTGCGCGCAGCCGTGCAGAAAGAGATATATGGTTGGGGACAGCAACGATTATGCCCTAAGTCTTAAGGATATGTGTATGCTGAGGAGTCTGGATAAGCTCATAGATGCTGGGATAGATTCTTTCAAGATAGAAGGACGTATGAAAAAGCCTGAGTATGTGGCGGCGACAGTTGATGCGTACAGATCGGTGAGAGATGCATATATGGCAGGCATTGATATCGAAGCTACAGCTGAGAAGCATGAAAGGAGACTCCTTGATATATACAACAGGGGTGGATTTTATTCAGGATATTATTTTACCAGAAATGGCAGAGAGATGCTTGCCAATGAACGACCTAACCATACAGGTATAAAAATTGGACAGGTGGGCAGTATTGATAAGCCATTTGTCAATATCGGCTTGACGGAAGATGTTTCTGCCGGAGACATTGTGGAGATAAGATGTCGCCGTGAAAATATTGAGCTCACATGTAACGTTGATGCTGTGGCTGGAAAATCTGTAAGACTCAAGGCAAAGGCCTTTAAGTCAATAGCAAACGGAAGCCCGGTATTTAGAACAAGAAACAACAATCTTCTTGAAAATGTACGCAGGGATATCATAGATAATGATAGGACGATCCGGCTTGATGGCTATGTCAGGGCACAGGTGGATGAACCGCTCCAGCTTACCCTGTATACAGAGGATGGAACGTCGGTTACGGCTATTGGGGCGGAATGCCTTATGGCAGATCAGAGACCAGTGTCAGCAAAGCAGATAACTGACAAAATTGGCAAAACCGGTGGAACTTCATATATTATAGACAATATAACTGAGGATATCGGTGAGAGTATATTTGTACAGATAAGTGCTGTTAATGCACTGAGGAGACAGGCATTGTCCATGATGGACCGCGCACTTGCCGACAGATATAAAAGATCAGGTGATAAGATAAGTGTATTTTGTGATCCTGTTGACTTGGCGGATGACGGCCATGTGCTTGAGGGTATAACGATTGGCGTATCACGCAATGAGCAGATAAGTATTGTTAAGAATTATAAATGCATAGATAACGTGATAGTGGATTATAATGTCAGAAAATGCGGACATATGTTGAAAGACAGTGATATCAGAACATATCTTGCAATGCCTGAGATAATGAGACAAAAGGAGCTTGGATCATATGATGACATCATGACTGTACTTGACATGTTTGATGGTGTTGTGATAAAAAATTATGATGAGCTTGGGCTGGTGCTGAGACTAGGGTACGATGGACAGATAATACTTGATTCCAGTGTATATGCATATAATGATCATTCCAGTGCATTCTATAACAAAATCATACATAGACCGGCATTTATATCATCAGCAGAGCTCACAATGGATGAGATTGATGGCCTGTCAGCGGAAAGCGTCAAGAGAGTGTATGGGTATCAGAGAGTTATGGTGACCGCCGGGTGCATATCTGGCAATTATTTCCAGACGTGTGGTGATTCCTCGGAGCATATCAGGCAGATCACCGACGAAATGGGCAACAGGTTTTATGTCCAGAATAGTTGTTCCCATTGTTATAACGTAATATATAATGGCGTTCCTACAAGTGTATTGGACAGGTTGGAGGATATATACAGCAGAGATGGAAGTGCATATATCGAGTTTACTATTGAGGATGCCAGACAGGTGAGAGATATCCTGGATCATATTGAGCGGATTATAGTTGATCATAGTACTGGTTCACCAGATCCTGTGGTTGAATATACAAGGGGACATTTTTATAAAGGAATAGATTAGCGTTTGATAAGGATGACAACATGGTAACCATTATAAGTGAGATTGCAAAGTATTTAATAATATTTTTTATGGTGCTTTATACCGTTAAGTGTTTTACAGTACTTAAACCGGTTGCTGCAGACAAAAAGAAAAGGGCGCTGAATGTGCAGATATTTTATGTGTTTATGATTCATTTCCTGTGTTATCTTACACTTTATCTGCATTATCAGAAGAAGAGCATACTTATATTTTATATTGTGCAGATGATAGTATCCATAACGTATATGGTATCATATCATGCGATATATAAGGAATCATCCAGACTTATAACCAACAATATGTCATTTTTGCTTCTTATAGGTTATGTTATGCTCACAAGACTGGATTTTGATCTGGCAAAAAAACAGTTCATATTTGCCACGATCATGTTGGTCGTCACTGCATTTATACCACTGTGTGTAAAGAAGTTTCCACAAGTAAGGAACTGGAATATATTCTATGCAATATTTGGAATAGGATTTCTTAGCACGGTATTTATACCACATGTCGGGGTGGATAAGTATGGATCCAACAACTGGATAAGCATTGGTGGTATATCCATGCAGCCTATGGAGATAGTAAAGATCATATTTGTATTTTTCCTTGCAAGCTCATTTGGCAAGGCGAAAAATTTTAAAGATATGATGAAAACTATATGCGTTGCGGGACTGTTCATGCTTGTTCTTGTGGCGGAGACAGATCTCGGTGGTGCTGTCATATTCTTTATGGTGTTTGTCATGATGCTGTATCTTGCAACTGGAAAACACAGTATACTGATATGCGGAGGGCTTGGTGGTTCTGCAGTAGCTCTGATAGGATATTTTCTGCTGAAGGATCATTTCAGTCATGTCACCGTGCGAATAGATGCATGGCTTGATCCTATAAAATATATAGATGACAGTGGCTATCAGGTAGCCCAGAGTTTGTTTGCGATAGGCTCGGGCGGTTTTGAGGGAACAGGTTTGTGTCAGGGCCTTCCGACATCTATACCTGTCGTGTCAAGTGATTTTATATTTGCAGCTATATGTGAGGAACTTGGAGTTATATTCGGACTTTGCCTGCTGCTCATGTATCTCAGCTGTTTTATTTATTTTATAAATATCTCTATGAAGATCAGAGATTCTTTTTATAAGAATGTAGCATTTGGATTCACGATATGCTTTATATTCCAGATATTCCTTAACGTAGGAGGAGTTGTCAAGTTTATTCCTTCCACGGGCGTTACACTGCCGCTTGTGAGCTATGGTGTAAGCTCTGTTGTGAGTACATTGATAATATTTGGAATAATACAGGGCATATGTGTACTAGAAAATAGTGGAGTTGATAAGAATGTCAGACAGAAGAACGCAGTCAGGCCGGAATGGCAGAGCGGGGAGCAGTGGACAGACAACAAAAAACATGCCGAAGAAAGCAGATCTAGGAAAGCGGACAAGCAGGCAAAGCGGCAGAAGCGCACAGAGTATGTCCAGGACACAGATGAATTCTGGGGAGAATGATACGATCCTTGACAAGAAGACAAACGATAAAAAGAACATACCTGTATTGGTCATAACGTATTTCGTTGTGTTAATCTTCATATGTATGTTCGCATATATTATCGTGTTTATGGTCAGGGATTCCAGCACATTTATAGCTAATTCCTACAATGCGAGACAGTCTCTGTATGCTGAGAAGATCCAGAAGGGAAGTATCATATCCAGTGATGGTGAGGTGCTTGCCGAGACACTGAAGGATGACGATGGCAATGAATATAGATACTATCCATATTCCAACATATATGCACATGTGATCGGATATGACAGCAACGGACAGTCCGGACTGGAGATGAATTCAGCATATTATCTGCTGACGTCTAATCAGAATATAATCACACAGACATATAATAAGCTTAAGGATGAGAAGAGTATAGGCAATAATGTGATAAGTACACTCAATTCAACGCTTCAGAATGCAGCATATGATGCGCTTGGTTATAATGATGGTGCAGTTGTGGTGATGGAGCCGGATACAGGCAAGATACTAGCCATGGTGTCAAAGCCTGATTTCGATCCGAATGATATAGACAATGTTATTGTGGAGACACAGGACACTGACAGCTCCTGTCTGTTAAACAGAGCTACTCAGGGACTTTATCCTCCTGGATCTACTTTTAAGGTGCTGACAGCGCTTGAATATATCCATGAGAACAGTAATTACCAGAAGTATTCATATGAATGCGAGGGAGAAGATATATTTGATGGTGTACAGATCCATTGTTCAGACTACGCTGTACATGGTACGGTTGACCTGGCTGATTCACTTGCCAAGTCGTGCAATACATCATTTTCCAATATAGGAATGACCCTCAATAAACAGTCGTATAAGGATCTGTGTGAGGATTTTCTTTTTAATAAGGATCTTCCTTATGA
The DNA here is from genome assembly GCA_934247115.1 of uncultured Coprococcus sp. Classification (GTDB taxonomy): domain Bacteria; phylum Bacillota; class Clostridia; order Lachnospirales; family Lachnospiraceae; genus Coprococcus. The sequence goes on from CAKQIY010000003.1 coordinate 27,904, forward strand.
TGGATATTACAGAAAGTCAGTGTTTGAGCTTAATGCTACGTCGGATGATTCAGAGATCCCCCAGACAGCAATAGGTCAGGGCGACACACTGATAACACCTCTTCACAGCGCTATGATCATGAGCACTATAGCCAATGGAGGCGTTATGATGACTCCATATCTGATAGACAGGATAGAGACCTGTGACGGCAATAAGGTGAAGAGTTTCAGACCAAGCACGTATGGCAAGATCATATCAGCATCTGATGCAAGAATCCTCAAGGATCTTATGATGGGCGTTACTTCATATGGTACGGCCTCCGATGCGTTCGCTGACTGCTCATATACTATAGCCGGCAAAACGGGAACAGCTGAGTACAATGATAATATGGATTCCCATTCATGGTTTGTCGGGTTTTCCAATGTTGACGATCCGGATATTGTGGTATGTGTCATTATCGAGGATGCAAGCTCCACCGGATCATCGGCCAAATATGCGGCAAGACAGATATTTGATGCATATTATAATTATGTCAGTGATTAAAAAACAGGCTGGTGTGTGGTTCTGTATGCAATACATGTCATATTTACTTTAAAAATACATGAATATATGATATACTGTTTTCAGTTTTTAGTGCCATAGTAAACAGAGAATCTGCACACAGCAGTGAATCTGAGTTACGACCCGGTTGAAACAGGAGGATTTGCGGTGATAGAAGCAACAAGCTGTGGAGGGGTGGTAATCTTCAGAGGAAAAGTATTGTTATTGTACAAGAATTACAAGAACAAATACGAAGGATGGGTTCTCCCCAAGGGAACTGTTGAAAAGGGTGAAGAATATGATGAGACAGCCCTGAGAGAAGTGAAAGAGGAGACAGGTGTGAGCGCATCTATTATCAAATATGTAGGAAAGAGTAATTATACTTTCAATACATCATTTGATGTAGTCAACAAGGATGTACACTGGTATCTCATGATGTCTGACAGCTACTATAGTAAGCCTCAGAGAGAAGAGTATTTTGTGGATTCCGGATACTACAAGTACCATGAAGCCTACCACCTTCTAAAATTTCCAAATGAAAAGCAGATGCTTGAGCAGGCGTACTCAGAGTACGTTGATCTTAAAAGAAAGAATCTGTGGGGAAACAAGAAGTATTACTGATGACAAAAGGCTTCTGTATGTGAGATACAGAAGCCTTTTACATGTTGTAAAGGGATAATTTTATTCGGAGAGGATGGAGATATATTGGGAAAGCCGAGAAGTAAGAAAAAGAAAAGTGTCAGGGATATAGTCCTTAATGTCATACTTGTGTTGTGTTTACTGACGGCACTTGTGAGTGGAGGATATCTGATCAGATATTATTATATTGCTAGAAATGCACAGAATAATTTCAGCAATCTCAAAGAAATGATGGATACCAATGATGGAGAAGATCTGGTAAAGGTGGAGGCAGATAAGAAAGAACCAGGTGATGATAATGGGGAAAAGACCATATTAAAGAAGTTTGCCAAATTGTATGAGAAGAACAGCGATCTTGCAGGATGGCTTACCATAAAGGATACAACAATTGATTATCCGGTTATGTATACACCTGATGACAGCGATTATTACCTTCATGCGGATTTTGATAAGAATTGGAGTGATCCGGGTACACCTTTTATCGATACGAATTGCAGACCGTTTGATGATAGAACGACAAATGTTCTGATATATGGACACAACATGAAGTCGGGGATAATGTTCAGGGAGCTGCTTCAGTATGAGGATGAGGATTTCTATAAGACCCATAAAAATATAGAATTTGACACCATATATGAACCAGGGACATATGAAGTTATAGGCGTGTTCAGATCCCAGATATACAGTGATGTTGACACGGAACATTATCATTACTATGAATTCTTTGATGCAGAGAATGAAGATCAATTCAACGAATATATTGATTTTGTCAAGGCAAACAGCCCATATGACACCGGAGTTACAGCTGAGTATGGGGATGAACTTATCACTCTGTCAACCTGTGCCTCACACGTCGAAGATGGAAGATTTGTTATCGTTGCAAAAAAGGTTACCACAAGTAAATAGAGTTGACACTAAAATGGTCATGTGTTAAACTTACAGATGTTGTGAGAGCCGGCTTGTCGGAATTGGCAGACGAGGCAGACTCAAAATCTGTTGGTGGCAACATCGTGCGGGTTCAAGTCCCGCAGCCGGCATTGAACATTGAACCTGAAACCTGGAGAATCAGATGGTTTCAGGTTTTTTATTATCTGGAAGGCAGGTGGATGATTATGATGAACAGAAAAGTAAAGCAACAGGTAAATGCTGCGATCAATGAACTTGATATGAATCTGTCAAATAACTATAAAGATCTTGCCCACAAGGCGCTCAGAGAACTTGATGAGCTGGTGGAAAAGCTGCATGCTGAAGGAAATCTTAAGGATAAGGACTATGCAAAGCTGGCAGACAGGGTCAGTGATTATAAACGCCGAATGTCAGGGTATCATCACTAACCCTTGTGTGCTCAGTACTGCTTCATGATCTCCCGACGCAGTTTTTTTATGATACGTTTTTCTAGCCGGGATATGTATGATTGGGAGATCCCCAGGAGATCTGCCACCTCTTTTTGCGTTTTCTCAACACCACCTATAGTGTTGATACCGTATCTAAGTTCTATGATCGTGCGTTCCTTCTCACATAGTTTGGATATGGCCATGTCCAAAAGATTGCGATCCACCTCTGTTTCAAGATCCCTGTACACAATATCCTCATCTGTGCCAAGAATATCAGACAGAAGGAGTTCGTTGCCATCCCAATCAACATTCAGGGGTTCGTCTATGGAAACCTCCGTGCGTAGTCTGCTGTTTCTTCTTAGAAACATGAGTATTTCATTTTCTATACATCTCGATGCATAGGTTGCAAGCTTAATATTCTTGTCATTTCTAAAGGTATTTATAGCCTTGATGAGACCTATGGTTCCTATGGATATCAGATCTTCGATGCCAACTCCGGTATTGTCAAATTTCTTGGCGATGTATACTACAAGTCTGAGATTGCGTTCTATGAGAAGCTTTTTGGCCTCTTCTGACTGATTGCTGGTCAGTTCATTTATGACTACGGCTTCCTCGGCTGGCTCCAGCGGGGCTGGAAGTACTTCAGTGCCTCCTATGTAATGCACATCCTTGCTGTTTCGTGGGGATAGCAGAGACAGACTGCTCGCTACAGTAAATTTAAAGTCGTTACCTCGTATTGTGTTTAACATGTCTTTTGCCTCTTTTCATATAATATTTGCCTAGAAGGATACATTTATCAGTGTGCAGGATTGTGAATCCGCAGGGGCTTATTCCTATGAGGGGATTTCTCTCCATGTATTTGTTGTCTATGAACATGTAGTCAGCATCCACAGCCAGCATCATCTGATCCCGGGAACAGATGGTGTTGTATGGAACAAGATGAATCCCGGCAGGGATGTTTTCCATATTACTGCTGCAGATGGATGCCGGATTGCGGATATATTCATCTATAAGTGGAATTAAGTCTGTGGAGACTATTGCAGCGGCGACACTGTAAGTCGCGATGGCTACATGTCTTCCGGTCAGACTGCACCTTAGGCTGTTGCCTGTATCTATGTATCCGATAGCATTGGTGATTCTGGAATTTCTGCCAAGTAACACATTTGTCAGAATGTTCAAATAATTCACTTCTTTTTTTATAGTGCAATACGAATTATAGCCATCAGCATGTGAGAAAATGGTCGTATTAAAATAAATGAAGCCAAGACATTTCGATTGAATTTTCAAAATGTTGATGGAAATGTGGTTAAGTTTCTCAATTTACGATGGTTTCTCTTAAAAATGTGTATAAATCTGTGGATAATGTGGAAAAGTGCTAAAACATACTAAAATGTATGAAAACAGGATACAATTTACGACATAGTGCGATAGTATGCGAAATATAATGATAAAAAATGGAATATGTGCGTATGAGAGAAAAAATTAGTCCTGAATTGGAGCTTGCTCTTGCGTCGGACAGTTACAGCCCTGGAAGCAGTCTGTATCTGGGATATAACAGTGCAGAAGACATTTGGTCACTTGTGATAAGACATGCGGGAAATATAGACGATCTGATGGAGCAGGTCATTAGGCATTGTGTATATCTAATGGGCGGATTTGCAGTTATAGATATATATACCACGAATATAGATATATTACAGAAAGACCCCAGAATATTATATATAGACAAGTCTAATTATTTCAGTTATGGGGTTGATAACATATCATATGAGAAATATACATCTTGTGTGACGAAATCATTTGTACGTGAGTATGGACTTTATGGCGATGGGGTGTGTGTCGGGATTATTGACAGCGGGCTGGATATACAGAACAGAGAATTTGTAAATGCGAATGGTTCAAGGCTTGTGGCTTACTGGAATCAGAATGAGAAATATTCTTCTGATACGCCAAACCGATACAGACTGGGGCATATATATGACCGGGCTGGCGTGAAGAAGGCGTATGAAGATGGTGAGAGCATAGGTGGTGGGTACAGTACTCATGGAACGGAGATAACTTCAATAGCTGCAGGAACATATACAGGAATTGCATCGCAGAGCGATATAATCATGGTAGAGCAGTCTCTTGAGAGAAATATGCCTGATACGATAAGTATTATGATGGGATTGGATTATCTGGTAAGATATAGCATAGATAATTCACAGCCAATGGTTATCAATCTGTCATATGGTAATAATTTCGGAGCACATGATGGAAGCAGCATGCTGGAGCTGTATATTGATACAGTGTCCGTTATGGGACGGATATCTGTTGTAACAGGAACGGGTAATGACGGATCACGGGAGCTGCATACAAGTGGCATGCTTGGAAATGTGAGCTTTGCTGATATAGATGTAGCTGTGTCAGGAGGGGTAAACAATTTTGGACTTCAGATATGGAAGAGTTATGTGGATAGCTTTGACGTTATATTATACTCACCATCATATGATATGGTTGCATATCTGACAGAGGGGCAGATGGTGTCGGGGGCAGAGGCTGGAGTCACAAGAATATATGGTATATTTCAGGATCCTTCTCCGCTTAATATAAAGCAGCTTATATATATCTTTTTTCAGTCTAGAAAAAAGATTGAACAGGGAGTATGGCATGTACGTCTTATGCCTAAAAGCATAGTAAATGGTATATACAACGCATATCTGCCAAGTCCTTCTTATATAACAGGAAGAGTGGCGTTTGAAAATTCAAGTGCATTTGGTACATTGACGATACCGGCAACGTCAGGAAATGTGATATCTGTTGCGGCATATGATCAGAATACGGGAGCCATGGCATCATTTTCAGGCCGCGGCTTCACTGCTGACAATATGGTTAAGCCGGATATTGCAGCTCCGGGAGTGGGGGTTACAGTGTCTACAGGTGAAGGTATGTATGCTCTTGCAGATGGTACGTCAATATCTGCCGCATTTGTTTCCGGGAGTGCTGCTCTGCTCATGGAGTGGGGGATAGTCAGGGAAAATGACAGTTTCATGTATGGTGAAAAACTTAAGGCACAGCTTATAAGGGGGGCAAGACAACCGGATAAATTCGGTAAATATCCAAACAGATATATAGGATGGGGGACTCTGTGTGTCAGGAATAGTATTCCGATGTATACAATCTGAATAAAGTTTAATATTTGAAAAACATGTGGAGATATGTCGCACAATTGTGTATAATTATGGATATACGTGCTTTCATAGCGTATAAAGAAAATAAATGGGGTATTTCACACATGGTAGGATTTTATAATTATACAGTTATTTTGACATATATGAGCCTGTTGTCATCTATCACAGGTATGTTCTTTACATTTACTGGACACCTTAGCATAGGAATATTGTGTCTTGCACTTTCCGGTCTGTTTGACGCGTTTGACGGAAAGGTCGCAAGAAGTAAGAAGGACAGGACTATGGACGAGAAGAGGTTTGGTATTCAGATAGATTCTCTCTGTGATCTGGTGAGCTTTGGCGTGTTCCCGGTTGTATTGTGCTGGTTTTCAGGAATGAATACACCGTTTGGTATGGTTATTCTTGCACTGTATAGTCTGGCGGGGATGATAAGACTGGCATACTACAATGTGCTTGAAGAGAAGAAGAATAACGACGATGATGATGCGGAGGTTATAGAGCGGCCTGACGGAAGAAAGTATTTCCATGGAATGCCTATAACAGCCATATCAGTTGGACTTCCTATTATATACGTAACATCACCTTTGCTTGGAGCATTTTTCCCTATACTGCTTCACGGAATCATGATTCTGGCGATGATATTGTTCATAACAGATTTTAGATTCCCAAAGCCGACTACAAAGGAACTTATGGTGATAATTGTCATTGTTGCAGTTGCTGTTGTATGGCTTATGATCAGATATATGGTCAGACGCCATATCATTATACTACCGTATATTATATCACTTCTATTATAAGAGTTATGCAAATTATTTGGATATACCGGATATGCAGATGTGATGAAGGATGATGTACAAAATATGATAAAGAACAAATATGCGATATACAAAAGATCAAAAAATACTGAGGGTGTGTCTACACAGGACAGAGTCCTGCGCCTGTTATATGGCAACAGAGCAGGACGTAAGGTGCTCGGATGGCTGATAAGACCAGAGGTGTCAAAGCTTGTGGGAAGATTTATGGACACTGGATTATCCAGAATCATGATCAATCCATTCATAAAGAAAAATGATATTGATATATCTGTGTGTCAGAAGAATGAGTTTGAATCATATAATGATTTTTTTAAGAGAAAGCTGGTTCCGGGGGCAAGGACTATAGATACGACCGATGAAGGCTTTGTGAGTCCATGTGACAGCAGACTTACGGTATATGATATAGAAGATACTGATCGACAGACCTTCAATATAAAGGATTCTGAATATACTGTGTCATCCCTTCTCAGAGATAAAAAGCTTGCACAACATTACAGAGGAGGGAAACTGTGGCTGTTCAGACTTTGCGTCGATGATTATCACAGATACATATATAATGTGTCTGGAAAGCAGTCTGATGTCAGACGTATAGAGGGTGTATACCACACGGTGAACCCAATAGCCAGTGAGTATTTTGATATATATAAGGAGAACACCAGAGAATATTGTCTTATCAGGACGGAGAATGCCGGAACTGTAGTTGATATGGAGGTTGGAGCTCTTCTTGTTGGCAGGATTGTTAACAGATATGTGGATTCCACGGATGTCAGAAGAGGAGAGGAAAAAGGTTATTTTGAGTTTGGAGGATCCACAATTATTCTTCTCACTCAGAAGAACAGGGTTACTCCGCTTGAAAAAATAAATGAGAATTCTACAAGAGACATTGAGACCAGGGTCAGACAGGGTGAACTGGTGGGATATGTACGTTAAAAGTGATATTTCTTATATATTATATAAAACAGGAACAGCGTATAGCCTAATATTAAGCCATACGCTGTTCCTGTTTTATCATATATCAGCCTGGTTCAGAACTTATATTAAATTATTTATTCATTTGCCGAATGCACATGCTTCTTGATGGCGTCAAATGTCTCCTGGCTTATGACATGCTCAATCTTGCAGGCGTCCTCAGCGGCAGTCTCCTCGGCAACACCGAGACTGGTAAACCATGAGGAGAGGAGCTGGTGTCTCTCATATATCATCTCCGCGATCTTTTTCCCTGCTGTTGTGAGAGTTATGTATCCTGAATCACTTACTTCTATATAACTCATCTCTCTGAGATTTTTCATGGCAACACTTACACTTGATTTCTTGTAACCTGTCTCGTTGGCTACGTCAACGCTCCTGACAACTGGAAGCTTTTGACTGAGAACGAGAATGGTCTCCAGATAATTCTCAACTGATTCATTCGTGGTCAACATTATTTTATATCCCCCTTATACTAGCGTTCTTCGAATATTCATTTTCATTGAAATAATTACAAATAATATAACATAAAACAAGGTTTTATTCAATTTGATAATTGGAGCAGAGTATTTGGTAAATAGACACTTTCTATCAATAATAGGGTTGGCTTTTGTACAATTAGTTCAAAATAATAATTATTATTGACATCTAATCAATGTTAGTATATACTAACCACGATGTAAAAATCAGTGGTCTAAGCTGCTATTTAAGGAGGTGCAATTATGCCATTAACATTTGCAAAACCGGGAGAAGCTAACGTGATCAAAAAGGTTGGTGGAAGAGAGAAAACAAGACTGTTTCTTGAGAAACTGGGCTTTGTTGAAGGCAGTGTTGTAACTGTCGTGGCAGAGAATGCAGGTAATCTTATCGTTAATATCAAGGATTCCCGTGTTGCCATTGATAAGGATATGGCCAGCAAGATCCTTGTATAGGTGTGTGTACAGGAATTTGAGCGGCGAGAAATGTATGTAAAAGGAGTAATGTCATGAGCACATTAAAGGATGTCAAGGTTGGCAGTACTGTTACTGTCAAGAAGATTGCAGGCGAAGGCCCTGTAAAGAGACGTATCATGGACATGGGCATCACAAAGGGTGTACAGATCTATGTTCGTAAGGTTGCCCCTCTCGGTGATCCTGTGGAGGTTACTGTAAGAGGCTATGAGTTATCAATACGTAAAGCTGATGCTGAGATCATAGAGGTAGAGTAACAGCTTATTTTTTTATTCGTGCGTTAGTGAGTGCTAACATATGATAGAAAAGGCTAATGTAAACGCATTGGCGGGTGAGATAACCATACAAAGAGAAGACATACAGATAATAGGAAAGAGGGTAAACAATGTCAGTAAAGATTGCACTTGCAGGAAATCCTAACTGCGGTAAAACAACATTATTCAATGCTTTAACTGGCGCAAACCAGTATGTAGGTAACTGGCCTGGCGTTACAGTTGAGAAGAAAGAAGGTAAGCTTAAGGGTAACAAGGATGTTATCATAACTGATCTTCCTGGTATCTATTCACTTTCTCCATACACTCTTGAGGAAGTTGTTGCCAGAAATTATCTTATTCAGGAATATCCTGATGCTATCATCAACATAATCGATGGTACTAACATAGAGAGAAACCTTTATCTCTCAACACAGCTTATTGAGCTCGGAATCCCTGTAGTAATGGCTGTCAACATGATGGATCTTGTTAAGAAGAATGGTGATTCCATCAACATCAAGAACCTGAAGGAAGCTCTTGGATGTGAGGTTGTTGAGATCTCAGCTCTCAAGGGTACAGGTATTGATGAGGTTAAGGAGAAGGCTATCGCTGCAGCAAAGTCAAAGGCAGCAAATGCAAGAGTTCACAGCTTTGATGAGGCTGTTGAAGCTGCGATCGAGAGTGTAAGCGCAAAGCTTGACATGGAGGAGAATAGAAAGAGATTCTTCGCGATCAAGCTTATTGAGAAGGACAGCAAGATCATAGAGCAGATGAAGAATGCTCCAGACTGCTCAGCAGAGATCAAGAAGCTTGAGGATGACTTCGATGATGACACAGAGAGTATCATCACAAGTGAGAGATATTCATATATTTCATCGATCATTGACAAGTGTGTAAAGAAGGCTGCTAAGGGACAGAAGCTTACAGTATCAGATAAGATCGACCGTGTTGTAACAAATCGAATCCTTGCACTTCCTATATTCGTGCTCATAATGTGGCTCGTATATTATATAGCAATGTCAACAGTAGGTGCATGGTGCACAGACTGGACAAATGATAACCTGTTCGGCGATGGTTTCCATCTCTTCGGAATTGGAAGCTCAGATTATGAAGATGCATCAGGTGACTATGATGCAGCAACAACAGCTCTCGATGCATATGGTGTGCTCGTAACAGATGACGAGGATGCAGTTGATGTAGATGCCACAAAGGCAGCCATCGAGGCAAACACAAACACAGAGACAAGCGTTAAGTATGAGATGGAAGATGAGGAGACACTTGATACATACGATATCGATGTTTACTACTCAGAGGTTCCTGCAAATGCTAATGAAGAGACAACAAATGCAATGTCATATCTTGATGCAGTTGATTACTTCAACGAGACACAGATGGCAGAGATTGATCCTGCTGATTACGGTGTATTTGTTCCTTCAATTCCAGACCTCATCTCTACAGGACTTGACAAGATCGGATGTGCAGACTGGTTACATGGACTTATCATCGATGGTATTGTAGCCGGTGTTGGTGCGGTACTTGGTTTCGTACCTCAGATGCTCGTACTGTTCATATTACTTGCAATCCTTGAGTACTGTGGATATATGGCACGTATCGCCTTCATCATGGACCGTATCTTCAGAAAGTTCGGTCTCTCAGGAAAGTCATTCATACCTATCCTTGTAGGTACAGGTTGTGGTGTGCCAGGTATCATGGCTTCACGTACGATTGAGAATGAGAAAGACCGTCGTATGACAGTCATGACAACAACATTTATACCATGTGGTGCTAAGGTTCCATTTATCGCCATGATCGCCGGTGCTATATTCGGTGGTTCATCAATAGTTGCAACAAGTGCTTACTTTATTGGTATTGCAGCAATTATATGTTCTGGTATAATACTTAAAAAGACAAAGATGTTCGCCGGAGATCCATCACCATTCGTTATGGAGCTTCCACCTTACCATATCCCAACAGTTGGTTCTGTGCTCAGAAGCATGTGGGAGCGTGGCTGGTCATTCATCAAGAAGGCTGGTACGATAATCACACTTTCAACAATCGCTGTATGGTTCACAACATATTTCGGATTTGTTGATGGTTCATTCCAGATGCTTGATGAGAGCCAGATCGATTACAGTATCCTTGCAAAGATAGGTAATGCGGTCGCTTGGATCTTCGTTCCACAGGGCTGGGGCAACTGGCAGGCAACTGTAGCATCTATCACAGGTCTTGTTGCCAAGGAGAACATCGTTGGTACAATGGGTATCCTCTACGGCGGTGGAGACGGTACAGTTTATCAGGCACTTGCAGGTGCATTCACAACAGCAAGCGGATTCTCATTCCTTGTGTTTAACCTTCTCTGCGCACCATGTTTCGCAGCTATGGGTGCTATCAAGAGAGAGATGAACAGTGCTAAGTGGTTCTGGTTCGCAATCGGATATCAGTGTGGATTTGCTTACCTTGTAGCGCTTGTTGTATACAGAATAGCAGGTCTCTTCACAGGCGCTTGCTCATTCGGTGTATGGTCAGTAGTAGCAATTGCACTTGTTGTTCTGTTCTTCTTCATGCTGCTGCGTCCGGATCCAAACAAGAAGGTAAAGACAAGCAAGGAGTTCCTCAACGCTTAAATTTTCATAAGGAGGGGCCCGCGTAAGCGGGAGGAATCCTTGTGAAGCACGCAGACGCCGCGCGTAAGCGCATTTAAATGCGTCTGCTCCATATAAAATAAGGAGAGTGGTGACTTATGTCAGAGTATCTTGGTACAATCATTGTGGCAGCCATAATCATGCTGATGGTGTTTTTCATTGTCAGAGGTATGGTTAAGGATAGAAAAAAGGGCAAACACATATGTGGTGGTGACTGTTCGAGCTGTCATGGCGGATGTAGTCACAAGCTCTAAAAAAAATAATAGTTGTAGTAATATATATGGGTGCGCTGTCAGTTATGACAACGCACCTTTTTATGTGAGATAACACTTGAAATAACAAAAGATTTACTATATTATAAAAATATGTTGGTGCACGACTGGCGGAGACGGCCGAAAGGCTGGTAGGAATTACCTACAGGGAGTGTACTGTTAAGACAAGCCGACCGCCTGGGCAAGCAAATATATCAAGACATGTATTTGTGTGCGCAGGTGGCCGGCTTTCTTTATGGCATCAGCTCACAGGTACGAAAAAACACATGGAGGTACAACAGAAAATGGAAATGTTATCACTTGAGAAGGAACTTAGCGAAAATGCATATCCGGGACGCGGAATCGTGATCGGTGTGTCCGAGGATGGCAAGAAGGCAGTTACAGCTTACTTCATCATGGGAAGAAGTTCAAACAGCCGTAACAGAGTATTTGTGACAGAGGGCGACGGCATCAGAACAGAGGCATTTGATCCATCCAAGCTTGAGGATCCAAGCCTTATCATCTATGCACCTGTAAGAGTTCTTGGCAACAAGACTATAGTTACAAATGGCGATCAGACAGATACTATATATGACGGACTTGACGATGAACTGACATTTGAGCAGTCACTCAGAAGCAGACAGTTTGAGCCGGATGGCCCTAACTACACACCTAGAATCTCTGGCGTTATGCACATAAAGAATGGCGTGTTCGACTATTCAATGTCCATACTTAAGAGCAACAACGGCAACCCTGCAGCAAATAACAGATACACATTCTCATACGAGAACCCTGTAGCCGGTGAGGGTCATTTCATTCACACATATATGCACGATGGCAATCCACTCCCAAGCTTTGAGGGTGAGCCAAAGTGGGTTAAGATATCCGGTGATATCGACGAGTTCACAGATAAGGTATGGAACAGCCTCAATGAGGACAACAAGGTGTCACTGTTCGTTAGATATATCGACATAGCAACAGGTGAGTATGAGACAAAGATCGTGAATAAGAATAAGTAATTAAAGAATAAAGGAGATATTTGATCATGAACGAGATTCAGTTAAAGTATGGTTGTAACCCAAATCAGAAGCCTTCAAGAATATATATGGAGGATGGAAGTGATCTTCCTGTCAAGGTTTTAAATGGCAAGCCAGGATACATCAACTTCCTTGATGCATTCAACGGATGGCAGCTTGTAAAGGAACTCAAGGCGGCAACAGGGCTTCCAGCAGCAACATCATTCAAGCATGTTTCACCAGCAGGTGCTGCAGTTGGACTTCCACTTAACGATACACTTGCAAAGATCTACTGGGTAGATGACCTCGGAGAGCTCTCACCACTTGCATGTGCATACGCAAGGGCAAGAGGCGCTGATAGAATGTCATCATTCGGTGATTTCATTGCACTCTCAGATGTATGTGATGCAGACACAGCACGTCTTATCAAGAGAGAGGTATCAGATGGTGTTATCGCTCCTGGATACACAGATGAGGCTATGGAGCTTCTTCTCGCAAAGAAGAAGGGAAACTACAACATCATCCAGATAGATGAGAACTATGTTCCTGCTGAGATTGAGAGAAAGCAGGTATACGGTGTTACATTTGAGCAGGGAAGAAATGAGCTCAAGATCGACAAGGATCTTCTGTCAAACTTTGTTACAAAGAACAAGGATCTTCCAGAGCAGGCTGAGATCGATATGAAGATCGCGCTCATCACACTCAAGTATACACAGTCCAACTCAGTATGCTATGTAAAGGGCGGACAGGCTATAGGTATCGGAGCCGGACAGCAGTCAAGAATCCACTGTACAAGACTTGCAGGACAGAAGGCAGACAACTGGTTCCTTCGTCAGTCACCACAGGTTATGGGACTCCAGTTTGTTGACGGACTTGGAAGAGCTGACAGAGACAATGCCATCGACGTATACATGGGTGATGAGTATGAGGATGTCCTTAAGGAAGGCGAGTGGCAGAAGAGATTCAAGGTTAAACCAGAGGTGTTCACAGCAGAGCAGAAGAAGGCATGGCTGGCACAGAATACAGATGTTGTCCTTGGATCAGATGCATTCTTCCCATTCTCAGACAATATAGAGAGAGCTCACAAGAGTGGTGTCAAGTACATTGCACAGCCGGGCGGATCAGTTCGTGACGATCTTGTTATTGATTGCGCTGACAAGTATGATATGGTTATGGTATTTACAGGAATCAGATTATTCCATCACTAATATACCGGATCGTGATATGGTTGCCGGAGGTTTATATTGATGTATTAAAAGCGGATTTGCTGGTGAAAATCAGTAAAGCCGCTTTTTTACTTTATATTATTGTTATATTGTGCTAATATAAAATGATGTATAAACTGAGACAGCTATGCTGTACAATAAAAATACTGTGATTCAAAGGAGATAACATATGTCTAGACGTAAACGCAGCATATTCAAGGAGAGAAGAAGAACTAATTATAAATTGATTTTTGCAGGGCTTTTGCTTGCATGCGTGGCAGTCCTGCTTATATCGTATGCTATATCAGCCATAGTATCGCAAAAGGATGAGTTGTATGATCAGGGCGTTGAGTATTATAATACGGGTTCTTATCAGGAAGCCATAGATTCGTTCAATGCAGCGCTGGAAGAAAATCAGCTGTTTTCGAAGAAAAAAGATCAGAATATAGAACTTTATCTGGCAGATTCATATCTGAAAAGTGCCAGATATTCGGAGGCGTCAGCTGAATATAAGAAGCTCATTGATTCGTCATTTACCGGTTCAAATGTCAAGGACCTGCAGGAACTTGCCACTGCACTTGATGATTTTTCAAGAGGAAACTATGGCGGTGCGCTGGATGTACTGCTGAAGCAGGCTGAGACGTATCCGGAGCTTTATATGTACATAGGAACCTGTTACGCAGTGACAGACGACTCGGAGAATATGTTTGCAAGCTACGAGAAGTATGTACAGACATTTGGATTTAATTCATATGTGTATGCTATGTATGGATCATACTATATGAACAATGGAGATATGGAATCCTCTATCGCATATATTATGAATGGACTTGATTGTGGTGACAATGTATACAGAAAAGAACTGATGATGCTTGAAATCACATATTATGAGAAGAAAGAGGATTACGATAAGGCATATGAGCTTGCAGCACAGCTTGTTGCCGATTATCCTGACTATGCTGCAGGACAGAAGGAATACACATTTCTCAGTACCAGAAAATCAGAGCAGTAGAAGATGGATGTGTCATCAGAATCTGTATGATGACAATTAATTCAGGAGATCTTGGAGGAATTTTATGGAGATTCAGCTTTGGAAGGAGATATTGTCTCCATACGAGCAGGCGGTTGATGAGCTTCTTGTGAAGTTCAACCACATAATAATGCAGTATAAGAGTATGGGAAAATACTCACCTATAGAGAGCGTAACTGGAAGGGTAAAAACCGTATCCAGTATCATTGATAAACTTCAGAAAAAGAACATTCCCATGGACAGGATCGTTGAGGAGATGGATGACATAGCCGGTATCAGGATCATGTGCCAGTTCACTGAGGATATCAGTAAGGTGGTTGAGATAATAAGAGGCAGACAGGACATGAGGATCCGTGAGGAGAAGGATTATATAGCGCATGCCAAGGCCAGCGGTTATCAGAGCTACCACGTTATACTGGATTATGATGTATATACAGTGGATGGTTGCACCACTATACAGGCGGAGATCCAGATAAGGACCATGGCGATGAACTTCTGGGCAACCATAGAACATTCATTGCAGTACAAGTACAGGAAGGGAATTCCTGATGATATAAGGGCGAAGCTCAGAAACGCTGCGGATGCCACAGTTGCACTTGACAGGGAGATGTCTTATGTCCGCGGAGAGATCATGGATGCACAGAATTCATTCAATATCAAGGCGAATATAGTTTCGGAGATCATTGTAAATATCCAGAATCTGTACAAGGTGGGAAATCCAAGAGAGATCCAGAAGATTCAGGATGAGTTTTATTCTATATATAAGAAGGATGATATGGAGCTGCTTGAGAATTTTGCAAAGCAGCTTGACATAATAGCTGAGGGTTACAAGGCCCAGAGCATAAGATAAAAGGAGTTTATTATGGCCTTACCAAAAGCGTTTGACGAGAGAATCAGAACACAGCTTGGTGATGAATATGATGAATATATAAGGTGTTTTGACAGTGACATGTATCATGGTATCAGGGTGAACACATCCAAGATATCAGTGGAGGACTTTCTGAAGATAAGTCCGTTTGAGCTGGAGCCTGTGCCATGGACTAAGAATGGTTTTTACTACGATCACAGGAAGTGTACGCCGTCCAAGCACCCGTACTATTATGCAGGACTCTACTACATTCAGGAGCCAAGTGCCATGACCCCTGCAAGTGTTCTGGATATCGAGGATGGGGATGTGGTTCTTGATATATGTGCTGCGCCAGGTGGCAAATCCACTGAACTTGCTGCAAAGCTTAAAGGTACAGGAATACTTATATCCAATGATATAAGCAACTCGAGGGCCAAGGCACTCCTGAAGAATCTTGAGCTTTTTGGAATAGGCAACATGTGTGTGGTAAGTGAGCCGCCAAATAATCTGTCAAAGGTATTTGAGGGTACATTCGATAAGATACTTATAGATGCGCCGTGTTCCGGAGAGGGCATGTTCAGAAAATCTTCATCAATGATGACTGCATGGGAGAACAATGGAACTGAACTTTTTGCCGGACTGCAGAGAGGAATATTAAACGAAGCATGCAAGATGCTAAAGCCGGGAGGAAAGCTGCTTTATTCCACATGTACATTTTCTCCTGAGGAGGATGAGAGGTCAGTGGAGTATCTTCTGTCTATAGACGACAGTATGCATCTTATAGATTTTCCTAAATATGAGAAATTTGATGATGGCAATCCGGCCTGGGGAGAGACCGGCAATCCAGAGCTTGCGAAATGCGCAAGACTGTGGCCTCATCACCTGAAGGGTGAAGGTCATTTTATTGCCCTGTTTGAAAAGAATCAGGATGATTCGTGCAGAGAAAGCTCAGCATATTCGTTCAAGCCGTACAGGCCGGATGAGGATTTCATCGCATTTATAAAGCATGTATCTGAGCATGCGGGTATAAAGACCGGCCGGATAGAGGAGAATAAGGGGAGACTCTATTATATAGCAGAGGGAATGCCTGATGTAAAGGGACTTAGGCTTTTGAGGCATGGATTGTTTATCGGCGAGGTTAAGAAGAACAGATTTGAACCGAGTCAGTCGCTTGCCATGTATCTCAGATCAGATCAGTTTGATAATGTTGTGAGCCTTTCAGCGGATGACATAAGGGTCATAAAGTATTTAAAGGGAGAAACCGTCGAGCTGGAGGACAATCAGAATATAGAGAATGGGTACGTGCTTGTCTGCGTGGATGGTTATCCGCTCGGATGGGCTAAGAACAACAGAGGAGTATTAAAAAACAAATATTTATCGGGATGGAGGATGATGTCATGAGAAAGGTAGCGATAATCACAGGAGCATCTTCAGGGATTGGAAGAGAATTTGCACTTCAGATAGCACAGCGATATAGGACGATCGACGAGATATGGCTTATAGCAAGGAGAAAAGACAGGCTTGCTGAGGTTAAGACCGAGATAAACGCAGTAAGTGGAAAGCTTGTAAGGATACTTGCACTTGACCTAACCGATGAGACTGATATCAAGTTCTACAGAAATCTTCTTGAGAGACAGGCTCCATCAATAAGAGTACTTGTAAATGCAGCTGGATACGGAATAGCAGGTCATTTTGAGAATATGACAGTGGACGACGTGACTGGAATGTTGAATCTCAACTGCAGGGCGTTGGCTGCCATAACACATATATCCCTGCCATATATGTCAGGGCCTTCAAATATAATCAATCTTGCTTCATCTGCAGCTTTTCTGCCTCAGCCATCATTTGCTATATATGCGGCATCCAAATCAATGGTGCTGAGCTTTTCAAGAGCGCTTAACAGAGAGCTTGAGGGAAAGGGGATAACTGTTACGGCTGTCTGCCCGGGACCGGTCAAGACAGAGTTCTTCGATGTTGCGCAGAAGTACACAAAGTCCAAGCCGTATAAGATGATTCTAAGAGCAGATCCTGTGAAGGTTGTAAAAAAGGCACTGTTTGACGCGTATTATATGAGCGACATATCGGTGTATTCGCCGCTTATGAAGGCGTTCAGACTTGTGAGCAAGTATCTGCCACACAGCCTGTTGATCAGATTCATGAAGTAATTGCATAAAACGCGTGGAGAATGTCTGCGCAGACTGACCAGAGATTATGGAGGATGATATGGAAAAAGGACAACATGGATACATGAACAGACATAAGAGAAATGTTCTTATAAGTATCATTGTACTTGGATTGTTTGTTATTGCAGGAGTTTTTTTTACGGTAGTTATGTTTGACACTAGAAAATCAGTATTTATTGTCATACCGATACTCGTTGCTCTGCCGCTTGCAAAACAGCTTGTGGCGTACATAATGTGTGCAGGCTTTAAAGAACTCACTGATGAGGAATATTCAAAGCTTAAGACGCTGAAATACTTTGGGGAACCGTCGCTTGTATATGATGTATCCATAAGCAGATATGAGGGAATAGTATATTTCCCTGCTGCAGTCATAAGGGATGGCAGAATGTTGTTCTATTACAATGGCGGATATGGCAAAAAAATACCGGATGATGCTGCACTTAAGAAGATCATCACAGAGGCTTTTGCAGATCAGAAGAAGTATGTTGTGATCATAGCCACAGACATTGATGGTTTTGTGACAAAGGCCGAGAAGATCAAGGCTCCTTCAGATGAGTTTGCATGTGCCGATGAGAAGATCAGAAACAGATTATATGAGCTGGGAATATAGACAAAAATGAGAGAGATCGTTATTACAAAGAACGAAGCCGGTCAGAGACTCAACAAGCTGATCATGAAGTACCTTAACAAGGCTCCTTCAAGCTTCGTCTATAGGATGATAAGAAAGAAAAACATAAAACTTAATAATGGCAAGGCAGTTGGAAATGAGATAGTGTATATCGGAGATGTGATACAGCTCTATCTGTCGGATGAGACAATAGACTCATTCAGGGATGACAGTGTGAGAGCATGTTCTTCCAAAGGAGAAAACAGGTTCAAGCCGGAGATAATATATCATGATCACAACATACTGATAGTCAATAAGCCGGCAGGAGTATTGTCACAGAAGGCAGCGAAGGATGATTACTCTGTCAATGAGAGCGTCATTGATTATCTGTTGGATAATGGGTATATAACGGAGAAACAGCTCAGAACCTTCAAGCCTTCTATATGTAACAGGCTGGACAGGAATACCTCCGGCCTTGTTCTGTGTGGAGTGTCACTTATGGGAAGCCAGGAGCTGTCGAGGATCATAAGGGAGAGACGCATAGACAAGTATTACAACACTATAGTCAAGGGAAATATAACAGAGACGCAGGATATAACGGCATATCTTGTGAAGGATGAGAAGAGGAACACTGTGACGATATGTGACACCGTGGAGGAGATGCACCGGACTGCTGGTGACTCAGGATATGACAAGATCCATACCATATTTCAGCCGGTCAGAACAAACGGCAGATATACCGAGCTTAAGGTCAAACTTATAACAGGTAAGACGCACCAGATAAGGGCTCAGCTTCAGCATATGGGATATCCGGTGATCGGTGACCAGAAGTATGGTGACAGGGAGACAAACATACATTTCAGACAGACATACAAGCTCAGAAACCAGCTTCTGCACTGTGGCGAGGTGGAGTTTACCAATGTTGTTGGTGGACTGGATTATCTGACAGGCAAGAGCTTTTCGGCTTTCAAACCTGATATATATAAACGAATAGAAAAGGATTTATTTGGATAGATGGCTACATGGAATTCGCGCGGGCTTCGTGGCTCTACACTGGAGGATATGATAAATCACACAAATGAATATTACAGACAGAAGAATCTTGCCCTGGTCCAGAAGATCCCGACACCTATAACACCGATAAAGATAGATAAGGACAGCAGCCAGATCACTCTGGCGTATTTTGAGAAGGATTCAACCGTAGACTATATAGGCGTTGTACAGGGCGTGCCTGTCTGTTTCGATGCTAAGGAATGTGCCACTGATACATTTACAATGCGAAATATACATGAGCATCAGATGAGGTTTATGGAGGATTTCGAGCGACAGAATGGAATAAGTTTTCTCATAATCATGTTCTCGGGTCGGAATGAACTGTATTATATGAGGTTTGAGGAACTTAAGCGATATCAGGGCAGGGTAGACAATGGACACCCGAATAACTTCAAATATGCTGAGCTTGATCCCGGTTTTTTCATAAGAGCCAAGGGCGGAGCGCTTGTGCATTATCTGGAGCCCCTTAGCAAGGATCTTGCCGATAGAGGTTGACAAATACAAATACCTCTAATATAATGTGCACGTTGACATGCTACCAAAGTAATAAGATATCACTTTAATGTGATAAAGCGATGTGGCAGACTTTACAGAGCATGCAGAGTTTAATTGACAAGGAGATATAATTATGCAGGACAAACTGTTACAGACCCCGGATGGAGTGAGGGACACCTACGATGTAGAATGTAAGAAAAAGAGAAAGATTATGCATGAACTCCATCATATTCTGGAGTTATACAGCTATCACGATATAGAGACACCTACATTTGAGTTTTTTGATATTTTTAACAGAGACAAGGGCTCAGCGCCTTCAAATGAGATGTACAAGTTCTTTGACAGAGATAACAATACTCTGGTGCTAAGACCTGATATAACACCTTCAATTGCAAGATGTGTTGCAAAGTATTATGCAGATGAAGCACTTCCAGTCAGACTCTGCTATACGGGTAACACATATACAAATACACTTAAGCTTCAGGGTAAGCTCAAGGAAGTTACACAGATTGGTGCCGAGCTTGTAAATGACGATTCGTCTGCTGCTGATGCTGAGATCATTGCGACAGTGATTGATTGCTTCAATGAGATAGGAATCAGTGACTTCCAGATTGAGATAGGCCAGATAGACTACTTCAAGGGTCTTGTGGCTGAGTCGGGAATCAGCGAGGATGAGGAGAATCAGATAAAGGAATATATCCATATCAAGAACTTTTTCGGACTTGAGGAGTATGTGGATGCGCTTGATATAAGTGAATCTCTTAAGAAGGCATTTGTAGCATTTGACTCTCTGTTCGGCGGTATATCCATGCTTGACAAGGCAGAGGGATATGTGTCAAACGAGATATCACTTGAAGCTGTGAAGAGACTCAGAAGAGTATATGCAGCTCTTGAGTGCTACGGATATCAGGATCATATAAGCTTTGATCTGGGCATGCTTGATGGATACAATTACTATACAGGAATCATATTCCGCGGATATACTTACGGAACAGGTGACGCAGTTGTGAAGGGTGGCCGATACAATAATCTTCTCAAACAGTTTGGAAAGGATGCACCTTCCATCGGTTTTGCATTTACTGTTGAAGAGCTTATAATGGCCATGAACAGACAGAATATAGACATAGATGTGGATTATAGCAATACGATCATCCTCTATGATATAGAGAATCAGGGCAAGGCAATCAAGGCCGGGATGAAGCTCAGAAGTGAGGGACGAAAGATAGAACTCATAAGAAAGTCACAGAAGAAATCTGTTGACGACTATATCGAGTATGCGGGAAGAGAGCATTTCTCAGGCCTTATATATTTTGAGCAGTCAGGTGACGCTGTGGCATATGATCTGATAAGCAGATCTCAGTCCAAGTGGGACGGCAATTTATAGATGGTTTGATGGCCAGGAATGAATTAGTTTGAATTAGATGAAAGGTTATGGAGAGATGAGATATTTAACATTTGCCCTGGCTAAAGGGCGACTTGCAAAAAAGACACTTGCACTGCTTGAGCAGATAGGTATAACATGTGAAGAGATGAAGGATCCTGACACAAGAAAGCTCATATTCGTGAATGAGGAGCTTAAGATGAAGTTCTTTCTTTCCAAGGCTACAGATGTTCCTACGTATGTGGAGTATGGCGCGGCCGATATAGGTGTTGTTGGTAAAGATACAATACTTGAGGAGGAAAGGAACCTGTATGAGGTCATGGATCTCGGTTTCGGAAAGTGCCGCATGTGTGTATGCGGACCGGCATCCGCCAGAGAGCTTCTCAAGAAGAATGAGATTATAAGAGTTGCAAGTAAGTACCCTGTTATTGCAAAGGATTACTTCAACAACCGCAAGCACCAGACAGTTGAGATAATCAAGCTCAATGGCTCAGTGGAGCTCGCTCCAATAGTTGGACTTTCAGAGGTGATCGTGGATATAGTTGAGACGGGAAGTACACTCAGAGAGAATGGTCTTGAGGTGCTTGAGGAGGTATGTCCGCTCTCAGCACGTATGGTTGTGAACCAGGTGAGCCTCAAGATGGAGAATGAAAGGATACACAAGCTTCTTGAGGATCTGAACAGACTCATAAAGGAAGAGAATAAGTAGCATATATAAGGATATGTCAGTATACATAAGATATCACAAATTGATAATTACACGGAGGCATGACAGAGATGAGAATCGTAAAGCTTAACGCAGAGACAAAGAAGGATCTTCTGAAGAATCTTCTGAAGAGAAGTCCAAGTAATTTCGGCAATTATGCAGAGACTGTACAGGGAATAGTTGACGATGTGAGGGATAACGGTGATGCCGCACTCTTCTCATACACAAAGAAGTTCGACAAGGCAGACATAACAGCAGACAACGTGAAGGTTACACAGGAGGAGATAGACTACGCATATACACAGGTCAGCACTGAACTCCTTGACGTTATAAGAAAGGCCAAGAAGAACATTTGGGAGTACCATGAGAAGCAGAAGCAGTATAGCTGGTTTGACTCCAAGCCAAATGGAACACTTCTCGGACAGAAGGTTACAGCACTTGCATCTGTAGGTGTGTATGTTCCTGGCGGAAAGGCTGTTTATCCTTCATCAGTTCTGATGAACGTTATGCCGGCAAAGGTTGCAGGCGTTGAGAAGATAGTCATGACAACTCCATGTAATGCTGAGGGTGAAGTGTATGCCACAACACTTGTTGCAGCAAAGGAAGCAGGAGTTGACGAGATATATAAGGCAGGCGGTGCACAGGCCATAGCTGCTCTTGCATATGGAACGGAGTCAGTACCTAAGGTCGACAAGATAGTTGGCCCTGGCAATATATTTGTAGCCCTTGCAAAGCGTGCCGTATACGGACATGTCAGCATAGATTCAATAGCAGGCCCATCAGAGGTAATGGTTCTTGCCGATGAGACGGCCAACCCAAGATATGTGGCTGCGGATCTGCTGTCACAGGCAGAGCATGACGAGATGGCCTCAGCCATACTTGTAACCACATCTGAAGAGCTTGCTGAGAATGTGTCCGTTCAGGTGGACAAGTTCATTGACGAACTGTCAAGAAAAGAGATAATGAGAAAATCTATAGACAATTACGGATATATTCTTCTAGCTGACAACATGAGCGACGCCATAGATGCAGTCAATGACATTGCATCAGAGCATCTTGAGATCGTCACAGCCAATCCGTTTGACGTGATGACAAGAGTGAAGAATGCGGGAGCTATATTTATCGGAGAATACTCATCAGAGCCTCTTGGAGATTACTTTGCAGGTCCTAACCATGTACTTCCAACAAATGGTACAGCAAAGTTCTTCTCACCGCTTTCAGTAGACGATTTCATCAAGAAATCCAGCATAATCTACTACTCAAGAGAGGCACTTGAGGCAGTTCACACTGACATTGAGACATTTGCCAAGGCTGAGCAGCTCACAGCACATGCCAATTCAATAGCAGTAAGATTTGAAAAATAAGACATAATGATATAGAATATGGGAAGGAGACAGGAATATGGCAGAGAAAGCAGCTAGAATCGCCAAATGCACAAGAACGACAAATGAGACAGACATAACCCTCGAGTTTAATATAGATGGAAAGGGACAGTCAAAAATCGACACAGGAATTGGCTTTTTTGACCATATGCTCACAAGCTTTGCAAAGCATGGTTTCTTTGATCTGAATGTTACAGTCAAGGGTGATCTGTATGTGGATTGTCATCACACCATTGAGGATGTGGGAATTGTGCTAGGCAAGGCCATAAAGGAGGCACTTGGAGACAAGAAGGCCATCAAGAGGTTTGGAAATTTCTTCCTGCCTATGGACGAGACTCTTGTGATGTGTGCCATAGATCTGTCGGGAAGACCATATCTTGTCTATGATCTGAATCTCCGTACGGAGAGGGTAGGTTACTTTGACACACAGATGGTCAAGGAGTTTTTCTATGCGGTTTCATATGCTGCAGAGATGAATCTCAATATAAAGCAGTTCTCGGGAGAGAACGATCACCACATCATAGAGGCTGCGTTCAAAGCATTTGCGAAGGCTCTTGATGAGGCAACAACTTATGATAGAAGATTGAATGGAAAGGTGCTTTCTACCAAGGGCACACTTTAAGGAGGTGCTGGTTCACTATGGATAACGATATGATCTGCAAAAAGATAATCCCGTGTCTGGATCTGAATAATGCGGTCGAGATGGCAAAGTATTACAATGACGCCGGAGCTGATGAGATTGCATATTTTGACAGCAAGGCAACAAAAGAAGGCAGAGAACCCAATGTTGCCATTATAAGACAGATATGTGACAGTGTTGATATTCCACTTATTGCCTGTGGCGGTGTCAGAGACCTCGAGGATGTCAAAAAGCTTCTGTATGCAGGAGCTTCCAAAGTGTGTATGAAGTCAGCGGCACTTGATACACCGGAGCTTGTAACTGAAGCTGCGTACAGTTTTGGTTCGGAGCGTATAATCTGTACTATAGATCTGAGTGAGTGTGAGGATCCTGTAGAATACGCCCGGAAACTGAAGAAACTTGGGGCAGGAGAGCTCCTGTTGCTTCACAACAACATGGTTCCTGAGTATCTGGAGATAGTTAAGTCTATAAGAGAGAATGTAGCTCTTCCAATTATAGTTTCCACATACTCTACGAATGGAGAGGCTGTTGCTGAGATGCTTGCCGAGACGAATGCTGAATCGATTTCTCTGTACAATCTACAGAAGATGGATATAATGGAGATAAAACAGGACTGCCGTGAGGCGAATATAGATGTGGATCTTTTCGAGTCATCTATGCCATTTGAGGAGTTTAAACTCAACTCTGATGGACTTATACCATGTGTTACCCAGCATTATAAGACCGGGGAGGTTCTCATGGTTGCTTATATGAACAAGGAGTCGTATGAGAAGACCATCAGGACAGGACGTATGACGTACTGGAGCCGAAGCCGCAATGAGTTATGGACCAAAGGTGATACATCGGGGCATTATCAGTTTGTCAAGTCACTCACTATAGATTGTGACAAGGATACGATACTTGCAAAGGTATCACAGATAGGGGCTGCATGTCATACAGGCAGTCGTACTTGTTTCTTTACAGACCTGGTAAGAAAGGAGTACAATGATACCAATCCTATGAAGGTATTCGAGGAGGTATACAATACCATACGCGACAGAAAGGATCAGCCAGGAGATGACTCCTATACCAATTATCTGTTTGACAAGGGTATTGACAAGATCCTGAAGAAGGTTGGCGAAGGTGCGACAGAGATAGTCATAGCTGCCAAGAATCCTGATTCAGAGGATATAAAATATGAAATATCTGACTTCCTTTATCATCTCATGTGTCTGATGGTAGAGAAAGGAATCAGCTGGAAAGATATTACAGAAGAGCTGGCTGACAGAAGATAGAGTGGAGGATATTAGACAATGCAAAATTATGGCGTGAATGAACTGAGAAAAATGTTTCTGGAATTCATGGAGAGCAAGGGCCATCTGAGGATGAAGAGCTTTTCACTTATTCCACACAATGACAACAGCTTGCTGCTGATCAATTCTGGTATGGCACCACTTAAGCCTTACTTTACAGGCCAGGAGGTACCACCTAGAAGACGTGTAACAACATGTCAGAAGTGTATCAGAACAGGAGATATAGAGAATGTAGGAAAGACAGCCCGTCACGGTACATTCTTTGAGATGTTGGGAAATTTCTCGTTTGGTGATTATTTTAAGCATGAGGCTATATCATGGACATGGGAGTTCCTTACAGAGGTCGTAGGACTTGACAAGAACAGGCTTTATCCTTCAGTTTATCAGGATGATGATGAGGCGTTTGATATATGGAATAAAGAGATTGGTGTAGATGCTGATCGTATATTCAGATTCGGCAAGGAGGACAATTTCTGGGAGCATGGTGCAGGTCCTTGCGGCCCATGTTCAGAGGTTTATTACGACAGAGGCGAGAAGTACGGATGCGGTAAGCCTGGCTGTACTGTAGGCTGCGACTGTGACAGGTACATGGAGGTATGGAATAACGTATTTACACAGTTCAACAATGATGGCCACAACAACTACATTGAGCTTGAGCAGAAGAACATAGATACAGGTATGGGACTTGAGAGACTTGCTGTCGTAGTTCAGGATGTTGATTCTATTTTTGACGTAGACACAATCAAGGCTTTGCGTGACAGAGTATGCGAGATGGCTGGTGTAGAATACGAGACAGACCACGAGAAGGATGTATCGATAAGACTTATAACTGATCATATCCGTTCAGTTACATTCATGACATCTGATGGTATCGTTCCATCAAATGAGGGACGTGGTTACGTTCTCAGAAGACTTCTCAGACGTGCTGCAAGACACGGAAGACTTCTCGGAATAAAGGGTAAGTTCCTCTCAGAACTTGCAAAGACAGTTATCGCGGTATCAGAGGATGCTTATCCGGAGCTGGCTGAGAAGAAGGAGTACATCTTCAACAAGATAGATAAGGAAGAGGAGAGCTTCAATAAGACAATAGATACAGGTCTTGCAATCCTCAAAGATTATGTAGAAGAGACAAAGGCTGCAGGTGAGAAGGTTCTCTCAGGAGACAAGGCATTCAAGCTGTATGATACTTATGGATTCCCTCTTGACCTCACAAAGGAGATCCTGGAGGAGCAAGGCATAGAGGTTGATGAGGACAGATTCACCGAGTGCATGAATATCCAGAAGGAGACTGCAAGAAAGGCCAGAAAGACCACAACATACATGGGTGCAGACGCAACCGTATATGAGCAGCTTCCTGTTGACATGACATCTGAGTTTGTCGGATATGACAAGCTGACATACAAGTCAACTATATCAGCCATCACAACAGAGGTTGGTGAGGGTGATGATAAGAAGTCAGTTCTTGCAGATACTGTATCTGAGGGAGCACAGGCTTCAGTTATAGTTTCTGAGACACCTTTCTACGCTACCATGGGTGGTCAGATCGGTGATAAGGGAATCATCAAGACAGAGAACGGTACATTCGTTGTTGAGGATACTGTCAAGGTTGTAGGCGGCAAGATCGCACATATCGGTTATGTTGAGTCAGGCGAACTCAATGTCGGTGATGATGCAGAACTCACAGTTGATGCGGAGAACAGAGCACTCATATGTAACAACCATTCCGCAACACATCTTCTTCAGAGAGCACTCAAGATGGTTCTCGGAGATCATGTAGAGCAGGCAGGTTCACTCGTTGAGCCGGGAAGACTGAGATTCGACTTCTCACATGATCAGGCGATGACTAAGGAAGAAATCAAGAAGGTTGAGGATATTGTAAATGAGCAGATTCAGCTCGATATACCTGTATGCACGGATGTAATGACTGCAGATGAGGCTAAGAAGACCGGAGCCATGGCTCTGTTTGGTGAGAAGTATGGTGAGAAGGTCCGTGTGGTATCAATGGGAGACTTCTCAAAGGAGCTCTGCGGTGGTACACATGTTGCCAACACAGGAGCTATAAAAACATTCAAGATCATATCAGAGGCCGGTGTGGCCGCAGGTACAAGACGTATCGAGGCACTTACATCTGTCGGAGCACTTGATTACTATAGAAATGTAGAGCAGGAGCTCATGGATGCTGCAAAGGCAGCAAAGACTGATATCCACGGCGTGGCAGCAAGAATCGAGCAGCTTCTTGCAGAGGTTAAGGAGCTTACGAATGAGAATAAGAAGCTCAAGGATAAGATGGCAAAGGAGGCAGCCGGAGACGTTCTTTCAAGCGCTATAGACAAGGACGGAATCAAGATCCTCACAGCAGCTATCCCGGATACAGATATGAATTCACTGAGAAACCTTGGAGATGACTTTAAGAGCAAGCTTGGTGACAGCGTTGTTGTTCTTGCATCTGCAAAGGATGGCAAGGTAAATCTCATTGCCATGGCTACAGACGGCGCAGTTGCTAAGGGAGCCCATGCTGGTAATATCATCAAGGCTGTGGCTGGTCTCGTAGGTGGTGGCGGTGGTGGCCGTCCTAACATGGCTCAGGCCGGTGGAAAGAATCCTGATGGAATTGATGCAGCTCTTGCCCAGGCAGTTACAGAGGCTCAGAATCAGATAGCTTAAGGTTTCGTGACAGATATTTTATTAATTTGTCATTTTCCTGTTGACGATTAGGAATTTTATGTATATAATACATTTTGTGCTTAAAAATACCCAATCAGTTGTTGTTTGGAAGCATAATTTACAACTGGAGGGAGGTCAGGTGAGAGAATGTCAAGTGTAATAGTTAAAGAGAACGAAAACTTAGATAGCGCTCTTCGCAGATTCAAGAGAAATTGTGTGAAGGCTGGTATTCAGCAGGAGATTCGTAAGAGAGAGCATTACGAAAAGCCTAGTGTAAAGCGTAAGAAGAAGTCAGAGGCAGCTAGAAAGCGCAAGTACAAATAAATCATAGTATCTTAATATTTGATTTTAAATTGATTTCTAAGAGTACCGAGTATATCGGTACTCTTTTTTTGCATGCTCTCATATAATATTCCAAAAATATAATGTGGGTAATCTATGAAAGACAGATTCAGAAATGTTATATCATTTGAACCTCCCTGCTGGTGTCCGGATACGAACAGCGGAACCTCCAGAATGACAGTATTCAACAATGAGGAGCTTCTAATAGAAAATTTCAGACATGTGATATATTCAGATGATGAGCGGATATCTGTAAAGACAAAGAAAGGAATACTGAATATATATGGAAGAGGCTTGCAGATAGATTATTATACGGAATATGAGATAAAGATATGTGGAGTTGTTAACAGTGTGGATTGGCTGACAGTGTGAAAATATGAATATGAGAAGAGAGATAAGAGGAATATGCAGCGTCGAGTGTGATGAAAAAACCGCCATAAGGCTTATGAATATCTGCAGCCATAGAGGCATACGGACATGGTGTGACAGAAGAAAGATTTCTGGATTTTACATATACAGATCAGATGGTGAAACAGTCAGGATGGTGGCTGAGAGATGTGGTCTGAAGATAAATATGAATGAAGTGAGGAGTTTCCGGACATTTGTGCGCAATAACAGAAAGAGGCTTTCGTTTGCAGCGGGTGTGCTGGTATTTGTTATACTTGTGTATATACAGTCTCTCTATATATGGCATATAGATGTGTCCGGATGTGGAGATCATACTTCTGAAGAGATCCTTGATTTTATTCATATTGATTATCCATGTATTGGGCGTAGAAAGAGTGATATAGATCTGAGAGAACTCAGGGACAGGATAACTGGTAATTATTCAGATATATGCTGGGTATCATGTGACATAAGCGGTACAAAACTCACAGTGAATCTCAGGGAATCCGTGGATATGTTTACAGATGTAAGCGTGGAAGGACCCTCCAATCTGGTTGCGTCCATGGATTGTGTCATATATTCAATAGTGACATCTGCTGGTACACCTGTTGTAACTGCAGGGGATGAGGTAAAGAAAGGGGATATACTTATATCCGGAGTTGTTAATATATGTAATGATGACAGTGAGGTTGTAGAGACCAGGTGCGTTGCGGCCCAGGGGCAGATATATGGAGTATGCAAGCTTTCATACAGGGATGAAGTGAAGGCTGTCCATTATGTCAAAACCCCGTTGAAAGACAGGGTGAGTGGTATAGCATTGGCGACGGGAAACCATGTTACAAGGCTATATGACAGTCGGAAACCAGGAGAAAATGATGATGTATTTACACAGGAGATCTGTCCTCATATTGGTGATTTTTATCTGCCTGTTTCTGTGAATATAGAGAAAAGCGTGTTGTATCAGTTGGATACTGAGACATACGATGAGAAACAGCTAAAACAGCTGGCCGAAGAGCATATAATGTCATATATTGGCAAAATGCAAGAAAAAGGGGTGCAAATAATGCAAAAAAATGTTATTATTACTAATGGATGTGACTCAGTCACAGCCGAAGGTGATATAACAGTCAGACTGCCTGTTGCAGTTCCGGATGTTATAAAGGATGCAAATAATTAACAAGGATAGGGGAAAGTATATTGAGTGAATATTCAGAATCAATGACAGTTGCGTCAGATTATATACAGACTGTGTTTGGTCAGTTTGATGCGAATATCAAGAAGATAGAAAAGGTATTGGCTGTGTCGATGATACTGAGAGATGACAAGCTTAAGATCAGCGGAAGCGAGGAGTCAGTCAGAAAGTCAGTTCAGGTTATGGATGAGCTTTTTCAGATGGCGGACAGAGGCGCTGCAATCGATGCGCAGAAGGTTGATTATGTGATATCGATGGTCAATGAACATCCACAGGAGGCAAAGGCAAGCCTTGCGGAGATAGACCGGGACATCATATGTCATACAATCAATGGAAAACCGATCAAGCCCAAGACAGTGGGACAGAGGACGTACGTGAACTCCATAGAAAAGTCTATGATAGTGTTCGGAGTTGGCCCTGCCGGAACTGGTAAGACGTACCTGGCCATGGCTAAGGCGATAACTGCTTTCAAGAACAATGAGGTAGGAAGAATCATACTGACGAGACCGGCAATTGAGGCTGGAGAGAAACTTGGATTTCTTCCAGGTGACCTTCAGAGCAAGGTTGATCCATATCTGAGACCTTTGTATGATGCGCTCTATGAGATAATGGGCGCAGATTCATTTATGAAGAATATGGAGAAGGGGCTTATAGAGGTTGCTCCGCTTGCCTACATGAGAGGTCGTACTCTGGACAATGCATATATAGTTCTGGATGAGGCACAGAACACAACTCCCGCACAGATGAAGATGTTCCTGACACGTATAGGATTTGGCTCTAAGGCTATCATAACAGGAGATCTTTCGCAGAAGGATCTGCCTCATGATGCGCAGTCCGGACTGGACGTTGCACTTAAGGTGCTGAAGGATATAGATGATATAAGCATCTGCCACCTCACAAGTCTGGATGTAGTAAGGCATCCACTTGTTCAGAAGATTGTAAATGCTTATGAGAAATACGAAGATAGGATGAGCAGACAGAATAAAGGCCGTAAGCCGAATGGCGCATCCGTACAGAAGAATAACAGAGGGAAATAAATATGTCAGTAAACATAGAGAATGAGTATGGTGATATAGAAATAAAAAACTATGAGGACGTTATAGCGCAGACAATAGAGGCATCTCTTGAGTTTGTGAAATGTCCATTTCCGTGCGAAGTCAATGTACTTCTGACAGACAATGAAACCATACATGAGATTAATAACCAGCAGAGGAATATTGACAGGGCGACTGATGTGCTGTCATTTCCACTGATTGATTATACAATTCCTGGAAACTTTGATGGTCTCGAGGATAGCCGGTGTGACTACTTTGATCTTACTTCAGATGAACTGCTATTGGGAGATATCGTTATATCTATTGATAAGGTGTATGAGCAGGCAGTGGAGTACAATCATTCGCGTACACGTGAACTGGCATTTCTCGTTGCCCACAGCATGCTCCATCTGTCAGGATATGACCATATGGAGGAAGATGAGCGTAAGGTCATGGAAGACATGCAGGAAAAAATACTTACTATGAAAGGATATACAAGAGACTATGAGGAAATTTAAAAAGGGATTGGTGATTGCTACAGCTATGGTGATGGGATTGTCACTGTTTGGCTGCGGCTCAAAGAAAAACGAGGATACTACTGAGAATGTTACGACAGAGGCTTCGGAGGTTGATGTATCACAGTCAACTATGATGAAGTCAGCTACAGCCATAGATGAGACATTCCATGAGGGTGTATATAATGATCTCACAGGTCAGTGGAATACAAAGCGCAAGGAAGAGTATGGGCGACCGATAGCTATCATGATCAACAATATAGAGAATGCGATTCCACAGTCAGGAATAGGTCAGGCAGATGTGCTCTATGAGTTCGTGGTTGAGGGTGGAATTACAAGAATGCTTGCCATATACAACGATTATGATAATCTTGAGAAGGTAGGATCGATCAGAAGCTGCAGACCATATTATGTGACTACGGCAATGGAATTTGATGCGATCTATATGCACTATGGACAGTCTCCACAAGGTCAGGAAGAACTTGACAAAACTGGTATTGATCATATAAGTGGTCTTGGCGGAGAGGGCTCAGTATCGTTCTATAGATCATCAGACAGAGAGGCACCTCATAATGTGTATACTAACAGCGACATGATAAAGGCGGGTATTGATTATCTCGGATGTTCAACACAGCACAGCAAGGGGTACAAGAGTAAGTTTACATTCAACGAAGAGGATACAGCACCTGAGGGAGAGGCAGTCAATAAGCTAACACTTAATATGTCCACATATACACAGCCATGGTTCGAATACGACGCCAAGAAAAAGGTATATAAGAGATTCCAGTATGGTGACAAGCAGATAGATGATCTCACAGGTAAGCAGCTTACTTTCAAGAACATTATAATACAGTTTGCACACTACACAAGTATAGATGATCATGACAGACAGCTCATTGATCTTGTTGGATCAGGAGATGGCTATTATGTCTCAGATGGTGTGCTAGTTCCTATCACATGGACAAAGTCAGGTGATGATTCAATAACAAAGTATAAGACTGAGGATGGCAAGGAGCTTCAGCTCAATCCTGGCAAGACATATGTTACAGTATTTGAAAGTGACAACAAGGCAGGGGTTGTATGGGAATAACGTCCTTTATGATGACTTTGTAACAATATAAATAAATAATACAATTGCTAAGAGAGGATTGGCGGATGCTGATCCTCTTTTGTATATTAATCTTCGAAGTGGATATCAATAATAATAGAGGTGATATCTGTGTTTAGAAGATTTATATATATTTTTATTATCATTATTGGCTCATTTGTGTTATCTTTTATATCTAGAGAGTTCATATCAGAGCAGAGACATGAATACAATGATGCTATATGTGTGTACAGGGAATTTCGTGCGTATGCAGTCCAGGCAGATAAGGCTGTGGGTGCGGATATTTATCCTGACATACAGGGAGGCCTGGTTATTGATCATGCAACAGGATTTGACCACAGGTATTTTTACGTGACGCTATATGATGATCATGTGGCTGTGTTCAACAGATATGGCAGCCTGTGTTTCCCAACTGGAATAGTAAAGGACAGTATCGATATCAGACTGAGAAAGCTGCTTGAGAAGGGGCTGTACTTTTATGAACTTGGCGATGCAACAAATTTTGTCAATTCACTTTGACACTGAATACAGAGGCGTGGAAGGTAATTATGATATATGATCTTATAGTTGTGGGGGGTGGCCCCGGAGGAATGAGCGCTGCCATAGGTGCAAAGAACATATGCAGTGATGCCAGGGTGATGATCCTGGACAAGAATAAGAAGCTTGGGAAAAAACTGTATGCCACGGGTAATGGCAGATGTAATATAGCTAATACAAAGCTTGATCTGTCGTCGTATCACAGTGACAACGAATTTTTCCCTTATCAGATAGTGACAACGCAGAGCTATAAAGAGGTGCTTAAATTTCTGAGTCAGCTCGGAGTGGAGAGTTATGATGAGAATGGCTACTTGTATCCAAGATCACTGCAGGCTTCAACGGTTGTATGGGCACTTACAGATAGGCTTAGAAATGAAGAAGTTACGATTCATGTATCTGAGGAGGTCATGAGTGTAAAGGTTAGTGATAATGGGTATCTGGTGGAAACAAACAGGGCAACATATGAGGCAAAGCAGGTTATCCTGAGTCCTGGAGGAGCCGCGGCACCGGGACTTGGAGGCTCGGATCGTGTATATGGTATAGCAGATAGTCTGGATATTCGTATTGTTCCAGTGCATCCTGCACTATGCAGACTAAAGTGCCATGGAGATATGTCAGTATTGTCAGGCGTAAGGGCCAAAGCTGATGTATCACTTTTGAGCGAAGGTCAGGAGTATGACAGTGAGTCAGGTGAGGTTCAGTTTGCTGATGGATATGTATCTGGAATAGTTGTTTTTAATCTTAGTATACAGTGTATAGACCTCCTCAGGAATGGTCAGATGCCGTATATCAGGGTAAAACTTCTTCCTGGAATGGATGAGGCTGCGGTGCTGGAATACATGCAGGAATTTTTACATAACAACGGAACCAGAAGAGTGGCAGCCATGCTCAATGGTCTGGTAAATGAAAAGATATCGTCATATATAGTAGAAAAGCTTGGCATAAACTGTATTTCAGCTGGTGAATGTACGGGTTCACAGCTTAAGTCACTGGCTCATACGCTCAAGAATCTTGACTTCATGATCACAGGACATGGCGGATACGAGGAAAGCCAGGCGGCCAGTGGCGGTGTTGATACCAGGCAGCTCAGAGCTGATACACTGGAGCTCGATGGACACAAAGGCATGTATGCTGTAGGAGAGTACGTTGATGTCACAGGTAAATGTGGGGGCTATAATATTATGTGGGCTGTCATAAGTGGGCTCAGGGCAGGAAGCGCTGCCGGAAAGAGAATAAATGATGATAAGAATAAATAATGTAAAACTTCCTTTGGATTATACAGATACAGATATTGAAAATATAATAAAAAAGACACTCAGAATTAATTATGTACCTGAGCACAGGTTCTTCAAGCTGTCTCTGGATGACAGAAAGAGAAATCAGGTTAAATACATAGCTTCCATTGATGTTGAAGTGAAGAATGAGCAGAAGCTCATAAAAAGACTTAACAATAATAATGTTATGTTAACAAATTCTGTTCAGTATAAATTCCCGAAGCCAGGTAATGTCAAAATGACCTTCAGGCCCGTGGTAGTAGGAACAGGCCCAGGGGGACTTTTTGCTGCATTGTATCTTGCCAGAGCCGGATACAGACCGGTTGTTTTTGAACGCGGCATGGATGTCGACAGGAGAATGGAGCATATAGAGAGATTCTGGAAGGGTGAGGCAGAACTTGATCCAAATTGTAATGTACAGTTCGGAGAGGGGGGCGCAGGAACCTTTTCAGACGGCAAGCTGAATACGGTCATAAAGGATGGTTCGGGCAGACGCACGGAGGTCATGCGCACATTTGTGGAGTATGGTGCGGATCCGTCCATTATGTATATAAATAAACCTCATATCGGTACCGATGTGCTTTCAAATATAGTTAGAAATATGCGTGAGGATATAAAAAGACTCGGTGGAGAGGTGCATTTCGATTCTCTGTTCACTGGCTATGACCAGATCACGACGGACGAGGTATGTGTACATATAAAGGATCTGTCTGATGACAGTGAGAAGAAGTATAGAACAAATGCCCTTGTTCTGGCACTTGGCCACAGCTCGAGGGATACGATGGAGACGCTTTACAGAAGCGGCGTTCCAATGGAGCCAAAGCCGTTTGCAATGGGACTTCGTATCGAACATCGAAGAGCAGATATAGATATCATGAAGTATGGAGATGACCCCACATATGCAGAGATGCTGCCGGCAGCGGACTATAAGATGACGTATCATGCATCAAATGGCAGGGCTGTATATTCATTCTGTATGTGCCCTGGAGGCTATGTGGTGAATGCTTCATCTGAGTCTGGTGAGATGTGTGTGAATGGTATGAGCTACAGCGGCAGAGATGGTGAGAACTCCAACAGTGCTATTGTTGTTAATGTGACTCCGGAGGATTATGGTTCGGATCATCCCCTTGCTGGAATGAAGTTCCAGAGAAGATGGGAAAAGGCCGCATATGAGGCTGGGCAGGGGGCTGTTCCAGTCCAGCTCTTCGGAGATTACAGAAGGGATATTCCTACAGAAAAGCTTGGAGGAGTGACACCTCAGATAAAGGGGAAGTACAGGCTGACCAGTCTTAAATGCTGTTTGCCAGAGTATATAAAGAATGCTATAATAGAAGGAGTTGTGTCCTTTGACAAGAGGATGCCGGGATACTCATCTGACGATGCAGTTCTCTCAGGAATCGAGGCCAGGACCTCATCACCTGTTCGTATGATACGAGGCGATGAACTGTGCTGTGAGGGGACATGTATATATCCGTGCGGGGAAGGCGCGGGCTATGCAGGGGGAATAACCTCAGCTGCTGTCGATGGTATGAAGGTGGCTGAGGCCATAGCATCCAGATTCAGCAACGAGGCAATAACAGACGATACACAGGAGAATATAAATGGATAGAGAGTATTTGAAAGACAAGAAAAAGATAGTAATAAAGATCGGCTCATCTTCACTTATTCACGAGGAGACGGGTGGACTTGACTATACAAAGCTTGAGAAGCTGGTGCGCATCATATGTGATCTGAGAAATCAGGACAAGGATGTGGTCCTCGTATCATCGGGAGCCATCGGAGTCGGAGTACAGGCACTGGGACTTGCCAGAAGACCTAAGACGACCTCGCTCAGACAGGCGTGCGCTGCAGTCGGACAGGGGCAGCTTATGATGATATATCAGAAGCTTTTTCAGGAGTACCACAGCACAGCGGCTCAGGTTCTGCTGACATTTGACGTTATATCGTCAGATGAGAGAAGAAAGAATGCCATCAATACATTCAATGAGCTTCTACAGCTCGGTGTCGTACCGATCGTCAATGAGAACGATACGGTTGCCATCGATGAGCTGGATGACAGCGTGGCATTTGGCGACAATGATACACTGTCTGCCATAGTTGCATCCATGATCCATGCAGATCTCCTGATACTTCTCACGGATATAGACGGTCTGTACACTGATGATCCACACAATAACCCTGATGCAAAGCTTATACCAGAGGTGAACTGTATAGACGACCATATATTGGATATGGGTAAAGGCGCAGGCTCCAAGTACGGAACCGGCGGAATGACGACCAAGATCGCAGCCGCCAGGATAGCAACCAACTCCAACTCGGATATGGTCATAGTATCCGGAGCGGATATGGACAATATTGTTAAGGTAATGAACGGAGAAAGTATAGGAACTCTGTTCACAGCATATAAGGATCATGACTTTGACGTTGTCAGATTTATTTTGAATAAGGAGTATCTTATATAGTTATGAAAGAGACGATAATCGATGCGGCAAAGATCGCACGTATAAATGAATTATATCACAAGTCCAAGGCTGAGGGGCTCACTGACGCTGAGAAGAAAGAGCAGCAGCAGTTAAGGCAGGAATATATATTTGCGGTGAAGAATAATCTCAGGAGCACGCTCAACAATATAGACATCAAGGAGAAGGACGGTTCCATAACCAGACTTCAGGATCTTGATCCTACCAGAAAGGCATAGGCTGGCTTATGAATAGCGAGGATAGTGTAAATTCCGGCAGCAAGGAAGTTATAAGAAAAAGAATAAAAGCGGTCAGAAATGACATGGACAGGGATGATCGTGCGCAGAGATCAAAGCTTATATGCAGACGGCTGTCAGCGCTTCCTGAATATGTTAATGCCATCAATATATGTGCATACATCTCCAAAGGGAACGAAGTGGATACAAGGCTCATAGTTGAGAGGGCGTGGGCGGATGGAAAGCATGTATATGTTCCAAAGGTTTATGGACAAGACATGGAGTTTATTGAGATCACAGACTACGGGGAACTTGCATCCGGAAACTTTGGGATACTCGAACCGGTTTCTGATGATTTTGAGGAGATCGAAGATGGAATCATGTTCATGCCGGGGATTGCATTTGATCGCAGCCGCAACCGCATAGGCTTTGGCGGAGGGTATTACGACAGATATCTGGCGAGGCATGCAGGGCTTGTCACGGTGGCACTGGCGTATGAATTCCAGATAGTTGATAAGATAGACAGTGAACCTACAGATATCAGACCACATATCATAGTAACAGAATCGGAAGTTATATCATAATGGAGGGTCAATGAACAGAGACGAGATAACAGCAAAGATCGCTGAACTTGAAAAGAAGATACAGATTGATAAGCTGCAAAATGCCGGGGCGGATGATGCCGGAAAAGTTACAGGACGCACTCAGTCCGGTGATATGGCTGACAGCTATGCGCTGTGCCTTGGCGGTGGCGGCGGTAAAGGAGCGTACCAGCTCGGGGTGTACAGAGCACTTGCAGAGTATGGACTTATGGACAAGGTTACAGCCATATCAGGAACTTCCATAGGTGCGATAAATGCCGTGCTTTTCGCGTGCAATGATCCTGACAGAAGCGAGGAGGCATGGAAGAAGATACATTTTGAGACGGTGTTTGACGTTGATTCTGATCTGATGTTCAACGACAAACCGGGATTCATGTCGCGCAGGGAGATGATAAAGCTCATGGACAGCTATGTGGATTACGGAAAGCTGTCTGATGGGCAGGTCAACGTGTATGCAGCCATAGCTGAGTGCGCGCAGGAAGGTGAAAGACAGGCTGAGTATATAAGCCTTGCAGGAATGGATGCGGAGGAGATCAGGACAGTTGTCATGGCATCATCCACC
Source organism: uncultured Coprococcus sp. (assembly GCA_934247115.1). Taxonomy (GTDB): domain Bacteria; phylum Bacillota; class Clostridia; order Lachnospirales; family Lachnospiraceae; genus Coprococcus. The sequence continues at coordinate 66,191 of CAKQIY010000003.1, forward strand.
CTGCCTATGCTCTATGAGTCCGTGACTTATAACTATAAGGAGTATTGTGATGGTGGTCTCGCCGACAATGTTCCGGTGAAGCCTTTGTATGATATGGGATGCAGGAATATCATCGTGTGCGGTCTTAATCCGGACTCAAAGAAAGACATATCTGCATATCCAGACGCGGATATCATAGAGATATACCCAAGTGTAAGTCTGGGAGATCTTATAGATGGAACGCTGAATTTCTCTGCAAATTCGATCAAGTTTAGAAGTATGCTCGGATACAGGGATGCCATGAGAGCCCTGAAAGTTCATTTTGAGCATGACCCTGATTATATTGCGGCTCTGGATCATTACAGAGATATTGATCTTGCAGATATACAGACTCAGATGAGGATGGATGCTGCGGATTCTGGTGTGAAAGATACTATGGATAACATAGGCAGGATACTTGGTAAGCTGGGTATAGATGAATAACTCCAGATGGATTTACACAGCTTTAAAGAAATAGATAAGGATACATAGAGATTATGAATGATTTGGAAAAAGTTATTGACGGCATAGATCTGGGGCTTCCAGCTCCGCTTGAGGAGCCGGAGAGACAGTATTACTTCATAAAAAAAGGCAGGGAGTATGTCACAGCAAGGAGCAAAGAACTGGGACGTGACCTCACCTGCTCCATACAGACATTTGGCTGTCAGATGAATGTCAGGGATTCTGAGAAGCTTGCCGGAATACTTGAGCAGATGGGGTATGTTAGAACCGAGTCCGAGCATGCGGACTTTATCATATATAACACATGTACGGTGAGGGAGAATGCCAACAGAAAGGTGTACGGACATCTGGGACTCATGAAGCACCTCAAGGAGAAGAATCCTGAGATGAAGATAGCTCTGTGCGGATGCATGATGCAGGAGCAGCATGTGGTGACTACCATAAGCAAGAGCTACAGGTTTGTCGATATGGTATTTGGAACACATAATGTATACAAACTTGCGGAGATATTTGTAAACAGGATAGAATCCGGAAGCATGGTCATAGATATCTGGAAGGATGCCAAGGAGGTCGTGGAGGATCTTCCTGCAGTGAGGGAGTTCCCATTCAAATCAGGTGTAAACATCATGTTTGGATGCAACAACTTCTGTACCTACTGTATAGTTCCATATGTAAGAGGCAGGGAGCGAAGCAGAAATCCGGAGGATATCATAGCTGAGTGCGAGAGGCTTGCTGACGACGGAGTGGTGGAGATCATGCTCCTCGGGCAGAATGTTAATTCATATGGCAAGAACCTTGAGCATCCGATCACATTTGCGGAACTGCTGAGGCGTGTGTGTGCAATAGAAAAGATTCAGAGAGTCAGATTCATGACCTCACATCCAAAGGATCTGTCGGATGAACTGATAGATGTCATCGCGGAGAATCCAAAGATCTGCAGGCATCTCCATCTGCCGGTACAGTCGGGCTCGACAAAGATACTGAATGCGATGAACAGACGGTACACAAAGGAGTCATATCTTGCACTGGTTGACCGCATAAGGGCAAAGGTTCCGGAGATATCACTCACCACTGATATAATCGTGGGATTCCCTGGTGAGACCGAGGAGGATTTCCTTGAGACCATGGACGTGGTTGAGAAAGTACAGTATGACACCGCATTTACATTTATATATTCAAAGAGAACAGGAACTCCTGCCGCCGGAATGGAGAATGGTTCCACAAAGGAAGAGATACAGGATAGATACAACAGGCTTTTAAGGCGTGTGCAGGAGATAAGTGATGTGAAGACCCTTGCGATAAAGGGACAGACACAGCCGGTTCTGGTTGAGGGCTTTGACGAGAAGGGCGACGGCCTTCTGACCGGAAGACTCTCCAACAACATACTTGTCCATTTCCCTGGGTGTGCGGAGATGGGTGGAAAGATCCTGAATGTAAAGCTTGTTGAGTGTAAGGGATTTTATTACATGGGTGAATTAGCAGAATAGGAGTAGTTGAAGTGGCAGCATTAACACCAATGATGGCTCAGTATATGGAAGTTAAGAATCAGTATAAGGACTGTATTCTCTTCTACAGACTGGGAGATTTCTACGAGATGTTCTTCGACGATGCCCTGACGGCATCCAGGGAACTTGAGATAACACTGACCGGCAGGGACTGTGGTCAGGAGGAGCGCGCACCGATGTGCGGTGTTCCGTATCATGCTTGTGACATATACTTGAACAAGCTGATAGAGAAGGGCTACAAGGTAGCCATATGTGAGCAGATGGAGGATCCAAAGCTCGCAAAGGGTATAGTAAAGAGAGAAGTTATACGTATAGTTACGCCTGGTACAAATATGTCCCAGGCTATTCTTGATGAGACGAGAAATAACTATCTCATGTGTATATTTGGCTGTAATGAGGAGTATGGTGTGGCGGTGTGTGATATCACGACCGGAGAGTTCAGATCATGTCATATCTCGTCTACATCCAAGCTGTACGATGAGATCAACAAATATTCACCGACGGAGATCATAGGAAATGAGGTTTTTCTGTCATGTGGCCTGAATTTTGATTACATGAAGGAGAAGATGAAGATAACGATATCGGAGGCTCCGTCTCATTATTTTAACGATGACACCTGTGAGGATTTCATCAAGAGACAGTTTAAGGTCGGATCAATAGATGGTCTCGGCATAGATGAGCAGGAGGATATGCTGCTGTCAGCGGGTGCACTTCTCCAGTATCTACATGAGACACAGAAGAACTCACTGGATCATATCAACAGGATAGATATATATTCCATAGAGGACTTCATGATCATAGACAGCTCATCCAGAAGAAATCTGGAGCTGACAGAGACACTCAGGGATAAGCAGAAGAGAGGTTCACTGCTCTGGGTGCTTGACAAGACCAAAACGGCCATGGGAGCGAGAATGCTCAGAAATATGATAGAGCAGCCCCTTATCCACAAAGATGATATAGAAGCCAGACTTGACGCGATAACAGAGCTCAACGACTCTGTCATAACCAGAGACGAACTCCGTGAGTACATGAATACCATATACGATCTCGAGAGACTTATGACGAGGATATCGTTAAGAACAGCGAATCCGAGAGATCTTCTGGCATTCAAGACGTCCATACAGCTTCTTCCATTTATCATACAGCTTCTCGGTGAATTTCATTCGGATGAGCTCACGGAGATCAGAGATGGAATAGATGATCTGCAGGATCTCTATGATCTTCTTGACCGTGCCATAGTTGATGAGCCGCCTATACTTATCAGAGAGGGCGGAATATTCAAGGATGGCTATCTTGAAGACATAGATACTCTGAAGAACGCCACAACTGATGGCAAGAACTGGATAGCAGAACTCGAGGCAAGAGAGAAAGAAAAGACAGGAATCAAGAATCTTAAGATAAAGTTCAACAAGGTGTTCGGATATTATTTTGATGTCACTAATTCATACAAGAACCTGGTGCCTGATTATTTCATCAGAAAGCAGACACTTGCCAATTCTGAGAGATATACAACAGAGGAGCTTGACAGACTTGCAGGAGTTATCCTTGGATCATCTGACAAGCTTGTAGCCCTGGAGTACAACACATATGTTGAGCTCAGGGACACCCTTGCTGCAGAGCTCACAAGGGTACAGAGAACTGCACACAGCATAGCCATGCTCGACGCTCTGTGTTCACTCTCATATGTGGCTGTTGCAAATGGCTATGTGAGACCAGAGATCAATACAGATGGAGTTATCGACATAAAGGACGGACGTCATCCGGTCGTTGAGAAGATGCTGAACAACGATATGTTTATAACAAACGATACTTATCTGAACAACCATGAGAGCAGGATATCGATCATAACCGGTCCTAACATGGCCGGTAAATCCACATACATGAGACAGACTGCACTCATAGTTCTTATGGCCCAGGTTGGAAGCTTTGTTCCTGCGTCATCTGCGGATATAGGCATCTGCGACAGGATATTTACAAGAGTAGGAGCCTCTGATGATCTTGCATCTGGACAATCCACATTCATGGTGGAGATGAGTGAGGTCGCAAATATCCTCAGAAATGCAACGAAGAACAGTCTTCTCATTCTTGATGAGATAGGGCGGGGAACTAGCACCTATGATGGCCTTGCTATCGCATGGGCGGTCGTGGAGTATATAAGTAACAGTGAACTGCTCGGAGCAAAGACTCTGTTTGCCACACATTATCACGAGCTCACGGAGCTTGAGGGCAAGCTGTCGGCTGTCAACAACTACTGTATAGCGGTCAAGGAGGATGGAGACGACATAGTGTTCCTCAGAAAGATCGTCAAGGGCGGTGCCGACAGAAGCTACGGTATACAGGTTGCAAAGCTTGCCGGGGTGCCGGATGTTGTCATAGCGAGAGCAAATGAGATATCTAATCAGCTTATAGACAAGGACATAACCACCAAGCTGAAGGAGATAAAGGTTACAAATGATTTCAAGCCGAAGAAGGACGACACCCAGATGTCGATGTTCGGCTCACTGGCCGAATCACAGGTGATCGAGGACATAAAGTGTGTTGATCTGTCCAATATGACACCTATGAAGGCTTTGCTTTATTTAAATGAATTGCAGGAGCGACTTAAATAATAAGGAGCGATAAGTGATGATAAAAGTATTAGACCAGAATACAATAAACAAAATAGCTGCCGGTGAAGTAATAGAGAAGCCGAGTTCTGTCATCAAAGAGCTAGTAGAAAACTCTATAGACTCAGGAGCCACAGCGGTAACTGTCGAGGTAAAGGGCAGCGGGCTTTCATTTCTCAGAGTAACTGACAACGGAGCAGGGATAAAGAAGGACGAGGTGAAGCTCGCATTTCTGAGACATGCAACAAGTAAGCTTATGACGGTTGAGGATCTGCTGAGCATATCGTCACTGGGTTTCAGAGGTGAGGCACTTGCCAGTATTGCTGCGGTTGCCCAGGTTGAGATGATCACCAAGACCGCTGATGATGTGACCGGTCTCAGATACCAGATACATGGAGGTAAGGAGATATCCAGTGAGGAGATTGGTGCTCCAGGCGGAACAACCATCATAGTAAGGAATCTATTTTATAATACACCGGCGAGAAAGAAGTTCATGAAGACTGATCCCACAGAGATAAGCTATATATATGACCTAATATGCCGTATGTGTATGTCCCATCCTGAGATTTCGTTCAAGTTCATCGCAAATGGAACCGACAAGCTGTTCACATCCGGCAATGGAAAACTGAGGGATATAATCTACCATATCTATGGAAGAGATATCACCTCCAATCTTCTTGAGATAAATGCTGAGAATGACTATATGAAGATCTCCGGATATATAGCAAGGCCTTGTATATCAAGGAGCAACAGATCTTTTGAGGGTTATTATGTAAATCACAGATATATTAAGAGTGCGGTGCTCACCAAAGCAATTGAGGATGCATTCAGAACGTTTGTCATGATCCACAAATTTCCTTTTACCGAGATCAATTTTCAGGTTAGACCTGATCTTCTCGATGTAAATGTACATCCAACCAAGATGGAGTTGAAATTTGCAAACGGTCAGGATATATACAGCTTCACATACAATGCCATAAGGGAGACTTTGTTACACAAAGAGCTCATACCAGATGTAGCACCGGGCAAGGATCCGAAGCCGGAGACATTTAAGCAGAGGGATGTTGGAAATGCACCGGAGGCATTCGAGAATAAAAGACGTGAGGAGATTGTCAGGACGGAGGAACGTACTGTACCGCAGAGTCAGCCTGTTAATCCTGTTGCACCGCAGACGCAGCCTGAACAGCTTCGCCCGGCAGAACCACAGGCAAAGTCTGAACAACTTCGCCCGGCGGAGACGCAGACATCATCACAGCCGGTCCGCCCGGTTATAGAAATCATAGATGAGACTAGCAGCTCAAACAATAAAGGATCAGACGTCATAGATAATAACAAGACGGAGAAGCCGGCAGGAAACTACATATATGCGGATAGAAATAATGATCTTGAGAGAGCTATAGTACAAAACAGGAATGTGGTAAACGAGAGCCCGGCATATACAGCTCCGGCACCAGCTAGACCTTCGGTCACAGCGGCGACACCAGACTCAACAGTATCTGCAGTTTCAGATGCAGCTTATATTGAGGAAGCCGGAAAAAAATATGTACAGCAGGATATGTTCCAGGAGAAGTTTCTGACAAAGGAGGCACGTGCTAAGCATAGACTCATAGGACAGCTGTTCAAGACATACTGGCTCATAGAGTATGACGGCAAGTTCTTCATAATGGATCAGCATGCTGCCCATGAGAAAGTCAAGTATGAGGAACTCATGGAGAATTACAAAAATAAGAAGATATATTCACAGTATCTTATGCCTCCAGCGGTCGTTACACTCAGTGCTGCAGAGATAGAGTTTCTTCATGAGAACATGGATATGTTCGAGGCACTTGGATATCAGATAGAGAACTTTGGAGGCAGGGAGTTCAAACTTAACGCTGTACCTGACAACCTGTTTGGCCTTGATGGCAGAGAGCTTTTTATAGACTTCATAGCTGATGCGAGCAGCAGTGCGAAAAAGGTTACCATAGACACATTTATACACAAGCTTTCCACTATGGCGTGTAAGGCTGCGATAAAGGGCAATACGGAGATAAGTTTCAAGGAGGCTGATGCACTTATAGATCAGCTCTTAAAGCTTGAAAACCCTTATACGTGTCCTCATGGCCGTCCAACAGTTATATCCATGACTGAGTCGGAGATCGAGAAGAAATTTAAGCGTATAGTATAGGAGATAACAGGATGGATAAGAATATGAAACCACTGATAATCCTGACAGGCCCAACGGCTGTCGGCAAGACGGCGCTGTCCATAGGGCTGGCAAAGGCGGCGGACGGCGAGATCATATCCGCAGATTCTATGCAGGTATATAGAAAGATGAATATTGGAACGGCGAAGATAGAACCGGAGGAGATGCAGGGGGTAAGGCATCATCTGATAGATATTCTGGATCCGTCAGAAGAGTTCAACGTTGTGCTTTTCAAGAAATATGCTCTTCGTGCTATGGAGGATATATATTCCCGCGGAAAAATACCGATCGTAGTAGGTGGTACTGGTTTCTATATCCAGGCGCTTCTGTATGATATAGATTTTGAGGAAAATGATAATGATATGTCATACAGGGAAAAGCTGCAGAACCTTGCAGATACCCATGGCAAGACATTTCTTCATGACATGCTTGCAGAAGTCGACCATGAATCCGCTGAAAAGATACATGAGAATAATGTAAAAAGAGTGATACGGGCTCTTGAATTTTATAAAAAAACAGGTATGAAGATATCTGAACACAACGAGACTGAGTCGCAGAAGAAGTCACCATATAATTTTGAATATTTTGTGTTAAATGATGACAGGCAGAAATTATATGATAGAATAGACAGACGGATCGATATCATGCTTGAGGCAGGACTTCTGGATGAAGTAAAGTCGCTTGTGGATGATGGCTACAGCAGAGAGCTTGTGTCCATGCAGGGACTTGGCTACAAAGAGATCATCGATTATATTCAGGGCAGATGCACTCTTGAGGATGCAGTATACACACTCAAGAGGGATACAAGACATTTTGCCAAGAGACAGATCACATGGTTCAAGAGGGAGAAGTATGTGACCTGGGTTGATAAAAGTGAGTATAACAGCGAGGCAGATATATTGTTCTATATGTTGGACAGGCTTCGCGAAAAGGAGATTATACAGAGATGAAAGATATGTTAAAGGATTACTACAGATCACTGAATGTGGATGAAAAGTTATTTGAGTACTGCAACAGTGTAGAGGAGAAGCTTAAGGACAGATTCGCAGCAATTGATGCCGTGAGTGAGATCAACCAGCTCAAGGTCCTGAAGGCCATGCAGGACAACAGATTGTCCGAGGCGCATTTTGCCGGCTCTTCAGGCTATGGCTATACAGATGACGGAAGAGATGCCCTTGAGAGGATATATGCAGATGTATTCCACACGGAAGATGCTCTTGTCAGAACACAGATAGTGTGCGGAACCCATGCACTCTGCACGGCCATGTTTGGTAATCTGCGTCCGGGAGATGAAATCCTTGCCATAGCAGGAAAACCATATGACACACTGGATGAGATCATAGGCATCCGTGAGTCCAGGGGGTCACTTGCAGAGTATGGTGTCACATATGCCCAGGTAGATCTGCTGCCGAATGGGGACTTTGACATTGACGGAATAAAGAATGCGATCAATAGCCGCACAAGACTTGTGGAGATACAGAGATCTAAGGGATATGCTGTCAGAAAGACACTGTCTGTACAGCAGATTGGAGAGGCCATAAAGACGGTCAAGAGTGTAAATCCTGATATCATATGTATGGTAGATAACTGTTACGGAGAATTTGTACAGGATATAGAGCCGTCGGATGTTGGGGCTGATCTGGTAGTCGGCTCTCTTATCAAGAATCCGGGAGGCGGACTTGCACCGATAGGAGGTTATATATGCGGTAAGAAGGAGTATGTGGAGAATGCTTCATACAGACTTACGACTCCGGGACTAGGCAAGGAGGTTGGTGCCTCACTTGGCAATACAAAGGCTCTCACACAGGGACTTTTTATGGCACCAACGGTTACTGCCAGTGCACTTAAGGGTGCGATATTTGCAGCAAATGTATACGAGGGACTGGGCTTCAAGGCTGTTCCTGACAGCACAGAGGACAGGTACGATATTATTCAGGCTGTTGAGCTTCAGACTCCAGAGAGAGTTGTAGCTTTCTGTGAGGGAATCCAGGCTGCAGCGCCGGTCGACAGTTATGTAAGACCTGAGCCATGGGATATGCCTGGTTATGATTCACCTGTCATCATGGCCGCTGGAGCATTTGTGTCTGGTTCATCCATTGAGCTTTCGGCTGATGCGCCTATGCGTCCACCTTATGCGGTATATTTTCAAGGGGGACTTACATATCCCCATGCCAAGTACGGCATAATAATGTCATTACAGAAAATGGTAGAAAAAAACCTTATAGTATGGTAAATTAATAAGTTGGTCACAGCTGACCAATATATATTCTGTGCGCTTGGAGAGGCGTGAGGAGGATATATGAGAAATGCAACAAAGACAGAAACAACGCCGGCAGTTACAAGGATCTGTATGAAGGAGATGTCGGAGACAGAGAGGCCATATGAGAAGGCTTACAGATATGGAGCTTCAACGCTGTCAGACGCGGAGCTTTTATCGGTCATACTCAGGACAGGAAGCAGAAAGGCAAATGCACTTTCAACGGCCTACAGGATACTTGACGCTCATCCTGTGCATAAGGGCATAGTCGGGTTGAATTATCTGACACTGAAAGATCTTGAGGATATTGATGGAGTTGGCAGGGTTAAAGCTATCCAGATGAAATGTCTGGCTGAGATCTCCAGGAGAATGTCGCGTGCTGTCCACAAACCATTTATCTCTTTTCAGTCTCCACAGAGTATTGCAGATTATTATATGGAAAAAACGAGATATCTCGAGAAAGAGTATGTGTACATGCTTATGTTTGACTCTAAGCATAAGCTTATAAAGGATGTGAGGATATCTGAGGGAACAATCAATTCATCCTTGCTGTCACCCAGAGAGGTATTCGTGGAGGCGCTCAGGTATGATGCGGTATTTATAATACTTATCCATAATCATCCATCTGGTGATCCTACGCCAAGCATTCAGGATATAGATATAACCAATCGCATATATGATGCAGGAATGTTGATTGGTATAAATCTGTCTGATCACATCATATTGGGAAACAACTGTTATGTAAGTTTAGCCGAACGAGGTATATTTGATGAAACGAAGAAGAAATAGAAATAGAAAAAGAATAGAGATATCACCCAGATATTTTCTACTTGGGCTCACAGGCCTGTGTGTTATATTGATGCTCATGTCGCTGTTTGCAGGTGGAATATTCGCACCAGTGAGAGATTTCACCAATATGTTTGTACAACCCATGCAAAAAGGTGTCAATACCATAGGCAGGTGGGTACAGAGCAAGACGGATGCTTTTCAGAATTATGATGCACTGCTTAAGGAGAATGAAAATCTGAAGCAGCAGCTTGAGGATAGCCAGAAGCGCATAGCTGAGTACCAACAGGATTCTTATGAACTGGAGAGGCTTCAGGCTCTCTACGAGCTTGACGCCCAATATTCCGATTACAAAAAGACTGCTGCCAGAGTAATTTCCAAGGATACCGGAGGCTGGTTTGATGTGTTCTATGTAGATAAGGGCACTGATGACGGAATCAAAGAGGGCTGTAATGTAATGTATGGCAATGGCCTGTGTGGTATTGTAACTGAAGCAGGAAAAGATTATGCGAAGATAAGATCCATTATAGATGATACCTCCAATGTAAATGGTATGATTCTGCCATCGGAGGCTATATGTAATGTTGAAGGAAGCGTCAATAATTATAATGATGGTTATCTCGTAGCAGAGAACATAGATAAGGATGCAGATGTAAGTGTCGGTGACCAGGTAGTGACATCGTATGTGTCCAGCAAATATCTGTCGGGACTGAATATCGGCTATGTAACCAGGATAGATGAAGATTCCAATAACCTGACAAAGACGGCATATATAACCCCTGCCTGTGATTTCTCAAGGATACATGAGGTTCTGGTGATCCTTGAAACCAAGAAAACAGTGACAGAGTGATCAATTTCGAAGAAGGTAACATAATTGAGAAGAGTAATAACATTAGGAATTTTAATAATAATATGTTTTGTGCTGCAGTCAGCGCTCTTTCCTTTCATAGAAGTGGCCGGTGCATCACCCAACCTGCTCCTCATCCTCACGGCATCATTTGGACTCATGCGAGGAAGACGTGAAGGTATGCTGGTGGGGCTTTTCTGCGGTTTTTTCTATGACCTTTACTTCGGATTCGCGGTAGGTCCATTTATGATCGTATATATGCTCATAGGCTACTGTAATGGTTTCTTTCACAGACTGTATCTTGTGGAGGATGTTCTCCTGCCTATCATCATCATAACACTTGATGATTTTATATTTAATTTTATTACATTTATAATATTCTTTGTTATGCGTAACAGATTGAGCTTTGGTCTGTATATGAAGGATATAATTCTGCCTGAGATGATATATACAGCCATATTGACAATGATTGTTTTCAAGTTTTTTGTATTCGTCAACAAACGACTGAAGCGTGCCGAAAAAGGAAGTGAGACATAATGATCAGAGATATATTAGAGATAGTCAAGGACTTTATTATTGATAAATTAAAGAGCAGGATTTTTTATGTCACATTATTTTTCCTGTGTTTATTCGGCGTGCTTGTGTACAGGCTGTTTAATCTACAGATTGTAAATGGTGAGAAGTATCAGTCAAACTTCCAGTACAAGTCACTTAAAACAGTGTCCGTAAAGGCGACCAGGGGCAAGATATATGACTGTAATGGCAAGCTTCTTGCGTACAATGAGTCCTCATACAATCTGAGCTTTACAAGCAATGCAGATCTGACCGAGGCGGCACAGAAGAAGAATCTCACAGTCAACGAACTTAGGAATGAGATTGTGTACAAGACAATCCTCATACTTGAACAGAATGGTGACAGTTTGTCAGTTGAGCTTCCTATAAAACTGGATTCAAAGGGAAATATGAAGTTCACCATAAGTGGTGCACAGCTCAACACATTCTACATGAATGTATATGGAGCAAGTTCGGTGGATGATCTCAAAGATGAAGAAAAGAATGCCACCGCCAGAGAAGTATTTGATTATATGAGAAGTGATGAGTTGTTCAATGTATCTGAAACATATTCAGATGCCTATGTACTCAAGATACTTGCGGTGAGATATGAGGTATGGCTTAACAGATATCAGCAGTACATGACGGTTGACATTGCCAATAACATAAGTCAGGAGAGCTATGCGGCCATAACAGAGAATATGGATACTCTGCTGGGAATGGATGTAAGCATAGAATCTAATCGTGTATACAATGATGCACTTTATTTTGCACATATTATAGGATATATAGGAAATATATCCAACGAGGAGATGGAGGATTATAACTCAAAGCTTGACGATGACCAGAAGTACAGTGCCAACGACATGGTTGGAAAACTTGGTCTTGAACAGTCCTATGAGGATCAGCTTAGAGGTACTGATGGCTCGCAGAAGATGTACGTGGATAACATGGGTAAAGTCCTTGAGGTAATAGAACAGACTGACTCCGTTGCGGGCAATGACATATATCTGACCCTTGATTCAGATCTTCAGAAGTATTGTTACAATGCAATTGAAAAGGAGCTGTCATCAATCATCCTTACAAACCTCAAGAATGTTGCGACATCAACGGAAAAGGATGATATACCTATAACAGATGTATATGCAGCTTTCTTTGACAATAACATCATAGATATAAAAGCCTTGAACGCTGCAAATGCAACAGACAATGAGAAGAATGTATACAATACATTTGTGTCGAGCAAGGAATATACTCTGAATAACCTTTCGGATATACTGAAAAACAGTCATACCGAGTTGTACAACTTGTCCGATCAGTACAAGGATTATATGGAGTTTATCTGTGAGACATTGAGCTCCAAGGGTATATATGACAGCAGTGCAGTCGACAAGGAGAGCACAACCTACAACGATTATATCAATGATAAGATATCACTTTATGAGTACCTTAAGTACTGTATAAGTCAGGGCGTTATAAAGCTTGATGATATAGAGACTGTCAGTGATTATTATGATACTGATGAGGTATATGATGTCATTGTCGATTATGTTCTCAAAGAATTTGAAGATGACTCTGATTTCGACAAACGTATATTCAAATATATGATATTATCAGGGGAAATAACAGGTTCCCAGGTAATATACCTGTTATACGACCAAGGAGTCCTTAATAGTACAACAGACGAAGATTATGACACATTTGCGTCAGGCGTTATAAGCAGCTATGAATTCATATATAGAAAAATCAAGAAGCTGGAGATAACACCGGCAATGCTGGCTCTTGACCCTTGTTCGGGTTCTGCAGTTGTAACTGATCCCGCAACCGGTGCTGTAAAGGCCATGGCGACATATCCAAGCTACGATAATAACAAGCTTACAAATGTTATTGATCCGGATTATTATGATAAGATCACGTCAGATAAGACTACGCCTATGTATAATCGTGCAACAATGCAGCGAACCGCACCTGGATCTACTTATAAGATGCTTATAGCAGCTGCCGGACTTCAGGAGGGGGTGATCAATGTTGGCTCGGTTATAACAGATTATGGTACGTTCTCCAAGATAACTCCATCACCGGCCTGCTGGCTGAGAAGTGGCCATGGAACACTGGGACTTGCAGAAGCTATAGAGGTTTCCTGTAATGGATTCTTCTATGAGGTTGGTTATGAGCTTGCTACGGATTCCAAGGGCGTGTACCAGGATGCACAGGGTATAGATAAGATACAGAAGTACGCTTCGATGTTTGGACTTGACAGAAAATCGGGAGTTGAGATCGAAGAGATGGATCCTCATGTATCAGATACTGATGCTGTACGATCATCAATTGGTCAGGGTACCAACAACTATGCTCCTGTACAGCTTGCCAGATATGTTACCACAATTGCAAATGAGGGTAACTGTTATGATCTGACCCTCATTAATTCGATCAAGGACGTTGATGGCAGACTGATATATGAGAAAGATAATGTAGCAGTCAACAAGGTAGAGCTGACAGACAGTCAGTGGGCTGTCATCAAACAAGGTATGAGACAGATGGTAAGTCAGCATACCAGCCAGTCAGCAGTTATCAATCAGATAAATGTTGCTGTAGCCGGTAAGACGGGTACTGCGGAGGAGGATACGACAAGGCCGGATCATGCGTTATTTGTATCATTTGCGCCTTATGAGAATCCTGAGGTCAGTGTGACATGTGTAATACCACATGGTTATACATCGGGTAATGCAGAGGAACTTGCGGGACTGATATATGCATATATGTATGATCCTGAGAAACTTGATACCCTTGATATCACCGGTAATAACCAGATATCAGATTAATGTGCCTAAGATATATCACAGAACCTGTGAGTAACTATTGCTGAGACAGGAGCAGATGATATGGAGGATAAGATTGACAGACTGACAATAAAAGCAGATCGGACAGGCATAGCAGTGTATGTCCCTGAATCTATGTCTGTGAACGACATCTGCTGTGAACTGTATGATAAAATCCAGGAGAATGTAAAGGCATTCCAAAAATCAGGCACGGTATATATGTCCTTCAGGGGACGGTATATGGATGATGAAGATTCCGGAATGATAATCAGTTTTCTGAATGATATAGACATAATCAATGTCAGTTTCCGGATGCGACATGATATTGATCAGAAGAAGGCAGAATGTACTGACCCAGTTCCAGTGGGAGTCGGACAGGTCAGGATGACAGTACCCAGCGGTCATAGGATTGACAGAGGAAACGACAAACCATATATATTCCGGGGAGATATAGGAAGAAAGCAGACTTTGGAGATCAGAGGAAATGTGATAATCCTTGGAGATGTTGCAAAGGATGCAACGATCATATCCGGTAAGAGCATAATCGTTGTGGGCAGGCTGGCAGGAACGGCCATAGCTGGAAAAATAGCCGGGACAGACAGCTTTGTCATGGCTATGCATATGGACCCCAGGTTTATACAGATTGGTAGTGTCAGGTGTACGGCACCCAGGATAAAAGATGGCAAAATGGCGCCTATGATAGCTACGAATGATGGAAATGCAATAGATATAACATACATATGATGTCACTTATAGGAGGATTATATTATGTGTGAAGTTATAGTTGTTACATCAGGAAAAGGCGGAGTAGGCAAGACAACCACATCTGCAAATATTGGAACAGGACTGGCATCTCTTGGTAATAAGGTTGTGATGATAGACACTGATATAGGCCTTAGAAACCTTGATGTTGTCCTTGGACTTGAAAATAGAATAGTGTATAATCTCATCGACGTGATAGAGGGAAACTGCAGATACAAGCAGGCGCTGATAAAGGACAGAAACTACAGCAACCTGTTCCTTCTGCCATGTGCGCAGACCCGTGACAAGACGGCAGTCACACCTGAACAGATCATAAAGCTTGTGGATGAGATAAGGGAGGAATATGACTACATAATCATAGATTGTCCTGCTGGCATAGAGCAGGGATTTAAGAATGCGATAGCAGCTGCTGACAGGGCAATAATAGTGACCACTCCTGAGGTGTCAGCCATCAGGGATGCCGACAGGATCATAGGATTGCTTGAGGCATATGGAATAGAAAAGCAGCATCTTATAATCAACAGAATACGCTATGATATGGTTAAGAAGGGCAATATGATGTCTGCAGATGATGTTGTGGATATTCTTGCGGTTGATCTCCTCGGTGTCATTGCAGATGATGAGGAGATTGTTATATCCACTAACAAGGGTGAACCAGTGGTCAGCAGCCACTCGAGATCAGGACAGACATATATGAGTATCTGCCGTAAGATTATAGACGACTCCCTTGAAGTAGAGGATTATTATGCTGGAAGAGGCCGGACAATCCGATCGCTCTTCAGGCGAAAGAGAGCCTGAGAGGGGGATGGACATAGAATGAATAAAATTTATTTATATAATACAGGTTCATATGCCAAGGAAAGACTTGTAAATATGCTTGCTGCAGACAGAATAGGATGTAATCCGGATTTTCTGAATGATATTAGGCGTACAATAAAGAGCGAGATTGACAGGTATGTGACAGTGAAAGAGACAGATATAGATATCCAGGTGAAGGAGAGGATGCTCGTTGCATATATTCCTCTCGTGCCAGGCCAGGTGGATGATATAGATAACAGTTATACATACAGAACAACAGGACAAGGATTATTGAATTATGAAGCTATTGAAGAAGGACCAGCTGAACTTAAAACAGTTCAGTCTTAATCAGGATGAAAGAAAGTACAGTATACTGGATTACAATTTTAAATTATTGATTCTGGTCATGGCAGCTATTGCCATGGGAACGATAATCATTGTAAGTGTTGATGAGACAAAGCTCATGAAGCAGCTTATGGGTGCAGGTGTCTGTATTCTTGGAATGATCGTAGTGTCACTTATTGATTATAATTTTATCTGTAAGTATTATATGGCACTGTATTCGATAAATATCGCTCTGCTTGGACTTGTACTAGTCATAGGTTCTGGCTCGGATTCCCATGGTGCCAGCAGATGGTTTGCAATCTCAGATTCATTTACAATACAGCCATCGGAGTTTTCCAAGATCATACTTATTGTTTGTACAGCGGTTTTTCTTGAGAAACATTATGATGACCTTAATACAGTAAAAACACTGCTTAAGCTCGCGGCATTTCTTGCTGTACCTATCGGTCTTATATTTGCTGAGCCGGACCTTTCGACCACGATATGTATATGTGCAACACTGTTTGTAGTCATATTCATTGCGGGACTCAGTCTCAAGATAATAGGTGTTGCCATATTGGTGCTCATTCCATGCCTTGGTGGATTTTTCTGGTATATACAGCAGGACAACATTCCACAGATACTAAATGGATATCAGAGGCAGCGTATTCTTGGACATATGTATGGAGGCGGTTCAACCCAGGACCAGCAGAATAACTCGATCATGGCCATCGGTTCAGGCCAGCTTACAGGTAAAGGAATCAACAGCTCTGATGTGGCAACCGTGAAGGACACCAATCTTATATCTGAGCAGCAGACTGATTTCATCTTCTCAGCGGTAGGAGAAGAATTAGGTTTCATTGGCAGTGTGTTTATTATTGCAATTTTACTGCTCATAGTGTTACAATGTATTAGGATTGCCAGGCGTTCAAGTGATAGAAAAGGAATGTTTATTGCAACAGGTATGGCAGCGCTGGTATGTATACAGTCATTTATTAATATAGGTGTTGCCACATCCATACTTCCGAATACAGGATTGCCACTCCCATTTATAAGTTATGGACTGAGTTCGCTTGTCAGTCTGTGTGGCGGAATGGGAATGGTTCTGAACGTAAATCTGCAAAAGAAAAAGTATTAGGAGGACCTTATGAATATTGGTTTGATAGCACATGATGCTAAGAAGAAACTGATGCAGAATTTCTGCATAGCATATAGAGGAATTCTCAATAAGCATGAGCTGTATGCAACAGGTACTACAGGAAGATTGATAGAGGAGGTTACCAATCTGTCTGTTCACAAATATATAGCAGGACATCTTGGCGGCGAACAGCAGCTTGGTTCACAGATAGAGAACAATGATATTGATATGGTTATTTTCCTTAGGGATCCACTCCATCCGAAGAATCACGAGCCAGATATCAATAACATATTCACATTGTGCGATACACATAATATTCCACTTGCCACAAATCTTGCCACAGCGGAACTGTTAATACTTGCGCTGGACAGAGGAGATCTGGACTGGAGAGAATTCTATAAATAAAACAAGCGGTGGTCTTTTCGTAGACTTCACGCCTGGAGGATATTATTATGCAAATGAACAGAAAGACAATTAAGGAGCTGCTCCGCAGGATCACTATGGTTACCATAGTCTTGTCGATGACGCTTCTCACAGGATGTGGGGGAAAGGCGTTTAAAGCAAGTAAGCAGCTAGACATAGGAGTACTGCCAGAGCTTCCTTTATACGGCAGCTATGGTATGGCACAGGATGATACAGTTGTGGCACAGGATGAGGAGATCAATGCTACAGCATACAACAGCGTATATGCTGCAATGCTTGTTGATGATACAACCATGACACCTCTGGTTGCCCATGATGTACATAACAAGATATATCCTGCAAGTATGACCAAGATCATGACAGGTATTCTGGTGATGGAAAGTCTGGAAAAGGGTGAGATATCCTTAGATGATATTGTAACTCTTAACAGAAAGGTAACCTTTGATGACTGGGATGCCATGGCTAGTGATCTTGTTGGTGGCTGCAGAGTCACGGTCAAGAATCTGCTATATGGACTGATGATCACATCCTATAATGATTGTGGAGTCATTCTTGCAGAACTTATAGCCGGAAGTGAATCGGCATTCTGTGATATGATGAATGAGAAAGCCAGATCCATCGGAGCCACGAATACACACTTTGAGAATTGTCATGGACTGCATTCAGATGATCATTATACAACTGCATATGATCTGTACCTTATCATCAAGGAGTTTTCAAAGCATGACCTTGCATATATTATTGATTCATTGACAACATATGACTTTACATATACTGATGAATATGGAGAAGAACAGGTTGTAGAGATACAGCCAACCAACGAGTATCTTTCAGGCGAGGTTAATCTTCCTGCAGGATATTCGATAGGTTCTTGGAAAACCGGAACTACAGAGGAGGCTCTCAATTGTCTTATCATGGAGTTCCAGAATGATTCAACAGGTGATGAGTATGTTGCCGTGATCGCGGGGGCAGATGGTAAAGAAGCTCTGTACAGCGCGATGACTGAACTTGTCAATATGGCAAAGTGATACACAAATTATTCAGGAGGCATGAAAAATGATTCACATTATTGCAGGAGATAAGGGTAAAGGAAAGACAAAAGCATTGATCGACAAGGTAAACAATGAGGTCAAGGTTGTTTCAGGAACAGTTGTATTTCTTGATAATAATAACAAGCACATGTATGAGCTCAGTAACAGAGTTAAGATGATAAACTGTACCAGCTATGGTATAAGTAAGCTTGATGCATTTACAGGCTTTATAAGAGGGATAATATCGCAGAACAGTGACATAGAGAAGATATACATAGATAATTTTAAGACGGTTGCATACGTGGGAGAGTCCCACATAGTAGAGGCATTGGATGAGATTAAGAATATTTCAGATATGTTCAATGTCGACATTGTGATCTGTCTGGCAACAGATGTCAATGATGTTCCGGAAGATTTCAAGGACTGCGTAATTGCAGCACTGTAGAAAAGCCGTCTATATTGAAGGGTGAAATTGGTTGGCATATATATGTTGCCAGCCATTTTCTCTGCTAGAGATACGTTAGGAGCAGCTTATGGCTACAATAAAGAGAAAAAATACAAAGATGAAAAAGTTTGAGTTTCCGCATATAAAGATTGGTTTTGGTGCGATACTGTTCATGATCGTCTTTGTGTATATACTTATACAGGTTATTATGTATGTGAACGATTCTGATCCAATCATCTTCACGGTTGAACAAAGTACATATGATACAGATTTTACTGCTACAGGAATTGCTGTCAGGGATGAAACTATCATAACTGCATCAGCGGCAGGCTCTCCATGTTATTATGTCCGTGATGGGGAAAAGGTATCAAAGGGTGCCAATATATTCACGATAGATAGTTCCGGCACCATGCAGGCCGCAATGGAGAATGCCCAGTCAGATGGCGCATCATTGCTTACCAGCTCAGATTATTCCAGCTTAACAAGTCAGATAGAGATGTTTAAGAACAGCTACTCTACCTCGGACTTTGGTAATGTATACAGCTTTAAGATGAGTATAGACAACAAACTGCTCGAGATATATGAGGAGCTTGCACTTGAAAATGTAAACAGCGGTACTTCGGCTGGAACAGTAAGTGCTGAAAAGGCTTCATTCAGTGGCCTTGTCACATATTACCAGGACGGATATGAGAATATAGATGTGAAGAATCTCACCACTGATATGTTCGACAAGACAACCTACACTAAGCAGTCACTTAAGTCTGATAGCCCTTTAAACCTGGGAGATCCTGTGTGTAAGCTTGTGAATGATGAAGAATGGCAGATTGCTATTTCACTTACAAAGGAAGAATTCAACAAGGTTACACAGAATGAATACGCGACATTTACTATAAATGACTCCAGCAGAAGGATAAGTACAATATATGACAAGATAGAAAAGGATGGAAAGTGCTATATTGTCGTTTCTTTCAATAAATACATGGCGCAGTATGTGAACGAGAGATTCCTTGATATCAATTTTATGTTTGACGAATCCAATGGACTGAAGATCCCTGATTCGGCTATCATCACTAAAGATGTATATATGATACCTGTTGAATATATGGTGAAAGGCGGCAATGATACAAAGGCAGATCATTTCATGCAGATGGTTACAACAGCCGGTGGAAAGGAATCTGTCAAACTGATAACACCTGTTATATATTATACAGATGACAGATTCTGTTACGTTGATCCATCGGGAATAGACAATGATGCAATTCTTCGAAAAGAAGGAGAGAACAAGGATACATTCTCCGTTGCAACAGCAGCCAAATATACACTTAATGGTGTCATATGTGTGTCAAAGGGTACAGCTGAGTTCCGTAGAATAGAGGTTATAGTTGCAGGTGATGACTATTCGATAGTAAAACCTGATCTCTCATATGGAATATCAAGATATGACAGAATACTCCTTGATGGAACATCCAAAAAAGAAGGAGATCTTATTTACTGATGATTATAATATAGGAGATGAGTTAGATGCTTAAAGAGAACTACGAAAAGGTTTATGATAACATTGTGAAAGCCTGTGAAAGGGTAGGAAGATCTCCGGAGGAGGTCACTCTTATTGCGGTGAGCAAGACAAAACCGCTGTCTGATATAGAGGAACTGCTCAGTGACACAACGGCCATGGACTATGGAGAGAATAAGGTTCAGGAGCTGGTGGATAAATATGAGAATATATCCCGTCCGGTCAACTGGCATATGATAGGCCATCTTCAGACCAATAAGGTTAAGTACATCGTGGATAAGGTCTGTATGATCCATTCTGTGGATTCATTGAACCTGGCAAAGACTATTGAGAAGGAAGCAGCCAAGCATGATGTTGTGGCCAATATTCTGATAGAGGTCAATGTGGCACAGGAAGAGACGAAATTTGGACTGTCATGCGATGAGGTACTTCCGCTTATAAATGAGATAAAAGATTTTCCTCATATAAAGGTCAGAGGACTTATGACAATTGCTCCATTTGTGGATGATCCGGAGGATAACAGGGTTTATTTCCACAAATTGAGGGATTTATCACTTGACATACAATCTAAAAGCATTGATAATATTGATATGAGCGTCTTGTCAATGGGTATGACAAACGATTATGAGGTTGCTGTGGAAGAAGGTGCAACCATGGTCAGAGTTGGCACCGGTATATTTGGTGCTAGAAATTATAATATATAGATTAAAGGAGAACAATCATGGCAAAGGGAAATACAAAGAAAAGTTTTCTTGATTATTTCAAATTAAGTGATTCAAGCGACGATGACTTTGATGATGATTTGTTTGATGAAGATGAAGTTGACTATGATAACGATGAATACGAAGATGAAGCAGGATATGATGATGATCCTGAAGATGACTATGATGATGAACCTCCGGTCTCAAAGGCCAAGGCTTCACCACTGAAATCATTCAGCAGATATAAGGGCGGTTCATCAGCCGGCAGCTCCAGCAGAGCCAAGTCATATGGTGGCGGACGTTCGGCACAGCAGAACAACAAGCTTGTGTCCATCAACAGCAGGACATCACATGCCATTGGGGACAGTGATGTCAGAGTTGTAAAGCCCGATGAATTTGATGATGCACAGATGATAGTTGATTATCTCAATCAGGGACTGATAATTGTCATCAATATGGAGGATCTTGATCTTCCAACTGCACAGAGAATAGCTGATTTCATTGGCGGTGCCAGCTATGCTATAGATGGTCAGTTCAAGGCAATATCAGGCAATATATTCCTTGCTACACCTAATGGAACAGATGTATCAGGAGATTTTAGGGATGAATTAGGTGAGGATTCTCTCAGCGGGGAGTCATATACAGGTAAAGCAAACTATTAATATATGTTACGTATGGGGGATTACATATGCTTACACCAGTTGATTTACAACAGAAGAAATTTTCACATGGAATGGGATATGCCAAGAAGGATGTAGATGCATTCTTTGATAAGGTTGTACTTAGTTACACAGAGTTATATAAGTCCAACGCCGATCTTACGAATCAGGTTAAGACTCTTACTGACAGTCTGGTACACTATAGAACTACAGAGTCAAAGCTTCAGAAGTCATTAATGCTTGCAGAAAAAAATGCAGAGGAATCAACCAAGAATGCCACTGATAAGGCCAGACTGATAGAGAATGATGCCAAGATCAAGGCTAACAGTATTGTTCAGGAAGCCCGCGAAGAGCTGGCTCGTATTGAGGACAGTATTGATGGAATTAAGCAGCAGTACAAGGATTATGTGTGTGCATTCAAAGAACTTATGGATTCTCATATGAATTTTCTGGCGCAGAATCCTATCAACGAAGAGATGGGCATAGATTTTGAAGATGCCATCAGAGAAGGCGCTTCAGCTGCAGCGTATTCACCTGCAGCAAGTAAGGCTGCAGCTATGAATTCATTTATGGGTTCATTCGATGGCGATCCGCAGGGACGAGAGGAATCAACTCTTGGATCAGGCTCCGGTTCTGTCATGGGTGATTCGACACTTGGCAGTGCAGGTGGTGGAAACGTAACCAGTGATTCATCAGTATATACCAAGAATCTCGGTGGTAAGTCATTTGTCAATCCATTTGGTAATTAAGAGATATTAAGATATACAAAACTAAACAATCAGGGAGAATGTTAATATGAACAATAATCTTACAGTTCATCAGAATGGTGAACCAATCTATGACATTTTCTTTGCAAATGATTTTGATTCCCTGCCTGAGCTTTTAGCCGGACAGGGAATTGCTGATAAAAGGGTGTGTATTGTCACAGAGACGAATGTTGCACCGCTCTATCTTGAAGAAATAGAGAATCAGCTCAGAGGCAGATGTAAAGAAGTAATATCGGTAATATTTGATGCTGGAGAGGCACATAAGAATCTTGACACCGTAAAGCAGATATATG
The DNA here is from genome assembly GCA_934247115.1 of uncultured Coprococcus sp. Taxonomy (GTDB): domain Bacteria; phylum Bacillota; class Clostridia; order Lachnospirales; family Lachnospiraceae; genus Coprococcus. Next base: position 89,082 of record CAKQIY010000003.1, read on the forward strand.
AGAAGCTTATCCTTGCAAAGTTTGACAGACACGATATGCTTGTAGCATTGGGAGGAGGAGTGACAGGCGATATAACCGGTTACACAGCAGCTACTTATCTAAGGGGAATAGATTTTGTACAGATACCTACCAGTCTGCTTGCACAGGTAGACAGCAGCATAGGAGGCAAAACCGGTGTTGATTTTGACTCATACAAGAACATGGTAGGTGCATTTCATATGCCAAAACTCGTTTATATCAATGTTTCGACACTTAACTCGCTTTCAGATGATCAGTTCATGTCTGGAATGGGAGAGATAATCAAGCATGGTCTTATCAAGGACAAGGATTATTTCAACTGGCTTATAGACAACAGGGAATCCATTTCCGCCAAGGATCCAGAGACTCTTATGGAGATGATAAGGATAAGCTGTAATATCAAGAGACTTGTGGTGGAAAACGATCCTACTGAAAAGGGCGAAAGAGCGCTGCTTAATTTTGGGCATACACTGGGACATGCTATCGAAAGATATCTCGATCTGAAGCTCAGCCATGGTGCATGTGTCGGTATTGGATGTTGTCTGGCAGCTATTATATCGAGAAACAAAGAAGACATATCGGATTCCACGCTGGCAGACATCATAAATGCTTTTGATCTGTTTGGTTTTCCAACTCTTGAGGATTATCCGGTGGATGCAGATAAGGTCATCGAGTATACCCGTAATGACAAGAAGATGGTTGGAGATAAGATTAAGTTCATTCTCCTTCATGATATAGGTGATGCGTATATCAATATGGATATAACACCTGAGGACATGAAGAAAGCATTTGAGTGCTAATGATATATCGTGGAGGAAGCATATGAAAAAGAGAATTTCATTGGCAGTGCTGGTTGCTGCTTTACTTATTGCACTTGATCAGCTTGTCAAATACAAAATAGACTCTGCATTTATGGTTGGTGAGAGCCATCCGCTTATCAAAGGAGTATTCCAGCTTACATATGTGCAGAACAGAGGCGCAGCGTGGGGAAGTTTTTCCGGAAAGATAGTATTCCTTCTGATAATTACAATAGCGATACTTATCGGGGCGTTATATGTATATGTACAGCTTGCAGGAAGAAAAGATAAAAGATATACATCGATCAGGATAAGCCTTGTGTTTCTTATATCGGGGGCTATAGGCAATATGATAGACAGATTTGCACGGGGATTCGTTGTGGATATGTTTGACTTCTGTCTCATAAATTTCCCGGTATTTAATGTTGCAGATATATATGTTACATGTAGTTTTATAGTGATAGTTATTCTTATTCTGTTCAAGTATAAGGATGATGAGCTTACGGATATCATACACAACTCATCATCAGCGGATAAATAATTAAAGGATTTTCAATATGGAAGAGTACAATCTTGAGTCATCAGAAGAATGGACGGACAGAAGGCTGGATAAGGTTTTAAGTGAATATTTTAATGGCTATTCACGCTCATTTATCAAAAAGCTCTTTGACGAAGATATGATACATGTCAATTCGAGGTCAGTTAAACCTAGCTATAAGGTTAAGTACGGAGATATGATAGATATATCAGTCCCAGATCCAGTGAGCATAGATATTGAACCGGAAGATATTCCTCTCAATATAATATATGAAGATGACGATGTCATACTCGTGAATAAGCCGAAGGGAATGGTGGTTCATCCAGCTCCCGGACATTACAGAGGAACACTGGTTAATGGTCTCATGTATCATTTTGCAGGTTCACTGTCAGGTATAAATGGCGAATTCAGGCCTGGAATTGTCCATAGGATTGATATGGACACAACAGGTGTACTGGTTGTATGCAAGAACGATAATGCTCATAGATTGCTTTCTGAACAGCTTCATGAGCATAGTATAACCCGTAAATATTACGCTATAGTTAATGGTAATATTGCTCAGGATGAAGGGACTGTGGATGCACCAATAGGAAGAAGCCCCAAGGACAGAAAAAAGATGGCTATCAATACCAGAAATGGGCGTAGAGCTGTCACACATTATCGTGTATTAGAACGATTTGAAGGTCGTTATACATATATAGAGTGTCAGCTGGAGACAGGTAGAACTCACCAGATTCGTGTTCATATGGCGTCTATTGGCCATCCGATACTCGGTGATGAGGTATATGGCCCCAAGAAGTGTCCATTCAGACTTCAGGGACAGACACTTCATGCGGGAGTTCTTGGATTCGTTCATCCATCAACTGGCAAATATGTAGAATTCAAAGCGGAACTACCAGAATATTTTAAAGAACTTATTGCCAAACTCCGGTGATGTTTTGTGGCAAAAAAACAGTAACACAGTAATGAAATAAATCTTAGTATAGACAATTGTCGCAAATGATATTCAATTGTCTATACTTTTTTTATTTACACTTTATTGTATAAATGTTATAATAACACATATAAGATTTTAAGTATTTTGTACATAAGTCATATATAAATTGGCAATCGGACATATAAGTATTACAAGAAGATGGGAGTGGTTATTATGGCAGGAAAGAAGATAATTACTATAGGAAGACAGTTTGGAAGCGGAGGAAAGCAGATAGGTGAGGCTCTCGCTGAAAAGATGAATATTCCTTTTTATGATAAGGAGCTTCTCAAAGAAGCTGCCAAGGACAGCGGAATTTGTGAAGAGATATTTGACAGTTTTGATGAGAAGCCAACCAACAGCTTCTTATATTCACTGGTTATGGATCCATATTCACTTGGATTTGGTAATTCCACAGAGCTTCCGCTCAATCACAAGGTTTTTCTAGCAGCTTTTGATACTATCAAGAATCTTGCTGAGAAAGATGGTTCCTGTGTATTTGTAGGAAGATGTGCTGATTATGCACTCAGAGATCTGGATAATGTTATCAATGTTTTCTTGTATGCAGATATGGATGACCGTGCAGCCAGAATCGCAAAGAAGTACAATATCAGTGAATCAAAGGCAAAGGATATGATCAAGAAGGAAGACAAAGCCAGAGCATCATATTATAACTATTATACATCTAAGCGCTGGGGTGAGATGAAGGGATATGATATCTGCATCAACACTTCCAAGTACGGCATAGATAAGACCATTGATCTTCTCTATGATATTGTCAATAATTATTGATATTAAAAAATGAAAAAGACAGTCAGATTTTTTGTCATGTGTATCACCTGATTATAGGTAGGTCATATACTGATAAAGTCTGACTGTCTTTTATTTTTTAATGTCTTGTCCATCCTTCAATTCCAGCACCCTCTATAGAAGAAAATATTCTGTCTTTGACATCAGGAACACGGACCTTCAACTCATCTATAATATCCTTGCTTTCCTGGCGCTTTGTAACACCATCGGCGGGACATGGATTCTTGCATACCGGAAGATCATTCGCTCTGGCAAAAGCTCTTATTTCGCCTTCTAGAGCGTATATAAGAGGTCTGATGAGTGTGATCCCTGATTTTTCAAGATTAGTTACCGGCGAGAAAGTGTGAATTCGTCCCTCATACAGCATAGACATGAGAAAACTGTCTATTACATCATCTTTATGGTGGGCATATGCAATTTTATTGCATCCAAGGCTGTTAGCACAATCGTTGAATGCGCCTTTTCTCATACGGCTGCACAGAGAACATGGATTGGGTTCTTTCCTGTAATCAAATACTATTTCACCTATTTGTGTCTTACATACTGTATAACGAACACCAAGGGCTTCACAGTACTCACTGAGCCCCGATGTATCAAATCCTTCAAAACCCAAATCTACGGTTATGGCTTCAAGCTCAAATGGGATAGGATAGTATTCTTTCAGTTTTGCCATGGCATATAATAAAGTAAGGCTGTCTTTGCCACCAGATATACCTATGGCGATCCTGTCACCAGGACGGATCATATCGTAATCAGTGATAGCTCGTCTTGTATATGACAGAAGCTTTTGAGATTTCATTATAAGCTCTCCTTTGTTTACATAATATTATTATTGTGAATTTCGCTTTTCCCTTAACTGGACCTCGTTTCTAAATCGACGCTTTCTATCCTCGTCCATATCGGCATAATGCTTACGCGTGGTATTGACATCTGAATGTCCAAGTACATCCGCCACAAGATATATGTCATCAGTAGCACGGTACAGCTCAGTGCCAAATGTACTTCTGAGCTTGTGCGGTGTTATGTGCTTAAGTGGCACGGAGGTGAGAGAGTATTTTTTAACAATATTCTCAACTGATCTTACTGTTATACGTTTTAACTGGCTGGAAAGAAACAATGCATCTTCGTGACCTTTCTCAGGAATGAGTTTCTTTCGCTCATCAAGATATTCAAGCAACGCCTCACTTGCCTCATCACTAAAATATACATATGCCTCTTTGCCGCCTTTTCGAATGATCTTTATGCGCATATTGTCGAAATCAACATCATGAATATCTATTCCTACACATTCAGATACACGCATACCAGTGCTGAGCATAAGAGATAAAAGAGCAAGATCCCTTGTTTTATTTTTTTCATGATATCTCTTCTGACGCTCCGTTAAACCATCACCATACTCAACATTATCAAGAAAGTTTGCGACCTCATTCGGTTCCATACGAATTATTTTTTTGTCGTGTATCTTGGGCATATCTACCTTTTCAGCCGCATTTGAGCTAATACGATCATTTTTATAAAGGTAAGCAAAGAATACACGCAGAGCAGATAATTTGCGTTTTAAGGCTTGCTCACCATTGGTATATGTACGCCCGTTTTTCTTGTACAGCCGCATTGCATCAAGAAATTCTTCGATATCTTCAGCCTCAAGATGACTTAGATCATCTGTTTTGATATCTCTGGGTGATTTACCTTTGAAGTACGGATTATGTTCACACAAATATTCATAAAATATTTTGATATCCCTTGCGTACCCAAGTCTGGTTCTGGTTGAGGTCGTGTTTTCAATTCCGCGAAATGCAATGGTTGCGTACTGTGGAAGTTCTGAAAGAATCTCTCTGAGCAATAAGATATTGTTTTCATCTACTTGCTTGCTGTAGGATTTTGCCATTGTGTATAACCTCCTCAATCATTTTATATATATTGATTATAACATAAATGTAAAAAAATGCTATATTTTTTTCGTAAAACCTGAGTTTTGCGAATAGAATGATATCGTATAATAATTACAATTTTATCCCTCTCCTCCTGGATATTTGCTGAAATCCACTGGAATTACATAATAAAAGCACCACATATATAAGTATAAATTATACAAATATGTGGTGCTTGAATATAGTGTCATGTATTCAGTTAATTATCACTATCCAGATCAGTAACCTTGTAATATGGAATCATCAGATTGGTCCCAGCTGCTATAGATGATTCATGACTGAGATCATTTATAGAGACAACCTCATCGATATATTCCTGTGTTGATGAATATTCATCTGTCATATACTTATCAGCAATATCCCAAAGTGTATCCCCCTGATTAACTGTGATGCACGTATAATACTTGGTGCTTGCGTTGGTTGCGTCTGCTTCAGTTACACCTGTATGTGCAATTGCTATATATAAAACAGATGCTATGATTATTGCTGTTATCAATACAATCTTCTTGTTGCTTATAAACTTAAATAATATATGCATAACTATCTCCTCCTGAACGTATGTTTGTTCTATGTTCGTATTATATCGAACATGTGTTTCTGTGTCAAGTAAATTTCGAACATTTGTACGGCCGATGATGATGTTCGTTATTTTCTTTTAGGCTGGTGTATTGCCTGCTTCATATTTCTTTTATATTATGCGATATATCATGTACGTTTTTATTCCCATGTCACTTGAATCAGAACATTAGTTTGCAATATCAGAACATATGTGCTATTATATATTTAATATCGTAGAAATTACATGTGGAGGATTATATATATTATGGGAAAAGGAAAGATATCAGATAAGCAGACAGAGATTCTTGAATACATTAAAGGGGAACAGCTCAAGAAGGGTTATCCACCTTCAGTCAGAGAGATCTGCAAGGCGGTTGGTCTCAAGTCCACATCGTCTGTACATGCCCATCTTGCTTCTCTTGAAGAGAATGGGTATATAAGACGTGATCCAACAAAACCGAGAGCTATAGAGATTATAGACGATGATTTTGCACTGACAAGACGTGAAGTTATCAATATACCAGTAGTTGGTCAGGTTGCAGCTGGTCAGCCGATTCTCGCTACACAGAATATTATGGATTATTTTCCTGTTCCACCTGAATATATACATAATACGAACAATCAGACATTTATGCTCCGCGTCAAGGGGGAAAGCATGATCAATATTGGAATCAATGATGGAGATCTTCTTATTGTAGAACAGTGCTCTTCTGCTTCCAACAGGGATATTGTAGTTGCCCTTATAGATGATGGTGCAACTGTGAAGAGGTATTTTAAAGAGAATGGACATATAAGGCTGCAGCCTGAGAATGACTACATGGAACCAATTATAGTTGATCAATGCGATATTCTTGGCAAGGTAATAGGACTCTTCAGACAGATGTAATACATTTTTCGTTCTTTTCAATTATACATAATAAAATGAAACACCCAGGATAATATTAGCAAGCAATATTTGCCATGTATCCTGGGTGTTTTATTTATTTAATATTTTTAATAGATATGTTTATCTGCATTCTGTTCAGCTATCTGCTTGAATTCCTTGAAGTGAGCCTGGAAAAGTAAGACAACACGTGGATCAAACTGTTTTCCACTCTGGCTTACAATCTCTGTATAAGCCTCCTCCATTGACCAACCCTTCTTATAATATCTGGCTGATGTAAGAGCATCAAATACATCACACACAGCCATGAGCCTGCTTATATAAGCAATCTCCTCACCTTTCATATGTAGATATCCGGATCCATCCCATTTCTCATGATGCTCCTTGGCAATAGTTCTTGCAATCTGTAGAATCTGTCCAGGACATTTGGAAAGGAGCGCGTCACCATATAATACATGGCTCTTCATGATCGCAAACTCCTCTTCTGTCAGACGCGAAGGCTTGTTAAGTATCTCCTCACTTATCATCAGCTTGCCGATATCGTGCATCATGGCAGCGGTGGACAGCATGTCCACATATTCATCGTCGAATCCTGACGCTTTACCAAGGACCTCCATGTACTTGGCAACTCTTTTTATGTGCTCACCTGTTGATTTGGATTTGCTCTCTGAGAGCTCAGCAAATGCGTATATGAGTTCCTTCTGATTAGTCTTGACCTCTTCAGCATGGTCTATAACATTATTGAGCATTGTTGAGTTTCTTGATACTATGAAATATGATACAAATGACATGATAAAAATGGCTATAACACATGGCGCTATGACCAGTATCATATTGTCAGCAAAATCATCATGTGCGGGTGGAATAACAAGATCACATAATCTGTAATTGACTATATCTGCAGCGAATACACCGACTGTAGATAAAAGCGCAGTATAGAGAACCATTGTCTTGTTATAATAAAGGGAAGCTACAAGCATAGGAAATATCCAGACGATCATAGCTGTGTACGATAAAGTTGTATTGAGTATGGAGCATATGAGTACAGCCAATGCAATTACCACATATTTTATACATTTGCCATCATTGTTCTTAAGTAGATCAATAAAAATCGTAGGTATAAGGGTCAGAATACAGCATACTCCCATGCAGGAACACAGGAGCACTATATTGCACTGCCCTCCAATATATGTAAATACCCAGTATAAAAGTATCAATATAGCAAAAAGCCTCATACATTTGGAGGCAATATGATTGATCTTGATATAATTGTCGCTTAATAGCCTGTTACTCTCCATGTTCTAATCCCCAAATCTCACTTGCATCCAGCAAGCGTCTTAAAACCCCTGTGATCTCACGTTTTATAAACTGTCCGGAGATATCTGGTCTCCGTCGCTCCATATCTTTTCGATATTATAGAATCTCCTTGATTCCTCAGAAAATATATGGATTATTATATCATAATAGTCCAGCAAAATCCATCCACCTTCAGAATATCCCTCCACTCCCTTGTGGGAATATCCTGCTTCGTGCATACTGTCTTCAACATTGTCGCTGAGTGCCTGGACCTGCTTTTTGTTTGTTCCATCAGCTATCACGATATAATCACATAATGTTGATATTTTGCTTATATCTATTATCTTGATGTCGAATGCTTTTTTATCCTCAAGTGCAGCGCATGCTATCTTGAGCATTTCTCTTGAATCTGCCATATTAGTCCTCACTGTTCAATGATGTATAGTAATTATATGTCCGGATAGACATCTCGTCCGTATCCCCACAATTGCCACTTTCCAGATAACTCAAAGTATTCTTTAATATGTGAATAATAGAAACATCTATATCTGTGAATGCCTCACGTCTTATTTCCTCTATCTCAGGCAGAGGCTTGCGGTTCGGCTCTATATAGTCAGCCACAAAAACAATCTTTTCCAGAAGTGACATAGCCGGTCTTCCAGTGGTGTGGAATTCTATAGCCGATAGGATGTCCTCATCGTCAATTCCGTATTTTTCTCTTGCGTAATATGCTCCCAGCTTTGCGTGTAAAAGCTCAGGGTTAGCAAATTCGACCTGACTTATTGGAAGTCCGTGTTTTTGGCATCTTGCTAGCTTCTCGTCTGCAGACAGACATTTGGCGCAGTCGTGAAGCAATCCGGCGGTCAGTGCTTTACCTACATCAGCTCCGTGAACCATGGCCAGACAGCCAGACACATATTCTACACCAAGTGAATGCTCAAATCTTTTCTTTGTGAGCTTGTTTTCAAGACGTTCACGCATCTCATATCTGTTCATCTTATCTCCTATCTGTTGCAAATGTTCAAGTATAAGTAATCAAGTACAAATATTTAATATATGTTGTTACATCTTCCAGATCAAGCGTGATATAGATCATTGTTCTTGATATATGTCATCACGTTATCGGGAACCATGTCACTGATATCTTCTCCTGACCTCACAGCAGCTCTTATATCACTTGAGGATATATCGTGCTGGCGGATGTACTCCCGACGGATATCGGAAGCCGGAAACAGGCTGTGCAGGCTTGCTATCTTGTTATTGATCATCTCCTCAGGAGCTCCAATTCTTGTTGTGACAAGCAGCGTTGCAAGTCCTGATATGATGTCAGGTCTGTGCCAGCGGTCAAAATACATAATGGAATCCCCGCCCATAATAAAATACCAGTGAACGTCTGGATATAACTCGTGAAGGGCCTCAAGTGTATCTGAGGTGTATGTGATACCGGGACGTTTAATCTCAAAATCAGAATACTCCAACCCTTTTATGCCATCTATGGCAAGTTTTATCATATTGATCCGGTGATCTGAAGAAACTTCATCGGAAATATTTTTATAACCAGGCTTATTGTTGGGCATCACAAGCACTTTATCCAGTCTGAACTGTTCCAGTGCCTGTACGCCAAGCTCTATATGTCCATTGTGTATAGGATTGAATGTTCCGCCGAGTATACCTACATGTCCTGCTTTTTGTGCCAGCATGGCTTATCCTCCCTATGGAAGCTCGATCTTCTTATGTTCCTTAGATTCCTTGTACAGAACAATCTTTCTACCGATCACCTGAACTACCTGTGAGTGGGTTCTTTCACCGAGCATCGCTGCTATCTCACGAGGATCATCAAGACAGTTTTTAAGAACAGAGATCTTGATGAGTTCTCTGGCTTCAAGAGCCTCTGCTACAGATTCTGTGAACTCAGGTGTGAGTGATGCTTTGCCTATGTTGAGTATAGGCTGGATAGTCTGTGCCAGCCCTTTTAAATATGCTCTCTGTTTGCTATTCATATATATTTATTCCTTTACTTATAATAATCAAATTCAAGGAAATACATTCTTACAGTATCTCCGTCTACACAACCAAGCTTCTCAAGCTGTGCAAGTATTCCGTTGTCTTTGAGGAACTTCTGGAAGAAATCGAAGCCCTTCTCAGATTCAAGGTTCGTATATCCGAGCATCTTCTCGATTCGTGGGCCCTCAACGATATATACGCCCTCCTCCTCGTCAGACTTTCTGACTTCAAATGGAAGCTCGGGATCATCCTGCATGGACAGATCTATTTCTGGCTCGAATTCTATGATTTCTCTTGGAGACTGTTTTACAAGGTCATTTACATACCAAAGAAGTTCATTGATACCCTTTCCTGATACTGCAGAGATAGGGAATATCTTATATCCCTTATCCTCCGGGAATTCCTCTCTAAGCATCTCTATGACCGTCTCATAACCCATATCATCCAGAAGATCAACTTTATTGGCTGCTATAACCTGAGGACGATTTTCAATGTCCTTATTATATTTTTTGAGCTCGTCATTGATGACATGTATATCGTTGATCGGATCTCTTCCGTCTACTGAAGCTGCATCTACAATATGGATTATAACCTTGGTTCTCTCTATATGTCTTAAGAACTGGAGCCCAAGTCCGGTTCCCTCAGATGCCCCCTCTATGATACCAGGAATATCTGCTATCACGAAGCCATTCTTGTCTCCGAGATCAACCACACCAAGGTTAGGAACCAATGTAGTAAAATGATATGCCGCGATCTTAGGCCGGGCGTTCGTGACCCTTGCAAGGAATGTTGATTTGCCCACACTTGGGTAACCAACAAGACCTACATCCGCGATACACTTGAGCTCGAGATCAACTGTGAGCTCCTTTGCCGGTTGTCCTGGTTGCGCATACTTTGGCGCCTGCATGGTGGAGGTGACATATGTTCTGTTTCCTCGGCCACCACGGCCTCCCTTAAGGAATGTAACAGGTTCTTTTTTATAAGCCATATCAAGTATGACCTTGCCTGTCTCTGAATCCTTGACCACAGTTCCAGGTGGAACCTTGAGTACGATATCGGCCCCATTGCTGCCGTGGCAGTTTTTCTTACCGCCCTCTTCACCATCTCCGGCTCTGTATTTTGTTACATGTCTATAGTTAGTGAGCGTGTTCATTCCCTCGTCAACAACAAAGATAACGTCACCACCATTACCTCCGTCGCCACCATCTGGACCGCCGTTCGGAACATATTTCTCTCTTCTGAAGGATACATGTCCGTCGCCGCCCTTGCCTGATCTCACATATATTCTGGCTCTATCGGCAAACATAATATACCGCCTTTCTATGTCAGATATTCTCTATCGAATATTCAATGTCTAAACTACCTGTGTCAAGTTCTGCAGATACATCTGCACACTATTTTATAGTATACCCCATATCTGCGCTTTTGTCTGTAAAAAAAGACTGGAATAATAAAATTACTCCAGTCTCTTGATAGTATTACTTATATATATCCAATATTACTCGTTAACTACTGGATAGATAGAAACCTGCTTCTTGTCTCTACCCTTTCTCTCAAATCTAACGATACCATCAGCTGTAGCGAACAGTGTGTCATCTCCGCCGATACCTACGTTAAGACCTGGGTGAATCTTTGTTCCACGCTGTCTGTAAAGGATGTTACCAGCCTTTACGAACTGACCGTCAGCTCTCTTAGCACCAAGTCTCTTGGACTCTGAGTCTCTGCCGTTCTTTGTAGAACCTACACCTTTCTTATGAGCGAAAAACTGAAGTTCCATCTTCATCATGTCAATTACACCTCCTTAAAGGTCATACAAATATAATCGCCATAGGACTCTTCGATTCCGGAAATACCGATCACAAGCGCCTGCATCAAAGTCTGTGCCTTTACATCAGTTGCCTCTGTGAACATGAAATCCATGTGTCCGCTCTCCTGATCACAGTCAAGTGTGAAACTCACATCTGAAAGTTTTTCAACAGAGTTCAAGATGGTTATCGTGATCGCTGAAACAGCGCTACAGACGATATCCTGTCCAGGATCATCATATTCCGCATGTCCATCTGTCTTAAATCCTATATATTCCGAATTGCTGTTCTGATAAATAACTACATCAATCATGTCTTATAATCGATACAATCAATACCAATTAAGCGTTGATCTTCTTGATCTCAACCTTAGTATATGACTGTCTGTGACCATTCTTCTTGTGATAGCCAGTCTTTCTCTTGTACTTGTAAACAATAACTTTCTTAGACTTGCCTTCACCAACTACTGATGCTGTTACAGATGCATTAGCAACTGCATCTCCACACTTAACGTCTGAATCAGTGCTTACTAAGATAACATCATCAAATGTTACTTCGCTTCCAGCCTCTGCTGCGAGCTTCTCAACCTTGATTACGTCTCCTTCAGCTACCTTGTACTGCTTACCGCCTGTTGCTATAATTGCGTACATGGTTAATACCTCCTTAATCAAACTCGCCAGTTTTGGTGGTGTCTGTTGACACACTTATACCTAACTGTGCGGCATACTCATATAATCTACCATTGAGATTATTATTTGTCAATAATTTTCTTATATTTTTCCCTATATTTTTCACATGATCTCCGAATTCACCCAGAAAATCTTTAGAACAATATCATCAAAGCTTAACAATTTCGTGAAGCGGTCTCTTTAACTTCTTTCTGGTCAGCTCTATAAGTCCAAGCTTTGTGATATCTACGAATTTGGCTGGTACCGGATCATCTGCCAGCTCTCTTATCAGTGTATCACGTATCCTGAGGATATCATCGGGATTCTTCATATTTATAAAGTCTATGACTATTATTCCGGACAGATTGCGGAGCCTTAACTGATGGCATGTCTCGATGGCTGCTTCGGTGTTGACCTTCAGCATATGCTGTTCCATATCTCTGCCAGATATGGCTTTGCCGGTATTAACATCAACCACCACCATGGCCTCTGTCTGCTGGATTATAAGGTAGGCCCCTGATTTAAGCCATACTCTCTCCTTCAGAGCCCCCTCCACCTCTTTATTGAGGTTGTAGATCGCTGAGAGCGGACATCCTGAATCTGTATGAAGTGTTATGTCAATTGTTCCAGGCTGTTTTTTTTCTACGTAATCCTCAAATGCATGGAATATTTCTTCATCATCCGTTACAAGTGAATCCAGCTTATTGCTCCCCATGAAGGTTATATTTTCTATGTATTCAGGAGGGTTCCGGTACAGGCATGAGAAGCATTTTCTTGCGGCTGCAGTCTTCAGGATCTGCTGAAGACGACCGCCCAGCTCATTCAGTTCACGTTTTATGAGTTCAGGGTCCGCATCCGCAGCATTTGTCCTGATGATACAACCCATACCCGCCGGGAGTGTATTTCGCGCGATGTCCTTAAACTCATCCCGGAGCTTTCTGCTGCTTATCTTGTTCGATACACCGATTTGTTCCCCGGTGTGAACCACACAGTAATCCCCGCGGATGGTGAGCTCCGATGAACCAACAGGGTTCTTGGTCTTGACTGCGTCACGGCTGATCTGAACGACTATCTCATCGCCGATCCTGAGCTTTGTGTGCTCCCTGCCATCGGCGTATATAATATCATTGTCATCCAGACTGTAGTAGCAGGGAAGTCTATCACCATAATCCACGAAGCAGGCATTTATATTATTTACAATATTTGCCACCTTGCCCACATAAATATTGCCGAGGACTGTACTGTCCTCTGACAGGTTAAGATCTGTGACTTTGCCATCCTGTATAACAGCCTGTAATATTTTGTTGTCGTAGTGTGTAACTACCAGCTTTCTCATGTGATATTCCCCTTATAATCTTTCAAATATACGGTCAGGCAGACTCTTAGAATGGTGAACCGGCCTTGTATAGAGGCATTATATTGCCATCAGGGCCATCCATGTACGTCTCCAGTCTGTGAATATGATAATGGAACTGGTTGTGACTGACACCCGAATACGCACAGAGGGCCTGCATGACGAGCTCCGGCTTGAGGTTGTATTCACTTCCGGTTGAAAGGAGCATATATATCTGATCATCCCTCAGCTCGCAGGCCATGATACCTGGCTTTATATTCTCCTCGCGTTCGCTCTTCTTAGTTTTTTTCAGGATAACTATCTGATCCTGCGACATGAAGGATTCCACGCTGTCCAGTATACTATGCCGTTCTTCAGTTCCTGCTTTGTCAAGGAATGATATGACATAGTCCGATGCTGACACAACTGACATGGAGTTCTTCGCATCATCGGGAAGAAGCACACACTCAGTGACCTTCATCTCGTCAACCGATACGGCATTCAATGCGTTGATCATCTCTCGGGATGTTGTAACTGATTCAAATTCGCCGTCAAAGTACTCACCGTCGGAAGTGATACCCATGGCCAGCGGCGCGGCAAATGAGATGATCTGGTGGGGCGAATATCCCTTGGAATAGCACACATCCAGACCGGCACGCCTTATCTCCTTCTGAAAATATCTCATGACGTCAAGATGTCCTATGAATCTCAGATTGCCGAGCTTGGAGTATTTAATTCTTATTTTCAAAGCATACACCTCCTCCAAATCTTGCGGCACCGCAGCCGGAACACTGCTGTCTGCAGTTAGGGGTTACCTTTTCATTCTGTGCGTTCTCCCACTCTCTCTCAAGAAACTTTCTTGTGACGCCGATATCGATGAAATTCCAAGGAAGTATCTCATCCACACTTCTATCCCTGTAAGTGTAGAAATCTATATCCAGACCATTTTTTGCCATGGCATTGTCCCAGTTTTCCTTTTTGAAGAACTCTGTCCATGCGTCAAATATCTGCCCGGCCTTATAGACATCATATATTACATCGCATAGCTTTCTGTCACCTCTCGCAAGCAAGCCCTCAAGTATGGTGATATCTGCCTCGTGGTACTGGAATTTGAGGCTCTTATGGTTCTTCTCTGCGCGGAATCTGTCCTTCACAAAGTATGCACGTTTTACAAATTCCTCAGGTCTGATCATCGGAGCCCACTGGAATGGAGTGAATGGCTTTGGTACAAAGTATGATGCCGATGCGGTGACCATGACACGTCCGTTTCGTTCTTCTCTTGGTATATTTGCAAAGAAAAGTTCTGTGATCTCCTCTGACAGATCTGCAATTCCTGCAATATCGTCATATGTCTCGGTAGGAAGTCCCATCATGAAGTAAAGCTTTACCTTGTCCCAGCCGCCCTTGAAGGCTTTCAAGGCACCATCCATTATGTTCTCCTTGGTGAGACCCTTGTTTATGACATTTCTGAGTCTCTGTGTTCCAGCCTCCGGAGCAAATGTAAGGGAACTTTTCTTCACGTCCTGGATCTTGCTCATGACATCCAGAGAGAAGGCATCTATACGCAGTGAAGGAAGAGAGATGTTTACATGCTCATTATCCATCTTCTCTATCAGACAGTCTGTGAGTTCTGGAAGTTCCTCGTAATCGCTGGATGACAGACTGCTGAAGGTTATCTCTTCATGCCCTGTGCTCGCAAGCATTTTCTCAGCATAGCCCTTTAACAGATTGACATCCTTAGGTCTGGTTGGTCTGTATATCATTCCCGCCTGGCAGAATCTGCAGCCTCTTATACATCCACGCATGATCTCAAGCACAACCCTGTCCTGAGTGAGCTTCATGAATGACACAACAGGCTTTTCGGGGTATGTGACTTTGCTGTGATCCATGACTACCGTCTTGGTTATCGTGGCAGGCACATCAACATATCTAGGTACAAATGAAGCTATTGTGCCATCTTCCTTGTATGTGACCTCATAGAGCTCAGGAACATATAATCCTGGAATGTTGGACACCTTTATGAGAAACTCTTCCCTAGTCATATCAGAGTGCTTGTACTCTTTGTAGAGTTCAATAAGCGCATCGTAGGACACTTCACCCTCACCCATATAGAATATGTCAAAGAAGTCCGCTATAGGCTCAGGGTTATATGAACATGGTCCTCCGCCTATAACAAGTGTATCTCCCTTTTTCCTGTCCCGCGTGCGGAGTGGTATCCCGGCCAGATCGAGCACCTGAAGAATGTTGGTGTAGCACATCTCATATTGGAGTGTTATTCCAAGGAAATCAAAATCCTTTATAGGATCCTGGGATTCCAGTGCAAACAGAGGAATGGCATGCTCCCTCATCTCTGCGTCAAGGTCAGGCCAGGGTGAGTAGACTCTCTCGCACCATGTGTCCTCTCTTCTGTTGAACATATCGTACAGTATCTGTATACCGAGATGAGACATTCCTATCTCGTATACATCAGGGAAACACATGCAGAAACGCACATCCACCTTGTCCTTGTCTTTCATAACACTGTTGTATTCTCCGCCTATGTATCTGGCGGGCTTTTCAACCTTCATCAGTATTTCATCCGGTAAAGCTAATTTTCTCATAAAATAATATCCTTAAATAAATTTCTTGTGATCTTATCATCTGATATTTCCAAATGGAAATATTCAATTACAGCAAAAGAGATGCGCACGGAATATCCGTATTTCGTGCGCATCCTCTATATCTATAGCATATCAGGACCGTGATCCTATACCACGTTATCCGGTATTAGTTTTTGAAACTATGGATAGGGGCTGGAATACGTCCACCTCTGTTGACAAACTTATCGCATGCAAATCTGTTGACAGGCATGATAGGTGCGTATCCGAGGAGTCCGCCAAATTCAGCCTGATCGCCAACGGTCTTACCGATAACAGGGATAAGTCTCACTGCGGTTGTCTTCTGGTTGATCATGCCAAGAGCCATCTCATCAGCAATGATTCCTGATATCGTTGCAGGTGATGTATCACCAGGAATTGCAATCATATCAAGACCTACTGAACATACGCAAGTCATAGCCTCAAGCTTCTCAAGAGTTAATGCTCCTGCTGAAACTGCATCGATCATTCTTTGGTCCTCAGATACAGGGATGAATGCACCGGAGAGTCCTCCTACATATGATGAAGCCATAACTCCGCCCTTCTTAACCTGATCGTTGAGAAGCGCAAGAGCTGCTGTTGTACCAGGAGCTCCGGCGTATTCAAGGCCGATCTCCTCAAGGATCTCTCCGACACTGTCTCCAACTGCAGGTGTAGGGGCAAGTGACAGATCAACTATACCAAATGGCACGTCGAGCATCTTGGATGCTTCCTTTGCAACGAGCTGTCCGACTCTGGTCACCTTGAACGCTGTCTTCTTAATGGTCTCACAGAGTACTTCGAAGTTCTCGCCTCTGACTTTCTCAAGGGCTTTCTTTACAACACCAGGGCCGCTGACTCCGACGTTGATAACACAGTCTCCCTCTGTGACACCGTGGAATGCACCAGCCATAAATGGGTTGTCATCCGGTGCATTACAGAATACTACAAGCTTTGCACAACCGATGGAATCTGCTTCCTTGGTGAGCTCGGCTGTATCTCTGATCATCTCTCCAAGGAGCTTAACTGCATCCATATCTATACCGGTCTTGGTTGAACCTACATTTATAGAACTGCACACCTTTCCTGTGCTCGAAAGAGCCTCAGGGATAGAACGGATAAGAAGCTCATCTGCAGGAGTCATACCCTTATTTACAAGAGCTGAATATCCTCCGATGAAGTTGACACCAATAGTGTCTGCCGCTCTGTCCAGAGCCTTTGCAATCTTCACGAAATCACCTGCGGTCTTACATACTGAACTACCCACAAGTGCTATCGGTGTTACAGAAACTCTTTTATTGACGATAGGTATACCATATCTTCTTGATATCTCCTGACCTGTTGATACAAGATCCTTGGCATATGTTGTTATCTTGTTATATATCTTCGTACATGTATCATCCACATCTGTGCCTACACAATCCAAAAGACTGATTCCCATTGTGATGGTACGAACATCCAGATTCATGTCTGAGATCATCTTATTGGTCTCGATTACTTCATTTATGCTAATCATGTATATCCTCTTTTCTGTCTGTCAGACTGTATATTATTAGATTCTGTGCATCGTCTCAAAGATCTTCTCGTGCTGTACCTTTATCTGTACTCCGATCTCTTCTCCGATCTGTCCGAGCTCTGATGCGATGAGCTCTGTTGATTTGGATGACTCCTGTGTATCAACCACCATCATCATGTTGAAGTACCCTGCAACTATAGTCTGTGATATGTCCAGTATATTGATCTGGTTGTTTGCCAGATATACACATACCTTAGCTGTGATTCCCACGCTGTCCTTACCTACTACAGTTATGATTCTTTTTTTCATTTCATTTATCCTCCTTGTTGATGATGGAACCTGTACATACAGAACCCCATCTTATTCACTCCTAAAAATTTCACCTACGCCTCTATGGCGGACATAGGCAAGTCTCTTCTGGCAACTGCCAGTCCAAATTCCCTTACATCGCTGGCGTATGAATTGTTCTCAAGCTCCAGCTTGACTGTCTCGTATGCCAGTTCTTCAAAATTATTCTCCTTGCTCAGATGTCCAAGAAGAATTCCCTTCACATGATCATTCAGAAGCCTGTAGATGAGCTGTCCGGATAATTCATTGGACAGGTGGCCATAATTGCCAAGAATACGTCTCTTGAGGTAATAAGGATATGGCCCCGCCTCAAGCATTCTGACATCATGATTGGCTTCAACTACCATTATATCTGAGTTGTCAAGCTTATCTACTATATAATCATTATAATTGCCCATATCTGTTGCTATGGACACCTTTTTGCCATCTCCATACAGGCTGTAGCATACCGGATCCGCTGCGTCATGCCAGATGGATGACGGATCAACGGTTATATCCTTTATCAGTATCTTTTCATCGGGACGGATCTCATGAAACAATCCTTCATCGATACTGCCAAGGGATGTCATCTTCTTCATCTCAGCTATGGTTCCCGCAGTGGCATATATAGGAACACCATGCTTTCTTGCCAGAACACCTATGCCCTTCACATGATCTATATGCTCATGTGTTACAAGGACACCATCGAGCTCAGACGGCTTTATTCCCTCATCCTTAAGGGCGTTTTCAACCCTCTTGCAGCTTATGCCTACATCCACAAGAAGATGGGTATCGCTATTGCCGACGTAATAGCAGTTACCGCTGCTACCGCTTGCTATACTTAGTAATTTCATAATCTACTCTTCTGTTGTAATTTATTTGCGCCATGTGACTGTGCGGTCCATGGTCTGAGATCCATATGACTGTAATATCTTCTGTCAAAGCCCTCAAGCTCACCGAGATTCACAGCAGTCAGGGTCTCTTTAAACGCATATATTCTATCAATAAAACTCTTATCAATCAAGCACTTATGTGCTCCGTGCAGGGATGTATTTCCTGCAAATTCTGATTTTCCCTGAAAACTGTCCGGAAAAAGTCCAAGGCTTACCGCACTTGATATATTGAGACTGCACCCGAAGCCTCCTGCCAGATATACACGTGATACGTCCTCTGCCGTTATCCCCGCCATATCCATGAGGGATTCTATCCCTGCACATATGGCTGCCTTTGCAAGGAGAAAGCTTCTGATCATATCCATGTCAATTGTCACTCCACCCGCAAGTCTGTAGCCTCCATCTATATACTGATCAACCAGGACACCATCGTCATTCACTATGTGCAGCAGATTGAGCCTGTTCAGCAGATCAAAGGCTGTGGTTGGAGCTGCAACACCTCTCCTCAGCATTCCCTCAAATGCCGGACCACATGCACATGAGGTGGCATAGCCAGTACCATTCTTTGCAAGTATAAGCTCTCCATTTGTCCCAAGATCGGCAAACAACTGATATTTATCTGATCTGTCAATATCACAGACGACGGCTCCGCACAGTGCATCCGCTCCCACAAATGCGCTTAGATTGGGAAGACATGTGACTTCCGCACTACCAAATCTTTTATCGTCAAAGAAATCCTCCCCTGATATGGTCATGCTGTCAGGATTCCTGACTTCAAATGGAGCATGTCCCAGGTTATCAAGTAGAA
This sequence comes from uncultured Coprococcus sp., assembly GCA_934247115.1. Taxonomy (GTDB): domain Bacteria; phylum Bacillota; class Clostridia; order Lachnospirales; family Lachnospiraceae; genus Coprococcus. The sequence continues at coordinate 108,855 of CAKQIY010000003.1, forward strand.
AACGTTCAAGTATAGCATTCATGGTCGTATTCCCGGATATCATTATACGTGATATATCCGCCAGATCAGATGTCATATCAGAAATCTCAGAGGAAAGTTTAGTGACAACAGAGCTTCTGAGCTTTGCCAGTCCATCTTCTGTGGAGCCTGTTCGGATCCTTGATATGACATCGCTGCCATATTCAATCTGCGGATTCATAAATCCACATCTGTCAGTGACGCTTCCATCAGACATATCTATCTGTTCTATGGCGATGGTCGTAGTGCCTAAATCTATAGCTATGCCTATACCACGACCATCGCCATTATATACGTTGTGGGATTCATCAGCACCCTTGTACGAAGCAAGGACTGACGTATTATCCTCACCTATGGTTACTTGTATGTTATCAGTGATAGTGTAGGTACAGCTTTTTACCGTGCCCGCACCTTTTACATCCACCAGACATCTCTGACACCTTCCAAGACCTCCGCAGTTTCCACTGAACACATATCCGGCGCTGCACAGCACCTTGAACAGATTGTCACCGCGTCTGCAGGCGATTATTTTGTTGTCATTTACGGTTAAAGTGAGTTCATCGTTAATCATCGATATCAACTACAATTAATTGTATATTCCCTTTGTCATGACTTCCTTTGGTTTGTAACCCTTATCAGCAAGTGTGTTGATTATGAGCTGCTTGTGCTCAGGACCAAATGCCTCCATAGTGATAACAAGCTCAACTGCTGAATTCCTGTTGATGGATACGAACTGGTTATGCTCAAGCTTGATGACATTTCCCTGAAGATCCGCGATAACCTTCGAAATGTTCATGAGTGCACCCGGCTTGTCAGGGAGAAGTGTTGAAACTGTAAAGATCCTGCTTCTTGCAATAAGTCCATGCTGTACAAGTGAAGCAAATGTTATCATATCCATATTGCCACCTGACAGTATACTCACGACCTTGGCTCCTTTCACATCGAGATGCTTAAGTGCTGCCACTGTGAGAAGGCCTGAGTTTTCAACAAGCAGCTTGTGATTTTCAAGCATATCAAGAAATGAAACAATGAGTTCGTTATCCTCTACAGTTATAATATCATCTATGTTTTTATGTATATATGGGAATATCTTGCTTCCAGGTGTCTTGACTGCGGTTCCATCAGCTATTGTATCAACATACGGAAGTGTCGTGACCTTCTTGTTCTTCAGCGAAACCTGCATGCAGTTAGCACCGGCAGGCTCAACACCTATGACCTTGATGTTTGGATTCATCATCTTAGCAAGTGTAGACACACCTGTTGCCAGACCGCCACCTCCGATAGGGACAAGGATGTAATCAACAAAAGGAAGTTCCTTTATGATCTCCATTGCAACTGAGCCCTGGCCTGTGGCAACATCAAGATCATCGAAAGGATGAATGAATGTATAACCCTTATCCTCTGCGAGCTCCAGGGCGTATGCACATGACTCATCGTATACATCTCCATACAGTATAACCTCAGCACCGTATGCCTTAGTTCTGTTAACCTTGATGAGAGGCGTAGATGAAGGCATAACTATGGTCGCCTTTACTCCATATGCTTTTGCTGCATATGCCACCCCCTGGGCATGATTTCCAGCTGAAGCTGTTATCAGTCCCTTCTGTCTCTCCTCATCTGAAAGTGTGCTTATCTTGTAATATGCACCTCTGATCTTGTATGCGCCGGTCTTTTGAAGATTCTCAGGCTTAAAGTATACCTTGTTGCCTGTTATCCCGCTGAAATAATCACTATATATAAGCTTTGTAGGGAGGACAACCTTCTGTACAATGTCGTAGGCCTCCTCGAATTTCGCAAGTGTCAGTTTGTCTGTTGTGTTCTGTTCTGCCATCTATTAATGTCTCCTTACGTAAAAAAGTTCTTCTAAGTATTATATATAATTGAGTGCAGTTGCAATTACATGTCATCGCCGATAAGCATATCAATCTCGGATCTGTCCTCATCAAAATCTGCAAACAATGCATTTACATACTCCTGAGGGTCAAATCTCTGAAGATCACCGATCTTCTCACCCACTCCGATAAACTTGACCGGTACATCAAGCTCCGCCTGGATCGCTATCGCAATACCACCCTTGGCAGTTCCGTCAAGTTTGGTGATGACTATACCATCAAGCTCTGTTACATTACTAAACTGTCTGGCCTGTTCAAGAGCATTCTGACCTGTTGTTCCGTCGAGAACAATGAGTGCCTCGACATTTGCATCCGGATAATCCCTTGTGATGATTCTTCTCATCTTTGCAAGCTCATCCATAAGGTTCTTCTTATTGTGAAGTCTTCCAGCTGTATCTACAAGAAGAATATCTGTATCTCTCGCCTTTGCGGCAGCCACTGCATCGTATACAACTGCAGCAGGATCAGCTCCCTCATTGTGCGATATAATGTCAACCTGTGCCCTGTCAGCCCAGGTCTTCAACTGATCTATGGCGGCAGCTCTGAATGTATCGGCGGCAGCCATGAGAACCTTCTTGCCTCTCTGGCGGTACTGGGCAGCAAGTTTTCCAATGGTCGTTGTCTTGCCGACTCCATTTACTCCGATGACCAGCACAACTGACTTCTTGTTCTCAAAGTCATATGCTGAATCGTCCACGGACATCTGGTTCTTGATGATGTTGATCACAAGTTCCTTGCAGGCAGCAGGCTCTTTGATGTGAGAATCCTCAACCTTCTGCTTAAGTCCCTCGATTACCTTCTCAGTTGTCTCATATCCCATATCTGCCATGATAAATGTCTCTTCAAGATTCTCATAGAAATCGTCGTCTATATGGGATGCACCGAATACGTCCGTAAAACTTTCTACTATATTATCTCTTGTCTTTGCAAGTCCTGCCTTAAGTCTCGCAAAAAATCCTTTTTTCTCCTTTTCCTCTGCCATGACATACCTCCTGTTTGATATCTTTTATTGTTATTTATCCAGATCGTTCTCAATAAGGTTGACTGATACGAGGGTTGATACACCTTTTTCCTGCATAGTTATTCCATACAGAATATCAGCAGCCTCCATGGTTCCCTTTCTGTGTGATATTACTATGAACTGCGTATCCTTTGTCAGTCTGTTGAGATACTGTGCAAATCTTCTTACGTTCGAGTCATCAAGAGCCGCCTCAATCTCGTCTAACAGACAGAATGGTGATGGTTTCAGACTCTGTATTGCAAATAACAGTGCTATGGCGGTGAGGGACTTCTCTCCACCTGACAGCTGCATCATATTCTGGAGTTTCTTTCCAGGTGGTTGTGCTATGATTTTTATACCTGTTTCAAGAAGATCCTCGGTATCAACCAGCTCAAGTGCTCCACGTCCACCACCAAACAGCTCCTTGAATACCTTGTCGAACATGACCTGTATCTCTTTGAACTTCTCAGCAAACTGTTCCTGCATGGACTTCTCCAGCTCTGCAATGATATTTACAAGGTTGGTCTCGGCACTGACAATATCATCATGCTGTCCCTTGAGGAATTCGTATCTCTCGGACACTTCTTTGTAATCGTCTATAGCATTGACGTTGACGTCTCCAAGGGATTTGATCTTGGCCTTTACTGCAACTATCTCCTTCTTGAGTGAAGGAAGTTCAGGAAGCTTGTCATCCTTCAGTTCCTGCGCACTGCTGTATGTGAGTTCATATTCCTCCCACATATAATTACCAAGTTCATCAGATTTCTCTGTGTTCTTCTCTATTATGGATGTAAGCTTATATGAATCCTTTTCAAGACCGGCAATTCTCTCAGAGAGTTCTTCTCTTCTTGCAAAGAACTCCTTGTGGCTTTGCTGAAGCTCCTCTCTCTTGGCGGAGAATTCAGCAATCTTATCCTCATTGTCGGCGATATTATCTGTCCTGCTTTCTATGTCTGATTTGATCTCAGCAATCTTTTCTTCCAGTTCAGCGATTTCGCTGAATGAGGTCTCGACTCTGCCCGTAAAGCCTTCCAGCTCTTTACGATACTTTTCTATATCAACATTGATCCTATTGATGTTCTCAACTATGAAATCATCCTTCTGCCTGATGGAATTGTACTTTATCATGAGCTCGGATACCTTTGCATTGACAGCAGCAAGCTTATCCTTGTTCTCCTGTCCATGTCCTTCCAGCTCATCTATTCTTGCCTCTGCCTCCAGCTTCATGGCCTCATGCTTCTTGTTGTTGTCTGCAAGAGAATTCTTGTTGTTGTTGATCTCTGCAATCTGATTATTCAGTTCAGAAACCTCTTTCTCTATTGACGCAAATGCCTTCTCTGATTCTGCAAGCTTTTCTTTTACCTGATCAATGCTCATGCTGAGTGTGTTCTTCTTCAGGTACGCCTGCTGAAGATCAGCATTGTACTTGTCTATAGAAGCTCTGAGTTCATCTCTGCTGGACTTGAGCTGGGCATCCAGTGCTGCCGCTTTGGCCGCTGTAGATTTGAGATTATCTATCTGTTCTTTCAGCTCATCAAGCTCTCTCTTTCGGCCAAGAAGGTTACTTGAGTTCCTGAATGCACCACCAGTCATGGAACCACCAGGATTGACTAGCTCACCTTCGATTGTTACAAGTCTGAGTGACTGATTATTCTTTCTTGCCACAGCCAGCGCATTGTCTATGTTATCTACAACGATGATCCTGCCCAGGAGATTCTTTACAAGTGTGTTGAATCTGGAATCAACCTCAACAAGGTCAGCCGCAACACCTATGACGCCCTTTTCCTGGAGTACATCACTTTTCACGGAGCCTCTGTCCGTGATGGTGTTCAATGGGAGAAATGTTGCACGGCCAAGTCGATTGGTCTTGAGATAGGATATCATTCTCTTGGCGGTGGCATCATCCTCGGTGACAATGTTCTGTATGCTTCCGCCAAGGGCAGTCTCCACGGCAACCTCATACTTCTGATTGACAGTTATGATATCAGCGACAACTCCTATTATGCCGGGATTCCACTGTTTCTGTTCCATTACTCGCCTTATACTGTTGCCATAACCATCATATCTCTCTGTTATGTTTCTTAAGGCTTCCATCTTGGATTCAGTGGCAGAAAGCTTCTCATTGGTATTGTGTATCAGTTCCCTGTTTACTTTATTCCTGTTCTGGTTGTCCGCAAGACGGTCATTGGAACTGTCTAGTCCTGCAATTATAACCTTAACATTCTCCTCAAGCTCTGCAAGCTGTGCAGACAGGTTGTCATATTCCTTCTTATCTCCAGCATCATCGCTCTTGAACTGCAGAAGCCTCTGATTGAGCTGAGTCTTTCTGAAGTTGATGTTCTCAAGCATTGCATCATATCGTCCAACCTTGGCCTGAAGATTACCACTTTCATGCATATATTCTATGATATCTGCCTTGCAGCTCTCGATCTCCTGCTGACATTCATCTATATAGCGGCTCATGTCTGAACTTTTCTGCCTTGCAGTCTTAAGCTCATTCTCTACATCTGAGATAGAGCCATCAAGTTCCTCTTTTTGTGCTTCATAATCTGCAAGCTCATTTTCGCCGGACTTGATCTGACCATTTATTCTGTCTATCTGCTCATGAATGTTCTTATCATTCATCTTGAGAGTTATGATCTGCTGATTAATAACGTTAATCTCACCCTCTGCTCTTTCCTTTGCAAGTCTGCTTTCATGCATCTCGTTCTTAGACGCATCAATTACAGAATTGAGCTTTTCAATGGATGATTCTATCTGGTCGTATTCTTCCTTTGTCTGTTCGTACGCCTGTCTGCTCTCGTTTATATCATCATTAACAATCTGAAGTTTGCTTTGATCTTCCTCCAGTGCTGTTTTCAGCTTTTCTGTCTCTAAAAGAAATGCGTTTACATCCAGGTTGCGCAGTTCACTTTTGAATGCAAGGTATTTTCTGGCCGTTTCAGACTGCTCCTTGAGTGGACCAACCTGCTTTTCAAGCTCTTTTAATATATCATTTACACGGCTGAGATTGTCTCTCTCAGCCTCAAGAGATTTCTCAGCTGCAGCTTTATTTTTCTTGAATTTCACGATTCCTGCCGCTTCATCGAAGAGTTCTCGCCTCTCCTCAGGCTTACCATTCAAAATCTTCTCAATCTGGCCCTGCCCTATGATAGAGTAACCTTCCTTACCTATACCGGTATCAAAGAACAGTGAATATACATCCTTCAATCTGCTGACTGTTCCGTTGATCAGATACTCTGATTCGCCTGATCGATATACCCGCCTCGCAACGGTAACCTCATTGTAATCGATAGGCAGACTGTGATCGCTGTTATCAAGAGTGATCGCAACATAAGCAGAACCCTGAGGCTTTCTGAGCTGTGTTCCGGAGAATATTACATCCTCCATCTTGGCTCCTCTGAGGCTCTTGGCGCTCTGTTCTCCCAGAACCCATCTGACCGCATCGGCAACATTACTCTTACCTGAGCCATTTGGTCCTACGATACAGGTTATACCATGATTGAATTTGAATACTATCTTGTTCGCAAATGACTTGAAGCCATTCACCTCTATACTTTTTAAATACATAAATATTATTCCTGCTTTTTTCTTATTTGTAACAGAGTCTTATATGCAGCCATCTGTTCGGATGCCTTTCTGTTAGATCCTTCACCAACAGATGTAACCTGTCCATCGATGACAGCTTCAGAGATAAATATCTTGTTATGCTCGGGTCCCTTTTCCTCTATAAGTTCATAATGCAGATCACTGCCATGCTTCTGGCAATGTTCCTGCAATGTAGACTTGGCATCATAAAATAATGAATGTGTCTCCACATCATCCAAAAGAAATCTGTGAACAAATTTCTTGGCGCACTCCATTCCTCCGTCCAGATACATAGCGCCCAGAACTGATTCAAACAGATCACACAGGATGGATTTTCTCGTACGTCCTCCCGTCTGGGCCTCTCCCTTGCTGAGCCGGACATAATTGCCATATCCCAGGCTCTCTGATATCTGTGACAGTGTAAACTCACATACCAGACTTGCCCTGAGCTTAGTGAGTCGTCCCTCCTCATATTCCTTTTTCTTCAGGAACAGATACTCGCTCACAATATACTCAAGAATTGCATCACCCAGAAACTCCAGCCGTTCATAGGAATCCGTCTTGTTCACCTTAAGTTCATTGGCAAATGATGTATGTGTCATGGCTGTGACCAGCAGATTTATATCATTGAATTCGTATCCAATCTTTTTTTCAAGCTCACCATAATCATTCATTATGCCTGCTCCTCACTCAGTTTTTCAGCAATCTTGGCATTTACCCCCGTCTCGCTGAAATTGATGCACTGGAATATTGCACTCTTAACTTCTTCGTTGTGTGAGTTGCCGTGGATCTTTACCACGAGTCCCTTAAGTCCAAGAAGAGGTGCTCCACCCTTTGTCTTGGCGTTGAATCTCTCCTTGAGCTCTCCGAGGGAATCCTTTATGAGCGCACCACCTATTTTTGATTTGAACGAAGACATAACAGCCTTCTTGATCTCTCCGAGCAACATCTTGGCAAGACCCTCATACAGCTTAAGGATGACATTTCCTACAAATGCCTCACACACGATGACATCAGCGGCGCCGTTTGGAATCTCACGTGCCTCTATACTTCCCACAAAGTTGATATCCTTACATTCCTTGAGCAGAGGATAAGTCTCTTTTACAAGCGCATTTCCCTTTTCTTCCTCGTCGCCAATGTTGACTATGGCAACTCTAGGCTTCTCTATCTTTTCAATATTTTCCATATATATGGAACCCATCTTGGCAAACTGAAGGAGATGCTCAGGTCTTGCATCCACATTCGCACCACAATCTATAAGAAGTGAGTATCCCTTGGTTGTAGGGATAAGCGGTGCAAGAGGTGATCTCTTCACACCCTTGGATCTTCCAACTATAAGCTGGCCTCCCGCAAGTATGGCTCCTGAACTTCCGGCAGATATGATTGCATCTGCCTCGCCATTTTTAACCATATTCATTCCAACTGTAAGTGATGAATCCTTTTTGCCTCTGATTGCCTGTACAGGTGCATCATGACAAGTAATCTCCTCTGTACAGTTCTTTATCTCTATCTTGGAGCTGTCATATGTATACTTTGCAAGTTCTCCTTTTATGACAGCTTCTTTTCCAGTGAGAATAATGTGAGCCTTTGCTCCTTCGTTCACAGCTTCCACAGCACCTCTGATGATCCATTCCGGTGCATAATCTCCACCCATAGCATCCACTACAATTCTTGTATCGCCCATATCAAAATTCTCCTATCTTACGTGTATTATGGGATATCCCCACAAAATAATTATTTTTAGGTGCAAACGCACAAGGTCATTATATATTTCTGAATTGTCAAAGTCAAATATTTCAGTGTAATTATGCATTCTCTCTATATATGAATGTAATTGCAGTATGAATGTAATTGCACAAAAAAAGACCTTTCTTATCATTGTGTAATAAGAAAGGTCTGTTTATTATTCTACTCAAATATCAAGTGAGTACTGGAAATTACTCAGCAACTGAGATAATCTCTTTCTTGTTGTATGAACCGCAGTTCTTACAAACTCTGTGTGGAACCATTAACTCGCCACACTTGCTGCACTTAACTAATGCTGGTGCAGACATCTTCCAGTTAGCTCTTCTCTTATCTCTTCTTGCCTTTGAGCTCTTATTCTTTGGACAAATTGACATTATTCACACCTCCTCAATTCTTTAAGATGTCATTAAAAACTGATAATCTCGGATCAGGAACAAAATCATCACAGCTGCATGTACCATGATTCAGATTCGTTCCACACACCTTACAGAGTCCTTTGCAGTCTTTTCTGCATAAGATCTGTATTGGAACTAAACCCATCAGTTCCTTTTTCAACAGTGCGTCCATATCGATATTACAGTCTTCAAAATAGCTTAACTCATCTATCTCATCTACCTTATCAGAATCCAAAACGGAAGTATCAATAACTGTGTCGATATCTATATGGAAAGTTCTCTCAAACTCCTCCAGACATCTGTCACACACAAGTTCCATAACAACATCTGTGCTTCCGGTAACTTTGACTCTGTTCTTGCCATCATTCGACAGATTCATTTGAAAATCATCTGCCTGTCCAATCCGGTAATCCATTCCCTTAAACTGGAAACTATCAAAGTCTACATGTACTTCAACGCTTTTAGTCAATCCCTCAGTGGATAAAATCTCAGATAAATCAATTAACATAATATCTCCTAAAAATCGCACATCTGCTATTATACATATACAGATATTTATTGTCAACAAAATTTTGCAAAAATATTATACAATTCCGTCAACTGGATTTCTTTGCATTACAGTTATATTATTTGGTGACAAGTTCAACAGTTTCTCTTGCAATAGCAAGCTCTTCGTTGGTAGGAACCACCCATACCTGGACTTTGGAAGAGTCTGTGGATATCTTCTGTTCCTCACCGCGTACCTCGTTCTTAGCCTCGTCGATATCAATACCCATGAATGACAGATCCATGGTTGAAACCCTTCTTACATATGGATTGTTCTCTCCGATTCCAGCTGTAAATGCTATTGCATCAAGGCCACCCATCGCTGCTGCATATGCGCCAATATATTTCTTGACACTGTAGCAGAATACATCGAGAGCAAGACGGCATCTGTCATTGCCTTCCTTCATGCCGGCGTCAAGATCTCTGAAATCACTTGATACACCTGACAAACCTGATACACCTGACTTTTTGTTGAGGATGGTTGTTATCTCCTCAATACTCTTGCCCTCTTTGCCTGCAATGAATTCAAGGATAGCCGGATCGATATCTCCGCTTCTTGTTCCCATGGGAAGTCCTGCAAGAGGTGTCAGACCCATAGAGGTGTCAACCGACTTGCCGCCGTCAACAGCTGTGATACTTGATCCGTTGCCAAGGTGGCATACAATAAGCTTGGTATCTTTGATATCCCTGCCTATAAGCTCTGCAAGTCTCTTGGATACGAAGCTGTGGCTTGTTCCGTGGAAGCCATATCTCCTTATCTTATAATTCTCATAATACTCGTAAGGGATGGCATATGTATATGCTTTATCAGGCATGGACTGATGGAATGCTGTATCAAATACAGCAACCATAGGAACACCAGGCATATGTGCCTGACATGCTCTGATTCCAATGAGGTTGGCAGGATTGTGAAGTGGTGCAAGATCATTGCACTCTTCTATGGCTGCCATTACGTCGTCTGTTATAACTACTGAATTCGCAAACTTCTCACCACCGTGAACAATTCTGTGTCCAACAGCATCGATCTCGGACAGAGAAGCTATAGCTCCCTTATCCTGATCAAGAAGAGCGTCGAGAACAAATTTTACAGCAGCATTGTGATCCGGCATAGCGGCATCCACTGTATACTTATCCTTACCCATGGTCTGATGTGTGAGCTTTCCGTCGATACCGATCCTCTCACACAGTCCTTTTGCTATAACAGCCTCTGTATCAGAATCAATAAGCTGATACTTCAGTGATGAACTACCACAATTAATTACAAGAACCTTCATTTCAATCCTCCTGCACAACATATGTGTAAATAAATCATCGTCTAAAAATTCGTCTTATCTTTCTTTTGGAGTTACCTTCATTCTGCCGTCCTCCTGAGCCTGAGCCTGGATAGCTGTTATGGCAACAACTCCAACTATATCGTCTGCAACACAGCCTCTTGACAGGTCGTTTACAGGCTTTGCAATACCCTGTGTAACAGGACCATATGCATCAGCCTTGGCAAGTCTCTGTACAAGCTTGTATCCGATGTTCGCTGCATCAAGATCAGGGAACACAAGAACATTCGCATGTCCTGCAACCTTGCTTCCAGGTGCCTTTGATGCTGCAACCTCAGGAACGAGTGCTGCATCTGACTGAAGCTCACCATCACACAGAAGGTCAGGGAACTCAGCGTTAACGATCTCTGTAGCCTCAATAACCTTGTCAACATCAGGATGTTTTGCACTGCCCTTTGTTGAATGTGACAGCATGGCCACAACTGGTGTCTCATCAACCAGAAGTTCAAATGACTTCGCTGACTGCTCTGCGATATCTGCAAGCTCTGACGCTGACGGACTCTGATTGAGTCCTGCATCTGCAAATACAAATGTTCCGTTGGCACCATACTGACAATCTGGAACTACAACCAGGAAGAATGCTGATACGATTCTTGTTCCCGGAGCAGTCTTCAGTGTCTGAAGTGCTGCACGGAGCACATCTGCTGATGCGTTGATCGCACCGGCAACCATTCCATCTGCATCATCCTGCTTAACCATCATACATCCAAAATATAATGGATTTGTTAAAAGCAGTTCCTTGGCTCTTGCCTCGGTCATGCCCTTCTTTCTTCTCATCTCCACAAAAGCATCCACGTATTCATCAAATTTCTCATAATTCTTAGGGTCAACAAATGATGCTCCGCTGAGATCGATATCACCAGCTCTGCTCATGATATCTTCCTTGTCTCCAACCAGAATAATGTTCGCAATGCCCTCTGCCAATACCTTGCCGGCTGCCTCGATTGTTCTCATGTCTGATGTCTCAGGCAGTACGATCGTTTTCTTATTCTGTTTGGCTTTTTCTTTTAATTGATCAATAAACTTCATGTTTATTTCCCCCTTTGAAATAATGAAAACACACATAGTTAAAGTTTAACTCATTGCCCCGTTATTCTCAATAGAAATAGCCAAAAAAATTGTCTTTTTATCCGTACAATCCGTGATAATAACTAAAAAATCTAACGTTCAATTTCCATTGCAAACTTAAGCTGGTTTCTCAATTCTTCCAAATTGCCCGAATTGTCTATCTTTTTTTTACAATTCGTTTCATAATAGCTGTCCGGCTCCTGTGAAGCGATAACTTTTCGTGCTTTTTCTTCGGTAAATCCGCGATAAGCACACAGACGTTCAATCCTTTTTGATATATCTGCGTAGACATACCACATCTCGTCACAGATATCCAGGTATCCATCCTGTATGAGCAGTGCAGCTTCCAGGACGTACAATCTGCATCCCAATCTGCGCTGTTCTTCCATGGATTCAAGTATCGCTTTTTTTACATTTGGATGTGTTATGGAATTAAGAATATCCAGCTGTTCCTTATCACTGAACACAACAGCCGAAAGCTTTGTTCTGTCAATACTTCCGTCAGGAGCCAGAATATCCCTTCCAAAATGTTCAACTATATCATTGTATGATGTTTGTCCCGGCAACATAAGTCTGTGAGCCAGGGCGTCGGCCTCCATAATGAATGCTCCGTAGTCTCGCTGCATTATATCAAGCACAGCAGTTTTTCCAGAACCGATACCACCAGTTATTCCTATGATTTTCATATTATTTTGCCTCATACCAGTTATTTCCTGATGCAACGCCCACCTCAAGAGGTACGGTCATATCTGCGGCATGCATCATCTCATCAACGAGAAGCTTTTTAACTGTGTCCACTTCATCCTCGGCAGCCTCTATAAGAAGCTCATCGTGTATCTGCAGGATAAGCTGTGACTTCAGTCCGAGCTCCTTGAGCTTCATGTTAACTCTCACCATGGCGATCTTGATTATGTCCGCAGCGGTTCCCTGTATAGGCGAATTCATGGCAACCCTCTCGCCAAAACTCCTCTGCATAAAGTTGGATGACTTCAGCTCAGGGATAGGCCTGATCCTTCCGAACATGGTCGTCACATAGCCTTTTTCCTTTGCGTGGGCTACCTGTTCATCCAGATACGCTTTTATACTCTTATAGGTGTCGTAATACTTTGCAATGAAATCTGAAGCCTCTTTTCTGGATATACCCAGATCCTCACTCAGACCAAATGCGCTGATTCCGTACACGATTCCGAAGTTGACAGCCTTTGCATGCCGTCTCTGAAGAGATGTAACCTCATCGATAGGAACCTCAAACACCTCGGATGCGGTTGTGGCATGAATATCCACGTTATTCAGGAAGGCATTCTTCATAACCTCATCTCCCGACAGATGGGCAAGCACACGGAGCTCAACTTGTGAGTAATCAGCATCGACAAACACATATCCGTCCTTAGGAATAAATGCCTTTCTGATAAGTCTTCCGAGTTCCAGCTTCATAGGTATATTCTGAAGGTTAGGCTCTGTTGAGCTTATTCTTCCGGTTGCCGTGATAGTCTGGTTAAAGGTTCCGTGGATACGTCCGTCATCCGATATATAGTTCACAAGTCCCACTGCATATGTGGAATTGAGTTTTGTGAGCTGTCTGTACTCCAGTATATCTCCTATGATAGGATGTTCATTTTTGACTTTTTCCAGGACATCCACACTTGTCGAGTATCCCGTCTTGGTCTTTTTGCCGCCCGGTATACCCATATCTTCAAAAAGAATAGGTCCAAGCTGCTTCGGAGAATTGATATTGAACTCTTTTCCTGCGTAACCGATTATCGAATCGTGAAGCTCCTGTATCCTCTTCTCAAGCTTTTTGCTGTACTCCTCAAGCTCTGCCTTATCGACTCTTATTCCGCGCTTTTCCATGTCGTATAAGGTATAAACGGTAGGAAGTTCAACCTTCTTGTACAGTTCGAGCATGCCTTCTTTGTCAAGCTTATCCATGACGATATCCTTTGCAAGGAGCGGAACAACCGCCTTGTACGAAAATACTTCAAGAAAATTATCACTTATAAATGTAAATATATTCAATTCATCTTTGCCGATGAGTTCCTTCTCTGAAGGGAGTATGTTGCCAAGATATTCCTTTGCGACATCATCGTAATCGTATGAATCCTCCATCGGATTGAGGAGATATGCTGCCACTCCTATATCAAGTACATTTGTGTCATATTCATGAAAATCTACATATCTCAGCGCGCTCTTCAGATCCTCCATGCATATGGTGATTCCAGCATTATTCAGATCGTATAAGAATTTGACTGCCTCATCAGGATCTATACCCGATGAACAGTTTATCACGTACACATCCTTTGAATCACAGGCAACGGCTATGCCGAGCGTCATGTCATCACTGTGGGCAACGTATACACCGACAGCTCCTGATTTCTTTGCAGCATCCTCGATATGAGCAAAGTCGGCTACAGCATTTACCACTGTTATATCCGGTTTCAGTTCACTTACAGTCTGCTGGTTGTCAAACTTCTTTAAGAGACTCTTGAATTCCAGCCTTTTGAAAATGTTGTATGAATTGTCATTAAATGCGTTCTCATATGTGGTATCCTCAAGCTTGAAATCCAGTTCACAGTCAAGCTTGATCGCTGCAAGCTCTCTGGACATTATTGCCTGTTCTGAGAACTCCGCAAGATTTTTCTGGGCTTTAGGAGGCTTGATCTCGTCTATATGTTCAAGAGCTCCTGCCACAGATCCCCACTGCTGAATGATCTTTGAGGCGGTCTTTTCACCTATTCCAGGAACACCCGGGATGTTATCTGATGTATCACCCATAAGTCCCTTCATATCTATAAACTGGACTGGGGTAACTCCATAGAAATCCTTCACATCGTCTGCGTAATAGTTCTCTATCGTGGTTCCGCCTGCTTTTGTCTTCGGAATACGGACGAGGATATTGTCTGTTGCAAGCTGCAGAAGATCCCTGTCCCCCGATACTATCACGACTTTGTATCCGGCAGAATCTGCAACTCTTGACAATGTTCCTATAATGTCATCAGCCTCATAACCACCCTTCTCAACTATGGTGACGTTCATCGCTGTCAGGACTTCTTTTATGAGTGGTACCTGCTCCCGCAGTTCATCCGGCATAGGCTTTCTTGTACCCTTATACTCTTTGTACATAAGATGTCTGAATGTAGGCTGTTTAACGTCAAATGCCACGCATACATTTGTCGGATTCTCTTCGTCGATTATCTTGAATATAATATTAAGAAAACCGAGGACAGCATTCGTGTGAAGTCCCTCATAGTTGGTGAGATCCGGGAGCCCGTAAAAAGCTCTGTTAAGTATGCTGTGTCCATCTATTATCAATATCTTTTTACCTGTATCTGGCATGAAAACCTCCTCTTATTTACCGCTCGCCATAGAGTATTCTGACTATTCGATACCCTTATGATTTGCATTATATTTTTTGATATTCTGCATAAATTCCGTACTTTCATCCCTGACTTTGTTTTGTTCTTCGTAATATCTGTCGATATCACTGAGATCATAGCAGGAATCGTCCAAAAGTCTTGAGCCAAAGAATTCAGCATAATAGTATTCAGGCTGCTCACTGAGTTTGGAATTCTGTTCATAGTTGTATACCTTGTCTAGAGCACCGCTGTACAGCCATATAAGTCCGGCAACGACGGCTGCAATTCCGACCAGTATCGTGGAATTTGCTATTCTCTTTACCGTGGTAAGTCTGTTCATCTCTTCCTCAAGATGCTTATCCAGGGCATTCTTAAAATCTGTAGATATATTATCAGACTCGTCCAGTTGTTTCATACCAACTATAAGCGTGTAATAGATATCCAGCTCTTCATAGCAGTTTTTGCATGATCTGACATGCTTAATAAACTCTCTGAGTTCATCGTCAGGGAGTTTATTCTCAATAAACGCCATTATCTTTGACTGTGCTTCCAAACAATTCATATGATCCACCTAGTTAATCTCAAATGATCCATCATCCTGTGTGTTTTCAATCTTTCTTATGACCAGATAATACGGTTCACCCTTCTCTGGAACGACCTGGACTCTGTCGCCAACCTTGTGTCCCATGATCGCCCTGCCTATAGGTGATACGTTGCTCACCCTTCCGTCAAGCACATCAGCACGAACGCTTGTGACAACTCTGTATGTTTCCTCCTCGTCGTCATCCTCAAAATAAACGGTTACCGTGTTATCAATTCCAACCTCATCGTCTGCTGAGGTATCATCTATTATATCTGCAGTCCTGACAAGCCTGTCCAGATATCTGATCCTTCGCTCATTGGCATTCTTGTCCTTTTTTGCTGCATAATATTCGAAATTCTCACTGAGATCTCCCTGAGCTCTGGCCTCCTTTACGGCTTCAAGCTTCTCCTTCCTGACCACGCATTTCCTGTATTCTATCTCCTGCTCCATCTTCTCGATGTCTTTTCTTGTCAGCTGCTTACCCATATCAATACGCCTCCCAATCTAACGCAATACTTCATATATATTATCACAAAATCCATGCAAAGTAAAACGAGGTGTTGCTTCTCAGATATCATTACATCCGCCTGTATTCAGCGCAAATGGGGTTCTCATAAAAAATACCCGGTAACCACTGCGCGCAGTAATTACCGGGTAAATATATACGTTTATATATGGTCAGAATTAGTTATTGATAAGCTTGTCTGACTCGTTGTTCCAGCTGTAAAGTGCTCTGATCTGCTCTCCAACCTTCTCTGATGGATGCTCTGAAGCAAGCTTTCTCATAGCCTTGAAGTGAACCTGACGTCCTGCTGGTGACATGTCAAGGAGGAACTCCTTAGCAAATGAACCATCCTGGATGTCCTTAAGGATCTGCTTCATAGCCTTCTTTGTCTCGGCTGTAACGATCTTAGGACCTGTTATATAGTCACCGTACTCTGCTGTGTTAGAGATTGAATATCTCATTCCAGCGAAGCCTGACTGGTAGATAAGATCTACGATAAGCTTCATCTCATGGATACACTCGAAGTATGCGTTTCTTGGATCATAACCAGCCTCGCAGAGTGTCTCGAAACCAGCCTGCATAAGTGCACAAACACCACCACAAAGAACTGCCTGCTCACCGAAGAGGTCTGTCTCTGTCTCTGTTCTGAATGTTGTCTCAAGAACGCCGGCTCTAGCTCCACCGATTGCAAGTGCGTATGCAAGTGCAAGGTCAAGTGCCTTACCTGTAGCATCCTGCTCTACAGCAACAAGACAAGGTGTACCCTTTCCTGCCTGGTACTCTGAACGTACTGTGTGTCCAGGTGCCTTTGGAGCAATCATTGTTACATCAACATCCTTTGGTGGCTTGATACAACCGAAGTGAATGTTGAAACCGTGAGCGAACATAAGCATGTTGCCTGGCTCAAGGTTTGGCTCGATATCCTTCTTGTACATATCTGCCTGTAACTCATCATTGATAAGAATCATAATTATATCAGCCTGCTTTGCAGCCTCAGCGGCTGTGTATACCTTAAATCCCTGTGCCTCAGCCTTAGCCCATGACTTACTTCCCTCGTAAAGACCGATGATGACATTGCATCCTGACTCCTTAGCGTTGAGAGCATGTGCATGACCCTGACTACCATATCCTATGATTGCGATTGTCTTTCCATCAAGTAATGAAAGATTGCAATCCTGCTGATAATAAATCTTTGCTTCTGCCATTTCTTTAATCCTCCTAAATATGTATAAAATGACTTATATATTAACTACCACATGGATAATTAAAAACGTATTAACCTCTGATGAGACCTGTGAGGCCTGTGCGTACAAGCTCAACTATCTCATGTCCATCGAGTAGTCTGAGGAACGCCTCACACTTGGTTGTTGTTCCCGTAAGTTCTATAATAACCGAATCTTTGGAAACGTCAACTATATTCGCTCTGAAAATATCTGCAACCGAGATAATATCCTTTCTCTCGGACGGATTCGCTTTAACCTTGACAAGTACGAGCTCTCTGCATACAGACTTGCCCGGCTCAAGTTCCACGATATCCACTACATCCTCAAGCTTGTTGAGCTGTTTCTTGATCTGGATAAGGCTAGCTTCATCGCCGCTAACTGCAACAGTCATTCTGGAATAAGCAGGATTCTCAGTCTCTCCTACTGTCACACTGTCAATGTTATAGCCTCTTCTACTGAACAGTCCTGACACTCTGCTCAAAACTCCTGATGTGTTGTCAACAAGCAGTGACAAAACAATATTACCCATCTATATGTACCACCTTTCAACTCGTCTCTTTAAAATGTACTAAATTATTATAGTTATAAACCTCTTTAATGTCAATTTATAACGTGAATTTTATAATTATTTTTATCTGTAATTTCTGATAATTTTTGTTAAGTATTTGCAAACGCCAAAAAACTTATAGCATTTCATCAATTTTTTTACAAATATTCATTCAATGCCCAGTAGTTTCTTTACCACGACAACGCAGTTTGCCGCATCCTCAGAATATCCATCCGCACCGATCTCCTCGGCGTAGCTCTCGGTTATAACTGCACCACCTATAACAACTTTACTGTCCAGGCCATTCTCCTTCACAGCCTCAACAACATCTTTCATCTTCACCATTGTTGTCGTCATAAGTGCCGACAGGCCGATGATGCTTGCGTTGTTATCTTTCGCAGCCTGTATTATCACATCACAAGGGACATCCTTGCCGAGATCAATAACATTAAAACCATAATTTCTGAGCATGAGGACCACCAGATTCTTACCTATATCGTGAATATCACCTTCCACGGTTGCAACAACTATCGTAGGCATATCTGAGCTATCTTTATCCTTCAGTACCAGAGGGCTTATAACCCCTATCGCCATCTCCATGGTCTCGGCACTTGATATAAGCTGTGGCAGAAAATATTTCTTCTTCTCGAACAGCCTGCCCACCTCATTTATAGCCCCTATCAGATCATTGTCTATGATGGTCTGTGGATCAGCACCGCTATCAAGCACAGCGTGTACATCGTCAAGAATTGATCTCTTATTGCCTTTGAGAACATCTATGTATATCTGGCTTTTTCCCTCCAGATCAGAGCCAGATTTGCCGCCTGATGTGCCCGCTCCCGGTGAGGCAAGCTCAAGGGGTTTGACATTCTCAATATAACGGACATCGCTCTCCTCCTTGAAAAGCAGCATGTCAGAAGCAAATGCAGCATTCATGAGCATGGTCTGGGAAGGATTGGCAATAGCCATAGTCAGTCCACGGAAAATAGCCATGGTGAGGAATGCTGTATTTACAAACATTCTCTCAGGCAGTCCAAATGAAATATTAGACAATCCACAGATGGTTGCAAGTCCGTTATTATAACAGTAGTTTATGGTTTTCAGGCAGTTGATAGCAGCATCCTTCTGGGCACCAACCGTTGCGACAAGTCCGTCTACGACTACATCATTCTTCGTAAATCCCATCTCATACGCTGTACCAAGCACCGTGTTAATTATATCCTCCTTCTCCTGTGGACTTTCAGGAAGTCCCTTATCTGACAGAGGAAGAAGAATAAACATAGCTCCATACTTTTTGACAAGGGGCAGTATCTCTTCCATCTTCACATTCTCAAGAGATACGGAATTGACAAGTGCGCGACCTGGATAGATACGAAGCGCTGCCTCCAATACCTCAGGTGAACTGGAATCAAGGCATAATGGAAGGTTAACAGCCTGTGATACCTGATATACAACCTTGAGCATCATCTCTCTCTCATCAATACCATTCATTCCGACATTGATATCAAGTATAGAAGCACCTTTATCAACCTGCTCCTCAGCCATATTCATGACAAGCTCCAGAGAACCCTCTCTAAGTTCAGCCTGAAGTTTCTTCTTTCCGGTCGGGTTGATTCTCTCTCCAACAACCTTAAACGGAGCATCCAGATCTATTATGAGTGATGACCGCTCTGAAGATATACATCTCACATGTTCTGAACTTATTTCAGGAACAGGCATCTTGGAAGCCATGTCGGCAAGAGCCTTTATGTGTTCTGGTCTCGTACCACAGCACCCACCAACCATTCCGGCTCCCGCTTCGATGATCATCTTCATATTCTCAGCAAATTCTTCAGGGGTCATGCGATACACACTCTTGTCGTTTACAAGTTCTGGCATTCCAGCGTTTGGCTTGGCAAAAACCGGAATAAATGCTATACCCTTCATCTGTTTTACAAGCTCCACCATCTTATCCGGACCTGTTGAACAGTTTACTCCGATTGCTGCAACACCAAGATTCTGTAGTACATTTACCGCTGTTACAGGATCAGTTCCGTACAGTGTACGTCCATCTTCGTTAAATGTCAGACTGGCGATTATCGGCAGATCTGAGACCTCATTTGCCGCAATAACCGCAGCTCTGGTCTCGGCGAGACTCATCATAGTCTCAACCACAAGCAGGTCACAACCGCTTTCATCTATGACCTTTATCTGTTCCTTATACACATCGACCAGTTCTTCAAACTGCAGCTTTCCCATAGGATACAGCATCTCACCGGTCATGGTAATATCGCCCGCCACCAGGCCATGCCCCGCAGCCTTGACCGCTTCCTTAGACAATTCAACAAGTCTTCTGTTCATGTCCTCAAGGTCATCTGCAAGTCCATATTCGTTGAGTTTTATCCTGTTACATGTAAAGGTTGGAGCATACAGAATATCTGTGCCGGCGTTCAGATATGCAACCTGAAGATCGAACATTATCTGTGGATGTTCAAGTATCCATTTCTCGGGGCACACGCCAAGAGGCATCCCCGCATTCATGAGGTTCGTACCCGTGGCACCATCAAGTATAAGTATCTTGTCATCAAACAGTTTTCTGAAATCTGTCTTATTCATCATCTTATCTCCTCGTACTCAGGCCTGATCCAGCCCTTCGTCTGTTATTTTTCCTTCGCCGTCAGCAGCGGCAGTCGCAAGCATATCACATCTCTCGTTGCCAGGATTGCCTGCGTGTCCCTTGACCCACAGAAATTCTACATTGTGTGGTGCTTTTGCCGCAAGCAGGCGTTCCCACAAATCCCTGTTTTTTACGGACTCGTTCTTGCCACGCTTCCAGCCTTTTTTGATCCACCCTTCTATCCATCGCTGGTTAAACGCGTTACACAGATACTGTGAATCTGAATAAAGCTTTACATTACATGGTTTTATAAGGGCTTCCAGTCCTATTATAGCGGCCATAAGTTCCATACGGTTATTAGTTGTTTTGATATATCCCTGACTGTATTCCCTCTCATGAAGCTGTCCCTTTGAGTCAACAAACTGAAGAACAGCACCATAACCGCCAGGGCCATTGGGATTACCTCTTGCCGATCCATCTGTATACAGAATTACATCCATTTCATTTTATCTCCAATTATAATCTTTAATTATCTATGATATGCTATATGTTCTTACATATTTTCCAGAAAGGCTGCGACAAGCTTGTGCAACTTATCAGCAGCAGCATCTCCAGCTTTAATTATATCCTCATGTGACAATTCACCGCCGAGCCCCGCAGCCTTGTTACACACCGATGAAAGCCCTGCAACACGCATTCCCATGTGTCTTGCAGCTATCGCTTCACATACTGTACTCATGCCTACCGCATCGGCTCCAAGGCTTCTGTACATGCGTATTTCAGCCGGAGTCTCATATTGTGGGCCGGTGACCTGGATATATACACCAGGCTTATATGGCAACTGTACCTGATCGCAGCAACGCTTTAAAATGTCAATAAATTTAGTATCATACACATTAGTCATATCGGGAAAACGAACACCGAACTTATCATAGTCATTGTATATAAGTGGTGACCTGACAAACGATGATATATGATCCTCAATCACCATTATATCTCCAACGTCCAGCGAATCTGATATTCCTCCGGATGCATTGGTCAGTATAAGATTCTTTACACCGAGCAATCCCAGCAATCTGACCGGCATAACGACCTGATCCATACTGTAGCCTTCATAGAAATGGACCCGTCCCTGCATGAGCATCACATATCTGCCAGATATTCTTCCGCACACAAATCTTCCTCTGTGTCCCTGTACAGTGGACACTGGAAATCCGGGAATATCTGAATAGTTGATATATATTGGTGCATCAACAGCATCGGCCATGTGTCCAAGTCCGCTTCCGAGAACCATTGCTGTATCTGGCACCATATCAAGATGCTGCTTTACATATTCCGCAGCTTTTTTTATATCTTCATATGTCACTTGGATATCTGCCATAAAATCACCACCATATCTCTGATTTAAAAAAGGAGGTAAGCAACACCACTTACCTCCTTAAAATATAAGTAATAACGGAGACGGAGGGATTTGAACCCTCGCGCCGGTTACCCGACCTACCGCATTTCGAGTGCGGACCCTTCAACCTCTTGGGTACGTCTCCAATTACACTTTAATAATAGCAGATAACGGGCATACCGTCATATACTATATTAAACAACTGTTCTGCAGCGGATACAGGAAGATTTACACATCCATGTGATCCACTACTTTTATATATATCACCGCCAAATGAACTTCTCCATGACGCATCATGAAATCCAATACCGAGCTCTCCTATGAAAGGCATCCAGTACTTTACAGGAGTTTCATAATCATCACCTATAAGAACTGCAGGTGATTTCGTGTACAGTATAGTGTACACACCCTCAGGAGTTCTGTATTTGCCGTTGTCAGCCAGACTCCCTGTCACGCAATCTGAATCCCACACAAGACGGCCATCTACATACGCATATACATGCTGCTGACCAAAATCGCATTCTACATAAGAATCACCGATGTCATCGCCACCATCATGGTAGACAGCGGCATAGCAGTCAAATGAAGGAGTATGGCTTACAGACTCACCTGCCTCTAACAGTTTCATAAGTTCTTCTGTCTCGACTTCCACATCTATCATCCATCCATACCATGTGTTCGCAAGAGTTATAACTCTTCCATCATGTGTGCGGAAATTTCTAGGGACACCATATGTATCATATCTGTCTGCTATACTCTGAACGTATTCGCGTACTTTGTCCTCTGAAAACTTCCATTCACCCTTCACATTGCTGATCCAGTCTCCGTAATCTTCACTGGTAAGCTTCCACGACACCTGATCTATCTCATATGTGATAGTCATTTCAAGAATCTTTGAAAGCTTCTTCTGTTCACTTAAGATCTCATCGCTGTCAGCTGTAAGCTCAGGCTTCTCGTATACATCTGTATCCGATATATCAAGCATGGATGCACCTTTGACGATTGCCTCATCTATTATACCGCATAATTTGTCAAAATCAAGATAATTTCCCTCAGTTTCAGGAATAATTACAGCTTTACCATCATCTATGGTCACATACGCATCTGCAGGCTTCTCCATATTGGCCTCTTTTAGGCTGTCAAAACCATGAAGCAGCTCTTCCAAAGCGGCTTTATCATATGATGCTGAGTAATGTAGATCATAATTTTTTATCTTTAACATATAATAAGGCCACAGGAATCCATTCTGTTCTTTTATGATCTTTCCAGCTGTGATGTTCGGTTTTATGTCAAGCTTTATCTGATCAGGAGTAATCTCATACTCCTGCCCGCCTCTAAACTTGAGTCTAAGAGAATAATCCTCTATATAGCTGTCTATATATGTATTGACATCATCCAGGGTGTAAAACGAAAAATCAATATCGTTGATGTATGTCTTATAATTAAAGTGAAACATAAACCACACAGAAATAGCTATATATGTACACAATATAACAGCCCCAGTTATGACGGCCGCTATCTTCAATGCCTTATGTTTCTTCTTTGCCGGCTTTGTTATGGTATCCCTCTCATTCTCTCCATCAGGTATATCACCAGATGGAAATATGGCCATATCCTCCATGATGGCCGCATCTGACACCGCAGCCTCTGTCACGCTGTCTGTACTGTCAACGGCAAATGCACTATCAATTTCGGCAGATGTATCATTCTGCTCTGCATTTTCTGTATTTTCTGTATTACTTGTGTCATCTGTTTTATTAGCCATATACTTACACTCTTCCCCTTTGCACATATTCCAGGCGGACCTATGTCCAACATACATAATATTATATAGCATGAATGTATATTTCAACTCTTAATTAAGTTTAAATATACATTCATGCCGAACAATTATCTGGACAGATTTATAATCACAAGATCAGGTTCATTATTCACGCGTATCCTGATCGTGTGAAGTCCGAGCCCTGCGCTGACGATCATATTATGCTTTCCCAGATCATCTGTGTAGAGACCTTTGTAATATTTGGGAAACAGTCTGATCATCGGAGATATAAGGCCTCCCAGATATGGAAGAATCATCAGGCCTCCGTGTACGTGACCGGATACAGTCAGATCAGCCCCCCACTGGGCATATTCTTCAAAATAATCAGGATCGTGCCCTATGAGTATACTGTACGCCGAAGAATTTCTTGGCGGAAGCTCTTCTTCAAGATACGATCTATCCATATACAGCTTTTTAAAGCGTCTATAATATTCGGCTTTCATATCAAGGCCATATATCGCTATATTATATTCATCCAGATGAATGCTATCGTTTACAAGCCATGCCACTCTGTCCTTTGTGCCTTCGTACAATCTGTTCCACATATCACCATATTTATCATATATAGATGTTCTCATCTCATGATTGCCTTTTCCCACATACACAGGGAAGCGGCCGCCAAGCTCATTCAACAGGTGTATGCCTATATCCACCTCCAGGCCCGGCTTGCCAACTATCACATCTCCGGCGACAAGGATAAAATCAGGATCGATCTTCTCAATACTTTTTATAAGTTTCTCATTACCTGCTCCAAATTCAGCGTTATGAAGATCTGATATCATCACAACCTTTGCATTTTTTTTGATTCTTTTGTCTCTCAGCTGATAATTGGAGAATGACAGCCGTCTATTCTCTTTATAGCTTTCTATCAGTATATTAACCAGCGTCACAATACACAGCAGCACAACAACCGCTATAAAAAATTTCATGTAGTTCACCTCAGTATCCAAATTGTAGCTTAAACACCTTTAAAAATGCATATCCCATACTCATCTCATCCACATCTTCGGCGGCATATATCTTCACAGCACCTATGTATCTGTCACCAACATGATAATTCATGCTTCCAAGTTCATCACCTTTTCTGACAGGCGCACGCAATGAATCCTTAAGTTCAAGCTTCTTGCTCACATTATCAGGAGATTCCCCTTTCAGTAATATACCTTCAAACCGGGAATCGGCTTCTATTGTAACATAACTTCGGGTACCATTGTCTATAGAAATCTGTTTTTCATCTATCACATCATTATCAGTATATCTGCTGCAAAGAGAATATCCGTAGTCAAGAAGACGGCAGGCATCCTTATTCCTGATATCCTTGGTTTCAGCTCCCATAATAACCGCTATCAGTTCTACGCCTTCCCGGCTTGCCGTAGCTGACATACAATACTTTGCAGTATTGGTAAATCCCGTTTTCAATCCTGTAGCACCTGTATACATATTCAGGAATTTATTGGTGTTTACCAGATCGAATCTACTATCCCCCCGGCTTGTTTTATGTACTATTGAATCCATCCATATATTGGAATAATCCAATATCTCCGGATGCTTTGTTATCAGTTCTCTTGACACGATGGCAATATCTCTGGCTGACATATGGTGTCCCTCCGCGTCAAGCCCACAGGCATTTCTGAATGATGCATGCTCCATTCCAAGCTCGGCAGCTTTCTCATTCATCATATTTACAAATTCATCCTCTGACCCCGCAACTTTTTCTGCCATGGCAACCGCTGCATCATTACCAGATGCTATGATGATGCACTTTATCATATCCTCAACCGTCTGTTCTTCACCCGTTTCAAAAAAACACTGTGATCCACCCATAGATGCCGCGTGCTCACTCACGGTCACTATGTCATCATACGCTATCTGTCCATTTGAGATCGCCTCAAATGTGAGAAGAAGGGTCATGACCTTGGTAACTGACGCTGGAGCCATCGCTTCATCACAGTTTTTTTCATAGAGCACCTGCCCTGTAGATGCCTCGATCAGTATACAGCTGGGTGATTCAACATTCACTCCCTGCGATCCATTGTCCTCAGCCAGTACTTGCATATCTACAGCAAATAAAGTAATTATGGTTATACATATACAGATAGCAGCCATGACCTGCCCTCTGAACACATGTACCCTGTCAAACAGTAAATACAACATGGCAATCCTCTTTTAACACCTGTTTTGTATATTATATTGTGATATTATATATCAATATGACTTTTTCTCCCACCAAAGCAGTATTATTTCCTTTATTTTGTAAATTTTTTCTGATATAATCAATGGTTAGAAAAAAGGAGGACATGTTTCATGAGTATGAAATTAGTTAAACGAGTACCAACTGGCGATGAGATCAAGGAACTATACCCTCTTTCAAGCGAGTTGAAAGCCATCAAAGCCAGAAGAGATGAAGAGATCAGAAAAATTTTCGTAGGCGATGATGACCGATTTATATTTATCATCGGACCTTGTTCAGCAGATAATGAGGATGCTGTTTGCGATTATCAGAATCGTCTTGCAAAGGTTGCAGATGAAGTTAAGGATAAGATACTGGTCATTCCACGTATATATACTAACAAGCCAAGAACTACCGGTGATGGTTACAAAGGAATGCTCCATCAGCCTGATCCTACAAAGGCATCAGACATGCTCGAGGGTCTTTACGCCATCAGAAAAATGCATATAAGAGCTATCAGGGAGACAGGACTTACCGCTGCTGATGAGATGCTTTATTCAGAAAACTGGCAGTATGTAGATGATATCCTCTCTTACGTTGCCATAGGCGCACGTTCTGTTGAGGATCAGCAGCACAGACTTACCGCAAGTGGAATGGATGTTCCTGTAGGTATGAAGAATCCTACAAGTGGTGACTACAACGTTATGATGAATTCCTGTATAGCAGGACAGCATCACCACACATTCCTCTATTCTGGATGGGAGGCACATACAGACGGAAATCCTTTGACACATTGTATATTGAGAGGTGCACTGAATAAGCATGGACAGTCTATATCCAATTATCACTATGAGGATCTCAGGCTCCTTGCTGACACATACAAGAAGTTCAACCTCGTAAATCATGCATGTATAGTTGATGCCAACCACAATAATTCTGGCAAGAAATTTATTGAACAGCCAAGAATTGTCAAAGAGATAATCCACAGCAGGAATTACGATCCTGAGATCAAGAATCTTGTAAAGGGTGTTATGGTTGAGAGTTATATTGAGGATGGCAACCAGCCAATAGATGGTGGATGCTATGGTAAGTCTATCACAGATCCTTGTCTTGGATGGGATAAGACAGAGAGACTTCTCAAAGAAGTTGCTGATCTTCTTTAAAAAATACATTTTCAGCCAATGTGCTGTGCTAATGCAACAAATAAAAGAACCGGCAGACCAAAACGATCTACCGGTTCTTTTTGTATCATCTCTGTCAGGCATCCGCTTCACAGAGCTTTACCAGAATGCATCTTCCCAAAGATACATCCCCTATCATCTTATATTTACCTGTAGTATACGCGTATATAGGATCAACAACTTTTCCCAATAGTCTTGAAAGAACTGGGGCAGTAAATACATACTTGACCTTATACTCCCTGTCCTCACCAACAATGATATCAGCAATATGATCCCTTATAACTATGTAGAAAACCCCTCTATCTTTGCCGATAACATTGAACTGAAGACCACAATCCTCAATATCTTCCAGTTCCAACGAAGTAAGAATGCTGCTGATACGCTCAACACATTCAATATATGTCATATAAACACCCAATCTTTATAAGAACTCGAAATCTGCATCCTCATCGCCATCTCCGATAAGTACCTGATTACGCTTTACTCCTTCTTCTACTTCACCAACAATAAGTTCTTCCTCTTCTTCCTCCTGAGCTGCCTGAGCACTCTTACCTGTGAATGCTGCCGGCTTTGGTTCAGATGTCTGGGCTGTCTTTGGTGTCATCTTGAGCTTCTGAGGTGCATCACCGCCCTGTGACTTCATCTTGAGCTTTGTGACAGGATCTGCCTCAACTGCAGCCTCAACCCTCTCAGCGGCCTCAGCAACCTTTGCACTAGAACCACTCTTGAGAGCTTCCATCTCATCCTTGAGCTTTGCAAGTTCGGCCTTCGCATTGGCAATAACCTCATTAGCTTTTTTCTTTGCATCGTTTATAATCTTATTAGCCTCAGCGTTAGCTGCGTTGGCTTCCTTCTTGGAACCTGGAGCGGCCTGCTCAAGCTGCTTCTCAAGTTCGTAAATCTTAACACTGTTCTCCATGAGATTCTTCTTTGAAACCTCATTCTCTGACTCCAGTGCTGCATACTTTGTCTGAAGATCTGCGTACTCCTCTGCTATCACACGCAGATAACTATTAACCTCATCCTTATTATATCCAAAAAGTCCTTTTTTAAAGGTTTTAGATTCAATCTGATCCTGTGTCAACATTGCATAGTTCTCCTTTTCAGTATTAATTGGACCATCCATATACAGAAGCTCCATTTGTAATTATATTAACAAATAGTAATTTTTTCAACATTATTGTTGGATTTTATAAAAATTTCCCAATATATTACAGTTTTTCCATCAATTCGCATATAAATCAGAGTTCATTACTGTCAAGCAGTATGGTAAATGGTCCGTCATTAGACAAATCCACTTTCATGTCTTCACCAAATTTGCCATGTTCAACCACAGGCACAAACTCACGGCATCTTTCAATTATATACTCATACATCTCATTGGCCATATCAGGCGCTCCTGCCCCTGTAAATGATGGTCTGTTTCCCTTCCGACAGTCCGCGCACAGAGTGAACTGAGATACGATCAGGAGTTGTCCGTCTACACTGTTTATGTCAAGATTTGTCTTGCCGTTTTCGTCGGCAAATATTCTCATCTTCACAAGCTTGTTTATCATCTTGTCAGCGATCTCTCTGGTATCCGAATCGTATACTCCAACAAATACCAGAAGCCCTTTTTGAATGCTGCCGATCACTTTGCCATCCACCTCTACTGATGCCTGATTTACACGTTGTATAACAAATTTCATTTTACGGATCCTTTCATAATCTTTTTACAGACTATTTTATCAACAATATCTTTTTGACAGTTATTTTCTGGTCGTACTATCTGTCCGACATGCTTATCGCTTCAACTGCTACACTGCCACCTCTTACAACTTCTATCCTGTTAGGAAAGCTCTCCTTGAACAGTTTTATGGCATTGTCATTCTTGGCATCTGTCTGGACACACTCAACAAGAACAGATTTCTTATTATAATCTGTTATCTTATAACCAAATGCATTAGCAATGCGGAAAACCTCATCCTTATCTTCATTTGAGCAGCTGTTGACCTTGACATATAAGATCTCGTTGTTGTGTATCGCGATATCGGTGTAGTCAACAACTTTTATTACCTCCACACTTCTGTTGAGCTGCTTTTTCACCTGCTCAAATGTCCTGTCATCACTGGTGAAACCGATGGTCATTCTGGATATTGTCTCATCCTCGGTTACTCCAACGGTTATAGTATCTATATTGTATGATTTGCTTGAAAACAAACCTGAAATTCTTGCAAGAACACCTACTTCGTTTTCTACGAACAGGCATATCCATCTCTTCTTTACGCTCATTCTATATACCCCTTTCATTTGGATAATATACAAATTTATATATGTACATTCTATTACCGATATAAAACCAATTTATCAATATCAGCAGTCAAGTATCATGTCATTCAGTGATTTTCCACCCGGAACCATAGGAAATACATTAGCCGTAGGATCTATGAAGAACTCTATCACTGTAGGTCCGTTTGTATTTGCCTTTGCAGCTTCGAATGCAGGTCTGATCTCCTCAGGCTTTGTAACCCTGATACCCTTTGCATCGTAGCTCTCTGCCAGTTTTACAAAGTCAGGCGAATACTTTGGACAGCACTTGTCCGGATTCTGACAATCTCTGTTGCATCTTCTTCTGTATCTGAGACATGTGCTGCTGTATCTCTTATTGAAGAACAGCTCCTGCCACTGGCGTACATTGCCGAGATAGCCGTTGTTCAGTATACAGAGGGTAACAGGAAGCTCAAGCGCAACAGCTGTAGCCATCTCCTGAATGTTCATCTGAACTCCACCGTCACCTGAGATGCATATTACATCCTTATCCATGTTGCCGAGCTTTGCGCCTATGGCAGCAGGAAATCCATAACCCATGGTTCCAAGACCTCCAGAAGTTAAGAGCTGTTTGTTCTCGTCTATATCAATGTACTGCGTTGTCCAGAGCTGGTTCTGTCCAACGTCAGTTGTGACAATGAGATTGCTGTACATATCGTTTATGGTTCTGATGATAGCCTCAGGGGTCACACCATCATATCTGTTCATGTTGATAGGATACTCAGCCTTGACATTCATAATGTCATCTACCCAGTCTTTGATATCAAGAGGCTCAGCATATTCAAGCATCTTGGATATTGCAACCTTTGCATCTGCAACTATAGGTATATCAACTTTTATATTTCTTGATATGGATGCTGCATCTATATCAACATGTATGATCTTGGCATTCTTGGCAAATGTATCTATTGTACCTGTTATTCGGTCATTGAATCTACATCCGATGGAGAAGAGAACATCACTCTCCATGATAGCTTTGTTGGATGCCATATTGCCATGCATACCAATATTGCCTACATAAAGTGGATGGTCTGTAGGTATAGCACCTTTTCCCATGATGGTTGTGACTACAGGAATACCTGTCTTCTCCGCAAGTTTCTGCATTTCCTTTCTTGCATGGGCGATATTTACACCACCACCACAGAGGAACACTGGCTTCTTTGCATTCTTAAGTTCCGCAAGGGCTCGCTTGATCTGTCCGACATGTACACCCTCTGAAGGCTTGTAACCTCTGATATTTACCTCTGATGGATACTCGTCACTTCCCATGGCAAGCTGTATATCCTTAGGAATATCAACAACAACAGGTCCCGGTTTTCCGGTTCTTGCTATGTAAAATGCATTTTTAATGATCCTTGCAAGATCCTCTCTCTTTCTTACTGTGACTGCGTACTTGCATATGCTTCTTGTGATCCCAACTATGTCAACCTCCTGAAAAGCATCATTTCCAATAAGGTTCATTGGAACCTGTCCTGTAAAACATACCAGTGGCACGCTGTCGTAGTTGGCTGTGGCAATTCCCGTTACAAGGTTTGTCGCACCCGGGCCGCTTGTTACCAGACACACTCCAACTCTTCCTGTTGAACGTGCATATCCATCTGCTGCGTGGACAAGCGCCTGCTCGTGTCTTGGAAGTATCATATCGATACCTTCTGCATCATACAACGCATCAAACAGGTCTATCGCTGTTCCACCAGGGTATGCGAACAGAGTGTCTACTCCCTCTTCCTGCAACGCTTTTACAAACATCTTTGCTCCATTGATCTCCATATCTTATACCTCCTGTAAAGTTCATGATAATCTAAACTTACGCCTCGGGATGTATATATGCACCCCATGCATAGAAAAAGCCCTAAGCGCAACTGTTTTACGCTTAGGGCGAATATGTTCATATCCGTGGTACCACCTAAATTCAGACAAATGTCTGCACTCATCAGATACTATAATAAATTATCACTGTAATCATTATTAATATCTTATTCCTGTAACGGGGAAAACCGTTGAAACCTACTCGACAACAGCTGACAAATATATATGCTGCAATCTTTCAATCCACTGCTCGAAGGCTACCTTCCACACACTCCTGACGAAGATTCTCACCACCATCTTCTCTCTGTTGATCGGGGGATGCATGTACTCCTCCTTGTCATAGCATTTGACTATTTTCTGGCCGTTTAGCGACCCTTAGATGTAAATATTTTATCATTAACATGAAGATGTGTCAACGATTCTTTTACTTGCCTATCAGAACGATTATCGATCGATATGGAAACTTAGAATATGCTACTCCGCCAGCAGTTCAAACCAGAACACATTATAACCTGCCGTCGCGGCTACTCTCTGGGAGGCTATATGTGACATTCCTGTGCCATAATATGGAATTTTACCACATCTGAGTATATCCTT
>CAKQIY010000004.1 GCA_934247115.1 uncultured Coprococcus sp.
GAGCGGGTGATGGGAATCGAACCCACGTATCTAGCTTGGAAGGCTAGTGTTCTACCATTGAACTACACCCGCATAATGCTTAACAGTGTTTTGGATTATAAGTCGGGGTGACAGGATTCGAACCTGCGACCTCTTGATCCCAAATCAAGCGCTCTAGCCAAGCTGAGCCACACCCCGTTAGTCCTTTGCAACCAACGCAAAACCTATTATACACAAGTCGGTAATGTTTGTCAACAACTTTTTTATTTTTTTTGAAAATCAGTTGCTGATGTGTTATATTGAATCAGACGTTATCGCCTGTTCATCAAACCGACTTTTGCATTATATGCATTATAGGAGCGAAAGTCAATAGGTATTTTGAAAAAAATTGAAAATTGTGAGGATGTGTAGAAATGGATAATTTTATATTCAGCATAAATGCAACGATACCGATATTTCTGGTGATACTTTTGGGATGGTTTCTGATGAAGATACATATTATAACAGAAGAGTTCGCCAGCGTGGCGAATAAATATGTGTTCAAGGTTGCCCTTCCGGTTCTGCTGTTCAGGGATATTGCGACTACCTCCATACTGGACGACCTCAATGTGAAGTTTGTTCTGTTCTGCTTCTTTGGAACGATCATAATGTTTGGGCTGGTATGGGTGTTTGCACTGATATACTGTAAGGACAGAACCATGATCGGTGCATTTGTGCAGGGGGGAGCAAGAGGAAGTGCTGCGGTTCTAGGCGTTGCATTTGTGGAGAATATCTGTGGCAACTCGGGTATGGCGCCTCTCATGATAGTGTCAGCGGTGCCGATGTACAATATTATATCTGTAATAGCTCTGACATTTGGCGGGAACGACAGACAGAGGGGGACAGCGGGGATCAAGAAAGCGTTCGTCAATATATTGAAGAATCCGATCATCATAGGAATATTGCTTGGAGTCCCGTTCTCTGTATTTGACATACCAATACCAGCCATACCGACAAGAACTATCAGTTATATAGCACAGACGGCGACTCCTATAGCGCTCATAGCCATAGGTGCTGGATTTGACTCACAGCAGGCATTGACCAGGCTCAAGCCGTCACTTGTGGCAACGGTCATAAAGCTTGTGATTCTTCCTGTCATATTCCTTCCGGTTGCCATTGGTATGGGATTTGGGCCGAGTGAGATTGTTGCTATACTTATAATGGTTGGAGCACCGGCTACGGTGTCGGGATACATCATGGCGAAGAATATGGACAATGATTATGTGCTGTCATCGAATATTATCGTTTTATCCACATTATTATCGTCAGTGACGTTGACTCTGTGGGTGTTTGTGTTAAAATGTTTGGGAGTAATCTAATTTTATTATACAGAGGTTTAATTAATGGATAATATTGACTACAAGATACTGAGATGCCTGAAGGACAATGCGAGACTTACAGCATCGGCCATCAGTGAGGAGATCAATCTCTCTGTCTCGGCCGTGATAGAGAGAATAAGGAAGATGGAGAGCAGCGGAGTAATAAAGGGATATACCATTGAGGTTGACCAGAAAAAGCTGGGCAATGAGATGGTAGCCATCATGGAAGTGAGACTGAAGCATCCGAAATATTATGATGAATTTGCACAGCTTATACAGACAAATGACAGCATAGTCGCATGCTTCTATATGACAGGAGATTTTGACTTTATATTGAAGATAGTGACTGATTCCGCTGCAGGCCTGGACGAGGTGTATAGATTTGTGAAGGGATATGAGGGTGTGTCAGCAACTGAAACGCACTTTGTTCTCAAGACGCTCAAGGACGAAGTATCAGTTATACCGGAGGTAAAAGAGAAATGAACAACATAGTACTTACAGGCATGCCGGGAGCGGGCAAGAGCACTATAGGGGTTCTTCTGGCAAAGGTTCTCGGTTATAAGTTCATCGATGCAGATATTCTCATACAGAACAGTCAGGGAATGCTGCTCAGGGAGATCATAGCAAAGTATGGCGATGATGGGTTTCTAAAGATAGAGAATGATGTGAACAAGGGTATCACAGACCAACATGCAGTCATAGCCACAGGTGGAAGCGCTGTGTACTGTACTGAGGCCATGGAGAAATACATGGCGGAGGATACAGTTATATATATCAATCTTCCATATGAGGAGATAGCGAACAGACTTGGCAATATCAAGAGAAGAGGCGTGGTGCTGAAGGACGGACAGACTCTGAAAGATTTGTATAATGAGAGGACAAAGCTTTATGAAAAGTACTGTCATATCAATATCAAAGCGGAAGGCCTTGGAATTGAGGAATTGCTGGACAGCGTTGCGGGCATGATAATTGTAAGAAGAGATTTGTAGAAGAGAGTGAATGTATGGAGATATTAAAAATGTTAGGTCAGATACTGCTTCTTGTGCTTGGATTTGTGTTTATGATAAAGGGAGCGGATGTATTTGTAGATGGTGCGTCTAAAATAGCTGTAAAATGCAACATACCAGAGATGGTAGTTGGCTTAACAATAGTTGCCATGGGCACTAGTGCTCCAGAAGCAGCTGTCAGCATAAAGGCGGCACTTTCGCCTGCGGGAGCCGGGATCACTGTTGGAAATGTGCTTGGAAGCAATATTATTAACATACTTGTTATCCTTGGAGTGACAGCACTCATAGCAGCACTTCCTATAAAGAAAAATACACTTAGGATAGATATACCATTTGTTATCGTGGCATCGATCATGATACTCTGCATGGGATATTTTGATGGTGTGCTCAGCAGACTTGAGGGTGTGATATTCTATGTAGTGTTTATTGGATTTTTGATATATCTGATCATCAGCGCGAAGAATGGCAACAGCGAGAGTGATTCTATAGAACTCACGGAGAAGGATAAGACTCCGAGACTTATATTGTTCATAATCATAGGATTAGCACTGGTCGTGGTCGGAAGTAATTTCACTGTAAATGCGGCATCATATATAGCTGGAAAGCTCGGTATGACAGAGAGACTCATAGGTCTTACAATAGTGGCATTTGGTACATCTCTTCCTGAGCTTGTGACATCATGCACAGCGGCAAAGAAGGGGCAGACAGATATTGCCATAGGCAACATAGTTGGAAGCAATATATTCAATATACTTTTCGTTGCCGGAACTACAATGCTCATAACCCCAGTGCAGTTTGAGCAGAACTTCCTGGTGGATGGCATCATGGCAATAGTGGCTGCTGTTCTCCTCTGGGTGTGCAGCGTCAGAAAGAAGAAACTCACCAAGCCGGGCGGAATAGTGATGCTGGCTGTGTATGCGGTATATTTTGCTTATATTATGTACAAGAATTATATGTAGCAGATATCAGATGAATGGGGTACATTCATTTATGTGATGATTACGAATCGAAGAGTTGGTGTGTGTAACAAATCACGATGACAAGGATTATTGCAGTATGGATGAATTTTACGATTTAGATGAATTTGATTAGATCCCATTGAAAAATACAGCGTGTAGCGAGTGCTGCACGCTGTATTTTTTTGTGGATATTTCTTGACTATGGTATGGGTATATCTTATAATCAGACGTAGCAATTTAAACCGCAAAACTTTAAAGTTGATACACTTCAACGCAATAAAGCAAAAACGCGGATAAAAAATGTATTGGGAGGATACTATGGTACTCAAAGTTATTATGCTTGTTGTTTTCTTTGCAATCATGCTTGGAGTTGGATTTTACTCGAGAAAACACACAAAGGATGTGAATGGATTTGTTCTCGGAGGCAGAAGCGTTGGCCCGTGGCTCACGGCATTTGCCTATGGAACATCTTACTTCTCAGCGGTTATATTCATTGGATATGCCGGACAGTTTGGATGGAAGTACGGAATTGCTTCCACATGGATAGGAATTGGAAATGCACTGCTTGGCTCACTGGTGGCATGGGTCGTTCTTGGAAGACGTACAAGACTTCTCACACAGGAGCTTGATACGAGAACCATGCCGGAGTTCTTCGAGAAGAGATACTCCAGCAAGTCGCTGAAGCTGTTCTCGTCAATTATCATCTTCATATTCCTCATTCCGTACACAGCGTCTCTGTACAATGGACTTTCAAGACTGTTTGGAATGGCATTCAATGTTGACTATAAGATATGTGTAATTGTTATGGCTGCACTTACAGGAATATATGTAATTGTCGGCGGCTACATGGCGACTGCGATCAACGACTTTATTCAGGGACTCATCATGCTCGTGGGAATCGTGGCAGTCATATATGCGGTACTTAACAACTATGGTGGACTCACAGGCGCGCTAGACAGTCTGGCAAGGATAAATGATCCTGCAGTGTCAGATACACCTGGTGTATTTGCATCATTCCTGGGACCTGACGTGTTCAATCTGTTCTGTGTTGTCGTGCTGACATCACTTGGAACATGGGGACTTCCACAGATGGTACAGAAGTTCTACGCCATCAAGGATGAGAGATCCATCAAGACAGGTACGGTTGTGTCGACACTGTTTGCAATCGTAGTTGCCGGCGGATGCTATTTCCTCGGTGGTTTTGGAAGGCTGACAGGAACCGATGTTGCGACAGAGGGATTCGATGCCATCATTCCACATCTGCTTGAGAAGCTTCCGGCTGCCCTTATGGGACTTGTGGTCATACTGGTGCTTTCAGCATCTATGTCCACACTTTCTTCGCTGGTCCTTACATCCAGTTCAACACTGACCATTGACTTTATAAAGCCGGTCATTGCACCGAAGATGGATGAGAAGAAACAGATACTTGTCATGAGGATCATGCTCGTTATGTTCGTTGCTGTATCGGCTGTTATTGCCATCGTGCAGTATTCAAGCAGGATAACGTTCATAGCACAGCTTATGGGTGTTTCATGGGGGGCTATAGCAGGTGCATTCCTTGCTCCATTCTTATATGGCTTATACTGGAAGAAGACTACAGTTGCGGCTTGCTGGACATGCTTTATATGGGGCACAGGAATCATGACGCTGAACTTCATAAGCAATACGTGGGGATTGTTCAAGTTCCCGGCAGTTATGCAGTCACCCATCAACTGCGGTGCGGTTGCCATGGTGGGAGGGCTTATCATAGTTCCTATTGTGAGCCTGTTTACAAAGAAGCCTGACCAGAAGAAGGTTGAGGATGCCTTCTCATGCTATGAGGAGACGGTTACAGTAGCACACAGAAAGGCTCTTGACTAGTCTAGGATAAACGTGCATGCAGACGAGATAAAAGCGGCGAATCATATACATAGATATTACACGGTCTTTACACAAAACTTTGTTGAAAGGCCGTGTTTTTTATGTTAATATTATCAAGCGGTAATGTGCATTTGATGCATGCTGTAATCTATGTGACAGGAGGCGCAGATATGATCACGCTGTATAGAACAGATGACAGAATTTTGAGTGAAATACAGGAATACGGTCCTGGCGCCTGGATAGTTATGACGAAGCCGACCATAGATGAGAGTAAGAGCATTGCTGAGAGATTTGAGATAGATCTGGCGGATGTCAGGGCCGCCCTGGATGATGAGGAGAGCTCGCGTGTTCAGGTGGAGGACAACTACACACTGATAATCGTGGATATCCCTTCTATAGAGATAAGAAATGAGAGAGAGGCATACACCACAATCCCTCTTGGTATCATACTTGTTGCAGACTGTATCATCACCATATGTGCTGAGGAGACACCGGTACTTGAGGCGTTCATGGAAGGCAAGGTGAGAGAATTCAGTACCAAGAAGAGGATGAGGTTCATGTATCAGATACTCTACAGAAACTGTACGACATACCAGTATTATCTGAGAGTTATGGACAGAAGGAGAACCCTCATAGAGCAGCGTATCCAGGATGAGACTGAGGATACAGATCTCATAGATCTTCACGAGCTGGAGTCCAACCTTGTATACTTCGCTACGTCACTGAGGGCGAACGGAGTAGTCCTCGACAAGCTGACCAGATATGGCAGGATCAAGCAGTATCCGGAGGACAAGGAATTGCTTGACGACGTTTTGGTGGAGAATAAGCAGGCTATAGAGATGACACAGATATATCGAGACATCATAAGTGGTACTAGGGAGCTCATGACCACGATCATCAACAACAGATTGAACAATGCCATGAAGTTTCTTGCAGCCATAACCATTGTCATGGCTGTTCCAACAGTCATATCGGGTGTGTATGGAATGAATGTGGGCACGAAGTGGATGCCGTTTGCCAATGTACCGTATGGGTTTGAGATAGTGTGCGGTATAATACTTGTTATAAGTATTGTGATAGCTTTGATATTGAAGAAAAAGAAGATGCTCAAGCAGTAGAAAAATCTGCTCAAGAGGTGAAAATAGTATACATGTATAAATGCATTATTGTATTTAGGTGTTTATGAAAACGGGAATTGTGAGAACAGTTCCCGTTTTGTTTTTTGTTTGTGTAAACACTTGCATTTGCGCAAACACTCATACTTGTGCAAGTAAGTGTATTTTTCTAAATAGGCCTATTTTAGAGGAAATAGGAAAAATTTGTAACTGAAATGATCCAAGATTGAACAAAATAGAAAAACGAATCGTTATAAAACCCAGCATATTATAACTCAGAAATAATACGGCTCAGGAATAACACGAATCTAGACTAACATGAATTCGGAATAAAAGAATCCAGAATAGCACCCTGCAGTCGGTGAAGAGTGCAGAGATGTTATTCTGGATTTTAAAATCAGCAACAGCCGCTAGTTGTTGTTGATAGGGATTCCGTTCACCTCAACCTGATCGGATATCTGGATGACGATACACTTTCTTCCGTCGATCTCCATGGTCTCCACCAGATCAGTTCTCTCAGGATTGACCTTAATGACAACATCAGGTGTCTTAACCTCGAATGTTTTGGTGTTTGCAACATTAGCCGCGTACATGACTGTTGACTTTTCGCGCGGTACAACTATGCCCGGTTCATCCTCTGGGCTCTCGGATGCCTGTTCAGGTGGCGCTGCCGCAGCGGTGACCTTCTCATAATGGGCATCAAAGTCTGCCATCTTCTCGTCTGATACTCCGCTCTCTGTCAGCAGGTTCTTTATAGTGTTTTTGGAGAGAGTGAGCGGTTCCGGACTGTCCTTTCTCTGTTCTATCATCTCGTTCAGATTGTCGTGGATGGTTCTTACCATATCGTAATTACAGTCATCTCCCAGAGTCTCAGCAACAATCTCCTGAAATACATCCTTCTGTTCTCCCGCAGTTATAGGAAGGGAAGTGCCAAGTATATTGCTTATGAAACTGTCATGAAGCTCCTCAGGTTTCTTGGTGTAGTACAGGACATTGTGTATATCTGTGCTTCTGTCGATAAATGCCGGGAACAGGAATCCTATGTCCGGCATGTCGACCACCCAGTCGCGGACTCTGTTGTGAAACGTGCTGTCCATGTCGAAGTAGCTGAGTCCCGCCTTGGACAGGTTGACGTGGCAAATGGAGCACATGATATAGTCATACACCTCGTCTGATGCATCGTCCATCATGATGCCGTCGGTTGTCTTGCCTGGAACATCATATGTATCGTGGATGAGCAGTATGAGGTAGTTGCCGGTGTAATCGTAGTTCTCGATGACCTTGTCATAGAATTCATTGATGAGATCATCGTCCTCAAGCTTGCTTTTTCTCAGCCTGTTTAGAAATTCCTGCGTTCCTCCATCAAATTCCTGTGAAGTTGGAAATGGCATTGTCACAAGGTTTTTACCAATGCTTCCCGATAAAGTCTTTTTCAGTATTTCAAAATATTTGTATGTTTCTTCTTCCGGCATGGTGAGAAACTGTTCGTTGATGGTCGCCACCTTGTTGCAGTCTCCGTCCACGTAGCATCCGCGGATCTTGCTTATGGAGCATTCCTTTGGAGCAAACAGGTGTCTTATCTCAAGTACGTCTTTTTTGGTCATAAATAAAACTCCGTTTCTATATAGTGATATATTGTGCGTTATAACATCTGCAATGACAGACCGCCTCCTAAGTATACCACAAATGATGACAAGTCTTAAAGATATCTTAAACTTTATAATGGTTGTTTCTTAATGGCAGTATGGCGATAATTGAGAACAGGAGGTGATTGTGGTAAGCTAAGGATAAATACGAAAAAGGTGAGGATATGAAAAATGTACAATATATTAATATGTGACGATGAAAAAGATATAGTATCAGCTATAGAGATATATCTCAAGACAGCCGGATATTCGGTGTATAAAGCTTACAATGGTATGGAGGCAGTTGATATGGTAAATTCTAATGACATACAGCTTGTACTCATGGACGTCATGATGCCTCAGATGGACGGTATAACAGCCATGGCAAAGATAAGAGAGAGCAGCAATGTGCCGGTTATCATGCTTACGGCAAAGAGTGAGGATACCGACAAGGTGCTGGGACTTGAGGTCGGCGCAGATGACTATGTGACAAAACCATTCAATCCGGTGGAACTTCTGGCAAGGGTAAAGTCCCAGCTCAGGCGTTACATGCAGCTGGGAGGCGGAGAAACACCAAAGGATAAGCTGGTTATCGGAGGTATAGAACTTGACGACAAATCCAAACAGGTCACACTTGACGGTGAACTTATGCCCCTCACCCCGACGGAGTATGACATCCTGAAACTTCTTATGCAGAATGTGGGAAAGGTATTTTCCACAAAGGAGATATATAAGGCGGTGTGGAAGGAGGATCCTATGGGAGCGGAAGGATCCGTTGCAGTCCACATAAGACATTTAAGAGAAAAGATAGAGATAAATCCTTCGGAACCAAGATATATAAAGGTTATCTGGGGAA
This sequence comes from uncultured Coprococcus sp., assembly GCA_934247115.1. Lineage (GTDB taxonomy): Bacteria > Bacillota > Clostridia > Lachnospirales > Lachnospiraceae > Coprococcus. The sequence goes on from CAKQIY010000004.1 coordinate 8,760, forward strand.
GAGGTTATAAAATGGAGGGAAAATAGTGGATAAGGCAATTTATAAGATACGAGGAAATGTGTTCTTCAAGCTTGGAATATATATTCTTGTGGCGGTGCTGGCATATGGAACGCTGTATACAGGCGGTCTGGTGCTGCAGGGAAGCTACCTTGGAGTGTACAGTGATGATGATCAGGGCGCGACGCCGTATGAGAGACTGGTAAATGATTATGTGGAGGACACAAATGAGGTGCTTACCGGAAATGTGAAGTCTTACATCCAGGAGACAAGGTCACAGATGGAAAGCTTCACAACATACAGTCAGCTCGTGAGCGCTGATCACAACGGAGATATGGTTATAACCGCGGATGATGTTTTCCGGAGATTGACCAATTCGGATACAACATCTGCGATCAAGTCGTCATACCGGTATGAGGATATGAACGAACGAGGTGATATCGGCTATATGCTGACGGCAGCCTGCAGTGATGATGCAAATGCAAATACTGGAAAGATAAAAGTAACGACCGGAAATATAAAGCTTATAAATGATAATGCCCGGCTGGACAACAATATATATACGAACGATTATGACAGCACGATAGAAGTGCCTGTTAAAAGATATATTGTGTTTAACAAACTAGGTGATATGGAACAGGGTGAGCAGTATATCAATGCTCTGATGGGAAATGATGAGCCATATTATGATGAATACAATTATAATGAAGAATATGAAGAAAATGCTACTTTGGAGGATGATACAGATTCTGTATTGACAGCGGATGGCAAGTCTATCACCACACAGGATATCATGTATGGCAATCATTACCCGAGTTCGGTTGAAAAACTGTATTTTGATGACACAGACGAGATTGGCAGTTCGTCTGGGAATTGCTACTGTCTTGTGCTAAGCTATGATGAATATTCATTTATAAATATCACGGGAAAGTGCTATGTGGATGTGGAGGCTGCTGTAGACAACATCAAAGCGTCAAATCCGGAAATGGTCCAATACATTGGAGTATGGAATACGAAGAGTAAGGGGATACTGGCAGGATTTGCAGTTGTGTTGCTGCTGTGCATCGTCATGTCGATATTTTCAATGGTCAACGCCGGAGTAAAGACAGGGAAGGAGACGATCACACTCGGCAGATTTGAGAGGGCTCCGACTGAGCTTGTGCTGGCTATGGTAGTATGTTCTGTTGCAGCAGCAATAGGAATCTGCGTCGAAAGCGGAATTGCATCCATATGTGTGAACCAGTATAAAAACTACACATTTGTATCAGAAAATATACAGTACATTGCGTTTCTGGTGCCGGTGGCATGTCTATATTCTGTGGCGTTATTTTTCTTTAATAATATAGTTGCTAAGGTTAAGACGAGAACATTTTTGGCAGACTGTCTGATAATCCGCGCGCTGAAGTGGATGGCAGGAAAGACGAAAGCTTGTTTCAGGTATATGAAAAGTCATATGTCCCTGACACAGAAGGGCATATGGGCTTATATAGGTATAACTATAGTAGAGATAATTTTTGTGGCAATCCTGGCGGTAGGCAGCATGAGAGGCCTCCTTTGGCTAGTGATTTATATCGTTTTAAAATGGCTGTGCATAGTCGGAATAGTGGCATATATCATTCAGACACAGGAACTTTACAAATGTGCTAAGGAGATGGCGGAGGGCAATCTTGACAGGAAAGCGGACACAAGTAAGATGTTCTGGGTATTCCGCGCACACGGTGAACATCTCAACCAGATAAGTGACGGCATGTCAAAGGCTGTTGAGGCAAGAATGAAGAGTGAGCATTTGAAGACCGAACTCATAACAAATGTATCCCACGATATAAAGACCCCGCTTACATCCATAATCAACTATGTAGATCTGCTGCAGAAGGATGATATGGATGAGAAGACAAGACAGGAATATATAGAAGTTCTCTCAAGGCAGTCCGCGAGACTGAAAAAACTCATAGAGGATCTGGTTGAGGCATCCAAGGCATCCACCGGAAATATCCAGATAAACTGGGCAGAGATAGATGCAAATATGCTGCTTGAGCAGGCTGTTGCAGAGTATAATGACAAGCTTGAGCGGGCTGGACTCAGGGTAGTATTTACAAAATCGGAGACACCTGCGGTTATCATGGCTGATGGACAGCATCTGTGGAGAGTATTTGATAATCTCCTTGCCAATATAAGCAAATACGCAATGCCTGGAACCAGGGTGTATGCATCCGTGATCCATGAAACTGATTCAGTGAGAATTGAGTTCAAGAACATCTCCAGAGAGGCTTTAAATGTGTCAAGTGATGAGCTTATGGAGAGATTTGTCCGTGGGGACAGTTCGCGAAATACAGAGGGCAGCGGCTTGGGACTTTCTATAGCAAACAGCCTTTGCACACTTATGAGGGCTGATTTTAAGCTGAGCATAGATGGTGATCTGTTCAAGGCAGTTATAACATTTGACTGCGGAACTCCACAGAAGAAAAATAATCGTTAGAATAATGTGTGATCTGCAGGTTGAATTATGAAAAAATATTAGATTTTAGCACAAAACGTTATTGACAACTAATTTGAGTTAGGGCATACTAACCTTGGTGATAATATTATCAACAATCAGAAGGAGGCGTGTATGATGACTAACGAAAGATTAGAGACAGACAAGAAGAGTATAGATGATACAGGTATCCAGCGTACAGAGATGCAGAAGGAGATAGTTATCAGCAGACTCAGAGAGAGGGGCTGCAGGATAACAAGACAGAGAATGATACTTCTCGATATAATACTGGGCGAGGAGTGTTCATCCTGTAAGGAGATATATTATAAGGCTTCGAAGCAGGACAGCAGGATCGGTTCAGCAACGGTATACAGGATGGTCAACACCCTGGAGGATATTGGGGCAATCAACAGAAAGAATATGTATAAGGTTGCCTGCGGAGAAAGCTGTGGAATAGAGGATGCCTGTGTCATCGAGCTTGATGATTCATCGAGCATAGAATTGTCGGCAAAAGAATGGAACCGTATAATAAGAGCAGGGTTGATGGCTGGTGGATATATTGAGAATCAGGCAGTTACAGGTGTAAGTGTAAAACCGTGCGGATGCGGTACTTGCTGTTAGCGTTAATGACGAAGGAGATGAATAAAAATGGGTGGAACGATACTGGTCATATGTATACTGCTTCTCATTGTTGTGGGTGCGGTGATAAGTTCTGCAAAACATTTTAAAGGTGAGGGCGGCTGCTGTGGCGGTGGCGGTTCAGTAAAGGTAAAAGGCGACAAGATCAAGGATGTTGTGGCGGTGAAGACTATTCATATAGAGGGAATGCATTGCAGTAACTGCTCGTCCCGTGTGCAGAATGCCCTCAACAGTATGGATCAGGTCAATGCAAAGGTTGATCTGAAGAAACAGCAGGCAGTGGTAAAGCTTGGAAAAAATGTATCCGATGACGAGCTTAAGAGCTGTGTAGAACGCAGTGGTTATATGGTTCGCAGCATAGAGTAAGAGTGGTAGGATAAAAAATTGTAAAAATTTTTCAAAAAATTGTTGGCAATTTGGCTCTGATGTGGTATTATCCATATTGTTGTGAAAAACACAGCAGACAAGCGCGAGTGGCTCAGCGGTGGAGCATCTCCTTGCCAAGGAGAGGGTCGCGGGTTCGATTCCCGTCTCGCGCTCTGGGTAATCTGTCAGGTGATTAAAGCTAAAAAAGTTGTTGACAGTTTGCCGGCGTTATGATATTATCCATATTGTTGTGAGTAACACAGCAGACAAGCGCGAGTGGCTCAGCGGTGGAGCATCTCCTTGCCAAGGAGAGGGTCGCGGGTTCGATTCCCGTCTCGCGCTCTTTTATATTAATTCACGGTCAGGATTCTTATCCTGATTTTTTTTTGCCGTTATGTGTTGTCAGTAATAAAATTTAATAAATTTTTACTATTGAATAAATGGCATGGAGTGATATAATCATCACAATCGTTGAATATCAGAAAATTTATTTTTTACGAGGTTATAATTAAATTATGAAAGAGAGACTTAAGAATTTTCATCATTCGGCAGTTTTTATCTGTCTGGTCCTTGCAATTGTGCTGGACGTTATATTGGAGGCACTTGGAAGGCACTCATTGTTCAAGGCGATATCGTATGTGTGGAATCAGCCCCTCATATTCCTCTATAATTGTTCGATCATATTCTTTACATTGACGCTTTCACTGCTCATGAGGAAGAGGATATTCGGGTATTGTGTCATATCATTTGCATGGCTGATACTTGGAATTACTAACTGTATAGTACTGGGATTCAGGATCACACCTTTCTCAGCTATAGATATGCTTATGGCAAGAAACACCATTACTATCATAGACAAGTATTTTGATGTGTGGCAGATAGTTCTGATCGCAGCACTGTTGTTTGTGGCGCTGGCGGGAATCATAATCCTTTTTATCAAGTCCCCGACGGTCACGGGCAATATATACAGAACGAGGACGACAGTTTTCATAGTGGCGACTTTCTTCTGTGTAATGCTGTTTACCAAGATAGCGCTCAATGCGCAGACTATATCAGATAATTTTGCGAATCTTGCGACGGCGTACAACAATTATGGCTTTGTATACTGTTTCTCCAACAGTGTTGTGGATGTGGGTATAGGACAGCCGAGTGATTACAGTCAGGACAAGATGCTGGAGATAAAGGATGATCTTGACAGTGTGGGGACCACGGATTCAACCATCGGCGAGGATAAGCCGAATGTCATATTCGTGCAGCTTGAGTCCTTCATGGATCCGTCATATGTGAAGTATCTGACATTCAGTGAGAATCCTATCCCCAATTTCACAAAGCTGAAGGAGGAATGTACATCGGGCTTCCTGACCATGCCGGCCATAGGAGCTGGTACAGCCAATTCAGAGTTTGAGGTGCTGACTGGATTCAATGTAGCATATTTTGGAGCCGGTGAGTATCCATATAAGACCATACTTGGCAAGCAGACCATAGAGAGCATGGCGACACAGCTGAAGCTTGATGGTTATTCAACACATGCCATGCACAATCACGATGGTACATTCTATGACAGATATAAGGTATACAAGAACATGGGCTTTGATACATTTACGCCTATGGAGTACATGTACAATTTACATCACACACAGAAGAACTGGGAGAAGGATGATGTGCTGACGAGCGAGATCATGAAGACTCTGACATTTACATCGTCAAGAGATTTTATATTCACAGTCAGTGTTCAGGGACATGGAAGATATCCGTCACAGCTTGATGAGGAGAATTACAGCTATCCTATAAAGGTTGCAGGAACTGGAGACGAGGCGCTTGATACCCAGTGGACCTATTATTGCAACCAGCTTTATGAGATGGATGAGTTCATAGGTGCACTCACCGAGAGACTTAAGAAATTCAATGAGCCGGTTGTGCTGGTTATGTATGGAGATCATCTTCCAGGCTTTGAACTCACAGATGACGATGTGGAGAATGATAATCTGTATCAGACGGAGTATTTTGTGTGGAGCAATAAGGACAATCTTCCTGTTGAGAAAGAGGATATAGAGGCTTATCAGCTTAGTACAAAGGTATTTGATATGCTTGGCTTTGAGAAGAGCTATGTTCAGAAATTCCAGTCCAAGTACAAGCCTGGCGATGATAACTATGACGATGAGCTTGAGAATATAGAGTATGACATGCTGTATGGACAGAGATACATGTATCCTGACGGCTGGCCATATGAGCCAACGAATATGAGATATGGTATAGAGAAGATAAGCATTTCCCATGTGGAGAAGGGCGTGTATGTTCCGCCTGTTGATGAGACTGCACAGACTGTTTCTGAAGATGTGGCTGCCGGGGAAACAGATACTGAGACGGCTGTCGCTGAGGAACCGCAGCCGTTAAATGGCTATTACATCCATGGAAGTAATTTCAATGAATGTACATTTGTATGGATAGATGATGCATTTCTGAGTGAGACTATATATGTAAACCGAAGCACATTGTTTCTTCCAAGAGATGACGCGTTTGAGGCTGGACAGGAGATATCCATTGCCCAGGTAGGTGATGACAGTATAGATTTCGGCGTTGAAGATACCATCGTATATGGTGGAGATCCTGTAGATCCGGATGTATTAGAGACCAATGTCGGAACTGAGTCCGTCATATCTACAACGGAAGTCACCACAGAAAAATCAACACAGAAGCAGAAGTCTGGTGCCAAGAGTGAGGCTTCGGAAAAGACGACAGAAAATTGACAGATAGAACTTCCTTGACAAGAGGTATAATATTTGTTAGCATGTTTAAAAAGTTACATCACCCAACGCGATAAGTGTTGGGTGATGTGTTTTCTCTATTAAGGCTAATTAACGTACATAATGGGCGCAGATGTGCTCTTATTAAATATTTTACAGAAAGAGAGAGAAGAAAATGGGTAAGATTATTGGCGAAGGAATTACATTTGATGACGTTTTATTGGTACCTGCTTATTCTGAGGTATTACCAAATGACGTAGACCTTACAACACAGCTGACACAGAAGATTAAGTTGAATATTCCTCTTATGAGTGCTGGTATGGACACAGTTACAGAGCATAGAATGGCGATTGCCATGGCTCGTCAGGGTGGTATCGGAGTTATCCATAAGAATATGTCTATTGAGAAGCAGGCAGAGGAAGTTGACAAGGTTAAGCGTTCAGAGAACGGTGTAATATCTGATCCATTTTACTTATCTCCAGAGCATACACTTGCGGACGCTGACGAACTTATGAGCAAGTTCAGAATTTCAGGCGTACCTATCACTGAGGATGGCAAGCTTGTAGGTATCATTACCAATCGTGATCTGAAGTTTGAGAAGGATTATTCAAAGAAGATTAAGGAGTCTATGACATCTGAGGGACTTGTTACAGCCAAGGAGGGAATCACACTTGACGAGGCAAGAGAGATCCTTGGAAAGGCTCGTAAGGAGAAGCTCCCTATCGTTGATGACGATTTCCGTCTCAAGGGACTTATCACTATAAAGGATATAGAGAAGCAGATCAAGTACCCATATTCAGCACATGACGCACAGGGAAGACTTCTCTGCGCAGCAGCTGTTGGATGTACAGCCAACATTCTTGACAGAGTTGCAGAGCTTGTATCAGCAAAGGTTGATGCTATAGTTATAGATACAGCACATGGTCATTCAGCTAACGTCCTGAGAACCTTCAAGATGGTTAAGGAGAAGTATCCTGACCTTCAGGTTATCGCAGGTAATGTGGCAACAAGATCAGGAGCGCAGGCTATGATTGACATGGGTGTAGATGCAGTCAAGATCGGTATCGGACCTGGCTCTATCTGTACAACAAGAGTTGTTGCAGGTATAGGCGTACCACAGATCACAGCCATCATGCAGGCATATGATGCAGCAATGAATGCAGGAATTCCTGTTATCGCAGATGGTGGTATCAAGTATTCAGGAGATATAACAAAGGCTCTTGCAGCTGGTGCCAACGTATGTATGATGGGAAGTCTGTTCGCAGGAACAGATGAGGCTCCTGGTGACTTCGAGCTTTATCAGGGACGTAAGTACAAGGTATACAGAGGCATGGGCTCTATAGCAGCCATGGAGAATGGTTCCAAGGACAGATACTTCCAGGAGAATGCAAGAAAGCTTGTTCCAGAGGGAGTTGAGGGCCGTGTAGCTTATAAGGGATCACTTGAGGATACTGTATTCCAGCTCATCGGTGGACTTCGTTCAGGTATGGGCTACTGTGGTGCCAAGAATATCGAAGAGCTTCATGAGAAGGCAGAGTTCGTCAAGATCTCAGCAGCTTCACTCAAGGAGAGCCACCCACATGATATCCATATTACAAAGGAAGCTCCTAATTACAGCGTAGAGTAGCAGATGATGCCCCTAGGGGGAGACTGCTTTATATAACAGGAAAAGGGACACATACAATGCAGATGTTTCTTGAGATGTCAGAATCATTTGCGTGGGTATGTGTCCTTTTTTCTTGACACAGTTTTTTAATGTGAGATAATGGAGAATGGGTGTCTTAGAAAAGAGGTGTAAATGCTTTTATGAAGATAAAGAATCCAGGAAAACGGGATCTGGATAAGCTGACGGTTCTGGAGAGCGAGACCTTCCCGGAGGCGGAGGCAGCCAGCCGTGAATCAATAGAGCGCAGGCTGAATGCGCATAGGGAGACCTTCTGGGTGTACAGGAAAGATGGACGAATAATAGCCGGTATAAATGGTATTACTACTAACGAGAAGGATCTGTGTGATGCCATGTATGCAGGGGAAGAGTTCTATGACAGAAAAGGCCGGTGGCTCATGATATTCGGAGTGTCCACGCTTCCGGAATATCAGCATCATGGATATGCATCCAGGATCATGAAGGAAGTGCTTCAGGAGGCGGTACGCTGCAAGCTGGAGGGCGTGGTGCTTACATGCAAGCCAGAACTTATCCCATTCTATGAACAGTTTGGGTTTGTGGATGAGGGACTCAGCGAGTCGGATCATGGCGGAGCCATATGGCATCAGATGAGGATATTGTGTAAGGATATAAAGCGTGATTATAAGGGTGAGATCATGGACTGTGTGATAACCGTGGCTGTTGCTGCTGTGATAGCGTTTGTTGTGGGACATTTCATCATACTGAACTGTAATGTGCCGACCGGATCGATGCTGGATACAATACAGCTGAATGATCATATCATAGGAAGCCGTATTACATATAAGGTCTCAGATCCCAAGCGAGGTGATATAGCCATATTCAAATGGCCGGATGACGAATCACAGGTATATATCAAGAGGATCATAGGCCTTCCGGGTGAGACAGTGGAGATAAAGGATGGCAGAGTATATATAGATGGCAGTGACACTCCGCTTAAGGAGGAGTATCTGAGCGTTGAAGCGAGAACTGATACCAGGTCATTTGGCCCGTATAAGGTGCCAGAGGACTGTTATTTCATGCTGGGGGATAACAGGCCTCATTCTGCAGATGCCAGACTGTGGGAGAATACATATGTGAAGCGTGACAAGATCCTTGCCAAGGCAGAATTTGTATATTATCCATTTTCGCAGATTACATGGCTTGGAAATGGAGCAGAGTATTAGATTGTATGTCATGATGGATAATCAGAGGAGATGGTCACATGAACAGAGTAAGATTTGACATGCATTGTCATACGGCTGAGGGATCACCCGATGCCAAAGTAAAGATTCTTGATTATATTGATCTGTTAAAGCAGCGTGGTTTTCACGGAATGCTGGTCACAGACCATGATTCATATTCGGGCTACAAGGCGTATTTCAGGCAGAAAGACAAGGTGAAGGATTTCACGGTGCTCAGAGGTATCGAGTATGATACGTTTGACTATGGACATTTCCTTATCGTATTGCCATCAGATACACCTGAGGAGGTGTACGACCTGTTTGAACACAGGGGCATGGCGCTTATCAGGGTGATATGGCTTGTGCACGAGTGCGGCGGTATACTTGGCCCGGCTCATCCATTTGGCGAGAAGTTCATGAGCTTTGGCAGCACGAGAAAGCTTGGCATGATAGAGCACAGACTATATGCACAGCATTTTGACTTCATAGAGGGATATAATTGCTGTGAATCAGCCAAGAGGAATAAGATGGCCAGAAGGCTTGCGTCATACTATGATATACCTGTTTTCGGTGGAAGTGATGCCCATAAGGAGAACTGTGTCGGACTTGCAGGTACATATCTTCCGGATCATATACATTCGGAGGATGATCTGATAAATTATATAAATGACGGCAATCATCCCGAGGTTGGCGGAAAGAGATACCCGAAGACCTTGAAGGACAAGATAGGACCTGCCGGTAAATTCCTGACGTATGGATTCTATTTATACAATATATACGGCACATTCCGAAATTATCCTGCGAGATGTCGCGCATACTTTGCGGCATCGGCAAAGCTGAAGGCAAAAAGGAAAAGTAACTGTCCAGACAGGGGACTGGGCAGCAAAAAAATAAAAGCAAAAACAGAAAGGTAGATTATGAATAAGAAGGAAAGAAGTAATTTTACGGGGACGCTGGGCTTTGTTATGGCAGCAGCGGGAAGTGCGGTAGGACTTGGGAATATATGGAGATTCCCATATCTTGCGGCAAAGGACAACGGAGGCGTGTTTATACTTGTGTATATAATACTTGCACTTACATTTGGATTCACACTGCTCACAACAGATATTGCAATAGGAAGAAAGACTCAGCAGGGACCGCTCACAGCTTATGGCCTTATACATAAGAAGTGGAAATGGCTTGGCGGACTGGCATGGATCGTACCGGTCATAATCCTTCCATATTATTGTACGATCGGAGGCTGGGTACTGAAGTATATGACAGCATATTTTACAGGTCAGACAGAGGCTGCCACTGGTGATGGTTATTTCACCGGTTTTATAACAGCCCAGACTGCGCCTATAGTATTTGCACTTATATTCCTTACGGCCACAGGCGTTGTCGTATTCTGTGGCGTTGAAAAGGGAATAGAGAAGTTTAGCAAGGTGCTTATGCCGATATTGGTACTTCTTATAATTGGAATATCAATCTACTCACTGACGATCAAGCATACCGGTGATGATGGTACGATCAGAACTGGAATCGATGGACTGAAGGTATATTTGATTCCTGATTTTAAGGGAATGACATTCAGGGATATCTTCATGGTTGTAATGGATGCCATGGGACAGCTATTCTTCTCGATAAGTGTCGCTATGGGAATCATGGTAGCATATGGTTCATATGTAAAGAAGGATGTTAATCTTATGAAGTCGATCAATCAGATAGAGATATTTGACACGGCTGTGGCATTTCTTGCTGGTCTGATGATCGTGCCTGCAGTGTATGTATTCTCTGGAATGGAAGGTATGTCAGCGGGCCCTGGACTTATGTTTATATCACTGCCAAAGGTTTTCAATGCTATGGGTAAGGTTGGAACAGTCATCGGAGCACTGTTCTTCATCATGGTAACATTTGCGGCGATCACATCATCAGTATCGGTCATGGAGGCGATAGTGTCAGGACTTATGGATAAGTTCCATCTCACGAGAAAGAAGAGTGCGGTCATAACAACTGTATATGCGTTTGTCGGAATGTTGGTCGTATGTTTCGGTTACAACATATGGTACTTTGAGCTCAAGCTTCCAAATGGAGCTACAGCCCAGATTCTCGATGTGATGGATTACCTGAGTAACAACATCTTCATGCCGCTTGTGGCTATCCTGTCATGTATACTTATCGGCTGGGTAGTGAAGCCTAAGACGGTTATAGACGAGGTTACAAGAAATGGCGAGAAGTTTGGAAGAAAGAAACTCTATATTGCCATGGTAAAGTTTGTGGCGCCAATACTGCTTGCATTGCTGCTTCTCCAGTCATTTGGAATTGACTTTGTACAGTTTGTTACCAATCTGTTCAAATAGAACAATATAGTTTATAATGTAGAGGCATTTGTCATGTGGGTGATGAATGTCTCTATATTTTTTGTCGTATGGGATGTCGTTTGCAGGATATTTATACCAAGTTTAATGGGAGAATGATGGATGAATAACAGGGATGGTTTGATATATCTTGCCCCGATGGAGGGGATAACAGGATACATATACAGAAATGCACATCACAAATATTTCGGCGGCGTTGACAAATACTTTATGCCGTTCATTGCCCCGGCGAAAGGACGTCCTCTCAGAAACAGGGAACTAAGGGATGTGCTGCCGGAAAACAATCAGGGGATAAATGTGGTGCCACAGCTTCTGACCAACAGCGGCGAGGGATTTGTGAAGGCGGCAAAGTTCCTGAAGGAGCTTGGATATAACGAGGTGAATATCAATCTCGGCTGTCCGTCAAAAACTGTTGTCACGAAGTATAAAGGCTCGGGTTTGCTATACGATACGGAGAAACTTGACAACTTCTTATATGAAGTGTTTGCCGCCGACGTGATGGATGTGTCTATAAAGACCAGAATAGGAAGAGACAGCTCTTCGGAGTTTGAGGATATCATAGATATATATAAGAAGTATCCTATAAGTGAGCTGATCATACATCCGAGAATACAGACAGACTTCTATAGGAATATGCCGAATATGGAAATTTTTGCCGAAGGTGTTGCTGCATATGGAAGGACAGATACGATGTGCTACAACGGAGATATAAACAGTGTGGCGGATTATAAAAAGTTTGTGAGCAATTTCTCAGATATAAGGAAGGTTATGATAGGCAGAGGAATAATCACTGACCCTTGTCTTGCGGAGAGGATAAAAGAAGAGTGTGGCGACAGTACATATGACTGGGACAGATTTTTCACATTCCACGATGAACTTTACAGGAATTACTGTGAGTCAGATGTGGGCAGGGGCAATACGATGTTCAAGATGAAGGAGCTGTGGGCTTACTGGTCAAGGCTGTTTTATGATGTGGAGGGAGCTGAGAGGGCTCTTAAGAAGATCCGGAAGACGAGAGATAATGGTGAGTATGAGGCGGCAGTCAGGATGCTTGCTGCACTGTGCAGATGAAATGGATTTAGTATGACGGGTGCGTTGTGTGAGGGTATGCTTGGATCACTATATGTTAGTTGTGTTTTGATGATTAGGAGATGATATCATGGGGTGTTTTGGAAATTGTATATGGTTTTTATGTGGCGGAATATTGAGCGGGCTTTCGTGGGTGTTTAACGGAGTTCTATGTTGCTTAACAATAATTGGAATTCCACTTGGGATGCAGTGCTTTAAATTTGCGGGACTTGCATTCTTCCCATTTGGAAAAGAGATCGTGTATGGAGGCGGCGCTGGTTCGCTGATAGCGAATATCATATGGCTGCTCTGTTGCGGTATACCCATGGCGATAGAGAACGCCTGCCTGGGACTGCTGTTTTGCATAACGATAGTCGGAATTCCATTTGGACTTCAGTTCTTTAAGATCGCAAAGCTGGCACTCATGCCATTTGGCGCTGAGGTTGTGGGATGATGGCGGAAATATATACAAATATAGTTGACAGAACTCAAATCACTAGAATATAATAATGTGGCGTCAGATATGTGCTGACGCCATATATAAGGCAATGACGAAGAGAAGTAGCATAGATTATCGCCCACAGAGAGCCGGTGGTGGTGGAAGTCCGGCGGAGTGAATGTATGTGAATAACACTTTACCAGCCGCAAGCTGAAAGATATAGCCCATAGCGGGATACGTGTTTTATGTCGAGTAGGGGAGCCGTAGCTGCACGATACGCAGAGAGGTCATGAGCAAGGTGGCTGAGAGGGACTGGGATGCGATGCTTTGAATATACGAAGATCGTGTAACGGTAAATCAGGTGGTACCGCGGACATTAAAGCGAGAGAGCTTATGTTCGTCCTGAATATTTGCATATGTATATGTGCATCTGATTCAGGATGAACATAAGCTTTTTCTATTTGCAGGAAAAATAATAGCCGGTGCGTAATCCTGAAAAAGTCAATGTGGATATAAAGCCACAGGCAAATAGTAAAGAAAAGGAGAGAACAGATGACAATCGAGAACATTTATCGTAACAGAACAATGAACGAGATCACTGAGGGCGATGTGGGACAGACACTTAAGGTTGCCGGATGGGTAGAGAATATCCGTGACCATGGTGGAGTATCATTTATCGATCTGCGTGATATGTATGGCGTGCTTCAGGTAGTAATGAGAGACACATCACTTCTTGACGGAATAACAAAGGAGGACTGTGTATCAATTGAGGGTATCATTGAGCACAGAGATGAGGAGACATACAACCCTAAGATCCCTACAGGTACTATCGAGCTTGAGGCGAAGACTGTAGAGATACTGGGTAAGGTATACAAGCAGATTCCATTTGAGATCCAGACATCCAAGGAGACACGTGAGGATGTGAGACTCAAGTACAGATATCTTGACCTCAGAAACAAGAAGGTCAAGGACAACATGATCTTCAGAAGCCAGGTAATCAGCTTCCTTCGTCAGAAGATGACAGAGATGGGCTTCCTTGAGATCCAGACACCTATTCTCTGCGCATCATCACCTGAGGGCGCAAGAGATTACATCGTGCCATCAAGAAAGTTCAAGGGCAAGTTCTATGCACTTCCACAGGCACCACAGCAGTACAAACAGCTCCTCATGGTATCAGGATTTGACAAGTACTTCCAGATTGCCCCTTGTTTCAGAGATGAGGATGCGAGAGCAGACCGTTCACCTGGTGAGTTCTACCAGCTCGACTTTGAGATGAGCTTTGCAACACAGGAGGATGTATTCAAGGTTGGAGAGGAAGTTCTCTCAGCAACATTTGAGAAGTTTGCACCTGAGGGCGCAGTTGTCACACAGGCTCCATATCCTATTATCAGCTACAAGCAGGCTATGCTTGAGTTCGGTACTGATAAGCCTGACCTCAGAAACCCACTCAGAATAATAGACCTCACAGACTTCTTCCAGAGATGTACATTCAAGCCATTCCACGGCAAGACGGTACGTGCCATCAATGTACACAAGAAGCTTTCAAAGGGACAGCATGAGAAGATGCTCAAGTTTGCACAGAGCATTGGCATGGGCGGTCTTGGATATCTGGAGATACTTGAGGATATGTCATACAAGGGACCTATCGACAAGTTCATTCCTGATGATATGAAGGGTGAGATTGCAGAGCTTGCAGGTCTTCAGCCTGGAGATACTATATTCTTCATCGCAGATGCACCCGAGCTTGCAGCGTCATTTGCAGGGCAGATCAGAGTTGAGCTTGGCAACAGACTTGACCTCAACGAGAAGAACGCATTCCGTTTCTGCTATATAAATGACTTCCCAATGTACGAGTACGACAAGGAGAGCAAGAAGATCATCTTCACACACAATCCGTTCTCAATGCCACAGGGCGGACTTGAGGCGTTAAATGAGAAGGATCCACTTGATATCCTGGCTTACCAGTACGACATCGTCTGCAACGGTATCGAGCTTTCATCAGGTGCCGTAAGAAACCACGACATGAAGATCATGGTCAAGGCATTTGAGATTGCAGGATACACAGAGGATGATTTGAAGGAGAAGTTCGGAGCACTCTACAATGCATTCCAGTTCGGAGCACCACCTCATGCAGGTATGGCTCCTGGTGTGGACAGAATGATCATGCTCCTTAGAAATGAGGAGAACATCAGAGAGGTCATCCCATTCCCAATGAATGGAAATGCACAGGATCTTATGTGTGGAGCACCTGGCGAGGTTACAGAGCAGCAGCTTCGTGAGGTTCACATTAAGGTTAGACAGTAATTTAGATAGACGGACGGCACTTGTGATTTTTAGACTTGAATATGAAGACATATATACAAACACATTCAGCTACCCTCACTTCAGCTGGCTTACATCTGCGTGATGTTTCAGCCGCGATAAGGGCGCTGCGGCTTTCACATCAGCAGGTAAGCGCTGAAGATCGGTCGCTTTCACTATCGTTTGTATATATGTTTCATATTCTTCGTCAGAAAACTACAAGTGCCTGTTTTTATTGCGAGGAGGCTTTTATGGCGGGATATCTTATCAAGGATACGACCAGGCAGGAGCGGGAGCAGATAGTTGCCGATTCTCTGGGAAATATAGATGCATACTGCGACGGATGCATGTGCGGCATCACAGAGATGTACCAGGATTACATTGATGGAAAGAAGGAGCTCCGTGAGATCAATATGGAGTTCAATGCGAGATATGTCCGGGGTGAGGATATGGATGGACGAAAGTGAGCATACGGTGACAACTTTAATAATATGTATGTGGCAGAGCTGGGAAAGCCATGTTAATATGAACATACAGTTAGCTGGTTTACAATAACATTCATAAATAAGTATTAAAAAGGGGAAATTTGTATGGGGATACGAAAAGGAATATTTATAGGCGCTGCGGTGCTTTCAATTATGGCGTGTACGGCCTGTGGTAGTTCAGATGGAAATGTTTCAGGAACAAATGGCGTGGAGACCTCGACCGGTGTGGAAAGCGGAATGATAGAGCAGCCACAGGTTATGTATGATGGGTATATCTATTATTACAATGCAACCGGAAGAGATGAGAAATTGCCGGAAGGATACGAGATCGCGGGAACGATAAAAAAGGTCGACAGCAAAGACTATCCTGCAGAGAATTTTGCGGCAGCAGGCGTGGATCTTGAAGCTGGACAGGAAATATATATCAGCACAACTGAGAAGAATGTCATTTATCTGAAGTATGACAGCGGATATGCCAGATTTGAGAGAAGCCCTGAGGAAGTAGCGGTGGAAGAACAGGATGAGAAGAAGGCTGCAGAAAAAGAGAATGGAATAGAGGCGAATAGTGAGATGGCAGATAATATGGATGCTTCTATGGAAGAGGGTTATGGGGAATATGGATTTGAAGAAGATGGAGAATTTGATTTTGACAGTATATTTGGTATAGATCAGCTTGATCTGAACTACGAGGCACATGTCGCAGGATTTGACGGAGAGAGCTTTTTATATAGTGTGTATTTTGACGGCGGTGTGACAGATGAGAAAGCTGAAGAGATCCAGCAGGTGATGTCGGATTATTCTTCACAAAATGGTGATGAAGAAAACTATATGGGGTATATTGATGTATATAAGGGTGAAGACCAGATGATGATATATCTTGATCTTGGCGGTGTATCAGAAGAAAATAGCAATGTGGCGGTAACAGGAGTGCTGAAGGCACTAAACAGTGTCTCGGGTATAAAGAGTGTTATCATCAATGAAGAGATGTAGAATACAGATCGGTATGAGGAGATAGCATATTCTCGAGGACCGGGTGAGATTGAAAGGTATAAATTATGAGTAAGAAGGACAGGCAGCAGGCCAGGAATATGAGTAATGTTCATGGGAAAACTGCAAATGCATATAGGCAGAAGGTGCTTGCAAAGCAGGCAGGACAGCTTGTGCAGGAGCTGGAAAAGGCCAGGCATGAGGCTGAGGAAAGCCAGGCAGATGGCATAATCAGACAAAAGGTAGTCAAAAGAAAAGGAACAAGGATCGCATACAGGACAGTCGGTATTGTGTTTGTCATCGTGGGAATCACAGTCATGTGGTGGGCCATGGGCGGACATTACCGGATGGTCAAGGCGGCTGTGGCTGTGGCGGCCATGGCTTATGGATTCTACATGGTAAAGGCATCTTTTAGAAGCTCAGCATATGATATGACATACCTGTTTGGCCCTGATGTGGTGACGGTACTTCAGAAGAGGGGAAGTAAGGTGATCCCATATGGAAGTATAACCGGATATACAATGATAGAACCAGATCCGGAGATGAAGTATTATATCATCAAGATCGACAGAGGCAGAGAGAGCTACATAGTTCCATTTGCCGGTGCAAAGGGCAAATGCGATGCGGTATATAACATTCTCAGAGAGAAGGTAAGAACAGATGAAGAAGAAAATACTTGATAAACTTCAGAGCAGTGATGGATATGTGTCAGGACAGGAGCTCTGTGAGCTGCTTGGAGTATCCAGAACAGCGGTGTGGAAGAATATACAGGCGCTGAAGAATGATGGATATGTTATAGAGGGTGTGAATAACAAGGGTTACAGACTGGTAAGTGAGCCGGATGTCATGTCTGAGGAGAAGATCTCAAAGTATCTTGAGACCAGCACATTTGCAAGGAAGCTGTATTATTATGACGAGACGGATTCAACAAACACCCGTGCCAAGATAGTCGGGGAGACCGAATGTGTGCATGGTGCCCTGTTTGTGGCAAATGAGCAGACAGCTGGTAAGGGCCGGAGAGGTCACAGCTGGAACTCGGATAAGGGGACAACCATATCCATGTCGTATCTGCTCAAGCCGGATATAGATATATCCTGCGTGTCAAGGATAACTCTGGTGTCGGCGGTGGCGCTTGCAAGAGCGTTCAGCAAGGTTGAGGGCGTAAAGCCTCAGATCAAATGGCCGAATGATGTGTTGTCAGATGGCAAAAAGCTGGTGGGTATCCTCACGGAGATGAGTTCAGAGGGAACTGATATAAGCTATGTTGTGGTTGGAATAGGTATTAATGTATACAATCGCAGCTTCCCTGAGGACATAGCCGATAAGGCCACGTCGATATTGCTGGAGAATGGCAGAGGATGCGACAGGTCATGGTTTATAGCACAGGTGTCAAATGAATTTGAAAAGCTGTACGATGAATTTATACAGCATAAGGATCTGGGATTTCTCGTTGATGAGTACAATGGTTATCTTGTGAACAGAGATAAGCAGGTGTATGTTATAGAGGGGGATAAAAAGACCGAGTACACGGCGCTTGGACTTTCAAAGGATGGCGGTCTTCTGGTGAGGGATGCCGATGGAGAGGTCCATGATATAATATCCGGGGAAGTATCCGTGAGAGGAATATATGGATATGTGTAAGGCTGATAAAAATAACTGATCAAGAATATGACGATCGGACTTGAGATAATTAATAATTGGCATGTATAGTTCAAAAAAACTAGAAATATAGCCACTTATAGTTTATAATCGGCAGTGAGTATATAACCAAACTTAGAAAACACAAAGATGGAGGACATAAAACATGGAAAAGATTCAGATGACTACACCACTTGTAGAGATGGATGGAGATGAGATGACCAGAATTCTCTGGCAGTATATCAAGGATGAGCTTATTTATCCATTTATCGATCTCAAGTCAGAGTACTATGACCTTGGACTTGTACATAGAAACGAGACAGATGACAAGGTAACATTTGACTCAGCATACGCAACACAGAAGTATGGTGTAGCTGTAAAGTGTGCTACAATCACACCTAATGCAGCAAGAGTTAAGGAGTACAATCTCAAGGAGATGTGGAAGAGTCCTAACGGAACCATCAGAGCGATCCTTGATGGTACAGTGTTCAGAGCACCTATCGTAGTAAAGGGAATCGAGCCATGTGTTAAGAACTGGAAGAAGCCTATCACCATCGCAAGACATGCATATGGTGATGTATACAAGAGTGTAGAGATCGATGTTCCGGGTCCTGGAACTGCAGAGCTTGTATTCACAGGTGATGACGGACAGGTTATAAAGGAGACTATCCATAAGTTTGATGGCCCTGGTGTTCTTCAGGGACAGCATAACGTGGACAAGTCAATTGCAAGCTTTGCAAGAAGCTGTTTTAAGTACGCACTTGATACCAAGCAGACACTCTGGTTTGCAACAAAGGATACCATATCAAAGAAGTATGACCATACATTCAAGGATATCTTCCAGGAAATATTCGATGCAGAGTATAAGGAGCAGTTCGATGCAGCAGGTATTGAGTACTTCTACACACTTATAGATGATGCGGTTGCCCGTGTTATGAAGAGCGAGGGCGGTTACATCTGGGCATGTAAGAATTATGATGGAGATGTAATGAGTGATATGATCTCATCAGCATTTGGTTCGCTTGCCATGATGACATCAGTTCTCGTATCCCCTGATGGAAAGTATGAGTACGAGGCAGCACACGGAACAGTTATGAGACATTACTACAAGCACCTTGCAGGCGAGGAGACATCAACTAACTCAGTTGCAACTATCTTCGCATGGTCAGGAGCACTCAGAAAGCGTGGAGAGCTTGATGGAATCCAGGCACTTCAGGATTTTGCAGACAAGCTTGAGGCTGCAACCATCAAGACCATAGAAGATGGCAAGATGACAAAGGATCTGGCTCTCATTACAACTCTCGAGAACCCAACAGTCCTCAACAGTGAGAACTTCATCAAGGCTATCAGAGAGACTCTTGAGGGAATGCTCTAAGAATGAAATTGTGTAACGGGCTGATTACAGACGTTGCTTTTAACGGGATATCACCTTTATTCATACAAATGGATAAAGGTGATATTTTTTTATGCCATTGTGTAAAATGTGGCATTGGGTTAAAATAGCTTATATAGCATGCATATGGTAGTTTGTCTATCTGAGTGTAGCGTATAAGATAATGAGGAGTTGCATTTATGAGAATTGAGCATGTTGCTATGTATGTGAATGATCTTGAAGCTGCGAAGAATTTTTTTGAGAAATATCTGGGAGCATCAGCAAATGAGGGATATCATAATAAAACGACGGACTTCCGTTCATATTTTCTCACATTTGATGATGGCGCAAGGCTTGAGATAATGAACAGGCCGGGAATGGATGATCCTGAAAAGACACTTAACAGAACAGGATTGATACATATAGCGTTCAGTGTGGGAAGCAAAGAAAAGGTGGATGAGCTTACCAGACAGCTTGCGGAGGATGGCTACGAGGTGACAAGCGGGCCGAGGACGACAGGCGATGGATACTATGAGAGCTGTGTGGTCTGCATAGAGGATAATCAGATAGAGATAACGGTATAGGAGGTATAAGATAATGAATAATCAGGTGTTAGAGGTAATAAAAAAGAGAAGCTCGGCGAGAGCATACAGTGATGAAGATGTCACGAAGGAACAGCTTGAGAAGGTCATCGAGGCTGGACTTCAGGGACCTACAGGTATGAATAAGAAAGAGATACATTTTACAGTTGTCAAGGGGGATGCTCCAATTCTGGAAGAGCTTGATGCGGAAAAGAGGGCACTTCGCGGACAGGATAAGCAGCCACACAATTTTTATTATGAGGCCCCGGTACTCATATTCTTAAGTGCTGAGGATGATTTCAAGTGGAGCAAGGTGGATGCCGGAATCGCAGTTCAGAACATGGCTATAGCGGCAGAGAGTATGGGACTTGGAAATCTGATAATCGGCTGCGTGTATGATGCACTTCACGGGGAGAAAAAAGCATATTTTGACAAGGCGCTTGCAATACCGGAGGGATATTCATTCCAGATAGCACTTGCCGTTGGACACAAGACTGATAACAAGACACCACATGATTATGATGTTGCTGCGCAGGTAAGTTATCTGTAGTATATATGGGGAGGATATTGCGTATGGGAAAACTTGTAATGGGGTATTGGGACTGCCCTTATTGTAGTACGAAGCATATAGAAGGAACGAAGCGTGAGTGTCCGTCCTGCGGAAAGCCGAGGGGACAGGAAGTTAAGTTCTATATGGATGGAGTGCGGTATTTGTCCGCGGAGGAGAGTCAGACAAAGGGAAAAGGTGCCGACTGGTTATGTGATCATTGTGGCAATTACAATTCAGCTCTTAACACACGGTGCAGCAGCTGCGGTGCTGAACGAGGTGCAAAGGATAAGGCGTATTTTGACGTCAGGAAAGAGCAGGACGCAAGGAATGCCAGAAATGCATCCGGTACAGGAATGGCTGCCGGCGGACAAAACGGAGGCCAGGGCAATCGAAAAGGTGGACATTCATTTGGAGCATGGAAGATAGTGCTGATCGGCATGCTTGTGATAGCGGCTATAATCGGACTTACGGCGATCATAGCCATGCCAAAGAAGAGGACAGTCACAGTCAAGGATATGACATGGAAGACCAGTGTTGATGTGGAGAAATATCTCCTGTGTGATGAAGACGACTGGGAACTCCCCGAGGGTGCCACGCTAAAGACCACGAAACAAGAGGTGCACCATACTGAACAGGAATATGTTGGTGAGCGTGAGGAGACCTATGATTCATATGAGGTGATAGGTTCCCATGTGGAGTACAGCTATGAGGATAATGGAGATGGAACCTTCTCTGAAGTTGCAAATGATGTGGACGATTATGGATATGTGACGAGAACGAGGTCTGTTCCGGTGTACAGAGATAAGCCTATATACAAGACGAAGTATTATTATACAATATGGCGGTGGAAGTACGACAGGACGGAGACCGCCGAGGGCGGTGGAAAGACACCGGAATACCCAGATCCCCAGCTCACAGACAAGGAGAGGCTAGGGGAAAAATCAGTTGAATATGAAGTCACATGTGAAGTGAAGGATAAGGAAAAGACATATAAAGTTGAAAAGTCTATATATGACAAACTTGACATAGGTGAGACATATAAAGTCAAGGCTGACTCTGAGGAGATAGTGAGTATCATAGAGTAGAGACTTAAGAACACGGAGGCGGGCAAAATAAGGCATATGGTTGATCCTGAGAGACCATTCTGACCTGCCTGGTTCATCCCCGGATGGATAAGACATAGTGAAAATTATGTCGAATCTGTTCGGGGATTTTTTTATTATAACGAATATGCGGGAAGTCTGTTGAATACTATGTATTTGAGACGAAATAGTTAAGGCGGACATTGAATGAGAGGTAACCATGATAATGGGATGTGCTTTCAGACTATGCAGCTCATAGCAGTTATAGTGGCGATGGTTTTTGTGCTTTGCGCGACGGCGGGAACTATAGGAGCTTTTGCGAAGCCGGATGATGGAAGTTATGTGCTGCAGGACAGAACCACCACAGAATTGATGGGGGACTTTGGTGTGATATGTTTTGACACTCTGTATGCGCAGACACATCTTCACAGCAATTTTATTACAAAGACACTCAGTGCAAATTCCAACTCGGGACTCAGAAATTCGTATGGAGTATATGAGGAATTCTACTTTGAAAATGCGGAACGGATGTGTGGCTGTGTGTCGGATGCAGGAACTGATATGCTTTATACAGGTGCGGAAGTCAGGAGAGCAGATGGTGGTGAAATATATATCCGCATGAATGATGGCTCCGAGACAAAGCTTGACAGTCCGGCAAATGTCAGAACCGATGCAGAAATTGCAGAGGATGGTGAATATTCTAAATATGCAGATATGGAAGATATACAGAGAAAGTTTATTGACTATAGTCAGAAACTTCGGACTTATTCAGATACAGAAGGTACCGTGATTGTTGACATCACTGATGATATGAATAATAGAAGTGTGTCAGTGAACGGCAGTGGGCTGCACGTGGTGTCTATGGATTACAGTCAGCTTTCTGCAAGTACCAACCCGATATATTTTGAATTCCCGGATTATGATGGTGACACAGTATTGCTCATGAATATTGATCTGGCAGGTATTCAGGATGCTGTTCTGGGCGATCTGATACTCGGAAGCAAGAGCGATGCAAAGGCAAATGAAAATAGCAATTATTATAATGCCTACAACAGAATGTACTTTAATTTTTATGACAGTTCAGCATCTGATGGACAATTCAGTGGCAGTATATCATTTGTGGGCAGGGGCTTTGGAACCGTGATAGCACCGGAGGCGGCAGTAAATCTCGGACACAACTGGGATGGTTGTGTGGTGAGTGAAGTATTCTCAAATGGCGGAGAGTTTCACAGAGTACCGGGAACTGATTTCCCAGATGAGGAGCCGACGACAGAGGGTACCACCACTGAGGATACAACGACCGAGGATACCACCACGGAAGATACCACCACGGAAGATACCACCACGGAAGATACCACGACAGAAGATACGACGACGGAAGATACGACAACCGAGAACACGACCACGGAGAACACAACAACAGAGGATACCACAACAGAGAACACAACAACAGAAGATACCACCACGGAAGACACCACGACAGAGGATACCACAACAGAAGATGCCACAACGGAAGACACCACAACAGAGCACAGCACAACAGGGACTACCACAGAGCTGACGACTACAGAACACACCACATGGAGTACAACAGGCACAACAAACACCATGACAACAACACGTAACACGCCTCCGGGCAGACATCCAGATACAGGTGATCGTCTGCCTGTAAAAGAAACGGCAGTTGTGGTCATTCTGGCTCTTATGGGAAGTGTAGGGATATTAATATATAAAAAAATAAGAAAGTAGACATATTCTATTGAAATAGGACATAGAGCTGGGCTACAGCGCTTGGTCGTGTTCAGGAGATAGTCAGGCTTAGCAGACGCTTCAACAGAAGTGATGATGAGATAATTCAGATTCTTACAGAAGAGGCAGGGCTTGACGAAAATCAGGCTAGGGAGACATTGGTAAAATACAGTTAGTACTGTATATAATTTAAATAGAGTTACAGCAACCGCCATGTATCACACTACATGGCGGTTTATTTTTGTATGATGCGGGTAAAACCGCCCATAGTCTTGCATAATATCCCGTGATGTGATATATTTTAGAGGAATTTTGTGGTACAAAATACCATGGAGGGAGAATGTGTTTACATTATTTGACACAGAATAATAAGAAGGCACATTCTTTATTTTTGCTCATATAAGATAGGAGAACAAGAACATGACGATAACTGATGAGACAATTGATTATGTTGGAATCCTTGCAAAGCTTGAGCTCTCCCCGGAGGAGAAGGAGCAGGCAAAGAAGGATATGTCAGACATGCTTGATTATGTCAGCAAACTGAATGAACTTAATACAGATGGTGTGGAGGCTATGAGCCATACATTCCCATACAACAATGTGTTCCGTGAGGACGTTGTCGTAAATGGAGACGACAGAGAGAATATGCTGAAGAATGCGCCTGAGCAGAAGGACGGATGCTACAAGGTGCCAAAGACATTTGACTAGGAGGTAGGCTGAAGTGAATTTAATGGGTATGACAGCTGTAGAGCTGGGAAAAGCTATTAAAGACGGACAGGTAAGCGTAGTTGAAGCGACACAGGCCTGTCTTGACAGCATCGAGGCGTGCGAGAAGGATTACAATAGTTTTGTCACGGTTGATCGTGAGGGAGCGCTTGCCCAGGCCGAGGAAGTGCAGAAGAAGATAGATGCAGGAGAGCTTAGCGGTCCTCTTGCAGGCGTTCCAATAGCAATAAAGGATAATATGTGCCAGGAGGGTGTGCAGACAAGCTGTTCATCAAAGATTCTGTCAAATTTTGTCCCAACATATACTGCTGAGGCTGTTGTGAAGCTTCAGGAGGCAGGAGCAGTCATAGTTGGACATACTAACATGGATGAGTTTGCCATGGGAAGTACAACGGAGACATCATATTTCGGAGAGACAAAAAATCCGTGGGATACAGATAGAGTGCCAGGCGGTTCATCAGGTGGATCAGCGGCAGCAGTTGCCGGTGAGGAGGTACCATGCGCCCTCGGTTCAGATACCGGTGGATCCATCAGACAGCCGGCTTCATTCTGCGGTGTTACCGGAATCAAGCCGACCTATGGAAGAGTGTCAAGATACGGACTTATAGCATATGGTTCATCACTTGACCAGATCGGACCTTTGGCGAAGAATGTTGAGGACTGTGCAACGATACTTGAGATCATATCACAGTATGACAAGAAGGACTCAACATCAGTGAACAGGGATGACAATGATTTCACAAGTGCACTTGTGGATGATGTGAAGGGACTTAAGATTGGACTTCCAAGAGATTATTTCACAGAGGGACTTGAGCCTGAGATTAAGGATGCCGTATATGGTGTAGCTGAGGCTCTTAAGGCAAAGGGGGCTATAGTTGAGGAGTTTGATCTCGGTATGGTTGAGTATGCTATCCCTGCGTACTATATTATAGCATCAGCAGAGGCAAGCTCTAATCTTGAGAGATTTGACGGAGTAAAGTACGGCTACAGAACATCAGAGTATACAGATCTCCACAACATGTACAAGAAGAGCCGTTCGGAGGGATTTGGCCCTGAGGTAAAGAGAAGAATCATGCTCGGTTCATTTGTACTGAGTTCCGGATATTATGATGCATATTACGTAAAGGCCCTCAAGGCAAAGGCTCTCATCAAACAGGCATATGACAAGGCGTTTGAGAAGTATGATATCATCCTCGGACCTGTTGCGCCTACAACAGCACTTAAGATGGGAGAGTCACTCTCGGATCCTATCAAGATGTATCTGGGCGATGTGTACACTGTTCCTGTAAATCTTGCAGGACTTCCGGGAATATCACTTCCATGTGGAACTGACAAGAATGGAATGCCTATAGGTGTGCAGATGGTTGGAGATGCATTTGACGAAAAGACCATTATCAGGGCAGCGTATGCATTTGAGCAGACTAGAGAGTACAAGAGACCTGCACAGGTTTCAGAAAGGGGGCTGTAAGAGATGGCAAAGACATATGAGACAGTCATCGGACTTGAGGTCCATGTAGAGCTTGCGACTAAGACGAAGATATTCTGCGGCTGCAGCACAGCATTTGGAGGAGCTCCGAATACACATACATGTCCTGTATGTACAGGAATGCCGGGTTCACTTCCGGTACTTAACAAAGAGGTTGTGAATAAAGCAATTGCGGTTGGTCTTGCAACAAACTGCACTATCACACAGAATTGCAAGTTTGACCGAAAGAACTATTTCTATCCGGACAACCCACAGAACTACCAGATATCACAGCTCTACTATCCAATATGCAGGGACGGTAAGGTTGAGATAGAGGTTGACGGAGTTAAGAAATATGTGAGGATCCATGAGATACATATGGAGGAGGATGCAGGTAAGCTTGTCCATGATCCATATACAGACAGCTCACTTGTGGATTTCAACCGTTCAGGTGTGCCTCTTATAGAGATAGTATCTGAGCCTGACATGAGATCTGCTGAGGATGTAATAGCATATCTTGAAAAGCTCAGGGAGACGATACAGTATCTCGGAGCTTCAGACTGTAAGCTGAATGAGGGATCCATGCGTGCTGATGTCAATCTTTCAATCAGAGAGGTTGGCTCAGAGGAGTTTGGCACACGTACAGAGACCAAGAACCTGAACTCATTCAAAGCCATTGCCAGAGCCATAGAGAATGAGAGAGAGAGGCAGATAGATCTCATTGAGTCTGGTGAGAAGGTTGTCCAGGAGACAAGAAGATGGGATGATACTAAGGAGTATTCATATCCTATGAGATCCAAGGAGGATGCACAGGATTACAGATATTTCCCTGATCCTGACCTTGTACCTATCCACATCAGCGATGAGTGGCTCAAGCAGGTAAGGGATGCACAGCCTGAGTTCAGAGACGAGAAGAAGATAAGATACAAAGAGGAATATGCGATTCCTGACTATGATATAGACATCATCACGGCCTCCAAGAAGCTGGCAGATCTGTTTGAGAACGCTATCGCACTGGGAGCACCTGCAAAGAAGGTTTCCAACTGGATCATGGGAGAGACCATGAGACTGATGAAGGAGAACAGTGTTGATGCGGAAGACCTGAAGTTTTCAGCGGAGAATCTTGCGAAGCTCATCAAGCTTGTTGATGACAGGGTTATCAATGGCGGTGTTGCAAAGGAAGTGTTCGAAAAGATATTTGCAGATAATATAGATCCTGAGAAGTATGTCAAGGATAACGGACTTGCAACTGTTCAGGATGACAATGCACTTAAGGAGGCATGTCAGGCAGCCATAGATAACAATCCAAAGGCTGTTGATGATTACAGAGGCGGCAAGGAGAAGGCTCTCGGAGCACTTGTCGGACAGGTTATGAAAGCTATGAAGGGTAAAGCAGATCCTGGATCTGTCAACAAGATGCTTAGGGAGATGCTATAAATATGGAAGAAAACAGAAGAGTTAGAAAGAGGGACAGATACAAACGTCTCATAACAGTGGGGGAGGCCTGCGTACTCATCGCTGTGGAGCTGGTGCTGTTTGGACTCATGTGGTACCGGGACTATGAGGTAACGCTTACGCTTCCGTTCTGGAGAAGAGGAAACTGGGCAGTTATCGGAATGTATGGAATAATCATCATACTTTTCACCAAGCTTTATGGTGGTTACAGAGTCGGATTCTTCAGACTGCTTGATATAGTTTACTCACAGCTGCTGGCTCTCGTGTGTGCCAATGTAGTTGGTTACCTGCAGCTCTGTATAATCTGTCGTGACTATGTAAATCCGGTACCATTGTTAAAGGTAACCGGGCTTGAAGCGATAGTGATATTGCTTTGGATATTTGCGTGTAGATTTTTGTATGCGAAGATGTATCCTCCAAGGCATCTGCTGCTGGTATATGGATATAAGACTCCGATGGAGTTCATAGACAAGATCAATGCCCGTAAGGACAAGTATGTAATAGAAGACAGAATACATGTCAGCGAGGGTGAGCAGGCGATCAAGGAGAAGATACTCCAGTACGATGGAGTAATCATTTGCGAGACAAAGGCTTATATAAGAAATGAGCTTGTGAAGTATTGTTTTGAACACTCCATCAGATCGTATGTTGTGCCAAAGCTTTCCGACATAATCATATTAGGAGCTGAGCCTATTCATTTGTTCGATACGCCTATCCTGTTGTCAAGGAATCAGGGACTTACCGGTGACGATATGATCATTAAGAGGATCATGGATGTTATATGTGGATTTATACTGCTTGTCATAGCTTCACCATTTATGCTCATATCAGCGCTTGCGATATGGCTGTATGACAGAGGACCGGTATTCTACAAGCAGG
Organism: uncultured Coprococcus sp.; assembly: GCA_934247115.1. Lineage (GTDB taxonomy): Bacteria > Bacillota > Clostridia > Lachnospirales > Lachnospiraceae > Coprococcus. The sequence continues at coordinate 36,957 of CAKQIY010000004.1, forward strand.
ACAGACTGACACTGAATGGCAAGGTGTTCAAGATTATCAAGTTCAGAAGTATGAAGATGGACTCCGAGGCAGGTGGAGCACAGCTTGCAAAGAAGGATGATGACAGAATAACCCCTGTGGGAAAATGGCTCAGAAAGCTTCATCTTGATGAATTGCCACAGCTTTTCAATGTTCTCAAGGGAGATATGTCTCTCGTTGGCCCTAGACCGGAGAGACCTGAGATTGCAGAGCTTTATAAGAAGACATTTCCTGAGTTTGATTACAGGCTGAAGATGAAAGCTGGCCTAACAGGATATGCACAGGTATATGGCAAATATAACACGACACCAAGGGATAAGGTGAAGCTTGATCTCACCTACTATGAGCAGTATTCAATATGGCTTGATCTCAAGCTGATGCTTCTGACGGTAAAGATTATGTTCCAGAAGGAGACATCAGAGGGAATTGCATCCAATATGACAACAGCACTCAGGGATGGTGAGAAGGTTCAGATACCGGCACCGGTGAATGTCAAACCAGAGGGACTGGATGAAGCTGAGGATGCATTCTATGATCTCTCGAAGACAGGAAAGCAGAAGTAAGCCCTGACAGAGGTTCAGATAAGAACAGGTGTGATTTATGACAGATAAGAAAGTTTCGGTAGTAATACCGTCGTATAACAGTGGAAGAACGATACGGCAGGCTGTTGAGTCTGCGCTGGAACAGAGTGTCCAGGTTGAAGTTATCATTGTGGATGATGGTTCACAGGATGATACGGAGAGTGTGCTTGATGCGTACAGGGATGACTCAAGAGTCAGGATCATACGCAATGAATGCAATATGGGGGTGGCTGCTTCAAGAAATCGTGGAGTGAAAGAAGCTGCCTGCCCATATGTAGCCTTTCTGGATTCAGATGATGTATGGCTTCCTGGAAAGCTTGAGAAGCAGCTTGAGCTGATGAACAGAACACAGTCTGTTCTCTGCTCAACGGCCAGAGAACTTATATCCGAGACTGGTGAGCGTACAGGCAGAGTGATACAGGTTCCGGAGAGTGTGACATACAGACAGCTTCTTCGTGGAAATGTTATTAATTGCTCTTCAGTTTTGGTTGACAGACAGGCTATATTGAAGTACCCGATGGGCAATGACAATATACATGAGGATTATATCTGCTGGCTTCAGATGCTCAGGGAGTATGGAACAGCTGTAGCAGTCAATGAACCGCTGATCCTGTACAGGCAGACAAGAAACAGTAAGTCAGGTTCCAAGCTGTCATCTGCCAGAAAAACATTTGCGGTATACAGGAAGATGGGATATGGCCTGGTGCGCAGCTGCATATATTTTGTGTGTTATGCTGTTAACGGGGTTATAAAATATTTGTTATGATGTAGACGACATATAGTAGTGAGCGGAGAAGATATATGGATGTTGATAATGTAAAAAGAGGGCCGGGAAGGCCTACGGATAAACGAAAAGATACGATCCTCAGACTCAGGATAGATACAGATACCCATAGGAAGCTGAGTGAATATGCTGCTTCAAAGCAGGTATCCATGTCAGAACTGGTGAGAGAGGCGATAGAAGAGATTGTCAGAAAGGCTCAGAAGGAGCAGAATGGCAGATAAAAATAAGAACAGCTGGTCATTTGGATCAGCTGTTCTTATTTTCTGTTCTGGCAGCCGCTATGAGGCTATCAGACCGAATGTTATAATGTATAGCCATTTTTCTTCAGGAGTTCTCTGGCGGAATCAATTGAGTCATTGCCAGTTGCATTCTTAATAGGGGCAAACTCCTTCTCTCTGTCAACTTCAAATGGAAGACAGGTACCCATGTATGCGATCATATCCAGGGCAAGAGTCTCAAACTTATAGCCGTTTGGCTCAGCCGGCTTTACAAGCTCGCCGTTGTCATCTATATAAGGTATGGCCTTCTTCACAATATGAAGAGGCATGCTTTCGTTCATGATCTTCATGAGCCTGTCAACAGGGAAGATATAGTTGAGGGTCACGCCGTAATTGTAGGCATAATCACCGTTATCATCGCGTTCGTCACGCATCTCATCTGTGAGCTCATAGTACTCAACAATATATGGCTTGCCATGATTGGTACAGAGTACTCCAACTTTTTCGTCCGGATAAGCTTTCTTTACAACCTTACCTCCCGACAGGAAGCCTTCGGTTATAACAGCTCCGAGGAATACAGGATCTGCGATTCTCTGGAGAACGTTATCTACGGAGAATACATTTATATATTTGATATTGTATTTGGTGAGTTTTTCAAGATGACCAGCTTTACAAAGTGATGAGAACCATCCACCATTGCCGTTTGGTGACATGGCAATCCTTCCCTTTTCCTCAAGGTAGATCTTACCATTGAAATCAACTGATGGCACCATCTCCTGTCTGAAGAAGTGGATATACTCAGGATCATATCCGAAGTAATTGTGCTCCTCAAAGAATCTGGTAGTATCGTCATGGTTCTTCTCATTCGTCATGATGAAGAAGTGGATCCATGTATCAGTAAGTTTAACGATATCAAGAGTGTGCTCGATGAGCAGCTGGAATATGTACATATCTCTGGTAACGCCTACATTGAAGGTTCCCTTTGGTCCTGTGAAGCCAAGTCTTGTTCCCTGGCCTCCGGCAAGGAGTACAAGGGCAAGATCACCATTCTTTATGGCTTTGATACCAGCAGCCATGTAAGTATCGTGATTTGCATTTATCGTGTCCATCTGAAGTGCCGCAACAGGTGCAATATCAGACGTCTTTGCTGAATTGTCTCTGCCTATCATATCGATAAGAGAAAAGTCTATCTCGTCTATCTGTGAGAGAAGAACGGACTTCTCAGCCTCAGATAATGTGTTGTAGTACCTAAGAATATGAAGCTGGCCCTTTTCCTCGAGCAGCTTGTATGCGTTTTCGTAATTCATAAATTTCTCCTTAAATAAATGTAGCTTTTTGCCTAAATTCTCTCTCCTTATTGTGTTGGCATCAGTTATATTTCTTCTTGATCTCCAGCGTGTCGGTGAACACCTTCCATATGTCTTTAAGCTTGATCCTTTTACCATTGGCAGCGTCATCTCTGCTGTAGTTCAGGACGATGGGAGCTTCTGATATAGTGAATCCCTGTCTGTGTGCAGCAACCAGTATCTCAATGTCAAATGCATAACCGCTGATAGACAGACTCTCCGCAATAGGCCTGATGACGTCTGCTTTGAACAGTTTTATGCCTGTCTGTGTATCGTGTATGCCGAGATGAAACAGCATCCGGAGCATGATGTAGTAGCTGTAGCTCATCATCCGTCTGATAGCCGGATAGTGGAGCTGGGATTCCGGATGGAGCTTGGAACCGATGACTATATCGGAATTGGTATCCTTCATCTGTTTCATAAATGACTTGAGGAGTGATGGACTGAGCTCCAGGTCAGAATCAAGAAAAGCGATATATTTTCCACGGGCGGCACGTATACCGGTAGTTATGGCATACCCTTTGCCCTGATTCTGTTCATAGCCTGCAGGGATGATGTGATGGTCTTCCGTAGCGGCTTCCTTTATAAACTGTCCGGTGGAGTCTTTGCTGCCGTCATTGACTGCCAGTATTTCATAGCGGTGCAGAAAACTGCCAAGTACCTTGCTGGTCTCAAGCAGATTATCCTTAATATGTTGTTCTTCATTGTAAGCAGGCATAACCACTGATAAGGTAATGTTCTTTTCTGTATCCATAATAGATCAAACTCCTATATATCCACAGCAAAATACTGTGGAGCATAATTACTATAAGTATACGTTTTTACATAGATACTGTCAAATAAAATTCACTATATTGCCATACAATAGTTGTTGTAAAAGAGCGAAATATAATGTATTATAAATCGAGGTAACGACAATTTTAGATATAGGTGTAAAAGAGGAGTTCCAATGGATAATAGAGATAAAAAGAACAGGATGTCATCAACATATGATGATGACATGGACTGGCTTGATGATGATGACGACTACCTCGATGATGGAGGTTTGCTTGGATCGTTATTGTTTGGCGATAAAAAGAAAAAGAAAAAAAAGAATACAGACAGCCGGACTGTAAAGAAATCTTCGGATAGAGAGAGAGAAGAAAAAGCGCCGGCAGACAGACCGGTGCGCAGAAGGCCGGTGGAGACATCAGACAGACCGGTGCGCAGAAGACCGGAGGAGACATCAGACAGACCGGTGCGCAGAAGACCGGAGGAGACATCAGACAGACCGGTGCGCAGAAGACCGGAGGAGGCATCAGACAGACCGGTGCGCAGAAGACCGGAGGAGACATCAGACAGACCGGTGCGCAGGAGACCGGAGGAGACATCAGACAGGTCAGAGGGCAGGAGCTCAGTTGAGAATGCCGCTGCGGATGTAACAGAGAGACCACAGGACAGACCGGCACGCAGAAGAAAAATATCACAGGACAGAACCCCTGTCAGAATAGATGACGAGGAAAAAAGACCTGTCAGACCAGCACGGAAGCCGGCAGCATCCGTGGGTACGGCAGGAGAGTATGATGAATACTATCATGAGAATAGCAGCAGTGCCAGACCGCGCAAAGCGTCAAAGCAGAGGAATGTCATAGATGGCAGTGATGCAAGGCGCAGAATCCAGGAAAGCGCGGATGAGGCTACAAGTTCATCTGTGGATTCTCTTCTTAAGGAAGTCAGCAGCCTTGAGGAGAATAGCAGGCGCAGACATGAGGAGTTAAGACGTGAGGCCTGGGAAAGAACCCAGCGCAACGTGGCAAAGGCGAAAGCTGAGGTTGAAAGGCTTGAGCAGGAACGCGAGCAGTCAGAGAAGGAAGAGGCAAGACAGAAACGTGTACAGGAAGAGCTGGAGAGAAGACGGGCTGAGCAGAAGAATGCCGATCAGCTGAATGCCGACCAGACTGCAGATCCGGTTGACCAGACTGGTGATGTGAAGGAGAATGCAGATTCAGATATACCGGTTGATGATACAGCAGATGCTGTTGATGAGTCAGTTGATGCTGGAGTACATGCTTCAGATACAGATCTGTCGGACAATCAGGCACCAGATAGGCAGGATAACGAAGCTGCCAGAAACTCGAATGATGAGGATGCAGATTCAAAAGATAATTCTGAGAATTCCGAAGTTGTATCTGATGCAGATGATGACGAGTTTGACATTCACTCATCCAGAACGGCCGGTATGCTGGACATGGATGAACTGGAACGCATAGAGAGAGACATTGATGAGGATAAACTGAGTTATTCAGAGTCAGACACGGCGGATCTTGGCCTTGGAGATATAGGTAAAGCGCTTGGATTTGACGCGGTGGAACTGGAGGATGACGAGGAAGTTCCTGATGAGGATGAAGAGTCCGACAGCGAGAAGTTCTTCAGGGAGAATCTTCTCGACGAAGCAGATCCAAAGGTTGTCAATCCAGAGAGAAAGAAGCTTAATATAAGCACAAGGGTATGGACCATAGCATTCTTCGTGCTGTTGTTGATGTTTATACTTATATGTGTGATATACGTCAAGAATTATGCAAGAATGAAATACAACGAGATGGATATCAATGAGATAAGTTCTGATCAGATACTTGTCAATGACGGCGTCAAAGATGCTACAAACGGATACCGGGCTATAGCACTCTACGGCGTAGATTCCAGAGATTCCAATATGAGTTCAGGAACCAACAGTGATAGTATAATGATAGCCAGTATCAATGAGAGCACCAAGGAGATAAAGCTTGTATCGGTATACAGAGATACTCTTATGGAGATTGCAAGCGGCTCTATGAATACAACACATAAGGTCAATTATGCATACCAGCTCGGTGGTGCAGTGACTGCCATCAACACGCTGAATACCAATCTTGACCTGAATATCACAGATTATGTTGCGGTGGATTTCAGTGCCATGGCCAGCATAATAGATGCTGTAGGCGGTGTTGACGTCAAGGTTGTAGATGGAGAGATAAACAACTTCAATAAGAATCTGGCGGAACAGATAAGTCTGTCAGGTAAATATTCATCGGGAATCACGCAGGCAGGCGAGTACACCCTTGATGGCCAGCAGGCTGTTGCTTATTCAAGAATACGTTCTACAGATAATGGAGATATAACAAGAACTGAGAGACAGAGAATAGTCCTCATGAAGGTTATAGAGAAGCTGCTTAGTGCAGATACAGGTTCTCTCGATTCGTTTGTTGACGTTTCGTTCAAATGTATATCGACAAGCCTGAATAAGGATGACATTCATGCTTTGGTGAAGGATGTTGCAGGATATAAGGTAGTAGATACCGTAGGATTCCCATTTGCATATGAAGCAAAGGATATTACTGATAAGGGAAGCTGTCTGGTGGCAGCGGATCTTGCATCCAATGTTGAGGCCTTACATGAATATCTGTATGGAACAGATAAGTATGTAATATCAGGAACAGTTAAGCAGATAAGCAGTGATATAGAGAGTGTATCGGGTGTAAAGGCACAGAAGGTTAAGATAACTACTGAAGCTCCGGGTGATGGAATATCAGACGGAAGCGATGAGGATGGAGATCTTAGAACGATAACAACTCCTCCAAAGGGAATGATAGTAGAGGAATAAAATTAAATATACAATTAAGCAGGGAAGCTTCAGATATGGAGCTTCCTTTTTTTATTCATCAGCCCATTGAGATACGTGACATCAGAAGTTTGAAGAATAACTACAACATAAGGAATTGTATACGCATTACAGAATATTGTTTCTGGAGTAAAAACTGTCAGACAATTCTCTGAAAAAAGTTGTTTACAAACAGTGCAAATGGTAGTAATATATCAAAAACGATAAAACACTTGAGAAAATTACTAAAATAACATTTTTTACTTGAGAAACAAAAGTCAAAAACAAAATATCGTTGTGAATGACAAAAACATGGAAAGGACGGAACAGGACATGATTGAGAATAAGAGAGCAGAGAATACCGGATTATACGACCCAAGCTTTGAGCACGATAACTGTGGTATCGGTGCCGTTGTCAATATCAAGGGTATCAAGACACATGACACAGTGAACAATGCTCTCAAGATAGTAGAGAATCTTGAGCACAGAGCAGGAAAGGACGCAGAGGGCAAGACCGGAGATGGTGTAGGCATACTCCTTCAGATATCACATAAGTTCTTCACCAAGGCTTTAGCTGAGCTTGGATATGGCCTTGGAAAGGAAGGCGATTATGGAATAGGAATGTTCTTTTTTCCACAGAAAGAACTGCCTCGTAAGCAGGCTATGAAGATGTTTGAGGTTATAGTTGAGAAGGAAGGACTGGAGTTCATCTGCTGGAGAGAGGTTCCGACAACACCTGGAATCCTTGGTAAGAAGGCCATAGATGTCATGCCATGCATCATGCAGGCATTTATCAGAAGACCAGAGACAGTTAAGGCTGGTATGGACTTTGACAGAAAGCTCTACTTCGTCAGACGAATATTTGAGGAGAGCAATGATGACACGTATGTTCCATCACTTTCCAGCAAGACTATAGTATATAAAGGAATGTTCCTTGTCGGTGAACTCAGGAAGTTCTACAACGACCTTCAGGATCCGGACTATGAGTCAGCTATAGGACTTGTTCATTCAAGATTTTCAACGAATACAACACCATCATGGCTCAGAGCTCATCCATACAGATATCTGTGCCACAATGGAGAGATCAATACCATAAGGGGAAATGAGGACAAGATGATCGCCCGTGAGGAGACTATGGAGTCGACCATCATGCAGGATGAGATGTACAAGGTTATGCCTGTTCTTGATCCGGATGGATCGGATTCAGCAAGACTTGATAACTGTCTTGAGTTCCTGGTGCTCAATGGAATACCGCTTCCTATGGCAGTCATGATCACGATCCCTGAACCATGGGAGAACGATAGAGCCATGAGCCAGGAGAAGAAGGACTTCTATCAGTACTATGCAACTATGATGGAGCCTTGGGATGGCCCTGCTTCTATATTATTCACAGATGGTGAACTCATGGGAGCAGTCCTCGACAGAAATGGACTGAGACCATCGAGATACTATATAACAGATGATGATTACCTTGTGCTTTCATCGGAGGTCGGAGTCCTGGACGTAGATCCATCCAAGATCGTGAAGAAAGACCGACTCAGACCTGGCAAGATGCTTCTGGTAGATACAGTGAACGGACGTCTTATCTCAGATGAGGAGATCAAGGAGAAATACGCGCTTGCAAAGCCTTACGGCGAGTGGGTAGACAGCAATCTTGTACATCTCGCTGATCTGAAGATTCCAAATATCAGAGTTCAGGAGTACACAGACGAGGAGAGAGCTAGACTTCAGAAGGCATTTGGATATACCTATGAAGACTTCAAGAACACGATATATCCTATGGCAGAGAAAGGTGCAGAGGCCATCAGCGCTATGGGTACTGATACACCACTTGCAGTCCTCTCGAACAGCCACAAGCCACTGTTCAACTTCTTCAAGCAGTTATTTGCACAGGTTACAAACCCACCAATCGATGCGATCAGAGAGGAAGTTGTCACATCCACATCGGTATACCTCGGAAAGGATGGTAATATCCTCGAGGAGAAACCTGAGAACTGCCACGTGCTGAAGATCAACCATCCAATACTGACAAATACAGATATTCTGAAGATCAAGAATATGAATGTACCGGGACTTAAGGTTGCGACACTTCCTATTCTTTATTATAAGAACACATCCATGGAGAAGGCTCTCGACAGACTGTTTATCGAGGCCGACAAGCTTTACAGGGACGGTGTAAATATCCTTATTCTTTCAGACAGAGGCGTGGATGAGAACCATGTGGCAATACCATCACTCCTTGCAGTATCAGCAATGCAGAAGCATCTGGTACGTACCAAGAAGAGAACCGCGGTTGCGATCATCCTTGAAAGTGCTGATCCAAGAAATGTTCACCACTTTGCAACACTTCTCGGATACGGTGCTTGTGCGGTAAATCCATATCTGGCAATAGAGACCATCAAGCAGATGGTTGACTCGCACCTGCTTAACAAGGATTTCAATGCGGCTGTCGATGATTACAACAGTGCAATATGTCATGGAATAGTTAAGATCGCATCCAAGATGGGAGTCTCAACGATTCAGTCATACATGGGTTCACAGATATTTGAGTGTATCGGACTCTCAAAAGATGTTGTGGACAGATACTTTACAAATACAGTAAGCCGTGTCGGCGGTTCCGGAATAAAGGAACTTGAGAAGACCGTTGATGATCTTCATTCATCAGCATTTGATCCGCTTGGACTGAACACGAATCTTGCCCTCACAAGCATTGGCGCCCACAAGTTCAGAAGCGGCAAGGAGGAACATCTGTACAATCCTGTCACAATACATCTTCTTCAGGAGGCCACAAGGCGCGGTGATTATAAGCTGTTCAAGCAGTACACAGCAGCGCTCCATGATGAGCAGAAGCCATTCCACCTCAGAGGTCTTATGGACTTCAAGTTTGCTGATAAGCCGGTCCCACTTGATGAGGTTGAACCAGCAAGTGAGATAGTCAAGAGGTTTAAGACAGGAGCCATGAGTTACGGAAGTATATCACAGGAGGCACATGAGTGTATGGCCATCGCCATGAACGAGCTGGGCGGCAAGTCCAACTCAGGAGAGGGCGGTGAGTCGATAGAGAGACTTACCATCGGCAAGGATGGCAAGAACAGATGTTCAGCCATCAAGCAGGTTGCATCTGGAAGATTTGGAGTTACATCAAGATATCTTGTGAGTGCCAAGGAGATCCAGATAAAGATGGCACAGGGAGCAAAGCCTGGTGAGGGCGGACATCTTCCTGGAGGAAAGGTATATCCTTGGATCGCAAAGACAAGACTTTCAACACCGGGTGTAAGCCTTATATCTCCACCACCACATCACGATATCTATTCTATAGAGGATCTTGCACAGCTTATATACGACTGTAAGAATGCAAACCGTGATGCGAGAATATCTGTAAAGCTTGTTTCAGAGGCTGGTGTCGGTACAGTAGCAGCCGGCGTTGCAAAGGCCGGAGCACAGGTCATCCTGATCTCAGGTTACGACGGAGGAACAGGTGCTGCACCTAACAACTCCATCCATTACGCAGGACTCCCTTGGGAGCTTGGACTTGCAGAGACACATCAGACACTTATCATGAATGATCTCAGAAATAAGGTCATCCTTGAGGCAGACGGTAAGCTGATGACAGGCCGCGACGTTGCGATAGCTGCAATGCTCGGAGCTGAGGAATTTGGATTTGCAACAGCACCACTTGTAACAATGGGTTGTGTCATGATGAGGGTATGTAACCTTGACACATGTCCTGTCGGTATAGCAACACAGAATCCTGAGCTCAGAAAGAGATTCAGAGGAAAGCCTGAGTACGTGAAGAACTTCATGCTGTTCATAGCAGAGGAGCTTCGTGAGTACATGAGTAAGCTCGGAGTCAGAACCGTCGATGAACTGGTTGGACGTTCAGATCTCCTGATGAGCAGCGACAGAGCAGATGAGAGAAATGTCATCCTTGATAAGATAATCAACAATCCATATATGGATATGCCACAGAACAAGGTTAAGTACCATGAGAAGAATGTATATGACTTCCAGCTTGAGAAGACAGTAGATATGAGGATACTCATGAAGAAGCTCGGACCTGCACTCGAGAAGGGACAGAAGAAGAGCGTCGAGCTTGATGTGGTCAATACGGACAGATCTGTTGGAACAATATTCGGATCAGAAATCACCAAGAAATATGGCGAGTCCCTTGATGAGGACACATATATCGTCAAATGTAACGGTGCCGGCGGACAGAGCTTTGGAGCATTTATTCCAAAGGGACTTACACTTGAGCTGGTTGGTGACAGCAACGATTACTTTGGAAAGGGGCTGTCAGGTGGTAAGCTGATCGTTTATCCACCACGCTCAGTAAAGTATAAGCATGAGGATAACATCATTATAGGAAACGTTGCACTGTACGGTGCCACAAGTGGTAAGGCATTCATCAATGGTGTTGCAGGCGAGAGATTTGCAGTTCGTAACTCTGGTGCCACAGCGGTCGTTGAGGGTGTTGGAGACCACGGATGTGAGTACATGACAGGTGGTAAGGTCGTAGTCCTTGGAACAACAGGCAAGAACTTTGCAGCCGGAATGAGCGGCGGTATCGCATATGTTCTTGATATGGGTAACGATCTGTACAAGAGACTGAACAAAGAGATGATATCCATAGAGGCTGTTACGGACAAGTATGAGGTGAGTGAACTTAAGCAGCTCATCATGGATCATGTAAACTATACCAATTCAGAGATAGGTAAGAGAATCCTTGAGGACTTTGAGGGATACCTGCCAAAGTTTAAGAAGATCATACCAAAGGATTACAAGAAGATGATGAATATGATAGTTGCATTTGAGGAGAAGGGCCTTAGCCGTGAGAAGGCAGCTATCGAAGCATTCTACAAGGTTAAGAATGGAGGTAAGTAGGAATGGGAAAACCAACTGGATTTTTAGAATATGAGAGAAAGACAAGCGCAGAGCTTGCTCCTAAGGATAGAATCAAGAACTTTAACGAATTCCACACTCCGCTTAGCCGTGATGAGCAGAGAAAGCAGGCTGCAAGATGTATGGACTGTGGAGTGCCGTTCTGCCAGGCCGGTATGAATATATGTGGCATGACATCGGGATGTCCTCTGAACAACCTGATTCCTGAGTGGAATGATATGCTCTATAATGACAATCTTGAGCAGGCATTTGCAAGACTCAGTAAGACCAACTGTTTCCCAGAGTTTACAAGCCGTGTGTGCCCGGCTCTCTGTGAGAAGGCATGTACCTGTAACTTGAACGGCGATCCTGTTTCAGTCCGTGAGAATGAGAGGGCTATCATAGAATATGCATTTGCAAATGACCTCGTAAATGATGATCAGCCAAAGGTTCATTCTGGCAAGAAGGTGGCAGTTATAGGTTCGGGTCCTTCTGGACTTGCAGTGGCAGATCAGCTGATTGGCAGAGGTCATGACGTGACTGTATATGAGAGAAGTGACAGACCGGGTGGACTTCTCATGTATGGTATTCCAAACATGAAACTTGAGAAGCAGATCATAGACAGAAGAATAGATGTCATGAAGAAGAGAGGAATAAAGTTCGTATTAAACACAGAGGTAGCAACCGGAAAGGCATCTGCTAAGGCTGTGTGTCCGAAGGACGACCAGATGACTGGATACCTTAAGAACAAGAACCTCAAGTACGTGAAGGCTGAGGATCTGCTTAAGGAATATGACGCAGTTGTGCTTGCCTGTGGTGCTGCCAATCCAAGAGACATCAAGGCACCTGGAAGGGATGCAAAGGGAATCTACTTCGCCGTTGATTTTCTCAAGACAACTACAATGAGTCTTGTAAATTCAGGCTTTGCAGACAAGCAGTTCGTGAACTGCAAGGGCAAGAATGTCCTCGTCATCGGTGGTGGTGATACGGGAAATGACTGTGTGGGAACAGCAGTCCGTGAGGGCGCTGTCAACGTGACACAGCTTGAGATGATGCCAAAGGCACCTGATACAAGAACCCCAGACAATCCATGGCCGGAGTGGCCGAAGATCTGCAAGACAGATTATGGTCAGCAGGAGGCTATAGCAGTATACGGACATGATCCTAGAATATATGAGACTACAGTCAAGGAATTCATCAAGGACAAGGATGGAAATGTCAAGGCAGCCAAGTGTGTTAAGCTCGACTGGAAGAAGAATCCTGAGACAGGAAGAATGACAATGACAGAGATAGAGGGAAGTGAGTACATCGTTGACTGTGATGTGGTACTCATCGCAGCAGGTTTCCTCGGTTGTCAGACATATGTGGCAGAGAGCTTTGGCGTAGAACTCAACGAGAGAACAAATGTCAAGACTCCATGTCCAAACTCATATATAACAAATGTCCCAAAGGTGTTCGTAGCCGGAGATATGCACAGAGGCCAGTCACTTGTAGTATGGGCCATCCGCGAAGGCCGCGAAGCCGCTATGGCAGTGGAAGAGCTGCTGCTAGGATACACAAACCTGCAGTAAAGGATAGACGTATTTGGTTCGTTCCCTGAGTGAATTATAAAAAATATCCCTAATACCATATTATTGAGGTATTAGGGATATTTTTTTCTCTTTTCATTCGATAATTGGGTTGAAAGATACAATAATCAGAATATTATCCTGGAGTGTGGATTTTATATGAAATTAGGATAAATTTATAACTAAAACATTTGAAAGCCAGGTAATATGGAAAAACAATCTGTTATAGAATCCTTTTGTATGTGTGAATTTGTCTCGCAGCCAGCCCTTTGAAAACAAAAAAGATGTATATATACCCCAAAATCGATAGTGCAGACGACTGAGGTTTGGCGTTTCTTGCTGAGGCGGAGAGCACAACGCCCTTATCGTGCTCGGAGCCGAATGCAGATAGAAGCAAGCTGAAACGAAGGAAGGCAAACGTGATTGCGGTTTATGCTATATATCAATCTTTCTGTGCAGGTGGGCGTCAGTGAAGAGATATCCAGCCGTACTCGACTCTTAAAGCAGGTGGTTTACCGGCAGGTACATAGGAAGTCCATCTTTGTACTGAAGGGAAACCTCACCTATTATAAGAGGTCTGAGATAAGCTTCCATCTCAGGTGTGACATCATTCTTCTCAGGTGTGATCCACTCTAGTGGAATTGTCTTGGCCTGATTTGCGATGAGCGCTACATTTTCAGGCTCGATAATCCACTGGTAAGGGTCGTTTGACACTCTCTTTATGGTTGACATAACTGCGGTCATACCTTCGGCTGCATACTTTACGGCGGCCTGTCCAAGTGCAAATGATTCATTGATATCTGTTCTTGAAGAAATGTGTGCAGCGCATCTCTGGAGCACATTCAGCTCTATGGAACGAACCTTTATGTCCATTCTGGACTTAACAAGACTCTCGAGGGCTTTTCCGGTTCCACTGAGCTGTGCGTGACCGAACTTGTCTGCCACGGCTGAGGTTGCACTGATGTAGTTGCCGTCCTTGTCATGAATTCCCTCAGATACTGCAATGATGACACATCTTGATGTCTTTAATACATTCTTGATATCTTCTATGAACTGGTCCTCGTCGAAATCAACCTCCGGAAGGTATATGAGATGAGGAGCAAGACTGTAATCATTTCTTGCAAGGCATGAGGCTGCGGTGAGCCAGCCGGCATCACGTCCCATTATCTCTACGATGACAACGCTTGGTATATGGTAGATGTAGGTATCGTGTGCGATCTCCAGCATGGTCGATGCAACGTACTTGGCTGCAGAACCAAATCCAGGAGTGTGGTCCGTGAGGCACAGATCATTGTCTATAGTCTTAGGAATTCCCACGATCTTTACATCTGAGCCGATTTTCTTTGCGTATTTGCTGAGCTTGTCAACTGTATCCATGGAATCATTGCCACCGATATAGAAGAAAGCAGCAACCTGGTATTCTTCAAATCTGTCGAATATTATCTCATATGGTTTGGAATCAACCTCAAAGTCAGGAAGCTTGTATCTGCATGATCCCAGATACATAGCAGGAGAAAGCTCCAATGTATTCACAAGCGGAAACTTTGAGAGTGCCATGAGAGAGAGGTCTATGAAATTATTTTCAAGAACGCCCTGTATACCATGGATCGCACCATATACTCTTGTGAATTTGCTGCTCTTTTTAACTCCGTCTATAACACCTGCCAGCGATGCATTTATCGCCACGGTAGGACCTCCGGACTGAGCTACTATACAATTGTCTTTCATATCAATTTACTCCTTTGAAATTATTACTCCGGGCTGCGGAGAAGAATACCGATCTTCTTGCGGCCGTAAACCATAAGCGCATCCTTTATGATGTCCTGGTTTGCCGGTGTGGTATGGATCTCAACTCTGTCGAGAAGTTCCTCCACATATGATACCCAGAGATCATATATTATCTTTTGATTTTTTTCGCTGACTGGTGGAAGTGCAGCTTTTGCCTTCTCAAAGTCAGGATCATCATCTGTCATGTAAATAAACGAATCAGGCTTTAAAGCATCTTCGCCGTATGCAGCCACGAATATATCCTCGGTTCTGACAAAACCACAGTCGTACATCTCAACGATGAGATCGTGGATGCATTCATCTATGTTGTCAAAGTAGTGGTAGTATCTCAGGCGGTATGTCTGATCCTCTTCGTCCATATCGTCCTTGTTGAGCCAGTATCCTTTGCTCTCAATCTGTTCTTCCTGGATGATTTCCTCGGACCATCTGTCCATGTCGTGGTCGGTGGACTCCCGGCGTATAGCGAGCCATCTCCTTATATATAAAATAGTCAGGAGAACCAGAGCCAGAAAAAATATTATCAGCAGTATTAGATATCCCATCTGTAGGGTGTTTTTATCCATCTGTATACACCTGCCTTTCATATATGAAATCATAAAAATACAAAAATCCATAAGTAATTTAATATTATCATAGATGGTAAAGAAATTTCAAGGGATATGGCAATGTAAGATGACTGCAAATTTATAGAATTGAGCTGGTGTGTGATTATTCATTAATTATAAGGTTATGAAATAAGTGATACCCGGATCTGGAGAATACTTCAGTTCCGGGTATTTTTGTGCGTAATTTACAATTTTGAAAAGGTTTTATTATTACTTTGTTGATATTATACGGATATGTCAGATGGATATAAAAGACGGAGAGGCAGGTGTATTCAATGGGAATAAGAGAGATGGGCGTGTATATGGCACAGAATGTACCGGTGATCATGGAAAAAGCGGAGATTATAGGAGAATCCCCTTTGGGTAATATTATGGGTGATGCGATATATGTCACGAATTGCAGTGAGGTGTGCTGGCGGAGTTCTGATCTTTCGTCAGGGAGCTATGTGGAGACTCTGAGAAAATATGCAGAATCGAAAAAAGAAATTCCAAGACTGGTTTTTCTGGCCTGCGATGATATCAGGCTTGCAAAAAAATGTGCGGCCATACTTGCACTGTTCAGAATGGAATATGGTTCTGAAGCGGGCGGGCATATTATGGATGATGCCGATGATTATGATTTTTATGACGATTATGATGATGAGATGTCAGATGATGGAGCATGTAAACCTGATTGTTACGGAGTGAATATGTCGGCGGGGATTTTCCCGGAAAATGGTCCGTATCACAGTTATATCCCTTTAACACTCACGGGTGATTCCGCTCCCAATGTTGTTTTCTATAACGTGGAGGGGGATAAGGATCTTGGCATCAAGCTGCAGGCTATAGATATGAGTAATGCCCGGTTTATCATGATCTGTATAGGCAGAGAACACTGCGCTGATTCCTGGGTTCTGGATATGAGGAGACGATATCATGCGGATGTCATAAGTATATCAGAGCCAGAAAATATATATTATGAGCGGCTTGCAGAGGCACTTTTGTCAGAGTCCGGGGCAATGCTTGGGGATGGTATTACTATCATGCAGGTGGTACAGCGGTGCCGGCTTCGATTCGGAAAAGAATGGAATGAGGAGAATCTGTATTGGGTGATAGATCAGGCCTTGAAGCGGGCTGAAAATAGAAAAAAGAAAGACGGGACAGAACAGACAGTTATGGGCATGCACGATTTTGTAGAGCTGGGTATGGATGGACAGAATGCATACGGGAGACTGCTATCCATGACCGGGCTGGATAGTGTAAAGCATACAGTTCTGGAGTGGCGGGCAGTGTGTATGGAAGCTGTGGAGAACAGGGCTTTGCAGGAAATGCATAAAAATATGCTGTTCGTTGGAAAAGCAGGAACAGGAAAGACGACAACTGCCAGACTGATTGCAGAGATAATGGCTGAATGTGGGATCAGTAATGGCGTATTCTGTGAATGCAGCAGATCAGATCTTATAGGCAAATACCTGGGACATACAGCACCCAGGGTGGCGGCAAAGTTTGAAGCTGCACGAAATGGCGTGCTGTTTGTGGATGAGGCCGGATTCTTTGTGAAGAACAGGGAGGATAATTTCCTTGATGAGGCGGTGAAGGAATTTGTGAGGTATATGGAACTCTATCCTGATGTGATGGTCATATTTGCCCTGTATGACAGTGAGGTGGAGAATTTTCTTGCTCTGGATGAAGGAATCAGGTCAAGGATATCAGAGATCGTGACATTTGCGGATTATTCTGTTGATGAACTGTGGCAGATAGAGGAGAGAATGCTTGAGGAACGGGGCTATGAGCTGGATGCCAGGTGTAAAAAGGAGTTCTGTGGATATATGGCAGGCAGGTTGAAGAAGAAAGACTTTGGAAATGCGAGAGAGGCGCGAAAACTGGCAGAAGCGTGTATCAGAGCGGTCAGT
Organism: uncultured Coprococcus sp.; assembly: GCA_934247115.1. Classification (GTDB taxonomy): domain Bacteria; phylum Bacillota; class Clostridia; order Lachnospirales; family Lachnospiraceae; genus Coprococcus. The sequence goes on from CAKQIY010000004.1 coordinate 54,251, forward strand.
GTAAGACATATGAATGAAAGAGCAGGTAATAATGAGACTGACAGACGTATAACGAGGAAGGATATGGCAGAGACGGTAAGGCGGCTGAAGCAAAGCAGTACAGCTGCTGCAGAGCAGGATGTGAACAGACAGATAGGCTTTGTCGTTCACTCACAGAATAATGTAGTGGGGCGTTGATAAATATTCAGACATTTGATGAAACAGACATCCAATGAAAAGGAGGAATGAAATATGGGTATATGTTCATTAGTGATGAGCAGACAGACAAGAACCGATGAATATGCGGAGGACACCACAATATATGTATATAAAATTCTTAAAAAGCTGAGGGAGAAAGTGACAGATATAAAAGAACCCTGCATAGAGGGAAAATTCCCACTTGAAAGGAGCTCTGCTGATATGACTCATGTTATGACTGGAGACATGACGCAGCCGGAGGAATACATACAGTATCAGATACCTGCGGTTATGGCCGCATTTATAAAGGGAGATACAGACTGGCTGAAGGCGTATGGATCACGTGCAGATCTGCTGGAAGGTGCTGACAAGGGGACTGTATATGTGGATGATAGCATATATGATCACTCACGTATCATATATGCCCTGTGGGCAAGACTTTTGTGGCTGGAGCCTGACAGTGATGTGAGAACAGATTTTTTTAAGCTGATAGCCAGCCAGTACAGTGCAGCAGGGCAGAGGAAAAGGACAGCTATGCTCAGCTTCTTTGCAGATACATTGGTGAGTATACCATATATTGATCAAAAGGAGGCTGCAGCTGATATGTTCAGAGTTGTCCTTCCGGAGCTTTATAACGGATGGGTGGTACATGGCGAATTCATACAGGGACTGCCTTTCAATATGGTATTTGCAAAGGAGGCTCTGGCATACAGCAAAGCAGGAAGTAATGCAGGGGTTGAGAACGTGAAGAAGAGTGTTGAGGCCATGATAGGACGATGTGCGATCGGTTATGATAAGAGTCTTCCATATTGCATACGCACATCCCTGAGACGAAATTTTATGCTCACGGATGAAGCATCAGGCAGTGAGGAGATCATGCCGGATGATGATTATGTCAGACAGATAAGGGCGCTGCATACAGAAAATGCATTGGGAAAATATGATAGAGCGCTGATCAGTCTGTTTGAATCTGAATTATGGCAGCTTGATGATCAGATCAGACCAGAGCATTATGTGTCAGTATTAAATAAGCTGTGGTCTGATATAGAAGGGGGAGCACTTGGCAGTGATGGGGACACGGAGAAAAAGAATGACATATATATCGCGATAATCAAGAAGGAGCTGAAGAAACTGGACAAAGATGGCATAGATGTCAGAGAGATGTATATGAAAAATTATATTGGGGCAGATATGAAGAGGTTTATGTTCTACAGAAATGAACTCACAGACAAAAGTGATCCGGTTATTGGGATAAATTCTTTAAAAAGAATAGGAATACCGGAGGATGTGGAGAAGAAAAATAATGCGGATGTATTTGACATGAATGCGACAGATGAAAAAGTGATAAGACGGAACAGGGTGATCCTGGACATCTGGAGAAAATGTGATATCAGGATACAACAGGATAACAGGCTTTATGAATATCAGAAAGAGCTTGTGACAAGATGTTCGGAGGAGACCCTTCTGGCTGCAGCGGAGTGCGGAATATTTCCAAAGAGGATAAGACATCTTCTTGTAGAATGGGCCGTTGAGAGGAATTGCTGGGATGTTGTTCCGGTGCTTATATGGATTGAGAGAGGATGCATAGATGAGAACTGAGTTGATTGTTCAGGACCTGAAGGGGATCACTGAGATAAAAAAAGACAGGAAAAACAGGAGCATTGTTGCTGCAGAACGTTTATTGGTCCAGATGAAACAGAAGATTGTAAGAAAATATCCAATCGTAAGTTATGTACTGCATTACATGGAGTTTATACCAGTGGAGGAGGATATATATCTGGAGACGGATGGCCAGAATATATTTTATTCGCCACGCAAGGTACTGGAAGTGGCAAAACGCCGGCATATGGAGGAGCTTGAGTATCGATGTATGCATATCCTGGCTCATGGTATGCTTGGTCACTTTGAACTCGCTGTGCGATATGAAAAAAGCAGTGTGATGCATACACTTATGGACCTTGAGGTATACAAATTTCTGAACAGGCTGGGAACAACCTGTGATCAGAAGGTTACATTTCTTGGAATGGCATATATGATTAGACTGCTTGGGGATAACAGAGGTCTCATGCCTATATACAGAGAAACAGTGCAGTCGCCAACAAAAAAGAAGGATATTCTGAGATGCAGAACGAAACTGATCATTGATGATCACAAAGTCTGGTATAGAAACAGGAAATTCAGATACATGATAGATATTCCTGACCAGGGCAGCTGCCATCCGGTATCTGGAGATGATGAAAAAAAGAACCGCATGGATGCTGGCAGAATGTGGGCATATATAAGGCGGAGAATGTTTGGCAGATCACAGATGGATATGCAGGAGCTATATGAAGTTTTAAGAGACAGCAGATCAGGGCGTAGTGTGAATTATGGCTGCAGCACAGGTGATGAGGAACATGTGGTTAAGGCTGTGGACAGAACAACGTTGAATTATTCGGGAATTTTAAAAAAGTTCCTGAAAAACAGAGAAAAGAGCATTGAGGATGTGGAGAGCATAGATAAGAGCATGTATGCATGGGGGCTTGACACATATGGTGATGTAGCATTTGTAGAGCCATGTCCGGAGTCTGATATAAAGAAGCTTGATACAGTGGTGCTGGCGATAGACACAAGTGGAAGTTGTTCCGGCGAAGTTATGGAGAGATTCGTAGCGGAGACAAAGAAGCTATTTAAACAATTGAAAGGGGCCTGGTTTGGGAAATTTGTAGTCCTGCAGTGTGATGCAGATATCAAGAAGGCAGATGTATATAAGAATATTTCAGAACTTCCGGGAGTACAGGAACTTGAGGATGGGATGACGATGTATGGCTTTGGAGGAACAAGCTTTATGCCGGTATTTGATTATGTTGATGAACTGGTGGCATCCGGTGAGAACATAGACTGCCTTATATATCTTACTGATGGATATGGTGATTATCCTGATAGGAAGAATAGAACTTATGAGACATTTTTTGTTTTGGACAGAGTGGATGACGATATGGAATATGATGAAGATGATTTCATTCCGGAGTGGATAAATAAGGTGTATCTTACGGCCTGAGACCATATCTTATGGCTGCTGTAAAACAGATTGCATTTCAAGTGAAAGGGGAATTGAATTATGGATGATTATGAATACAGTATACAGGAAGCAAAGAAAGAGATTAAGAACAGTGTAATGGTATATTTGAGCAGGAAAGAAAATGGTGAATATGTCCTTGATGCGGAGAAAAAGAATCCTTTTTATGTGGTTGGAATGCCGGGAATAGGCAAGACAGAGATGGCAAAACAGATAGCAGAAGAACTTGAAATAGGCTTTTTTGCCACATCGCTCACGCATCATACGAGAAATTCCATACTTGGCCTTCCTGTGATCACTTCAGTTGGTGGCTATAGAAGCACTGAATATACCATGCCAGATATAATTGCACAGATAGAGAAGCGCTGTGCTGCAGGGGAGACGGAGGGAATATTGCTGATAGATGAATTTGCGTCCATGAGTGAAGCACTTGTGGCTCCTATGCTTGCGTTCTTACAGAATAAGTGTATTGGGGATCACAGACTTCCAGACGGATGGATTATGATATTGTGCAGCAATCCGCCTGAATACAATGAGACAGCCCGGGAGTTTGATGCTGCGGTTATGGACAGAGTCAGGTATATGAAGATAACATACAGGCTTGATGATTTTCTTGCCTATGCGGAGATGGTGCATTTACACAGACATATAATAGATTTTATCAGACACAATCCATCGTCAGCTTATAGATGCACGGGTGATGGTGGGGACAGAGAGATCGTGACCGCAAGAAGCTGGGAAAATCTATCACAGTGCATATACGGATATGAGAGGCTTGGAGAGAAAATAAGCGAAAGACTTGTATATCAGTTTATCAAATCCAGGACTATTGCAAATGAATTCTACAGATATTATATTCTTGCAGGATCTGCGCTTGACCATACAGATCTGGATAATATAGAGAGTGGGAAGGATCTGCATAAGTATATAGCTCTGGCAGAAGGGTTTACATTTGATAAGAAATGGGAGCTTGTGAGACTGCTGCGGGAGAGACTTGGGCAGGAAAATGCTGCTGTGTATAAGAAATCATGTGGTATAGATTATATGAGAAAGCTGTGGAGAAGATGGAGTAAGGCAATTCCAGTCGGGAGTGAGTGCAGCTTTTGTATGTTAGGGCAGGAGTGCTATGGAGCACTGAAGGAACTGGTATCATCCAAACAGGTGACAAATGATGAGTCTGAGGTTGTGCTCCCTGAGTTTAAACAGATTAGTGATGAGCTTATTTCATACTTTTTGTGGGAACTGGAGAATGCAGATATAGCTTCGTTTGAAAATCAGGAAGTGCTGAAAAAGATGGAAAAATTTATAAACGTACATGATGAAAGCAACAATAGAATAATGTCCCAGAATGCGGTTCATATAGAAAATGCAATCCGTTTCGTCTCAGGTATAGAAAGCGGGGCTTTGAGGGAGAGCTTTATAAGGGAGTTAAATAAGGACAGAGGAATACTGTACACTCTGACCAGAAATGACTGTCCGGAGTATACAGCTGCCATGGGAGAGCTCCTGGGAGTGAAGGATGAATTACTTGTATCGTGACAGTCCGCGGCTGGTATCCTCCTTTATAATATCGATGGCCTCCTGAGGATAGGTGATGAGTACATTTTCAATGTGCTGCTTTGCCCACAGAATGGTTCCCGGTATGGAGTGGTGAAGATGGACGGAATACCAGATCTCTCCCATGTCTCTGAGCTCATTTACTGTATGCCCCAGATGTGGGATCACATCGGCATCTGTAGCAGGCCTTATAGTTATATCTCTTCCAAAAGTGTCCAGGAGTGTGTTGACGGGGTTTAAATTCCTGTTTTCGAGGACAAGCATTGTTATATCAGATTTTTCACCTGAATACATGACAGGATGACTCTTGGTATATTCCAGTGCCGAGAACTTCCTGCGGAATTCAAGGACATCATTATCTACAGGGACAGGTTTTCTACTAAGAGTATCTAAAAATGGCCTCATTTCTATGATACGATCTATTCTATAAGAGATGATATCATCGGGGCTGACCGATTTATCTGTGTGAGCTGCAAGATAATAAAAGCCATTTGCCTCAAATGTGGCAACCGGATCGATTCTCTGCCATTTAGGCATGCCGTTCTGGGTAGTCCGGGTTGGTGTGAGCATGAATTTCTCATTTGAAAGAGGTCTGGAAGAGATGGTGTATTTTCCGTAATTGATCTCCAGCTGTATTTCTTCGTTCATATAATTTAGCAGGCTGGCAATGTTGCCTAAAAGTTTCGTGGAATGCTCGTCCATAAGAAGCCCTGATGAAATTGACTTTGAGCTGCATGCCTGCCTGAACAGGTTGGAGGTTGTGATACCCTTCATTTTTCTCTGCAGGGCGGAAATGTCATATGCAGAGAAATATGGGTTAGTCTGAACACTGCTCAGCAGCATAAAAAGATCCTGGGCAGACAGCGTGGGTTCATATGCATAGAATGCTTTGGCGTTTCTGGAGGTTTCGTCATTTACATATGTGTCCTCATACTCGGAAGCTTCAATATATATTCGCTTGCTGCGTGTGGAGGATGGGGAGAGATAATATTTGCTTATCCTGCCACCGTAGATCTTATTGAAAAAAGATGAGAAAACAGGGTCGTTGGAGAACGACCAGAGTTCATCTATATGCTTCCTTATGGTAACACATGATGTGTTATTCTTTACAGCGGTGAGACAATCTAATTCCACTGCGATCTGCTGTATGGATAAAGGCATGTCAGCAGAGGAACTGCTGTGCAGGATTCCCACCAGAACTGCCTTTAAATTGCTGTTGATATCCGGATTTTTATTTTCTCTTTTGCCACATGCTGAATTCATAAAGATCCTCCAAATGTTAGTGAATGAAATAGTAAGTTAATTATAACCCAGTTGGAAATGAAATCTCAACTGTGGAATATTCAGGGAGCGTGATAAAATGAGCATATATGTAACATCTGATATACATGGTATGTATGGAAAATTCATAAAAATGCTGGAAACAATAAATATAGGTGAAGATGATACGCTGTATGTGCTGGGGGATATGGTAGACAGGGGACCACACCCGGTCAGGGTCATACAGAAGATAATGAGTATGAAAAATGTAAAAACGATCCTGGGAAATCATGACAGCGGAGCCATAGGAACTCTGCGCTTTCTGGCTGCTAATGAGAGCATTGAGGGCTGTTCAGTTACAGAGAGGGAGTTCCAGACGCTTAGTCATCAGGAGAAAACTGCAGTGATCGACTTCCTGTCCGGGCTTCCGTTATATTATGATATTACAGTGAATGATAAGCGGTATATTCTTGTCCATGGCGGCCTTGGCAATTTTGCTCCGTGCAAAGCGATGGATGAATATAGCGTTGACGAGCTGGTGTGGACCAGACCGGATTACAGCAGGCCATATTATGATGATGTGACTGTTGTATGTGGACATACACCGACCCAGCTCATAGAGGAGAATGACAGGCCGGGTTATATCATGAGAAAAAATAATTATATAGCTGTAGACTGTGGTGCCTGTTTTAAAGGGGGAAGACTGGCGGCAATCTGTCTTGATACGGGTGAGGAATTTTATGTCTGATGTGTCTAAACTTGATGTGAAAAATTCTTGCAAGAGATGTAAAGGTAGGGTATAATGTGCTCATAGCTGGGATGTATTAAGTCTCTTGTGATTTTGAACCTACATTTGAATAAACGGGATTCCTATATCATTGTTATTGAAGTCAAGCCTCGTTATATAAGTTCTAGTGGAAGGCAGATATACAATTGCGGTTGCCCACCTAGCTTTGCTAGGACTCAAAAGCAAGGGCGCATTTCAGTTTATTACACGAGATGAAGAAGCAGCATGTAAATGCTGCTTTTTCTCTGTATGTGGATATATTTGCGGAGAAATGGAGACAGGGGAATGCGAATAGATCAGCGTAAAAAGTGGTATCAGAAGATAAAGTATAACAAGAATTTTAAGGCGGTAAGCTTTATAACAGTTATTCTGGTGTGTATAGTTGGATATATGATGATAACAGGAAGAAGTAAGGTCGGAGAGGATTCGGCAGAGAATGATAACAGTAATGCTGTGGAGACGATAGTTGTCGAGGCTCCGGATGATCCGGTTGGGGATCTGAAGCAGTATGTATATGAGGATTCCAACAGTACAGAGATAGCGGAGTATGATTATACGATACAGGGAGCCGGAGCTGTCGCGGCCAAGAAGGAGGATACAAAGAGCAATGTTCCCTCCAAAGCTGACAGAACAAGTGGGGGTTCCGGATATGGCGGATCATCAGTGGTCATATCGGGTATGGAGAACAGTGTCAGGGTTATCCTTACCAATGGCGGAGATTACTACCACAGCTATGTGGAATTCACCTGCAGCACAGGTTTTAATGTTACAAGTGATGGCAAGAAGAAGGCATATAAGGCGGATGAATTTGTATCCCTGGGAAGTGACAATAAAGCGTCAAGTATCATAGTTGAACCAGACAGTGCAGATGGCATGATAACAGTGTCAAGCCTGAGCAAATCTGGAGGAACGCCAAGATATCATGGTGCTCTTGAGATCACAAAGGATTCATCAGGATACATGGTCATCAACCAGGTGGATATAGAACAGTATCTGTATGGCGTAGTATCCAGTGAGGTGTCATCGAGCTATAGCCCTGAGGCGCTGAAGGCTATGGCCATCTGTGCGAGGGGATTTACATACAGAAAGCTCGGAAGTAATTACAGAGGTTACAATGCAGACCTTGATGATACTACGGCGTGTCAGGTTTACAACAATTTCCCTGAGACTGACAATTCCATATATGCTGTACAGTCTACCACGGGGATAGTACCGACATATGACGGAGAGATCATCAATGCAGTATATTTCTCAACATCGTGTGGAACGACTACGACAAGTGATCAGGTGTGGGGAGGCAGCATGCCTTATACATGTACACGTATCCAGAACACAGCTCTTGACATTCCGTATTTCAGTGATGAAGCGGCATTCAGGGACTTCATGGATGGTAAGACTGATACAGATGTGGTTGAGAGGAATCTTCCTATGTACAGGTGGACGATCACTTATACTGATGACGAGATGAGGAATGCAGTTGAGACAGGCCTTTCAAGATGTTCAGGTGTGTCAGCAACGTCGGTTGGCAAGATCAAATCCATATCCGTGACTGGAAGAGATGACAGCGGACTTGTGAAGGAGGTAACCATCACAGGAGAGAGTGGAAGCGTGGTTGTCAGTGGGCAGAGCAATATAAGAGTGCTCTTTGCGACTGATGGCAAGGCGATCACCGAGCAGGATGGATCGGAGCTTACAGGATGGACAGGAGTTCCAAGTAATTTCTATTATGTAAGGAAAGATAATGATACCGGTCTGTATACACTGAAGGGTGGCGGATATGGACACGGTGTTGGTATGAGTCAGAACGGTGCAAATGAACTGGCAAAACTGGGATATACTGCATCACAGATAATAAGCCATTATTATAACGGAGCAGTTCTCAGTTCAGTTGAGAAGTAACGGAGAGAATTACTAATTATGAAGTTAAAGAAGCGCATAGTGCTCATATACCATAAAGTCAGGTTGTTTATGGCTGAGATGAATAAGGATCAGGTTGCGGCATTTGCGGCACAGTCTGCTTTTTTCCTGCTGTTGTCACTGTTCCCATTGGCGATGACGCTGCTTACATTCGTCAAATATCTGCCATTCACAGAGACGCAGATACTTGGGATAATCAGGGACCTGTTCCCGGAGGAGATAAATTCGAATTTTGAATTCATGTTTGCGGAGATATTCAATAGCAAGAGTTCACTGCTTGCCACTACGGCATCAATATTGCTTACTGTGTGGTCCGCATCAAAGGGAACAATGGCCATAGGAAGAGGGCTTACATTCATGGCGGGTAAGGAGGACAGTGTCAATTATTTCCTCAGAAGAGCAATACATACGCTATATACATTGATATTTTGCGTTATGATAGTGGCTGTGCTTGTAATATACATTCTTGGCGATGTAGTAGTGTCCAAGATACTTGTGCGGCTTGATTCAGTTGAAGGCTTCCAGCTTGTAGATACCATGGTCAATATATTGTCTATCATCAAGATTGCATTTGCACCTACGGTGTTATTTGGTGTTATGATCGTTGCATACTGGGCTCTGCCTGTTGAGCGCATCCGGATCAAAACAGCGGTGCCAGGGGCAGCATTTACAACCATACTCTGGATGCTGTTGTCATTTGGCGTATCAAGCTACATCAATATAGTGGGAATCAATACATATATGTATGGAAGTCTTGCCAGTGTCATACTCCTTGCACTGTGGCTTTATATGTGTATGTATGTCATGCTGATAGGCGCGGAGATCAACAAATTCATGGATAATGGAATCCGGGGAATAAGAAGGCGCGCGCACAAGGCCGGGCGTAAGAAGAGACGCCTTGAGAGGAAGAAAAAGCGCGCAGAGAAGAAGCGTATGCGCCAGATCAGAAAAGGACTCGTGGACGATGCAGATGAACTTGATCTGGAGCTGGCCCCTGAGAACGCTGAAGGCGTAATGGAAAATGCAAATCCGGATGTGAGCCCAGCCGCTGAAAAAAAAGAGGTTGACTAACACCCGCGTGTAGGTATATTATCTCTACAGGCAGTGACGATGCAAAAGATACGTATGTCACCATCAGAGAGACCGGGTCAGCGGCTGAAAGCCAGGTCAGGTAAGAGTGCGTATTTAATTTCACATCAGAGCCATCATGGCTGAAGGATTGAAGATATCTGTTGTATTATTTTACAGATATTTGTCTGCGTAGGTTGTGGCGTGTGACGTGCGACAAACGTCTAATGAGAGTCAGACATGGACAAGATACATAGAGTGTCTGGAATCAGGGTGGTAACGCGGATATAATTCGTCCCTAGTATGTATAACATGCTGGGGACTTTTTTAGTGTATAAGTCGTTTTCAAAGCATGAGCAGTTTCATGCTTGCATGAAAAACTGCTCATGCTTTAGAAAACATAACAGAAATGAGCGAGCAGCCCGATAGGGTGGAGCGCGAATTACTGTAGGAATTGCGGGAGCCGGAGGCGGAGCAATTCTGTGACTTATACACTAAGTAGAAATGTACAAAAATCCCTAGAAATAGAAAAAGGAGAAATACGATGAAAGACAAGTTGGAGGCCATAAAGGCAGAGGCTCTTGCCAAGATCGAGAGCGCAGAGGTTGTATCATCACTGAACGATGTGAAGGTGGCGATACTCGGTAAGAAGGGAGAACTCACACAGGTTCTCAAGAGTATGAAGGATGTTGCACCTGAGGACAGACCAAAGGTCGGTCAGATGGTAAATGAGGCGCGTCAGGCCATCGAGACAGCACTTGATGAGAAGACAAAGTCCATCAACAGGGCACTCCGTGCAGAGAAGATGAAGAGAGAGACCATAGATGTAACTCTTCCAGGAGTGAAGAAGCTTACAGGACACAGACATCCAAACCAGATAGCACTTGAAGATCTGGAGAGAGTATTCATCGGTATGGGTTACGAGATAGTTGAGGGACCAGAGGTAGAGTACGACAAGTACAACTTTGAGCTGCTGAACATTCCTGCAAACCACCCTGCAAAGGATGAGCAGGATACATTCTATGTTACAAAGGATATCCTTCTTCGTACACAGACATCACCTGTTCAGGCAAGAATCATGGAGAAGGGCAATCTTCCAATCAGGATCCTCTCACCTGGACGTGTATTCAGAGCTGATGAGGTGGATGCGACACATTCACCATCATTCCATCAGGTAGAGGGACTTGTAATAGACAAGGGAATCACCATGGCAGACCTCAAGGGAACATTGGCACAGTGGGCAAAAGAGTTCTTCGGTGAGAACACAAAGGTCAAGTTCAGACCTCATCACTTCCCATTCACAGAGCCTTCAGCAGAGTGTGATATCACATGCTTCAAGTGCGGCGGCAAGGGATGCCGTGTATGTAAGGGCAGCGGCTGGATAGAGATCCTTGGCTGTGGTATGGTTCATCCAAAGGTTCTCCGTGACTGTGGAATAGACCCTGAGGTATATTCAGGATTTGCATTTGGAATCGGACTTGAGAGGGTAACACTTCTCAAGTATGAGATAGATGACATGAGACTTCTCTACGAGAACGACATGAGATTCTTAGACCAGTTTTAAATAGGAGGACAAATAGATGAATACACCAATTTCATGGATAAAGGCATATGTTCCTGATCTGGACGTGACAGCTCAGGAGTTTGTAGATGCCATGACTCTCTCAGGATCACATGTAGAGGGTTACGAACAGAAGGATAAGAATCTTGACAAGATCGTTGTCGGCAAGATTCTCACTATGGAGAAGCATCCGGATGCGGACAAGCTTGTAGTATGTCAGGTAGATGTTGGACAGGCGGAGCCTCTTCAGATCGTGACCGGAGCAAAGAATGTAAAGGTCAATGATCTCATCCCACTTGTACTTGACGGTGGTAAGGTTGCGGCAGCACACGGCGACAACAATGAGTACCCTGACGGAATCAAGATCAAGAAGGGTAAGCTCAGAGGAGTTGAGTCAAATGGTATGATGTGCGGTATAGAGGAGCTTGGTTCATCAAGAGACTTCTATCCGGAAGCACCGGAGGATGGCGTGTATGTATTCCCGGTGGAGTCAGGTGTGAAGCCGGGCGATGATGCTGTGAAGGCACTTGGACTTGACGATGTGGTAGTTGAGTACGAGATCACATCCAACAGAGTTGACTGTTTCTCAATGATCGGTATGGCAAGAGAGGCAGCAGCTACATTTGACAAGTCATTTTACCCACCAGTGGTAACAAAGACAGGAAATGACGAGGACGTCAATGACTATATATCAGTAGAGGTAAAGGACCCTGACCTCTGCCCTAGATACACAGCAAGGGTTGTCAAGAATCTGAAGATCGGACCTTCACCAAAGTGGATGCAGCAGAGACTTGCTTCACAGGGAATCCGTTCGATCAACAACCTGGTCGATATAACAAACTACGTTATGGAAGAGTACGGACAGCCAATGCACGCATATGATCTCAGCACCATAGCTGGCAACAAGATCGTAGTACGCCGTGCAAATGACGGAGATACATTTGTCACACTTGATGGACAGGAGAGAAAGCTTGACCATGACGTTCTGATGATCTGTGATGGCGAGAAGGAGATCGGTATCGCCGGAATCATGGGAGGAGAGAACTCCATGGTAACAGACAGCATCGATACACTGCTCTTTGAGGCAGCCTGCTTCGATGGAACAAATATCAGACTTTCATCGAGAAGAATCGGTCTTGCAACTGATGCGGCAGCCAAGTTCACAAAAGGACTTGATCCAAATCTTGCAATGGAGGCAATAGACAGAGCGTGCCAGCTCATCGAGGAGATGGGCGCAGGTGAGGTAGTCGGCGGAGCTGTCGATGTATATCCAAATCCTGTACAGGACAAGAAGCTTCCATTTGAGCCGGACAAGATGAACGCACTTCTCGGAACAGATGTTGAGCCTGAGAAGATGCTGTACTACTTCGGCAGACTTGGACTCACATATGATGCAGAGACAAACACTCTGGATGTGCCAAGTTTCAGACAGGATCTGAACTGCATGGCAGATCTCGCAGAGGAAGTTGCAAGATTCTACGGATATGACAACATTCCTGTGTCACTTCCAAGGGGTGAGGCTACAGTTGGTAAGCTTCCATATGACCAGATGATCAATGCCATCGCAAGGGATGTCCTTGAGGCAAATGGTTTCTCTGGCGGCATGTGCTACTCATTCGAGAGCCCTAAGGTATTTGACAAGCTGCTACTTCCTGCTGACAGCGAGTTTAGAAAGACAGTTACAATAGCAAATCCTCTTGGTGAGGACTTCAGTATCATGAGAACTGTATCACTGAACGGTGTTCTCACATCACTGGCAACCAACTATAATAGAAAGAACAAGGTTGCAAGACTTTATGAGTTCGGAAATGTATATCTTCCAAAGTCACTTCCACTCACAGAGCTTCCAGAGGAGAGAATGAAGCTGACTATCGGTATGTATGGCCAGGGAGATTTCTTTGATCTCAAGGGAGTACTTGAGGAGCTGACAGATAAGGTTGGTCTCAAGGGTCAGGTGACATACGAGCCTGAGTCAGAGTACACATTCCTTCATCCGGGCCGTCAGGCAAAGCTCAAGAAGGGCAACCTGACCATCGGATTTATCGGACAGGTACATCCTGAGGTATGCGACAACTACAACCTTAAGGGTGAGGTATATGTTGCAGTCATAGATATGCCTACACTGGTTATGCTGTCAAGCTTCGATATCAAGTATGAAGGAATTGCAAAGTTCCCTGGAAGTACAAGAGATCTGAGTCTTGTTGTGGACAAGGGAATATTCGTCGGACAGATAGAGGAAGTCATCAAGAAGTGCGGCGGCAAGCTGCTTGAGAGCTATAAACTCTTCGATGTATACGAGGGCGAGCAGATCGCAAAGGGCAAGAAGTCAGTTGCTTACACCATGACATTCCGTGCAAAGGACAGAACACTTGAGACGTCAGAGGTCGATGGAATCATCGCCAAGATCCTCAAGGAGCTTGGAAAGCTTGGAATAGAGATCAGAGCGTAATAGCTGATAACCAGCTCGATATTATATATTTTAAATACCACCCGGTAACAGACCGCAAATGAGATGTACCTCAGAAGGTCTGTGACCGGGTGGTATTTTTATGTTGAACGCTGAGAGGCGGGATGGTAAGGTATGTAAAAGGATTTTTACACTGTATCCGGGGCAAGGACAAAGCCTTTTGATGGAAAAGATGTGATATGGGTGTTAGCATTTGCTCAGATAGAGGACTCAGAGTGATTGATAAAGGAGGTAAAAGAGGAAGAACATGGAGATTGGAAATAAGATAAAGGAAGCGAGAAACGGAGCCGGGTTAACCCAGGATCAGGCTGCTGAGAAGATAATGGTTTCGAGGCAGACGATATCCAACTGGGAAAACGGAAAGACCATGCCAGATATTGTCAGCGTGATCAAAATGAGTGATCTCTATCATATCAGTCTGGATGAACTGTTGAAAGGAGATCAGAATATGATGAAAAAGATAGAGAAGGACACAAATATCGTAAGGTCCAACAGCAGGCTTATCGCGGTGGGCATAGTGGCTATCATAGTGGCTGTAGTTGTCACATTTGCAAGTATCATGACGGGAAATGCGGTGTTGGATTTCCTTGCGGCGGCGCTTCCGTGGGTATTCATGGGGATTGCCCTTGCGTGTTTTCTTGCAACGAGAAAGCCTGATGAGAACACGCCGAAGCTCAGGGTGGTAGGATTTATACCTATCATGATAGGCGTGATGTTTATGATAGGTGGAATATATCTGATGAACGCATGTATGTGGAGAGGGATTGGAATTGGAGCTCTGATTGTAGGCATTGTACTGAATGGAGTTGGACTGGCGGTTTTATTTTACAGAAAAAAGTAGACATGGAAAGCGTTGTTTGCTGTCCTTGAAATATTTGTAATAGTAGTATAATATGTAACTGTTTGGCGCAGATATATTGTATATATCCAGCGTCAGACAGCTATTTTTTTGACCAAGGTGTCAGAGAATATGATTACACAAGAAGTGAAACAGCAGTGTAAATTTGAAAACACGTTTTGTGTTTCTCAGAACATGATAGATTAGAAGATGCGAGGAATTACGATATGATGAAATTAACAGACTTTTACTATGATCTGCCACAGGAGCTTATCGCGCAGGATCCACTCCTCAAGAGAAGTGAGTCCCGTCTAATGGTCCTGAACAGAAAAGACAATACGATAGAGCACAAGCACTTTTATGATGTGATAGACTACCTGAATCCGGGGGACTGTCTTGTCATCAACGACACAAGGGTTCTCCCTGCCAGACTTATGGGCGTCAAGGAGGACACTGGAGCATCCATAGAGGTACTTCTCCTGAAACGCAAGGATGACTGTACATGGGAGACTTTGGTAAAGCCGGGTAAAAAGTGTAAAGTAGGAGCTCGTATAGTATTTGGATCAGAGTCAAATGAACCTGATCCAGAGTCAGGGCTTATAAAGGGCAAGCTGGTAGGTGAGGTCGTCGATATAGTTGAGGAAGGCAACAGACTCATCAGATTCGAGTTTGACGGAATATTTGAGGAGATCCTAGACGAACTGGGACAGATGCCGCTACCTCCATATATCACACATAAGCTTGAGGATAAGAACAGGTATCAGACGGTATACGCAGAGCATGATGGTTCAGCGGCAGCGCCGACTGCAGGACTCCACTTTACAACAGAGCTGCTTGATCAGATCAAAGCGAAGGGAATCAAGATAGCACACGTGACACTCCATGTCGGCCTTGGAACATTCAGACCGGTGAAGGAGGAGAATATTCTGGATCACCATATGCACTCTGAGTTCTGTATCATTGAGCAGGAAGCCGCTGATATGATCAACGAGACAAAGGCTGCTGGCGGAAGAGTCGTGTCCGTTGGAACTACAAGTACAAGAACACTTGAGTCCATGTCGGACGATGACGGAACAGTACATGCAGGAAGCAGATGGACGGATATATTTATTTATCCTGGATACAAGTTCAAGGTTATTGACGCGCTCATCACGAATTTCCATCTGCCTGAGTCAACGCTTCTTATGCTTGTTTCTGCGCTCTACGACAGAGAGCATATACTTGAGGCGTACAAGGTGGCGGTTGAGGAGAAGTACAGATTCTTTTCATTTGGCGATGCTATGCTGATAAAATAAGGTGGCTAACGATGTGCCCCAGTCACATGGACAGATTGGTAAGGATCAATGTTGGACTGACAGGAGATAATTATGGGAAAGAGGATATGTGTGGTATTCCCGGGAATCGGGTATCACACCGATAAACCGTTACTTTACTACAGTAAAAAATATATGATGGCACATGGATATGATATTGTTGATGTGACATACGGCAAGCTTTCGGGACATCTCCCTGAGGAGATACAGAAGGTATTTGATGATGGCTGGAATAAAGCAGTAGATACTCTGAAGAATGTGGATTTCTCGGAGACTGAGGATATAGTATTTCTGTCAAAGAGTATAGGTACAGTTATATCTGCAAGATATGCGGCGGAGACAGGGCTGAAGGTACGGAATATATACTTCACTCCGCTTGAACTCACCCTGCAATATGCCAATTCAAATGGCATAGCCTTTCACGGAACAGCAGATCCGCTTGTGAACACGGATGAGCTGACAAGACTTTGTGAGGCTAAGAGTATACCGCTTTACACATACGAGGGCGGAAATCATTCAATAGAGACAAAGGATATTCTATGGAACATAAGAACGCAGGAAGACATAGCGGAAAAATATATAGATTATTTGAACTTCTAGGACATACAGAGGGGCAGTTATATATTGCGGAGATAGCAGTGCTCATAACACTGCTTATCGGCACGGCGGTATATATACTGCTCCTTCGTGTCCTGCCGGATACATCATGGCTTGAGGGATGTCAGATACGCCGGTTTACAGGGGTGATATGTCCCGCATGCGGTACGACAAGGGCTGTACTTGCCATGCTCCACGGACATCTGCTGACGGCGTTGTATTATCATGTGGCGACCGTGTACCTGGCGTGCATCTGTATCATATATCTGGTGGGCAATACGATCAGGCTTGCAACGAAGGGCAGGACGCCGCTTGTGAGATTCCGGCTGTGGTATGTGTATGTGTGGCTTGGGATATTTGCGGTGTCTTACGTGGTGAAGCTGGTGGTGCCGGGGTACGTCATATAATGAGAGCAAGTTGAGTAGGCGTGCGCATGTCATCGCGCTTACGCACGACGACATATGATTTAAGGAGTGGATTTTATGAGACTTATGATAAAACAACGGGTATTTGCCTGGACAGATACCTATGATATATACGATGAATGGGGAAACAAAAAATATTTTGTGAAGTCGGAGGCGTTCCGGCTGACGCATCAGGTCCACGTATATGATCTTGCTGGGAATGAGATAGGACTGGTAAGTCAGAGATTATTCACGTTCCTGCCGACATTTGACATCAGTGTGGGTGGCAGACCGTGTGGAAGTATCAAGAAGGAATTTACATTCTTCAAGCCTTCGTACAGTATTGAGTATGGAGGATGGCAGTGTGATGGAGATTTCCTTTCATGGAATTACAGTGTCACAGCTGGGAGCAGGCTGGTGGCAAATATAGCAAAGCAGCTTCTCAGTTGGGGCGATACATATACACTTGATATTATAGATCCGGGTGATGAGATCATGGCGCTTATGCTTGTGATTGCTATTGATGCGGCCAATTGTTCGCAGAATAATAATTAATTTTTTAGAATTTTATATAAATTTTATATAAACATGAAGAAAATAGGAATGTATGAGGAGACAGGCAGGAAATAACCATGAATAAGATGGCAAAGTATGTTGTTATCATAGCCTGCATATTGGTAATGGTGGTGTTGCTGCCATTAGGTTATGTTAGATATAAGACGCGTTACGAAGCTGAACAGATAAGTACGTCAACGTCCCCAGATGGTGATTATGAGCTTGTGATCTATTCAGTTGGTGAGCCGGATTTCCCGTTTGGAGCTGCCCATGGAAGGCTGGTGCTAAAGGATAAAGAGAAGACTGTTGCATATATGCCGTTTGAAGTAGCAAATGACGGTGCAAGATTTGACGACAGCGATCTTGAGACGACATGGTACATTGATCGCGTTGAGGTGGTAGTGTCCGGCTCTGAACAGCGTGACGAGCTTGTGACCTTGCATTTTAATGGGCAGACCAGCAGTAGACGTCTCACGGCCAGATATAGAAAAGAAGATAAGTCTATAGAAAAAGACAGCGAGCAAGACTCTGCAGCAACGGAAAAAGGTTCCGATGACAGCAGAGAGGATGTGGATAACTCCGCTGATTACGCTGTTGATTCCGCAACAGAGGATCAGCCAGAAAATAAGGCAATTACAGCGGGGTATCAGGCGATCTTTGAGAAATATTCAGATGCCACTGTTGGAAAGTTTGAAGTGTATTACGGCGCCTCGGAGTCAGAATCGAGATGTATATTGTCAGAAGATGATAATTCAGTGGAATACATTGTATATGATGGCAAGTCAGAAAATGGGAAGTGTGGATTGTATGTAAGGTATCGCACTGAAAAAGGCAGGGATGGAACATATGATTATGGCAGCGCCGAAATAAAAGATATCTATGCATATGTATTTTCCAGTGGAGAAGTGATAAGTAGCGGGAAAACAAACTGGGAAGATACCGGAACAGATGAGTTTGAGCGTGCAACGGAGTAAGCTGTTGTGAATAGTCCATGAACTGTGGTAAAATAAGACTATGTAAATCATAAATTATATACATGTATATAATATAAAGTATGAAGGTGGTGTTTGTATGACAACAGTGAGTACTAAAAGTGGGAAGATAATAAATGTAGTATCAAGAGAAGAAGAAAGTAAAACGTTAACGTTGTCGGATCGGGAGATGGATGCCAGAGCTGTTGAGGCGGTGAAGGCTGCAATAAATAAAGCCAAAGTCTGTAAAAAACCCATAGCTGGATATGATAAAGAGAATAAAAAAGCATATATTGAATATGCAAATGGAGAGATAAAATATGCAAAATAGAAAGCCGATGGTTCTTGTTTTTGCCGGCCCAAATGGTTCTGGTAAAAGTACAATCACGTCTTTTTTTGAAAAAGTCGGAAGATATACAAATGCAGACGATATAGTTATGTCGACAGGAATGACTAACATTGATGCTGCAATTCTTGTGGATAAAATGAGATATGAATCCATAGAGGAAAACGAAGATTTTACATTCGAAACTGTTTTATCATCAGAATATAAAATGGATATACTTAGGAAGGCTAAGGATGAAGGATATTTTATTAAGTGTGTATTTGTGTTGACAATTGATCCTGCAATAAATATCCTGCGAATAGAGTCAAGGGTTGCATCTGGTGGGCATGATGTGGAACACACAAAGGTTATAGATAGATATTATAAGTCATTAGGGCATATAAAAGAGCTGATAGATATATGTGATATTTTACATGTTTATGATAACACAGAGAGTCCGAAGAGAATTATTCGTAAACATAAAGATGATTTGTCTATATATCCAAATGAATATTGGACAGATCAGGATATCATTAAATTATTAGGATAAAAAAACATTAACAAAGTCGCCATTGTTATCTACGATGCTATGCATCCTACGATAACAGTGGCGACTTTTATTATAAAGAGCTCTATATCTATTTTACCTCTCCAACCCTGCCAGATCATCATAGAATCCCGGATATGAGATGTTCACACATTCAGCTCCGGTGATGTCAGTATCACCATCAGCGTTAAGTCCTGCGATGGCAAAACTCATGGCAATCCTGTGGTCAAGGTGGCTGTCGATCACGGCTCCGTGAAGAGGCTTTCCGCCACGTATGATCATTCCGTCATCGGTTGCGGTTATGTCTGCGCCCATGGATGAGAGGGCGTTTACCATGACATCAATTCTGTTGGATTCCTTGACCTTGAGCTCTTGGGCATCCCTGATGATAGTCTCGCCATCTGCAAAGCATGCGAGAACTGCTATGGCAGGGATCTCATCTATGAGCTTTGGTATGATGGAACCCTCAATGACACCGCCCTTAAGGCTTGATGTCTTGACGGTGATATCAGCAGTTGGCTCACCGCATCCGCTCACTACATTGGAGTATTCCATATTGCCGCCCATGGCCTTGATTACTTCCAGTATTCCGTCTCTGGTCGGGTTGATGCCAACATTCTTGATGGTGATGCATGAGTTCGGAGTGATAAGTCCTGCAACAAGGAAGTAAGCAGCTGATGATATATCTCCAGGTACAAGTATCTTCTGTCCCAAGAGCTTTGAGGCAGGCTTTACAGTAGCCGTAGTTCCCTCAGTTCTTATATCACCGCCGAATGACTCAAGCATGAGCTCAGTGTGGTTTCTTGACACATATGGTTCGGTGACACTTGTCTCGCTGTCCGCATAGAGTCCGGCAAGGAGTACACATGACTTTACCTGTGCTGATGCGACAGGGGAGTTGTAGTGTATTCCATGGAGCTCCTTTCCGTTTATAAGGAGTGGAGCACAGTCGTTACCAAGCTCGGATGTGATGTCAGCACCCATCATGGACAGAGGAGTCATGATCCTTTTCATAGGTCTCTTGCATATCGATGCATCACCTATGAGTCTGCTTGCAAATGGCTGAGCGGCAAGGATACCCGATATAAGCCTGGTGGTTGTTCCACTGTTGCCGACATCTAGTGTGCCTTCAGGCTTTGACAGTCCATGCAGTCCTTTGCCGTGTACAGTAACGACACTGCCATCATAATCAATATCTATACCCATCTGTCTGAAACAGTTCATCGAGGAAATGCAGTCGGCACCGTTTAAGAATCCGTGTACTTCTGTTATTCCATCTGCGATTGAGCCGAACATGATGGAGCGGTGGGAGATGGATTTGTCTCCCGGTATGGTTATCTCTCCGTTAAGTGATTTTACTCTGTTGATCTTCATAATTTCTCAGTATTCCTTTATTCTAGTGTAATATGCCTGGTTATAATATTTTATTCTCCGGCTTAATATAAAATGAGCCGCGAATTTATTTGCCGATAAGTGACAGTAAGATTATAACTGCTTTTACTTAACGGTTATAGATCCTGTAGCCTGCGGCCTTCAGTACATCCTGCGCATTCTTTCTTGCATCAGCATCGTAGAATGAGAGTCTGAGAACTCCTTCCTCATCCTCCCGGTTATGGGAGACTCCTATGTTCTTGAGACTTATCTTTGCCTCTGCGATAAATGCTGTCACCTTTGCTATCGCACCAGCCTCATCAGGGATATCCACGAACAGTTCATGGTGCATTCTTATGACACCGCTGCTGTTGTTAGGAATGGAATCTCTGTAGTCCCTTGCGGATGCAAAAAAAGCATTTATTCCAGCCGCATCGCGCTGTTTAATATGATAAATCATTTTGTCTATAAGCTCAACATATTCCTGAAGACCGTTCACGATATTGTCAGGATTTGCCAGTAGGATATGCTCCCATACCACCGGATTGGAGGATGCGATCCTGGTTATATCCTTGAAGCCTCCGGCTGCCAGTGATTTGAATATATTGTCCGGGCTGTCTGCCGCTGCGACAAGGTTGACCAGTGACGCTGCTATGACGTGGGGAACATGGCTTATGTAAGAGGTTATACGGTCGTGCTCAACAGGTGAATAGGTGATCGGAATCGCACCCAGATCTCCGATAAATGTGGAGAACTCCTCAGTCTTGCCTGGCATAACTCCGTCTGCAGGTGTAATGAAGTAGTAGGCATTCTCTATGAGCCTGTCGGTTGCCGCCTCGTAGCCGGATCTCTCAGAGCCGACCATAGGATGTCCGCCGACAAAATATCTGGCAAGCCCAAGCTCTTGGACTGCTTCATATATGTCGAGCTTCACACTCCCGACATCAGTCAGTATAGTGCTGTCTGTAAGAAAAGGCTTGAGCTGGCGCAGATATTCTATGTTATAGTGGACAGGTGCGCACAGAAAGATATAGTTACACCCAGCTATAGTATGTATGTCATCTGTATATTCAGTCAGCGTCCCATCGGAGACAGCTTCCTTGAGCGTGAACAGATTATTGTCAAAACCGACTATTCTGTAATCAGGGAAAATACGGTGGATGGATTTGGCAATAGATCCTCCGATAAGTCCCAGACCGATAAATCCTATTGAAAAATCATTCATTTTACGTTCTCCTTTAACAGTTTGACGCATAAAAGCGTTAAAGCATCTATTGGCGATTATACAGCCTTTTGAATGACAGGGCAAGAGAAGATTCACATTGCAATAAAAAAACTTGACTATCAGATGTGGATATTAAGCTAAAATAAGAAGTAAGGGAATTGTATAAGCTGAAGATTTGTACTAAAATCTTTGTGAAGAACGCAGACGATGCACATAAGAAAGGATACTGATGTGTGCGTTTGTCTACCGACCATTATTAGGAGGATAATTTATTATGATAGATACATTATGCAGACTGCTGGACGCGGGCGTTACGCAGTTTCATGTTGTGAGGGAATGTGAAGCTGTGCTGCAGGATCATGGTTACAGAGAACTTGATATTGGGGAGTGCTGGGATCTTACGGCCGGAGGAAGATATTATGTGAAGCCATATCCATCCATGCTGGTGGCATTTGCCGCAGGGGAGATGCCTGAGTATGGCAGGCTGAATATAGGTCTGGCACACACAGATTTTCCAATGCTCAAGATCAAGACCCAGCCGGATATGAACAGAAGCGGTTACCAGACATTGAATGTAGAGCCGTATGGTGGACTTATCAAGGAGACCTGGTTTGACAGACCGCTTGGAATTGCTGGCAAGGTCATGGCGCAGACCACGGATCCGTTCAGACCGAAGACATATCTGTACGATTCAGAACGTGCCATGTGTATAGTGCCAAGTCTTGCTCCGCATCTGAGAAAGGACGCACCCGGGGAGAAGATGAATGTGCAGAAAGAGCTCATACCGGTATATGGCCTGGATGGTCAGAATGTGAAGGACAGAGATATATTACAGTATGTGGCAGATGATCTTGGGCTTTTGAAGGACGATATTCTTGATTACGATCTGTACCTGTATAACATGGATGGAATGGAGATAGTAGGGGCAGATAAGGATATGATATCTTCTCCGAGACTTGACAATGTGACTTCAGTATCGGCACTAGTTGATGCCATGTGCAGAGATATAAATGGCAATAATACAAATGTTATAGCATTGTTTGACAATGAGGAGATAGGCAGCAGATCAAAGCAGGGAGCAGATTCGGTGCTTCTGTCGGAGATAATAAAGCGGATTATGGATGGACTGGACCTTGAGGCTGGAGCAAAAAATCGTCTCATGAAGGATGCGTTTATGCTGTCACTGGATGTAGCACATGCAACCCATCCCAATTATTCAGAGAAAAGTGATCCGACAAATCAGATTGTAATGGGGTGCGGAGCGGCACTCAAATCAAGTGCAAGCCAGAGATATGTGTCTGACAGTGAGGCATCTGCGATTATCATGGCTCTGTCGAGAAAACATGATATAAAGATACAGCGCCAGGTGAACAGATCGGGGATGGCAGGAGGACAGACTCTTGGTCCTATAGCTTCATCTTATCTGCCGGTCAGGGCTGTGGACATGGGAATACCTATACTGGCCATGCATTCAGCAGTGGAACTGGGAAGTGCGGAGGATTATGCCCAGCTTGAGAAGCTGTGCGGGGCCGTATTTGGAATGTAGTATGTTGAAATCAGGTATTTGAGCAATTTACTTGTGCAGTTATTACGATTGTGTTACAATAAGATGATGTATTTTTAACTTCAATAATCACTTACGGAGGACATTCATGAAGAAGAAATATTTAAGATATGCAGTGCTTTGCCTGGGCCTTGCATCCATGCTTGCATTTGCCGGATGCGGAAGCAAGAAGAGCGATGCGACCACAGAGAAGCAGACAGAGACGGAGGCAACCACAGAGGCCACAACTGCTGCAACCACAGAGGCGACTACAGAGGCACAGCCTGAGAAAGATAAGGACGGATTTACGATCTGTAACGATAAGGTCAAAACCCTTGATTATGTCAATGTAAGGACAACACCATCAACTGATGGTGAAATATATCAGGAGCTTGCCAATGATGTTGAATTGGACAGAGTTGGATATAATGACGAGTGGAGCAAGGTATCCATAGATGGCGGAGAATATTATATATTCTCAGAGCTTCTCGAGGTCGTAGGCGGAGGAGTTAAGTCTGACGCGTCTACGGAGGCGACCACAGGGGATTCTTCAGATACCACAACAGAGCAGGCTGTGTCGTCCAACATCGGCGCAGGCAAGATGATCGTCATTGATGCCGGACATCAGCAGACAGCCAACAGTGAGACAGAGCCTATAGGTCCTGCAGCTACAGAGACCAAGGTGAAGGCCACGACAGGCAATACAGGGGTTTCAACAGGAATCACGGAGTACGAGCTGAATCTCCAGATAGCTCAGAAACTTGAAGCAGAGCTGACGGCAAGAGGCTATTCAGTTAAGATGATAAGAACTTCGAATGATGTGGATATAAGTAACGCAACGAGAGCCGAATATGCCAACAACCTCAATGCGGATGCGGTTATCAAAGTCCATACGAATGGATCAACAGATGATACGGCCACAGGCGTTATGACTGTGTGTCAGACGTCATCGAATCCGTACAATTCAGGCATTTATGACAAATGTAAAGATCTGGCAACAGATGTTCTGTCAGGATTGCTTGCATCCACAGGAGCAAAGAGCGATGGAATATGGGAGACTGATACCATGAGCGGAATCAACTGGAGCACTGTTCCGGTAACAATAGTAGAGGTTGGCTATATGACAACAGCTTCAGAGGAAGCTCTTCTCGTGACAGACGATTATCAGAGCAAGATCGCGAAGGGAATCGCTGATGGAGTTGATACCTATATAACAGGACTTGCAGGCAGCAAGACGACGAATTAGAACAATATACAAAAATATGACAGACAAAAGACAGGGATCGTGAAATGTTTATTTCACGGTCCCTGTTGTCTGTAGTGAGGAGATTTCATCGTCTGTCAGAGCTCTGTAGTGTCCTGTTGCAAGAGATTCATCCAGTCTCAGTGCCCCCATGGATATCCTTCGGAGATATGTCACAGACATACCCTCTGCCTGAAACATACGCTTCACCTGGTGGAAACGTCCTTCGGTGATGGTGAGTTCGACAGTGGAGTGGCATGTCTCCATGTCGGCGGACAGGATCTCCAGGCTGGCGGGAAGAGTTTTCTTGTCGTCACCTATATCCACTCCGCATCTGAAGTGAGCAGCAGTTTCGTCTGTCACATATCCGTCGATCTCCGCGTAATATGTTTTGGGTACATGGTGAGCTGGCGATAGTAGTCTGTGCGACAGTGCTCCATCATTTGTTATAAGGAGAAGCCCCTCGGTGTCTATATCCAGTCTGCCGACGGGGGCAAGATCCCGCGTGTTCTCACCTTCAAGAAGGTCCAGTACAGTCCTGTGCAGATTGTCGCTGGTGGCGCTGACACATCCTGCGGGTTTGTTCAGAAGAAAATATCTGTATCTGGAATAATTCAGAGCCTTACCATTATATATTATAGTATCATTGTTCTCATCTATCTTTATATCTGAGGATCTGGCCGGAACTCCATTGATGGTGATGGCGCCTTTTTTTACATATTGCTTGACCTGGCTTCGGCTGCCGATACCCATTTCCACTAGAAATTTATCAAGTCTCATAATGAACTCCTTTGCATATGATGACCTATGATACCATAAAAATGGCTTTTTTTCAGCATAAAAGGCAAATGTTACAGAACACAACATATCGTTATATGTTCTTGTAAAAAACCACTAGAAATTGATGTTTTTTTGTCATATTTGGTTGACATGTTGACATGTGTAGTGTATTATATTTAACAGAAATGTAACAAATGCGGCAACTTTGTAAAAAATAGATTACGAAATACTACATAGAATATAGATTGAATTAAGGGTAAAAGAGGAAAAATAAATGACAAGATCACGCAGCAAGTTTGGAAGATTTGTAGATCACATGAGAAGGAATGTTCTCAGTTATAAATATTTAAGACATAACATTTTGATGACAGCTCTGGTGGTTGTTATAGCGCTTTGTGTATTTGCTGTCATCAGTTTTGGAGAGAAGGCTGACCCGCTTGCGGATGAATTATATGCGAACGATAGTGTCACGTTAGTGAAGAGCGAGGCCGTTATGATGGCCAGCGGCAGTGTTGAACTTGCCATGGAGGCAGCTATGCCTGCAGGAAGTTCGGTATCGGCCAATGACACAGCCAGAGTTGCCAGCAATGCATCAGGCAATATACAGTCTGTAGAAGCAGCATCTACCGAAGCAGTGGCAACAACTGAGGAAGCAACAACAGAAGAGACCCCTTCAGAGGTACTTCCGGGCGTAACAGCATCAGTATTGTATGATGGTGTGTATGTCCATACAGAGCAGTCATCAGATTCTGATATCATAGCTACAGTGAACAGTGGAGAGATGTTCGACGTTGTATCACAGGATGAGAGCTGGATAGGAGTTCAGTTATATGATGGCTCGATCGGATATATTTCAACAGAATATGTAAGTGTGGATGCCTCACTTCAGTAGTAGTGTATATGAGTACCTTTCACCCAGGTACGACCCAGTAAGACAGAAAAAGCAAGCCGCATGTCATTTCCGGATGGCGTGCGGCTTGCTTTTTTATTGTTGTATTGACTGCTGCTCATTTGGCTAGCTTTTTGTAGTAGAAGCACGCCAGCTGTGTGCGGTCTCTCAGCTGCAGCTTGTCAAGGATGGAACTGATATAGTTTCTCACTGTACCCTCGCTCAGATACAGGCTTGATGCGATTTCTTTGTTATTCAGACCATCTGCAACAAGCCTGATAATATTCATTTCCTTGGAACTGAGTTCGTATTCGATTTCGGCAAATGGTGATGCCTGGGCATCTGAAGAGGCTGTGTCCATGTGTCCAAGAAGATCCGGGAGTTTTCCAACTATCTCATCCCCGAACACCGTCTGTCCATTGTATACTGCTTTTACTGCCGGTGCGATACTCTCAAAATTCTGCTTTAGTATATATCCCTTTGCACCGAGGCTCAGTGCTTTGATTATATATTCGTCATCTGAAAATGTTGTCAGGAGAAGTATGCGTGCATCCGGGTGAGCGGCCATGATAGCCTCAGATGCCTCAAGTCCATTTATATTCTCCATGCGGATGTCCATGAGGAGAACGTCCGGGTTATATTCCTCATACAGTCTGATCGCATCTGCTCCGCTGCTTCCGGTGGCGGATACTTGTATGTCATTACAGGCTTCGAGTATGGTCTGAAGTGACAGGGCTACAAGCTGGTCATCGTCTATTATAACTACATTCATTTGTCTGTTCTCTCCTTTATTTAATATCGGGTTATTTGTCCTATCTGTTTGACGATCAGTCTGAAAAATCTCTTTTCATTATATTGATCAATATAGAAAAACCATCATCGGTCGATATCTTCATAGTACCTCCGAGCTTATTGACCCTCTCCTGGATACTGTTCAACCCCATTCCACCTGAAGGACTGTTTTGTTCCGGAAACGGGCTGGATCTTGTAATGTGCCCATTGTCTGTTATATATAGCTGATAGAATGCTGGATGCTCCCTTGCACGTATCTCCATATGGCTGCCATTGCTGTGCTTCAGCGTATTGTTGATGGCTTCCTTAACTATATTGATGAATGAGTATTTGATCTCCCGTGGAAGCTTATCTGACATATCGTAATCCATGTGGATGTCCAAGTCACTGACATTTATGATCACATCATCCAGGGCAGTGTGGAGATCTATGGATTCATCATGGAGATCGTGGACACTTTTTCTCATACTGTCCATAGCGGTGTCGAGCGTGGACTGGAGCTGGGCCAGAGGTTTTTCAAGACGATCATCTTTGTTGATGACTTTGATGGCACCGGTCTGGAGTATAGATCTGGTGAGCATATGGCCTACATTGTCGTGAATCTCCCGGGCAATCCTGTTTCGCTCTGACAGGGTGGCGGTGAGCACCATGTTATCCTGATTTTCAAGCAGCTGGCGTGTGTTCTGTGCCACCAGCATATCGTGTTCTGCAGTGTTGTCCCTCATGGCAAGAAGCTTCGCCCTCAGCAGATTTATCCGGCAGCAGTACACGCTCATAGCAAATGAGAATGCGATGAGGCATATCTGCGGGAGGACTGACATCAGAGGGTATCTGACGCACATATATATGGATAACAGGACAAGTAAGACCGGTGACAGCCGCTGTCTGTATCTGTACATGTCGTAGCTGACTATGGACACGAACATATGTATTGGCTGTAGCCAGAATGCGGAGATAAGATACGCGCATACAAGTGTCTCACATATGTATGGATATATTCTGCTGTGGTTTTCAGCAGTATTCTCGGAGATCATGTCCACCGCGGAGATACCGGCAAGTGCCGGATAGATCGCGCCGGCAATGAGTGACAGGAGCAGTGCGATGATGAACCGGGTGTCCGTGGCAGTATTATGCGCATATATCATGACAAATGCTGAGACCAGCAGGAGTCCTTTGTTGATGAGGTGTTTCATAATTATTCTCCATAATGTAGAAAATGCTGTAGTATATATCGTGCTGTCTGAATAGCCGTGCCAGGCAGTGTGTGCAGCCTAGTGTAATAATTATTATAAATAAATATGAGGGAAAAAGAAACATGACAAATGTCACATTGTGAAGATGACGTTGTTCACTGTGAAAACGGATCAAGGGTGTATATAATGAGAGTATGTAATAAAGAATGTAGCATACTGATGCGTGCAGACTATCATGTTATGAACGACACTCATAAGATAATGAGGGTCAAAAAACAGGATATCAAAACAGGAGGATGTATATGAGTAATTCATGTAATGCAATAGAAGTTACCAATCTGGTAAAGAGATACAAAGATCTGCTGGCGCTGGATCATTTCAGCCTGACGGTGAAGGAAGGGGAGATACTGGGGCTTCTCGGACCGAATGGATCCGGCAAGACGACAACGATAAACTGTATACTGTCCCTGCTCACATTTGACAAGGGAGACATAAAAGTATTTGGGAAAGAGATGAAGCCAGACAGCTACGATATCAAGAGGGAGATCGGAGTTGTAATGCAGGATGTGGCTGTGTTCGATGAACTGACAGTGTACGAGAACATTGATTACTTCTGCGGTTTATATATAAAGGATAAGGAGAAGAGACGAAAGTGCGTTGAGGAGACCATGGATTTTGTAGATATTGCGGATTACAGGAAATTCCTTCCAAAGAAGCTCTCGGGTGGACTTCTGCGAAGACTGAATATTGCCTGTGGAATAGCGCATAAGCCAAAGCTTATATTTTTCGATGAACCGACAGTTGCAGTTGATCCGCAGAGCCGCAACAGAATACTTGAGGGGATAAAACGGCTGAATGAGGAGGGGGCAACTATAGTTTACACTTCTCATTATATGGAGGAGGTCGAGCAGATCTGTGACAGGATAGTCATTATGGACAAAGGTAAATCTGTTGCAGTCGGAACGAAGGATGAGCTCAAGAAGATGATCAAGAACACGGAGACCATAAAGGTTGAGGTGCTTGGACTTACAGGCGAACAGATGTCGGAGCTTCGCAGTCAGCCGCATGTGTATGAGGACGAGTATAACGGAGGCATGTTGACACTTAGATATTCCGGCGGAAGACACAATCTGGTGAGACTCATGGAATTTTTCAAGGAGCATGACATATCATTTGGCAGGGTAGTCACGGAGCTCCCGACACTCAATGATGTGTTCCTCGAGATCACAGGCAAGGAACTCAGAGACTGATCTGAATGTAAGTTGGATTATGGATTTATTGAAAGAAACTAATAGTTGTATATTTCAGATGAACCGGGATTAAAAGGAGAGAAATATGTTTATACGGGATTTCCTATATACGATAAAGATAATGATGCGTGCAAAGGTGTCTATTTTCTGGACACTGGTATTTCCGATACTGCTTGCCACATTCATGTACATGGCATTTGGCAACATATATGAACAGGACGAGCTGTTCAGGAATATAAAGGTTGCGGTGGTCACTGAAGATGAATCGGCAAATGGGCTTAACTATATGCTGGATGCGCTGTCGGAGGGCGATGATGCCCTTCTGTCGGTTACAAGGATGAGCAAAAGC
The DNA here is from genome assembly GCA_934247115.1 of uncultured Coprococcus sp. Lineage (GTDB taxonomy): Bacteria > Bacillota > Clostridia > Lachnospirales > Lachnospiraceae > Coprococcus. The sequence goes on from CAKQIY010000004.1 coordinate 84,288, forward strand.
GATGCGGAGAAGTCACTGGCGGATGAAGAGGTCGAGGGCATCATATATACGGATGATGTGAAGCTTACGGTTGCGGAGAGTTCTGTCAATGCGAGCATACTTGAGACAGTGCTTTCTGAGTACAAGCAGTACGAGCATGCACTTAAGGATATATATAAGGAGGGCGCCGAACCTAAGGGGGATATGGCTTCTGATGGCATCGGACTCCAACAGTATATGTCTGGGACTTCCGGCGTGGATGATATGTCGAACCTTGTGGAAAAACTTTCAGAACAGAGATCATATTATACAGAGAAGGCCAGCACTGAGGGCAGCCAGAATGTGTATAACAATTATTTCTATGCCATATTTGCCATGAGCTGCCTTTTCGCATCGCTTTCATCTATAGGAATGATGAACAATCTTCAGGCAAATGTGAGCGCTACGGGAAAGAGAAAAAATGTGTCCCCACAGAGAAAAATGACATTTGTTTTGGCAGAGTTTGCTGCACTGCTGCTTATACATTTTGTGGTCGAGGTCATAAGCTTTATATACATGTCCTGCATCGGCGTGGATTTTGGTGACAGAATATGGGAGATCCTGCTTACTCTGTTTGTGGGCTGCTTTATCGGTCTGGCGATTGGAGTCATAGTTGGGGCTATATCAAAGCTTGCTGAGGGAACCAAGATAGGTATTGTGATCGGAATATCCATGGTGATGTCCATCCTTTCTGATCTGTGTATAAACGGGATAAAGTATGAGATACAGCAGCACGCGCCTATCATAAACAAACTCAATCCGGCGGCTCTGATATCAGATTCATTCTATGCGCTGAATGTTTACAGTGACCACCAGGTTTTCACTGAGAATATCGTCATAATGACTATTGAGGCTATGGTGCTCATAACAGTTGGGATTCTCATGGTAAGGAGGAACAGATATGCAAGTGTTTAAATCTTTTTTCAAGGTTTTGAGAAAATATATTGGGCAGATGATCATGTATGTGGGAATCCTGTGTGGAGTCATGATTGCGTTCATCAATGTGGGAAACGCAGATCCACAGAACCTTTATAAGGATAAAACGATCAAATATGCGGTGAGCGATGAGGATGGCAGTGAGACGAGCAGAAAATTGATGGCGTACCTGAGTGATACGCAGGAGCTTGTAGATGGTGTTGATATGGACGAACGAGGTATTCAGGATGCTCTCTACAACAGGGCGGTGGATTGTGTGATCAGGATACCAGATGGTTTTGGCGATGCATGGTCAAATGATACTGCGGATGGTCTGCTTGAGATAACGACTATCCCCGGAAGTCAGGCGTCCATGCTGTTTGAGACAAGGCTTGACAGTTATATGAATATGGTATTTCTGTACAAGAAAGCCGGTGAGGATGTGAACAGTGCCGATAAGAGAGCGAGGGAGGCGCTTGAGCAGAAGGCGGAAGTTGATATGGCAGACGGAAAGACCTCAGGACATTCCATGTTATATAATTTTTACAACTATCTGGGGTGGGTCATGATCTGCGTTATGATAATGGGGGTAGCGCCTGTTCTGCAGGTATATAACAGGAAAAAGCTTAGAGCGAGAATAGAGTGCTCATCATACAAATTTTTCAGGCTGAACAGGGAACTTGTCCTGGGGATGATGTTTACTGGATGCGTGCTGTCTGTAGTATTTATAGCACTCTCCAGAATACTTATAAAATATGATATAACATCGGCAAGAGGCGGAATGTTCATACTCAATATGCTGGTGTATGCCTGTGTAGCACTCTCGCTGGCATTTCTGGTTAGCAAGCTTGCCCAGAGTGAACAGATCCTGTCCATGTGTGCAAATGTAATATCACTTGGAATGGCATTCCTCTGCGGGATATTTGTGCCGAGAGAGTTCTTAAGTGACACTGTGATGGCGATAGCACATTTTCTCCCGGCATACTGGTACGCAAATGCAACAGATGCCATCGACAATTTCACATCTGGCAGTTCGGTGACAGGAATATTTGTGAGCATGGGAGTACAGGTGCTCTTTGCCGTTCTGTTCATACTTGTAGGAGTGATCGTTGACAGATACAAGACCGCCGGCAGGGCTATGGCCTAGAAAATAAATAATGTTTTTTATTTGACGCGCGTCAAATAGAATACTATCAGGAGCGTGAAAAGGAGGAAAAAGAATATTACACTGGAAGTTATAATGTAGGGTCTGTTATAATAAAAAACGGAGGGAGTTTAGGAGGAACGAGAAAGTGCTTAAAAAGAAAGTGCTGAAACAGAACAACTTACTCAGACTGCATAAGAGACTTGCAGTGATGATGCTGGCCCTTACACTTGGACTCGGTGCAGGGTGCGGCAAAACAGATGACGGAGCGGAAGATGCTGCTTCGTCAGAAGCAGAGACTTTGGCGGATGGTCAGACAAACGATCAGACAGATGTCGAAGCATCAGAAGAAGATGGACAGGAGTCAAAAAAAGCTACGGAAGATAAGGATGAGCCTTATGTAGAGGGAACATACTCAAGTGATTCGTATGACGTGGCGGAGTTTACGGCAGAGCCTCGTAAGAAGACCGACGAAGAGGGTAATCGCGGTGTGTATTACGAGATATTTGTCAGATCATTTGCCGATTCAGACGGTGATGGTATAGGCGATCTGAATGGCGTTACGGAGAAACTTGACTATCTGAAGGAGCTTGGGATCGATGGGATATGGCTCATGCCGATCACTGCATCCGATACCTACCACGGATATTCAGTGACGGATTACATGGCGGTGAATCCCGATTACGGAACAGAGGATGATCTTAAGAGATTGCTTGACGAAGCACACAGCAGAGATATGAAAGTCATCATGGATCTGGTCATCAATCACACCAGTATCAATCATCCGTGGTTTCAGGCGGCAAAGTCAGATGAGAACAGCGAGTACAGAGATTATTACAGGTGGGTGTACAGAACCGACAAGAAAGACTGCAATCATCTTCTCGACAAATCAAGCTGGGGGGATATGGTGTGGCACCAGGAAGGAGACTTCTATTATTATGGTGTGTTCGGTGCGGATATGCCGGATCTGAACTACAACAATCCGGAGGTGAGACAGGCTGCAAAGGATGCCGCCGGTCACTGGCTGGAGCTTGGTCTTGACGGTTTCCGTATGGACGCCGCAGTTCACATCTATGGGGCGCACGAGTTCAAGCAGCAGGAAGATTCTGAAGCGGCAAATATCACCTGGTGGAACGAATTTGCCGGTTACTGTGAGAGCATAAATCCTGATGTATATCTGGTGGGTGAGGTATGGCAGGATGACAAGGTGCTGGAAAATTATGTCCAGCCATTTGACACGAAGTTTGATTTTGCGATTCAGCAGAAGATGCTGAACTGCGTACAGAAAGGCATGGCGGTGCCAGGCTTTGGCGATTCTCTTTCCGTGGCGATAGAGAATATACAGAATAAATATGACGGCGTGGATGCCAACTATCTGAATGGAGTATTTGGGGCAAATCACGATCAGGACAGGATAGCATCGTCAGTGAACAGCCTGGATAAGGCGAGACAGATTGCGGCGGTATATATGACACTTCCAGGCAATCCATATATTTACTATGGTGAGGAACTCGGAATGTACGGCAGCAAGCCGGATGAGATGATAAGGACGCCTTTCCTTTGGGGAAGTGACAGTACATATAATACGTCGTGGGAAAAGGACGATCAGAATGCAGAGACAAAGGGACTTGACCAGCAGATGGAAGATCCGGATTCAATGTATTCATATTATAAGACACTCATAGCACTGAGAAAGGACAATCCTGCCCTTATGAAAGGAAGCTACAGAGCGGCAGCTCTCACAAGCGACAGTGTGACAGCATACTTCCGCGAGACGGATGGACAGAAGCTGCTGGTGGTGCACAACTTTGCAGAGGGCGATCAGACGGTATCGTTTGCTGAGTGCGGAGACATAACAGTCACAGATGTACTTTATTCAAGTTCTGGTGAGATCGATGTATCAGACCTCAGTTCAGTGAAATTAGCTGGAAATGATAGTGTGGTGCTGGAGCTTGGTGAGTAAATAAAAATCTCAACTTAAAGGAGGAGCTCCATGAAGAAAATACTAATAACGGGTGGTACGGTATTTGTAAGCCGGTATGCGACGCAGTATTTTGTGGACAAAGGCTATGAGGTGTATGTGGTCAACAGAAATTCGAGACCGCAGGTTCCAGGTGCGAAGCTTATAGAAGCGGACAGGCACGACCTGGGAGACAAACTCAAAGACATCTATTTTGATGTTGTGGCGGACATAACCGCATATAATGCGGAAGATATCACAGACTTATGTGACAGCCTTGGTTCATTTGGTCAGTATATCATGATCAGCTCAAGTGCCGTGTATCCTGAGTATGGAGATCAGCCATTCCGTGAAGGTTCAGAACGGGCACTCAACAGATATTGGGGTTCATATGGTACGGATAAGATCGCTGCGGAGGACGCATTACTTGACAGATTGAGTGATGCTTACATACTCAGACCGCCATATATTTATGGACCTATGAATAATGTATACAGGGAGGCTTTTGTATTTGACTGCGCCAGGGCGGACAGGCCATTTTATCTGCCCGGAGATGGTGGAATGAAACTGCAGTTCTTCCATGTGAAGGATCTCTGTATCCTGATGGAGAGAATAATAGAGGAAAAGCCGGAGACTCATATCATGAATGTGGGAAATGTGGAGCCGGTCACTATAAAAGACTGGGTGACGATGTGTTACGCCTGCTTTGATAAGATACCTGCGTTTGTAAATGTCAGTGAGGATATAGAACAGAGAAATTATTTCAGTTTTCATAACTATGAATATTATCTCGATGTGCAGCAACAGAACAAAATATACCCGGAGACAATATCATTGGAAGAGGGCTTGAAAGAATGCGCAGAGTGGTATGTGGAAAATGAATCAGAAGTTGGAAAAAAGCCATATATGGAATATATAGACTGTAATTTAAAATAATGTACGTTGGTGTAGCGATATTTTAAATGATATGCATTTAGGGAGATCTGGAGCTTCGGCTCTGGATCTTTTTTTATAGATATACATTCAAATATCGTCGAGATATACGATGTGTATAAATTCATTAAGAAAGTGTAAATTCGTTATAAGTGGGTTTACATCTTTGTTATTATTGATATAATGCAGATACAGAAAAAGAGTCGAAAAATTAGTCTTATGTTTCTATCCATATTTGGGGGTTGCTACGGGATGTTTTCAGTTCAAATTTAGTTCCAATTTAGTTCCGATTTTAGGTTTATATGATTGCTACAATACATAACTATAGTAAGGAGTAATTGCATGATAAAAAACAGAAATATAGAAATAATAACAGATGAGGATGGTAAAAAGCTTGTAGTAATAAATGATATACGGTTTAAGGGAAAACGTAAAATTGACTGGGATGATGTTGCCCGGTATTTAAAAGGGTATGTTGGGGATTTTTATGAAATTAGTGAGAATGCAGAAAAAATATATATTGGAAATGAATTTGTAAAAGAATTTCCTGAGTCTAAAAGCAGGACAGCTTTATTGGGGGCTGTTGCAAAAGCAAAGGCAAATTCGGCTACAGCGATACCAGAACTTATACAAATAGCGACAAATCCTAAATGGGAGGAAAATAGAAAAGAAAAGCATAATAAAAATGCTAAGTATGGTTGGTACAGATATGATATAAGATTTGCACTTCCAGTATATGAAGAAGATGTATTGGTTCGGCATAATATATATTCAGGATGTTTGTTGGTAAATCATGCAGAAAATGGTAAGAAATATCTGTATGATATTCTATCAATAAAAAAGGAAACGAGCAACCCACAACAGTAAAATGTGGTAAAAACCCATTTCCTTTTCTATATACTATTCCAACACGCCTCTTTTGTCAAGAATCTATAAATTATTTATTGTTAGCGTTGTCCTTCTCCTCACGCTTCTGATCCATCATAGCACGAACCTTCATTGAAAGGCCGAACAGATTGATGAAACCTGAAGCATCCTTGTGATCGTAGAGGTCACCAGTTGTGAATGAAGCGAGGCTCTCTGAGTACAGAGTGTAATCAGATGTTGTACCAGCCTTGATGATGTTGCCCTTGTAGAGCTTCATCTTTACATGACCGGTTACACGCTCCTCAGTCTTGGCAACGAATGCTGAAAGGCTCTCACGGAGAGTGCAGAACCACTTGCCCTCGTATACAAGTGCTGCGAATTTTGTTCCGACAAGCTTCTTGTACTCCATAGTATCACGGTCAAGTGTGAGCTCCTCAAGCTGCTTGTGAGCCTCTGTGAGGATAGTTCCACCAGGTGTCTCGTATACACCACGTGACTTCATGCCGACAACACGGTTCTCAACGATATCGATGATACCGATACCATGCTTTCCGCCGAGCTTGTTCAGCTCACGGATGATATCTGAAGTCTTCATCTTCTTGCCGTTGAGTGCTACAGGATAGCCCTTCTCGAAGTCAAGGTCGATGTACTCAGGCTCATCTGGTGCCTTCTCAGGTGTAACTGAGAGAACCAGAAGATCATCGTAGTTTGGCTCATTTGCAGGATTCTCAAGCTCAAGACCCTCATGGCTGATGTGCCAGATGTTACGGTCACGGCTGTAAGAATGCTTTGCATCAAATGGAAGATCGATGCCGTGTGCCTTACAGAAAGCGATCTCATCCTCACGTGACTGCATAGTCCACTCAGGCTGTCTCCATGTAGCGATAACCTTGATGTCTGGTGCAAGAGCCTTGATAGAAAGCTCAAAACGAAGCTGGTCGTTACCCTTACCTGTAGCTCCGTGGCAGATGGCAACAGCGCCTTCCTTACGTGCAACCTCAACAAGCTTCTTTGCAATGATAGGTCTTGCAAATGAAGTACCGAGAAGATACTTGTTCTCGTATACAGCGTCAGCCTGAACTGTTGGCATGATGTACTCATCGCAGAGCTCATCTACAACATCGATGATGTAAAGCTTTTCAGCTCCTGAATACTTTGCTCTCTCGTCAAGTCCCTCAAGCTCGCTCTCCTGACCTACATCTATACATGCACAGATAACATCGTATCCGTATGTCTCCTTTAACCATGGTATGATGGCAGTGGTATCAAGACCGCCTGAATAAGCCAGTACAACTTTTTCTTTAGCCATTTTAATAAATCCTCCTATAAATATAGTGTTTTGAAAAATTACTTTATAATATATTCCATTTTTCGCCTACATGAACTATACAACGCAAATGTATATTATGCAAGTGATTTTTCAAAATATTCATTCGATCAACGTATAATATGCATGAGATTTATGCATGGACACATAGCCAAATGGCGGCAAAAACGTTGGTAAACCGTATATTTTTAACGAATATGCAAATATTCAAAAAAACCATTGCATAATATACAATCAAAATGTATAATTATAAAAGTTTTTGTATGAGGACTAACATATAGACTGATGGGTAAATGGAACATCCAGAGATTGAGCAGGCAGAATCAGATTGTCAGGTATCAAGTCTATCATTACCTAATAATATACATGCTGATGAGATGCATGTTGACGAGGCTGACTAAGTGGGTATACAATCAAACAGGATATGCCTTAAGACAAATCCGTGGGAATGGAAATATAAATTTTTACATATATATGGAGGCAGTTATGATTAAGGTAGGAATTATCGGATCAACAGGATATGCAGGACAGGAGATAGTAAGAATCCTTCTTGGGCATAAGGAAGCGGAGATCGTATGGTACGGTTCAAGAAGCTTTATCGATCAGAAATATTATCAGGTATACGGCAATATGTTCCAGATCGTGGACGCGAAGTGTATGGATGACAACATGGAGGAGCTTGCATCACAGGTAGATGTCATATTTACAGCTACACCACAGGGACTTTGCGGATCACTGGTGAATGAGGAGATTCTGTCAAAGGTGAAGATCATAGATCTCAGTGCAGATTTCAGAATAAAGGATGTCGCTACTTATGAGAAGTGGTACAAGATAGAGCACAAGAGCCCACAGTTTATTGATGAGGCTGTGTATGGTCTCTGTGAGATCAACAGGGAGGATATAAAGAAGTGCAGACTTCTTGCAAATCCTGGATGCTACACAACATGTTCGATCCTCTCACTCTACCCACTGGTTAAGGAAGGTCTGGTTGACGCCAACTCCATCATCGTTGACGCAAAGTCTGGAACATCAGGTGCCGGAAGAGGCGCGAAGATCGCAAATCTCTACTGTGAGGTCAATGAGAGCATAAAGGCTTATGGAGTTACGACACACAGACATACACCTGAGATAGAGGAGCAGCTTGGATATGCAAATGGCAGTCCGATAGTTATCAATTTTACACCACATCTTGTTCCTATGAACAGAGGAATACTTGTGACAGCATATGCCAACCTCAAGGAGAAGGTTGATTACGATACAGTGAGAGCCGCATACGATAAGTACTATGCAAATGAGAGATTTATCAGGGTTCTCGACAAGGATGTATGTCCTGAGACAAGATGGGTTGAGGGCAGCAACTATGTGGATGTCAACTTCAAGATAGATGAGAGAACAAACAGAGTCATCGCCATGGGCGCACTTGACAATCTCGTAAAGGGAGCAGCAGGTCAGGCTGTGCAGAACATGAACATCATGTTTGGATTTGACGAGGCTGAGGGCCTTCGCATGGCTCCTGTTTTCCCATAAACATCAGGCTTGAAGCATTTGCCTCAAAATAGACACTTGGAAATAAGGTGGTAGGATGAAGATAATTCCGGGAGGCGTGACAGCCCCTGCTGGATTTCGGGCAGCGGGACTACATGTTGGAATAAGAAGAAATAAACTGAAAAAAGACATGGCACTTCTGGTGAGTGATGTTCCGGCTCATGTGGCAGGAGCATTTACACAGAACATGGTCCAGGCGGCCCCTGTCATATATGACAGGCGGCTTTGTCAGAATGTGGGAATGTGTCAGGCACTGGTGGTGAACAGCGGTGTGGCAAATACCTGTACTGGCGAACAGGGAATCCATGATGCTGAGGCCATGGCGGCGCATGTGGGTAAGAGCCTTGGCATAGATTCGGCTATGGTGGCCGTGGCTTCCACCGGAGTCATAGGAATGAGACTTCCTATGGATGTCATACAGAGAGGCATAGATATGCTGGTGCCGGAACTCTCATACTCGATAGATGCCGGAGTTGATGCGGCTGAGGCGATAAAGACGACGGATATCTATAAGAAGGAGATAGCCGTAACTTTAGAGATCAAAGGGCAGCAGGTCACCATAGGAGGCATGTGCAAGGGATCAGGAATGATCAATCCAAACCTTGGAACCGTACTCAGCTTCATCACGACAGATCTGAATATCAGCTCAGAGCTGCTAGGCAAGGTTTTGAAGTCAGATGTGGTCGATACATACAATATGGTGTCTGTGGATGGAGACATGTCTACAAATGACACTGTAATGATATTCGCAAATGGCATGGCGGGCAACGAGGAACTTCTGGAGACCGATGAAGACTTTCCTGCATTTGTCGAGGCGATAAGATATATCAACAGAGCATTTGTCAGGGCGATAGCCTCGGACGGAGAAGGCGCTACCAAGATGTTTCAGGTGGACGTGTCGGGTATGCCTGATAAGGACAATGCAAGGCATCTGGCAAAGGCGATAGTAGCCTCCAATCTTGTAAAGTGTGCCATGTATGGTGCCGATGCCAACTGGGGCAGAATAGTATGCGCCATGGGACAGAGCGGAGTGAAGTTTGATCCGTATAGGGTAGATATAGAGATAGCCAGCGTGGCGGGACATCTGGAGATCGTAAAGCATGGAGTGACTACTGATTACGATGAGAAGGAAGCGAGCCACATACTTTCTGAGAAGCAGATAAAGCTCAAGGCGCATATGAATATGGGAGATGAGACGGCAACCGCGTGGGGCTGTGATCTCACATATGATTACATCAAGATAAATGCGGATTACAGAAAATAAGTTGCGTAGTTGTGATGAAAGTACATTGCAAATATACATCTACATCATAGAATATAATTTATAGAATATTGACTATAGTCAATAATATGGATGAGGCTGAACGAGAACGATAAATAAATTAATAATCATGAAATCCAAAAGATATATTTGAGAACAAAAAACATTTGAAGACAAAAGATATAAAACATAGAAGAAAGAAGGACAGAGAAATGGTTATAGGTGATTACACAGTAGATCAGGTAATTGAGAAGGCACAGACACTGATAGAGGCCATGCCGTATATCAAGAAATTCCAGGGCAAGACAGTGGTTGTAAAGTACGGCGGAAGCGCCATGCTTGACGAGAATCTCAAGTACAACGTCATCAAGGATGTTGCCATGCTGAAGCTTGTAGGTATGAAACCGGTCATCGTACACGGCGGTGGCAAGGAAATCAGCAAATGGGTAGAGAAGGTCGGCAAGGAGGCGGAATTTATCAATGGTCTCCGTGTGACAGATGCAGAGACTATGGAGATCGCAGAGATGGTCCTCGGCAAGGTCAACAAGAGCCTTGTAAGTCTTATGCAGAAGATCGGACTTAAGGCGGTTGGAATCAGCGGCAAGGATGGCGGTATGTTCACAGTCAAGAAGAAGTTCCCGGGCGGCAAGGATATAGGTTATGTGGGAGAGATAACAAAGGTTGATACATCACTGCTCACATCGCTCATCGAGGACGATTTCATTCCTGTTATAGCACCTATAGGCGTGGATGAGAATTATGAGGATTACAACATCAATGCGGATGACGCAGCATGTGCAGTTGCCACAGCTCTTGAGGCTGAGAAGCTCGTATTCCTCACAGATATCGAAGGTGTATTCATTGATCCTGCAGACAAGTCAACTCTTATCTCAGAGATGGATATACATGAGGCAAAGGACATCATAGAGAAGGGTGTTGTCGGCGGTGGTATGCTTCCAAAGCTTAACAACTGTATCTCAGCCATGGAGAACGGGGTTTCAAGAGTGCATATCCTCGATGGACGTCTCCAGCACTGCCTGCTTCTTGAGTTCTTCACCCAGAAGGGTATCGGAACAGCTATACTCAAGGAGCCATTATTCTAAGCGGAATAATGAGGCGGGACAGAATTACTAATAATTATATAATGAATTATAAAACAGTATATAAGACCGTGAATGACATCTGTTAATCTGTATGGGCAGGATCGATCATATATACTGTTTTTTTCATGTCTGTATACGTGGGGATATTTATAATTTGTTACATTTTTATGTATTGTAAAAAGTATCAATGAATAAGGGATAAAAAGGCTGTTTTGTGAAAAAAGTAACAAAAATGAAATAAAATAGAAATATATTGTTGTAAATTAAATGGGGTTTAGATACAATGAATCTGTGTAATTCTGTGCAGACACAGGAGGTGTCGGCACAATGAATATTATAATAAAACAGATTGTATGTATAAGCATGATAATTATGTGTGCCTTTTGTACAGCATGCGGTGGAGAAGAACTTATTGTGACAGGAGTTTCATCTGAGGACAACTCTGAATTAAGTGTACATACTGGTGAAGATAACGATGGTACATCAGAATTTTCAGAACAGGCTGTGGATTCCATAGTTGTGTATGTGTGTGGTGCAGTACAGAACATCGGTGTGTATGAACTTCCGTATGACTCAAGGGTTAATGATGCCTTGGAGGCAGCTGGTGGATTTTCAGATGACGCAGATACTGATATGGTGAATCTGGCTGATATTCTTACGGATGGACAGAAGGTGTATTTCCCTGTGGAGGGAGAGTCCGGAGCAGCCGGTACGGATGAAGCATCGTCAGACAGAGGAGCTGGACTGGTGAATATCAACACGGCAGGCGTATCAGAACTCACAGCACTTCCCGGAATAGGGGATACCAGAGCAAGGAGCATAGTTGAGTACAGACAGACCCATGGAAGCTTTGCAAGCAAGGACGAACTGAAGGCTGTGAGCGGTATTGGAGACAGTATATACAGCAATCTGGAAGCATATATAACTGTAGATTAGAGGAATCGGAGAAAGGAAGCAGAGATGAAGAAAGTTCTGGTTGTCGATGATGAGAAGTTGATTGTCAAGGGATTGAAGTTCAGTCTTGAACAGGATGACATGGAAGTGGACACAGCCTATGATGGCGGTGAGGCTATAGAGAAGATAAGAAACAATGATTATGATATTGTACTGTTGGATATCATGATACCTGTATACACTGGAATAGAGGTGTGCCAGATGGTCAGGGAATTTTCGAATGTGCCAATAATCATGCTTACTGCCAAGGGTGAGGATATGGATAAGATCATGGGACTGGAATATGGTGCCGATGATTATATAACCAAGCCATTCAATATACTGGAGGTAAAGGCAAGGATTAAAGCAATACTGAGGAGAAGTGGCAAAAAGCAGGCCCCTGTTAAGCCGGCAAATGTCATGGAGATCAATGGAATGAAGGTAGAGCTAGACAGCAGGCGTGTGTTTGTAGGTGGTAAGGAGCTGAATCTTACAGCCAAAGAGTTTGATCTTCTTGAACTGCTCATGGCTCATCCGAATAAGGTATATTCAAGAAATGAATTGCTGAATACAATATGGGGTGACTCATATCCGGGCGATGCCAGAACAGTTGATGTTCATGTCAGAAGGCTTCGTGAGAAGATAGAGACCAATCCGGGAGAGCCGGTATATATTCATACAAAGTGGGGAGTAGGATATTTCTTCAAGGGTTGATATGAAAAGAAAGAACAAAACAGCTGGTGAAGCGGACAATAATATAGAAGAAACACAGGAGAAAAAACAGCATAAACGTCCAAAGATTGGAGATGGACAGGGAATCAGTCAAAGAGTAGTCATAACACTGGTGGTTGCACTTAGTGTTGCATTGCTGTCATATATGGGTTTGTGGATTCTTGCACGTACAGTCAAGAGCAGGAATAATCATGAACTGGAACAGAGGATAGAGCAGAGTTCGGAGTATGTTGCTCATATAGTCAATTCGTACAGGGCTGATGGCAATATGGAAAAAGCCGTGGGAGAGATCAGAACCATGGCTTATTCTCTATCAGGACGAATAATCGTGGTTGGAACAGATTACAGAGTTATGTTGGATTCGTATGACAGAGATACCGGAAAGTATACAGTTGACCGTGATATACTCAGTGTAATGAGAGGGGATATCAGATCTCTCGACAGCAGGGAGGACTCCCTATATAGGAAGATAATACCGGTTATCAACAGCGAGGGCTACACAGATGCCGTTGCACTTATTGTGGCAGGAACGGATACTGTTGATCAGATGGGAAAGTCAGCTGATATAGGAGTTCTGCATCTGACTGTGATTGCACTCATACTTGGACTTATAGCCGCTTATTTTGTGGCAAGACAGTCAGTGAGGGATATCAACAGGGTTAGAACCAGCATAGAGGGAATGAAAGGTGGAAGCCTTGAACAGATGAGTACGGATGAAATGTGCCGTGAGATGCGGGCGCTCACCAGGGATATCAATGATATCTTCAATAAATCACAGTTGCTGGAGGAATCACGACAGGAGTTTGTGTCCAATGTGTCACATGAGCTCAAAACTCCTATAACATCCATGAAGGTGCTGTCAGAGTCTCTTCTTACACAGAGTGATGTGCCTGCAGAGATGTATAGGGAATTCATGGAGGATATAGTTCAGGAGATAGACAGAGAGGCTGAGATAATCAGTGATCTGCTCACACTCGTAAAGACAGATAAGGGGCCTGACAGTCTCAATAAAGAGGCTGTGGACATGGATGAATTTATGGAGCTGATAATCAAGAGACTTAGACCTCTTGCGGACAAGAGAAGTATAAATCTGTCGTATGAGAGCTTCAGGGAGATTCAAGCCAGTGTTGATAAAGTCAAGTTCACACTTGCCATTTCCAATCTTATAGAGAATGGAATAAAGTATAACGTGGATGGTGGATGGATAAAGGTATCTTTGAACGCAGACAACAGGAACTTCTACATCAAGGTCGCTGATTCTGGTGTTGGAATTCCTGAGGACTGCATAGGTCATATATTTGAAAGATTTTACAGGGTTGATAAAGCAAGAAGCAGAGATACCGGAGGTACGGGCCTTGGCCTTGCGATCACTAAGAATATCATCATCATGCACAAGGGAACTATCAATGTCTATAGTGAACCTGGAAAGGGAACAACATTTACAGTGAGGGTTCCGCTTGGAATCTGACAATGGGTAATAACATGAAGAAACATAGAAAAACATGGCTGCTTATGGGTGTTGTGATTATTGCGGCACTCTGCATCATAGGCTGCAGCGCGAAGAAAAAAGAAGGACAGAAATCATCAACAGAGACATCCAGCGACATTTTTCTGTATTATGTGGATCAGAACTGGTCTGAACTTATACCGCAGGAGATGGATATGGATCAGCTGGCTACGACAGAGAATCTCATAGATACGATCATGACTGATATCATAGAAGTCGGTGATACCTCAGGTGCCATAACTCCTGTTCCACAGGGAATGACGTATCAGAGATACATATATGATGGGACGGGGACGATAGATCTTGTGTTCAGTGTGGACTGGGACAATGTGGATGCGTATGCGGTGGTACTTAGCAAGGCTGCATTTGTCAGGACACTCAGACAGATAAAGTCAGTCAGCAAGGTTGTATATGAGATGGTTGATGTGGAGAATGAAGATAATGTGGTCAGGGAAGAGCTCACGGAGGATTCATTTGTTGATATGGGGAATATCACTGATTCGGAGAAAGATACACGGCTGTATCTGCCAGACACATCAGGACAGGCTCTGGTGGAACGTGTGATGACTCTTGATTACTCATCTATGAACAGTCTTGAGGAACAGGTGCTTATCGGGCTTGAAGCATCATATGATGGTACAGTGAGTCCGTTTGGTGACAGTATCGTAGTGAGAGGTGTATTCGTGGAAGACGGGATATGTACAGTTACATTCAACGAGGCCATGGCCAAGGGAAGTGCAGGGATAGATGATGAGATACTTATCTATTCTGTTGTGAATTCGTTGATGGAGATTGATGGTGTGGAAGGTGTTCGGATGAAGATAGAGAATTCCAATGACAGATTGAATTCGATAGATCTGAGCAGAGTATTTAAAGGGGCCTATACGCGAGTGGGCAGATAGGAATCGACAGGAGGACAATGATATAAAGAGACCATTATTCTGGATAGCAGTGTGCTTTGCGCTTGGAGAGGCGTATGCAATAGCAGCTGGAGTTTCAGTACTTGTTATTGGTCTTATTCTTTTAGCTGCGCTGTTTTTGTCAGTATTGTGTGACAGAGACGGCACAGCTTTGTTTTTTTTCAGGAAGACAAGATGGAGATCGGGAATCCCACTTGTGTTGATATTTGCAGCTGTGGCAGCCATGGGATATCTGAATGTACAGACAGTATCAAGACAGGAGATGCTGGCATCTGTGATAGGCAATGAGGCAGTGGCTATGGGACATATGAACTGCCATATATATGATATGAGACGAAACGGCGCGGGATGGCAGGTGTATGTATATGCCAAAAGTGTAGAGGTGAATGAGGTATCATATTCGGGGAATACCCGGGTACTTATATATACTGATAACGTAGACTGGCTTCGCATAGGTCAGTCTCTTACGGTAGCTGGGGAATTCTACAGACCGGATATTGCGGACAATCCGGGGCAGTTTGATGCAAGGACGTATTATGCCCATAAAGGAATATACGTGATGTGCAGGGCTTTGAATATAGACAGCTCTGGCAGTTATTCTTATGTTGGGGATATGCTTTTCAGGCTGAGACAGCTTGCGTCCGGGACACTGGCGGATTATTTCGATGAGGGAGATGCCTCCGTTATCAGAGCTATGCTGTTGGGCGAAAAGAGCGGGCTGGACAGCGACACAAAAAGGTTGTTCCAGATGAATGGAATAGCGCATATACTTGCAATATCCGGTGTTAAGACTCTAAAGTTGGATATCCCCCTAGTGCCTGAAACCCGCATAAATTGGGCATTTATGCCTCTACATATCGCTATAATTTACATTCTAAAACTGTGCTTAGACGAGGAGATTATTCCCCGGTGTCGTTTCCCTTGTTCAAGGGGGTATTTCACAAAATATATAAATTGGCAAAAGAAGCAATGATTCAGCGTAAGTTTAATCTTATGGCACAAACCTAAAAAATGGCAAAAGGAGAAGATGAATATGCCATATAAAAAATATAGAGAAATGAAGGTTTATGAAACAAGCGGATACCAGTACAAGTGAACACCACATATTGGCCTGAAAGGGAAATGGCTCTCAGAGTTAGAATTTGACATCGGAGAGCAGATTGAGGTGAAGTGCGAGGATGGACGCCTGATTATAACAAAGACAAATGAAATATGGAGTGCTGAAGCCTAATGCAGTGTCTTGACCGACTTGATTAAAGCTGCTAAAATTAATAATATTATGTGTACTAAGGAAGTGATTGAGTGGCAAGGGGAAAAGTAATTAGCGTTTATCTCATTGATGGGGTAGCTAATGGGAAGATTAAAGCAACAATATCTAATTGGAATGGCATTGCTTACAAAATTCCAAGAAGACTCTTGGATGAATGCAAGGAGTTGGAGGCATTTAAACAGAGCGGAGTTTACTTCCTTTTTGGTAATAATATGGTCTATGTAGGTCAGGCAGAAGTTAGAAAAAATGGGAAAGGGATACACCAGAGAATAATTGATCACGAAAATGATAAATATAAAGATTGCTGGGATGAAGTTGTAATTTTTACAAGAAAAGATAATTCACTCGGCCGTACAGACATTTCTTATTTGGAAAACCGTTTTTATAATAAGGCATTGGAAGCAGGACGATTTCGTGTACAAAATGGAAATGAACCAACCATAGGAACAGTAACGGAAGAAAAAGAAAGTGAATTAGAAGAGTACATAGATCAGGCTGAACTGGTTTTAGGCGCATTGGGGTATAAGGTTTTTGAACCAGTGGTAGCATCTGTATCTGTGCCGGAAGCTGAACAGGAGCATTTGGTTTCTAATAGGTCAGTTCCAGATTTGCCTGAAGGTGTTATTGGGGTAGGTGATTTTATATTACAATCGATGAGAAATTTGGAAGCCTCAGGATATGTTTTTTCTGATGAGCAAATGCAGATTTTATTGAATCCGACAGAATGTAATAAAAAAGAACTTTTTAATTTGCAGAATTCGAATGTGGCTTTCTTCAAATTATATAATCCAGATGAAGAAAAGCCGCATTATCTTAACGGTATGCAAAGATATTATACCCCCAAAAAGGTTGTACTTACATTCGGAAAATATAAGGTATTACTGACCAAGGAATGGTACGAAAAATATGGACATAGAGATTTGTTTATAAAATGGTATAAAACTTTACGATAGAAAGAAAGACGATTAGCTGCATTAATACAGAACTAATCGTCTTTTTCTTTATATCCCAATTGCAGATTTTAGATTTGAAAAATATGTTTCGCTTACACTATCCTCAAAATTAAAAACGCGCCATTCTTTTTTTGTGAGTGCGGTTTCTGTTGATGGGTTGGCTGCAGATAAAATTGCAATTTTGAGTGATGGCAGTTTCAAAGATATACTATATTTAGTGCCAGAAACACTTATTGTGGAGTTTTCACGATATGAAATTCCTGTTGAAACCAACAGATCACAAAGCTCTTTTTTTCTATTGACAATTTTTATTAATCCTTCGGTTGCAGGTTCGATTTCATTAGTTTGACATTTTCCAACGCCAAAACCAGATACAAACCTTTGGAGTAGTGTTGAAAGTGTAGTGTGCCCATTAAAATATGAAACTAATAATAGCATGGAATCACTGGTAGTTATTCGTCCGGAGGATAGATTATTTTTTTTATAGTGATATTTGCTATCTTCATTTTGAAGTATCATGTCAAAAAAATAAATAAATGCTTCAAATGACAGGGTGGTGTTTTCGTCAATGGAAATCGATGGTATAAAGAAATTAAGAGTATTAATAATTTCTTGGTCTAACGATAGTTTATTCCATTTTATAGTTCGCTTACCAGTGCTGATTAAGTCCATATCGCTATCGTATATGGAATAATCATAATCTTCTTCGGTCAAATGATGGTTTGTCATTCGACCTAACTGGAAAAATAACGAAGATAAGGTTTTCAGCATATTGTGATGAGTTGTATCCAACTGCTCAACCAAACTCCACATATCGGCAAAAACTAAATCCTTAAGTATAGAACCGTTAGCAGTAATTATCTTAGGACGAAAATCGTAAGGACATCGTTTATTTCCGTTTTCTGCACTTTCTTTACCTGGATATTGAATACCAATTTTTTCTCCTGCCATTGTATGAAAGAAAATTAGTAATTCTTCTTTCTCTTGATATTTTAGGTTGTTATTTTTTATGGCAGTATCGATTGTGTTTTGTATAATATTTATATTAGTAAGGCGTTTGGATTGAGTTTCAGCGCTTACTTTGGAAGGATAAGTGGTTCGCATCTGATCTTCCAATTCTGGTAAATTAAACATAATTCCCCTCCTTAAAATGTAGATAATTTAAATATTATATCAAAAGATTACGATGAAAGTCAATTGTATTCGGCTTATTAGGTTGAGATGCCTGGTACAGTATGCTATAATGCTTGATGGGTTATTGATCCATCGTCTGATGGTGCTAACAGATAAATTAAACCCAAATACAAGTGAGGTGGCATTATGCCAAGGAGGACTTATGAACAAAACGATATGTGAATTATTTGCGGGAGTAGGAGGATTTAGACTTGGATTTGAAAGACTGAATTCTGGATGGGAAACAACATGGTTTTCACAATGGGAACCAGGAGCAAGAACTCAATGGGCACATGATTGCTATGTTAGCCACTTTGGGGATTCAAAAGATATGAATGATGAAATCCACACTGGAGAAGATATTAGTACAATGGATAAAAATGCCATACCAGATCATTCTCTTTTGGTAGGAGGTTTTCCTTGCCAAGATTACAGCGTTGCACATACTCTTGCATCGTCAAAAGGTATCGAAGGTAAGAAAGGTGTTTTATGGTGGCAAATTAGGGATACTCTTATTGCAAAGAATGCACCATTCTGCATTTTTGAAAATGTAGATAGACTGTTAAAATCACCAGCAAAGCAAAGAGGAAGAGATTTTGGAGTGATTCTTGCTTGCTTAAATGAATTGGGATATGCTGTGGAATGGCGAGTAATTAATGCTGCAATATATGGAGCAGCTCAAAGAAGAAGGAGAACCTTTATTTTTGCATATAAAAAGGAAACCAACTATGGATTAGAGCAGATTAGAAAAACACCGAAAAGTATAATTCTTTCTGAAGGGCTTATGAGTAAAGCTTTTCCTATTGAAAAGGCTAAGGAAATAACGGAAACGGACATTCCAGCTGATATAGTTGAAGTATCGGATAAATTCGCCTTTGATTTTAGACCTGCTGGATATATGGTAGATGGGCATGTATATACAACAGATGTAGTTGAAAAGGAAGAAAAACCTATTTTACTTGGGGAAATTCTTCAAAAAAATGTTGATGATAGTTTTTATATAACAGACGAGGCAAGAATGGCAAAGTGGGTTTACCTTAAAGGCGCAAAGAAAATCCCACGAGTTTCTTCTACAGGGCATGAATATGTGTTTTCAGAAGGCCCGGTAGCATTTCCTGATCCTTGGGATAGACCCGGACGGACAATGTTGACTAGTGAATCAACATTGAATCGTAGTACACATGTGGTTACAGATCCAGGAACTGGAAAATTAAGAACGCTAACACCAATAGAAGCTGAACGCCTTCAAGGCTTTGATGATGAGTGGACAAATTCTGGAATGCCCCAGAGGATGAGATTCTTTTGTATGGGAAATGCGCTTGTAGTACCTATGATTACAAGGATGGGAAGGATACTTGATTCCATTATTGCAAATGAACCATAAGAAGTAACGAATATTATTTTTCTGAGGCTGCACAGCAGAATTGTTGTGCAGCCTTTTCTCTGATTTAGAGAGGAGGGAGGTTTTATGGAAGGAACAATATATACAACACGTGAGGCAATTTTGAAACGTGCACATGAGGTAATTGGGATACCGCTGAAAGACATAGATTTAACAGGAAGACTTTCCACGGGGAAAGGGGCAATCGGAACTGTTATAGAGGAAAGTTGGTATGGGTATACTCCTAACTCGGAATCAGAGCCGGACTTTCCAGAAGCAGGAGTAGAACTGAAGGTTACTCCATACGTTCGTGGAAAAAAAGGAATACGTGCGAAAGAGCGACTCGTATGTAATATAATTAATTATATGGAAGAATATAATAAAACATTTCAAACAAGTGCTTTTTGGCATAAATGTAATACAATGCTTCTTATGTCATATGAACATATTAAGGGTGTGCCTAAAGGCGAATTTCATATTGACGCAGCTATATTGTTCCAATTTCCAGAAGAAGATTTGATTATAATTGAACAAGATTGGGAAAAAATCATGTGTAAAGTCCGTACGGGATTAGCTCATGAAATATCTGAAGGGGATACTATGTATTTAGCGGCTTGTACAAAAGGTGCAAATGCTGCAAGTGTTAGAAGACAGCCGTTTTCTCAAATACCTGCTAAACAAAGGGCTTATTCATTAAAAGGCTCATATATGACACAAGTTTTAAATAAATACATATTTGGTGATGTCCAGAACCCTAGAATAATTCGGCACTGGAGTTTTTTAAGTCACTGCACTTTTGAAGAGTATATTATAAATAAAGTTAGTCAATTTTATGGTATGACACAACACCAATTAAAAAACTTATTTGGTGTTGATAGTAATGCAAAAAGCCTTAATGAGATTTTACTTGCAAGAATGTTAAATGTTTCGGGGCGAATTGCGTATACGGAAGAGTTCCAAAAAGCTAATATCGTTCCAAAAACAATTCGTGTTCAATATACAGGTCGGATTAAAGAAAGTATGTCGTTCCCAACATTTGATTTTATTGAGTTAAGTCACGAGTATGTATGGGAAGAATCAGAATTATATAATTATCTTGCTCCTACAAAATTTATGTTTGTCATTTTTCAGGAGAATATGAATGGTGAATATGTATTTAGTAGAGTAATGTTTTGGAACATACCTAACGCTGATTTGGAAGAGGTTCGTGTGGTCTGGGAAAGAACGGTACGTATAATCAGGGAGGGGGTAAGATTAATACCAACGGCAAGAGGCATGACTAATAATTTGCCAAAGCAGTCAGAAAGTAGAGTA
This sequence comes from uncultured Coprococcus sp., assembly GCA_934247115.1. Taxonomy (GTDB): domain Bacteria; phylum Bacillota; class Clostridia; order Lachnospirales; family Lachnospiraceae; genus Coprococcus. The sequence goes on from CAKQIY010000004.1 coordinate 105,544, forward strand.
GCACATGTTCGACCGCATGGAAGAGATAGTAGAGATACATTGCCATTGCCGGATGGCCGGTTTATGACGAAACAATGTTTTTGGCTGAATAATACATATATAGCAACACAAATTGGTCTTAATAACGATTGATTTTAAAGGAGAAAAAGCCTATGAAGCATCCCCAATATTATGATACTACTCCAGAAATAAGAAAAAGAATGGGAAAAGTAAAATTAAAAAACGGGGATGCTGAAAAGTTATTGGCTAAGGAATTATGGAAAAAAGGCTTTAGATATAGAAAGAATTATCGAGGATTGCCTGGATCGCCAGATATAGCAATTTTGAAGTATCATATAGCAATATTTGTTGATGGAGAATTTTGGCATGGATATGAGTGGGGAGAAAAAAAGAAAAAGCTCAAGAGAAATAGGGAATATTGGATTGCTAAAATTGAAGAGAATATTGCTAGAGATGTTAGGGTAGATAAGGAATTGATGGCATTAGGATGGATTCCTATTCATTTTTGGACTAAAGAAGTAATAAAAAATACAAATGATTGTGTAAAGGCAGTCAGCGAATTGGCTTTTGATATAATGCTTCAGGAAACTGATGAATGAGAGGTGAAAGTAATGGTTCTTTGTCCCAAATGCAAATCAGACAGGACTGCACCGATATTATACGGTTATCCGCCCCATGAAGCTTTAGAAGCAGAAGAGCGGGGAGAACTTATCCTGGGTGGATGTGAGATGGTAGACGGAATTCCACACGAGGATTATGGCTGCCTTGACTGCGGATACCGATGGTCAAAGGAACTTCTTCCGGCTACTCAGATTACAAAAATACGATATAAGGTTGTGGAGAATGGTCCGTGTACGATAGATTCCCAACAGTCATGGGTATATGAAATATATCCTGATGGAAGGTGTAAAGAATATACATACCAAGGGCAGAACCGGAAATATCAGTTTAAGACGGAAGAGAAGGTATCTGAAAAGAAGGCATACAGGCTTGCATGTAGTTTGCAGAAAATCATAGGTGTTCCATTATGGGAAAAGAACATTGTAGAAGGTCAAGTGTGCGATGGATGCAGTTATGAACTTCAGATAACTTATACTGATAAGCGGAAAGAAGTTATAAATGGTGATGTTGCCGGAGGTACGTTTGATTCCATACTGGAGAAATTCGTCCGCAGTGTGTTTTAGGAATAAGAGGAATAAGCCAATGGACATAAATGAACTATTGACAACAGAACAGATGTTCGATATAATAACTTCAGGTTCGCTACCTGAGGTTATTAATGTTAAACAGAGACAAATTTGACACCAAGGTTAGGTCAGCCTGACTTTCCCTTAGCTGGCCTTCAATTATTATATGGAGGCGATAACGTGGTTACCAAACTGGAAGTGGGCGATAAGGCTTTTATTGTAGAGAGCAATCGCATTGTCAGAGAAGTTTTTATTCTAAAGAGAAGTAGAGATTTTTATACCGTTCGATTTGCTGAAAATGTATCAGGCGGTATACAACTTAGGGCAAGTAGGCTTTTTGCTTCAAAGGAAGATGCCGAAAGCAGTATGCCTAAGAAACAAGTACAGAAGAGAACAGGATTTCGTTCTCCGTATGATTATCTATAAGAATGGGGGATAGCATATGGGAGAGCAGATTCTTAAAGTTTCATGTCCGTGCTGCAAAAATGGCAGATTATTTGATGTGATGCCTGATACTGAAGGTACTATCCAGATAAAATGCCCGTGCTGCAGAAAAATAATACAGATATCATTACATAATAAAGAGATTCGTACTGAGCGAATAGGTGCATGAAAATCATAGCAACCAAAGCCTGACGAAGCAATAAGTTAGATGCTTTTGCTTTGTCAGGCTTTTTTTATCTTATTATGCACAATGGTACAAAAATAAAAAATATTTGCGAATATTGACAATAAATACAAATGATGATATGATTTGTGTGTAAATACAAAAAGGAGGAAAATTACCATGGATGACAAAGAAATTCAACTTTTGTTACATAAAGTATCTCTAGGGTACTGCACAAAAGAAGAACTGATGGATGCCAAAGAGAGGATTGAATCTGCAGTTGAGGATAAGAATTCAGAATGTGCTGATTATGAACAGGTTATTCAGAAGATGAATCTGGAAGGAAAGGATAGTAAGAATCCAGATGAAGTAAAAAAAGCAATGGAGTCATGTGGAGTTGAGATTGTTTCACAAGATAAAATAATGGATGAGAAACGACAGCGAGACCGCTTAGCTAAGTATCTAATGTTCATCACAGATACCTTGGATAAATATAAAACCTTTAATAAGTATGTATGTTTTAATAATATTCGATCTCTGTTAAAAGTAAACCCAGATGTAAAGATAGGAATGATTGAAAAGGATGCAGGTGTTCGTCTGGGATATATGTCAAGACTTGAAAAGCTGGATAATTCATCTGAGCCAACATTGGAATTTGTGGCAACTGCAGCAAGGATGCTCGGAGTCAGCATAGATTTTTTGATATCAGCTAATATAGATGAGGTAACGCCGACAGAGAAATATGTACTGGAATTCATAAAAAAAGTAGCTGATGATTCCAAATGTGGAAATTTATACTGGCATAGAGAACCAAATCAGAAACTCAATACACCGACTGATATATATTCTGGATTTGGACCAGAACCACATCCATTGCAGAGTCCTGATGACGACAGTAGGGATTGCAACGGAATTTATAGAGAAGCTAGTTTCTTTTCAAGGTTTTATCCTGAAAAAGTAATACAGGTAACTGGAAATATTTATTGGTCAAGACTGGAAGATGCAGAAAGTGATATATACGTCATTCCATGTATGATTAATATGGATGAAAATAATGAAGAAGGACAGGCATGTTACGAAATCTATCTCGTAGCACCTGATAAATCTGTAGTTCCGTTATGTAATACGATTATGGCATGCAATCTGATTGGGTCTGCCGTGAAAGACTTATATAAGCAGATTGAGGTATTAGCATCACATGTAAATATTGATATCAAGGCAAGGAGCGTTATTGATGCATATTTAAATAAAGATAAAAAGGTTCTGTCAAAGACATTTAAAGTACCAGAACCTTCAGGGGATGATACCATACCTGATATAGAGCTGCCGTTCATATAGGAGGTGATGCGGATGCAGAGAATCGAAATCAGAAATCTTAACAGCAGCAAACCCACAAAGCCAAGAATGTTTGATGCATTGATTGACGATGAAGGAAAGATATTTTTGGAATCAAAGATACATAAAAATCCTGAAATAATAGCATTGACGGATGTTATGAAACAAATTGAAGAAGCACAGACAAGCTACTGAGCCCTGATCCATAATTTATGAGATACGATATGCCAGAGTTGTTACTGCAATCGAAAGATTGCGTAGCAGCTCTATTTTTTTTGTCCTTTTTGAGATTATTTCTGAAACTGTGAGTTGTTTCTACATTACAAAGAGGCTGAAAATACATGCCAAATTATGAAACACAAATGGTTATTTTAAATTTGGTATCAAGATAAATTGATCAGAAATTATTAGGTTGATTAAGCAGATCATTTTTTATGTTGCTGCGAACAAATCGTTAATAAAGAAAAAAGTCCCCTTATATATTCTCCATTCGCATGATTATATTTTGCGAAATAAATGAAATGGTAAGGAGAATAAGTAAGTGAGGATAAAAAATGAAGTTTTGGTGCTTCTGAAAAAAATTTGAACATTATTTTTAATCGTGCCAAAAGTCTGCACCTTTAAAAATTATTCTTAACTCACAAAGCAAGAGAACAGGAAGGAGGTGAGCGAGAGATGGCAAAGAAGAGCATGACACCAAGCGAACGCAGGGAAGCGATTCTTAAGGTTCTGTGTCAGAGAAGACAGGACAAGATCGACAACCTGGCATTCGAGTTTGGCGTTTCAGTCCGGACTATAAAAAGCGATATCGAAGAGCTGTCTCTCGCTTACCCAATCGAAACAGTTCGTGGCAGATACGGTGGAGGTGTGAAAGTGGCAGACGGATATTATGTCGGACGCAATTACCTGAAACCGAAACAGCAGGAACTGCTCAAAAAGCTGCAAAGCACCCTTCAGGGTGACGATCTTGAGGTGATGAACAGTATTCTTCGTGATTTTGCTTTGTAGAACATTATTGACGAGTACCCCACGGCCATGAGAGCCGAATGAGAAAGGATGATTTTATTATGAAAAAGAAAATTTTTATCTGCAGCCCTTATCGGGGCAGAGTCGAGGAAAACAAAAAGAATGCAGTGAGCTACGCAAGGATCACTGCCATGTCAGGTGACGTTCCAATCGTACCACATCTCTATTTCCCATCATTCCTCGATGACAATATCCCAAACGAGAGAATGACAGGCATCGCAATGGGTCTTGAACTCATGGATATGTGCGATGAGGTGTATGTGTTCGGTTTCGACATCACGGAAGGCATGAAGTTTGAACTCGACCATGCAAAAGAAACAAGGAAGCCTGTAAGGCTTTATGATACAGATTTCAATCCCGTGAATGTCAGAACCATTCCTGTGGATGAACGTGCGGATGCCAGATACAAGGGCATCATCAGAAATCTGAAGGTGTTGAAGTAGGAGGTCCGCCATGTCAGCAGTCAATGTCCGTTACGGACTGTATCCGGGTGACCGCCTTATGGTCACTGCCGGAAAGAAAAAGAAGAGAGCAACTGTAGTAAAGGAGTACCTGTTCCATATTCTGATGGACTGGGGGAAGTACAAGTCCAGCGTAAACAAAATCGATGTGTATACAGGTGATGTGAAGCTGGCACGCATTTGAAAGGAGAGAACGCCATGAGTGAGGCATTGTTATTAGTGGCCGAGGGCTACGAGCAGATTGCTGCCGGAATCAGAAAGATGGTTGCAGCACAGAAAGATACACCAAAGAAAGAGGAGAAGCCTGTGAAGAAGGCTGAAAAGAAAGAAACTCCTGTGGCAGATACACCGAAGGAAGAAGCTGCACCGAAGGAGACAGCCGTTGACAGAAAGACGGTCCGTGCTTTCCTTGCGGACAAGTCCAGATCAGGAAAGACCTCGGAGGTAAAGAACCTGATCGAGCAGTTCGGATTCCAGAAGCTGTCAGACGTTCCTGATGAGAAACTGCCGGAACTGTATGAGAAAGCGCAGGTGCTCTAATGGGCGGACATGCAAGGTTCTCCCCATCGTCCGGTAAAAGACGTCTGGAATGCCCTCCATCGTTACTGTTGGAGGAGCAGTTCCCGGACGAAGAATCTCCCTTCGCAGCAGAGGGGAGTGCCGGGCATGCGATGGCAGAGTACCTCATCAATAAGTACCTGAAGAAAAGGACTAAAAGACCTGTATCTGATTATTATTCGGATGAACTGCTCGAAGCCGTGGATGATTACGTGGAATATAACATCACCCAGATCGAACAGGCAAGGAAGGACTGTGATGAACCATTCATCGGAGTGGAACTGAAGGTCAGCCTGGCACACAGAATCGAAGGATGTTTCGGTACTGCAGATATGGTGGTGGTCGATACCCATAAGATCCATATTATCGATCTGAAACTCGGCAAGGGTGTGGTGGTCGATGCAGAACAGAATGTCCAGCTTATGATCTACGGACTGGGAGTCTTGGACATGCTCGGTTTCTTATATGAAATCGACACGGTGGAACTTACCATCGTCCAGCCGAGGATCGAGCATTTCTCCACCTGGGAGATATCAGCCGGGGAACTGCTTGCATGGGGAAAGGACGTTCTTGAACCAGGAGCAGCAAAGGCTCTTTCAGGTGAAGGAGAGTTTAAAGCCGGAGATCACTGCCGATTCTGCAAGGCAAGATTTACGTGCCGTGCAAGGGCAGAGGAATATTTAAAACTTGCCCAGATGGAATTTGCCGAGCCGGCCCTTATGTCGGATGAGGAAATTGCAGAAGTCCTTTCCAAGGCAGATGCGCTGAAGAAATGGGCAGAGGAGGTTTACACCTATGCTCAGAATGAAGCGGTAGTTAACCATAAAGAATGGCCGGGCTATAAATTGGTCCTTGGAAGAAGCAACCGTAAATATACGGATGAAGATGAAGTGGCAGAGGCAGCACAGAAAGCCGGATACACGGACATCTATAAAAAGAGCCTGATCGGCATTACCGAGATGGAAAGGCTGATGGGCAAAAAGAAATTTAATGAGATCCTTGGTTCACTGGTGTACAAGCCTGACGGCAAGGTCACACTGGTGCCGGATTCAGATAAAAGAGAAGCAGTTAAAACAGCAACCGCAGAAGCGGATTTTAAGGAGGAATAATCTATGACAGCAGTAAATCTAACAAAAGTAATCGTACCTTGCAGACTCAGCTATGCACACCTGTGGGAGCCGGATTCCATCAACGGAAGCGAGCCGAAGTATTCCGTATCCTGCATCATCGACAAGAATGATAAGGAAACCATCGCCAAGATCAAGAAGGCAATCGAAATCGCTAAGGATGAGGGAAAAGGCAAGTGGGGCGGCAAGATCCCGGCGAACCTGAAGACTCCGCTCAGAGACGGTGACATCGACAGACCTGAAGACGAGGCGTATGCGGACAGCATGTTCCTGAACGCCAACAGCAAGCAGGCCCCTCAGATCGTGGACAGACAGGTACAGCCAATCCTTGACCAGAGCGAGGTATATTCCGGCTGCTACGGAAGGGTATCCATTACTTTCTATGCTTACAACAGCAACGGAAATAAGGGTATCGCAGCAGGACTTGGAAATGTGCAGAAGTTAAGGGACGGAGAGCCTCTCGGTTCCAGAGCCAATGCCAAGGATGAGTTCGAGGCAGTGGATGCAGAGGATGATTTCCTCGCATAGGAGCATAACGGCAGTATTAAACCGGGCGGTGGTTTCCACCGTCCGTGTATATAAAGGAGAGGTTATTTCATGGAAGAACTGATGAAAGAGCTTAACAGCATAAAGAAGTATATCCCGTATAACACATACCGCACCATCAAGGGACAGATGAAGTCCGGCAATATGGCGGCAGCAAGGACAGGGATTAACAGAATAAAGAAGAGAGCGGAGGGACAGGCTTATGGACACGCTTGCAATTGATATTGAAACTTACTCAGATGTATCGCTCCCGGACTGCGGGGTACATAGATATGCAGCATCGGAGCAGTTCGAGATCCTTTTGTTTGCATACAGTCTGAATGATGAACCGACAAGGATTATTGACCTTGCATCCGGGCAGACGATGCCGGATGACATCATGGAATGCCTTATGGATGATTCCGTGATAAAAACAGCATTCAATACTGCTTTTGAACGTAACTGTATCAACCGATTCTTCGGGCTTTCCTTAAAGCCGGAAGGATGGAGATGCACGGCAGTTCAGGCATCCATGCTGTCACTCCCGCTGTCACTGGAAGGCGTGGGCGAAGCACTGAACCTTGATAAGAAAAAGATGTCGGAAGGCAAAGACCTCATCCGCTATTTCTGTATGCCGTGCAAGCC